>PAPT01000032.1 GCA_002708995.1 Geminicoccus sp. | reverse complement strand
TTTGAGCGCAAAGGCAAAAAGTCTCCGCGTGGGAGATTTGTAAGCCGCGAAGCGGCGTCAAATCGAGCGCGCCACCTAAGTGTCTTTGTCCCGGGGTCCCGGGCTGGAAACAGATTGAGTCTTCGCCGCGAACGCGGCTTCATCGATGATCGTCAGCGCTGTTGCCTCCGCCTTTCTCGACAAAGCGGCAAGCTTGAGCCTGCCTGCATCAGCCGTTTCCGCACCGGCGCCCTTGGCCTCGGCCAAAGCCACAGCAGGCCAGCGCCCAACCAGTCCTTCGGCCTCGAGCAGCGCAATCAACGCCGCCTGCTTTCCGGCGTGCGGCCCACAAACGGTGAGACATCCCGCCCGCAATGCCTCCATCGGATTGTGCGAGCCGACCTGCGCATCAAAGCCGCCCCCGATCACCACTGTGCCGCCCAGCGCGTAGAGCGTGCCCAGCGTCCCGAACCCGGTCCAGTAGGCCAACCCCGGCCCTTCGCCACCCAGGGCCTGTCTGAACCGTTCGAGCTTCTCCGGATGTCGGGGCGCGACGATGATCTGCACTTCAGCGCGGTCCGTGTCCACGCGCGGCGGCCCCGCCGCGTCCGCCCCTCGCGCCGTCCAGGCCGCGATCATGTCCGCCACGGCCCGGATCTCACCGGGGTGGACGTTGGCAAAGACCAGCAGCGGCGCCCTCTTGCGGCGCCATTGCCGCCAGCGCGTCAGTTCCGCCGGGTCAAACGGCAGCGCCGAGCCAACCAGCTTCAGCGGAGGCGTCTGTTGCACCGGCCCCCAGCCCAGCGCATCCAAAGCCTGTCGCTGGCCGGGGTCCGCCACAGTCACCCGTGACAGCCCTGCCCCGACCGAGGCCGCCAGCCCCGGCCACCTTCGCCAGAACCGCAGACTGCGCGCCGACAGCGATGCGTCGAGCAGGACCACCGGCACGCCCCTCTCCCGCAATGCCGCCAGCCAGCCCGGCCAGATTTCATTCTCGTAGAGCACCAGCCCGCGCGGGCAATTGTGCGCGCAGAACCGCGCCATTACCCCGGGATGATCCATGGGCGCCATGGCAACAGCCACGTGCGGCTGACCATGGAGCGCCTGCGTGGCAACCCCGTACCCCTGTGCACTCTGCACTGTCACCAACACGCCTTCGCCGGCCTCAGCCCGGTTCGCGTAGTGGAGCACGAGCGGCAGCAGCGCCCGCACTTCGCCGACCGAAGCCCCGTGAAACCACAGCACTTCGGTGGCGTCGGTCGCTTTGGTGTTCTCCGCTTGCTCCGTATTTGCGAGCGAGACCCGGGCGAGCCGTTCAGCGGTCCGTGCTGCCGGTTCCCCGCGCAAACGCAGCCCCAGCACCAGCAACGGCGCCAATAGCAAAGACAGCACGGACAAGAGGGTCAGCAAGCGGACCCCGCTGTGCGCCTCAAGGCCCGATCCACCGCCACACCGCCCGGCATGCGCAGCCTCAGGCGCCAGCCACGGTCAGACCATCCATCTGCACCGTCGGCGTTCCCATGCCGCCAAAGAACGTCAGATCATCAGCCACCGACATCGACCGCCACATATCCTGCAGCCGTCCGCCCAGCGTCATGCTCTCTACCGGTTCGGCAAGCTGGCCATCGCGGACCCAGAAGCCAGTCGCACCCTGACTGTAGTCTCCGGTGATCATGTTCGCGCCCTGCCCCATCAGCGAGGTGACGTAGAGGGCCTCACCCGCTGCTGACAGCATATCCTCGACCGAAGCCGATCCCGGGCTGAGCCACAGATTAGCGTGGCCGACACCGATCGAAGCGCCAGCGCGGCTCGCGTGGCCTGTGGGCTCGACTCCGGCCTGTGCGGCGGTGGCAAGATTGTGCAGGTGGGTCTGGAGCACACCGTTTTCGAAGATCGCACGCGGCTGAACTGGCAGGCCCTCTCCATCGAAGGGACGGCTGCCCTGGCCGCGCGGCTTGAACGGGTCTTCGTGCACCGACAGGTCGGGGGAAATCACCAGCTCGCCGACGTGATCAGCGAGCAGGCTGGTGCCGCGCACCACCGACTCGCCGTTGATGGCACCGGTCAGCAGTCCGAGCATGCGCACTGCAACCCGAGGCTCGAAAATCACCGGCACCTTGGCGGTTGCACCCGGGCGTGCACCGAGCTGGCTCACCGCCCGTCGTCCAGCCTCCCGCCCAACGGCGGCCGGGTCGCCAAGGTCTTCGGCGAAGACGGCGAGGTCGTAGTCAAAATCGCGCTTCTGCGCCTCACCGCTGCCAGCAATGGCGCTGCCGGATATCCCGAACCGGGTCGCCTGCACCGAGCCGACGAAGCCGTTGGTCGTGGCCATGACCAGCGAAGATTTGGTCCAGCCCGCCGACACGCCGCCGGAGTTGGTCACGCCCTGAACGGAAAGCATGGCGTCTTCCATGGCCTCCGCCATATCCAGCAGGCCGTCGGTCGACGGCTCAACGGGGTCAGTGGTTTCCAGCGTCGGCCACTGGGTCACCACCTGCCCCGGCTCAGCCAGCCTGGCGAAGGGATCTGCCGGGCTGTGACGGGCCATGCCCACGGCTCGCTTGGCAAGACGCGCCAGACCCTGGTCTGACAGATCACTGCCGCTGACCTGCGCAATCTGACCGTCGACGAAGACCCGCAGGTCGACCCCGGCGCTATCAGCCCGTTCCAGCGTCTCGATCTGCCCCATCCGGCGGCCCACTGAAATCTGGTCGCTGCCGAAGACCGACGCATCGGCGGCATCGGCACCAGCGGCCCGCGCACGGTCGATCAGGGCCCCAACACGGTCTTCGAGGTCGAGGGCGGTTGCGGGATTTGCCTGGGTCATGGTCGCTTTCACCTTGAGAACTTGCTGTACGCAACAGATATAGGGTGCAGCATGGATAAGGTCGAACACTCAAAGCGCGCACAGGGCGAACAGGCCTACGATCGCGGTTACCTCCCGGTCTCGGACGGGCACAGCCTGTATTACGAGCAGGCGGGCAATCCCGAGGGCGTGCCTGTGGTCTGCCTGCACGGCGGTCCTGGCGCGGGGGCCAACGCCTGGACCCGGCGCTTCTTCGACCTCAACCACTACCGGGTAATCCAGTTCGACCAGCGCGGGGCGGGGCGCTCGACCCCCGGGGGCGGGCTGCGGGCCAACACCACCTGGCACCTCGTCGCCGACACCGATGCACTTCGCCGCCATCTCGGGATTGATCAATGGCTGGTGTTCGGCGGGTCCTGGGGCGCCACGCTGGCACTGGCCTACGCGGGTGAGCACCCAGAAAGCGTGCGCGGGCTGGTGCTGCGCGGGCTGTTCCTCGGCCGTCGGACAGACCGGGAGTGGTTCCTCGACGGGCTGAGCCGGTTCTACCCCGACGCCCACCGCCGCTGGCTGGAGGCCCTGCCCGAGGATCAGCGCGACGACCCGCTTGCGGGCTACCGCGACCGGCTGGACGACCGCGACCGTCGGGTGCGGCTGTCGGCGGGTGAGGCGTGGACCCGCTACGAGTCTGCTTGTTCCTCACTGGCCGGGGGTGGGTCTTTCGGCGCGTCGGAGGTGGCCTGGCGCATGGCCCGCTGCGAGGCGCATTACCTCGCCCACGATTGCTTTTTCGACGACCCTGAACGCGGCGCGCTGTCCTGCGTTCCCGAGGGTGGCTTCGACTTCCCCGGTGTGCTGGTCCACGGTCGGTTCGACATGATCTGTCCGCTCTCAGGGGCCTTTGAGCTGCAACAACCCTGGCCTAGGCTCGACCTGCAGGTGGTGCAGCAGGCGGGGCATTCCGCCGCCGAGCCTGCGATCACCGAAGCTCTGACTGCCGCGGTCGAGGCCGCAAAGGGCTGGTCGTAAGTCCGGGGTCTACCAAACCGGGATTTTGTGAAAGGCCATCGTGGACGGCGCCGATTTACCGACTATGATGCACGCCGGGCTGCAGACCCGAAGAGGGCCCTTAGCTCAGCAGGATAGAGCGTCCGATTGCTAATATTTTACCCATCATAAGCCATCGATTCTAGTGCTGTTTTAGCGCCACTTTACGCAAGTAAATAATTAGTAAAATTGCCAACTCCGTAATAGACGGATCGAAATTTGCCTTTATGGTAGACAAAATTGGCAGTTGGACCGTTAGCTCAGCAGGATAGAGCGAGTGATTCCTAATCACTAGGCCACAGGTTCGAATCCTGTACGGTCCACCACCTCAACCCATTGGAATTTCTACATTAATAGCGCTTGAGAACAGTGGCCAATTAGGTCTTTTATTCTCAGTCTGAAGGTGTACGTAGTCGTCTCTAAAGCAAGTAGCTATTGAGAGATATTGTAGTAATAGCGGGAAGCGTTTCGACAAACTGCCGCAGATAACCAAGCAATGTAAGTTATTGCCAGCATTTCACCGCCATCTTCCACCAATTCTAGAACCAGTTTGAATCGCAGTGGCGCCGCTACGTGCACAAGATCAACAACGATACCGCAAAAAATTAACCCAATAAGGCCTGCCAAAAAATGACCGACAATGCCCAAGTCCCCTGCCCGCCGACGAACAAAAGCTATCAGAAAGATAGTAAGCAATGGCAGAGCAGCAGCGGCCCAGGCCAAGACTTCGCCTGTGTCTTGGGGTCGGAGGCCAGGAAAACTTCCCAAATCAAACTTTCGAACTAACCAATAACCAACCCACTCATGATAGCTCATCGAGTCATCAAACCAAACAAAACCCATAACAATAGAAGCCATCAGTAGGGATAATGAACCTATTTCAAGAAATGCGATAAAAAATAAAATTGAGCTTAGAAAGGAAAAGCCATAGTTTATGATTTCTGCGGGCGATCCATCTCGACCAAGTCCAATAGCAATCTTCAAAATAGAAAATTGACTTGTTTCCCTGATGAAATGAGACAATCCGTAAACTGCTATTGTTAGAAAAACTAAAATTATCAATATAAAGAACGTCCGCCTTACAGCCGAATCAATATTCATGAATCTCCAGGTTGCCAGGAATTCAAGCTTCAAATTGGACATTTGCGTTGTCTCTTTAGAATAGAGTTGAAAGAAGATGCTGGATTTCACAACTCAGCTGTTACTTTGATGATCTTTTCGTTAAGGGAAACGGCGTTGTTCAGACGTCTGTCGTTAGATCCTATCCTTTGGCTTGAGTATAGCCTCACCCCGCAAAAAGTAGAAATCATCACGGAGGTCGACGTAGTCACCGTAATGCTTATGTCCTGAGCCCATGTATGGGTCGCATTTTGAGGCTCAGAAAAAGTAAATTAGCAAACAAAAAGTAAATGCAAAAAGCTGTTATTTTCAGAACTGACCATATCTAGCCCATTGATACAAAACACTATATTGTTAGAAAGCCCTGTAGAGTAAAATATTACTAATCACTAGGCCACAGGTTCGAATCCTGTACGGTCCACCACGACCAAGCGCTTTCGCTTAAGCTGATCCGGCCATCCTCAACGATATGCTGAACACGATGAACGGTGGCTGCGAGGCAGACTTCCCGAACCCGCCTTGCGTCGACGTTCAGGTTGCGGTGTTCCAGTTCTGAAAACTGGGACAGACCGGCGAGGGCCGTCGAATGCGAAGGCCCTCACTGCTGCCCGCAGCGGATAGAGTGCCCTGAACTGTTGATCGGGTCGTTTTACACCCAAGTCAGCCGTGGAGGCGCACCGATACACAACAACTGCATTATTAGGGTGTTTCACCTCGCCTGAGCATGCTGGCCCTTTACAGACGCATTGTTTTCTTCACGATCTGCAACAGCGCACCTTTTTAGGGTGCCTGATCCCGGAAACCTGAAAAAGCGAGTACAGCGTGACACTAGTATCAAAGCTTAGATACGTCGCTGAACCAGAGCATGGCCTAAAAGGCGCGGCCGTAGGCTTCACCGTAGAGGGCGCAACCTCCGCTGCCTTTAACAAAGACGCGGTCAAGGCTCTCGACCGGGCCCTTGGTGCATGGGAAGAGCCTGAATTCGAGACGCCACAGACGAGCCAACTGGATGGACGCGCCCGACAGGTGCTGGGGTGGGTCTACCGCGCATGCCTCGCTGCCAAGTGGCCCGTCTTTCAAGTTGGTGTGTTTCAGCCGGAAGGGGGTAGCGACCTCAATGGGCAATACTACCTACCAACGCGGGTTAATCCCCGATGGCTCCCGGCGCGGCTCTTTAAGCATTTGCTCGAAGATGGGCTCCTCGCCCCCACGAAACAGTTCGATCAAGCCCGTTTCCTCGAGCAAGTTGGTCAATTTCAGGAAGCCCTTAAACAACACGGCTTGAAAGGCCTGAACCAGCGTATCATACTCAGGTTCATCCACGATCGAGGTGCGCCCGTCACGGAGGTGGACAAGAGCGGTACGTTCATGGTCGGCAAGGGTGAAAAAATTCGGTTATTCCGGGGCAGTCTATCGGAAACGACCGGTGAACTGACGGTCAAGCTGCTTATGAGCAAAAAGCTGACGTGTGACGTCCTCAGGGACGCTGACATTCCAACCACTGACCCTCAGTTTGTATACAGCCCGCAAGATATTCTAGATTTCGCAGCAGAAAATTCATTCCCAATTGTCCTTAAGCCAAATAATACAAATGGTAATATCGCTATATATGCAAATATTATGGACGAACCTTATTTGCGATCACTTTTGGAACAGATCAATGTAAATGAATATGATTTCATTGTTGAAAAGCATTTTTTTGGCGAAAGCTATCGAGTTGTATTGTTTGATGGTGAAATCATTTTCATTCATCAGAAGTACCGGCCCAGACTGTTTGGCGACGGTTCGAGCAACATCCGCTCATTGCTGAAAACATTTTGCGAGGATACCGAGCCGGGTGAGAACTTCACCAAACCGAGGCCCATTTTCCAAAACATGATGCGATCGCCGGTCTTCGATGCAAATCTGGAGCGGGCCGGGCTCACGTATGACTCAGTCCTCGAAAAAGATCAGGTGTTTTTCATACATCAACAAAATGGGACCTTTGGCCATACGAACTACTACTTCACAGAAGATGATTTGCCTGAGCAGGTTCGACAGGTTGTTCAAAAGATTATGCAGATCTTCGACATACAAGAAGGAAGCATCGATTTTATCTCTGAAGATCTACTGGTGGAGGATCCGGATTTCGTCATCAACGAGGTAAACACGTCGCCCGCTTTCACCTACAATGTCGAGCCACTACGCCAGATGGCCAATATGATCGTCGACAGCATCCAATAGAGAAATCCAGATGGTCGCCTACCTGTCTGTCGGCGCGTCCGACATCACCCACGCCAAGCGATTCTACACCGCGTTCCTGCCCGCGCTGGGCTACGCGCTTGAAGAGAGTGAGGAGGGGCTGAGCTTTGCCCTGATCCGAACATCTCCGGACTGCTCTGCCCGAGTTGTATGCCAAACCACCCTTCAACGGCCAGCCGGCGTCAGCAGGTAACGGCAGCATGGTGACCTTCGAAGCCAGCAATCAGGCGCCGGTCATGGCGCTTTACGCCGCCGCGCTGGCCGCAGGCGGCACCGATGAGGGGCGCCGGGGTTCCGGGCCGCGGTTCTACGTCGGCTATCTGCGCGACCCGGAAGGCAACAAAATCGCACTGTTTTCCAGCAATCCGGACTAGCCTGGCCGCGACGACTTGCAGCGCTTCAGTCCTTGCGCGCCTTCACCGGCGGGTTTCCCGGCACTGGTTCACCACGCAGCGCCCGGCTCGAACGCATGTATTGCGGGGCAAACGTCGCCTCGGCATCCAGCGCTTCTGCGGCATGCCAGGCCCAACGCGGGTTGAACAGCATGCCACGCGCCAGCGCCACCATATCCGCCTGACCGGAGCGCAGGATGGCTTCCGCCTGCTTTGGCTCCGTGATCTGCCCCACCGCCATGGTCGGAATGCCGACCTCACACCTTATGGTTGCGGCAAAGCCGGTCTGATAGCCCGGACCGGCTTCGATCTGCTGCGCCGGTGAGTTGCCGCCGCTGGAAACGTCAATGAAGTCAGCACCGGCGGCATAGAGCGCAGCGGTAAATCGGCTGGCTTCGTCGACCGTCCAGCTTGAGCCCGCGACCCAGTCGGTGGCAGAGATCCGCACGCCCAGCGCCTTGGTCTTGGGCCAGACCGCCCGAACGGCGGTGAAAACCTCCAGCGGGAACCGCATCCGCCCTTCCAGCACGCCGCCATAGGCGTCGTTGCGCTGGTTGCTTAGCGGAGACAGGAACTGGTGCATAAGGTAGCCGTGGGCCATGTGCACTTCGACTACATCAAAGCCGATTTCATCGGCCCGCCGGGCCGCTGCAACAAAGTCATCGACGATCTTTGCCAGCCCGTCATCGTCCAGCGCTGTCGGGGTCTCGAAGGCGTCGTTGTAAGCCGTCGCAGAGGGGGCAACGGTCTGCCAGCCCCGAGGGTTGGCCGCCGGGATCGGCGCACCACCGTACCAAGGCAGATCGGTCGAAGCCTTGCGCCCGGCGTGAGCCAGCTGAATGCCCATGGTCGCGTTTCCGTAGTCGCGGCAGAACCCGACCACGCGGGCCAAAGCCTCCTGATTCTCGTCGGACCACAGCCCCAGACAGCCGGGGGAAATTCGCGCCTCCGGGCTGACGCCGGTGGCTTCCACGAGGATCAGGCCCACACCGCTGACCGCGAACTGACCAAGGTGCATCAGGTGCCAGTCGGTGGCACTGCCGTCGTCGGCGCTGTACTGGCACATAGGCGCCACGACGATCCGGTTGCTCAGTTCGATCCCGCCCAGGGTGATCGGCGAAAACAGCTGTGAAGAACGCATAAACGAAAGATCCAATCCTGTTGGCCCGCCGGTCCGAAAAGATCGGTGGCAAAATTCCACAAACAAAGTGCACTAAAATCCAACGCGGACAACGAAAGATCGGCCGACGGGCTGGGGTCGGAAGTGAGAAATGGGTCTCGCTCGCGGCATTTAGTTGGACACACTTACTAAATTAGTGAATGCGTATGCGACCTTTACGGCATCATTCAAGGGGAACTCTGATGCAACTTCTCAGCACAATTCTGAATACACGGTTCTGGCTCATGGCCATGGGCGCCTTTCTGGTTCTGTTCACCGGGTTCGCGCTGGTCTCGGGGCAGGCAGCGAACTCGGCCAGCAACTTCTGGACGGGCGAACTGACCGAGCGCGAGCTGAACATCGCCATCGTGGTCGAAGTGGTATGGTTTGCCCACGTGCTCGGCATGGGCGCGATCATCTTCTTCCTCGGCTTGTTGGCCGCGAACCCGGCTCGGGCCCGCATCGGCGCCATCGCTGTTGTTGCCATCATGGGCACGCAGTTTATTGCGGGGGGCATGGCCAGCACTTACGGGTATAATGGCTTCAGCGGCTTTAACGTCTTCGCCGCCCTGTTCATGCTGATCCCGCTTATCACGTTGATCGCCTGCCTCTCCAAGCTGAAGGCAAAGTAGACTGAAAAAACACTCGCCTTTGAAATAAAAAGGTGAGATCCGGGCAAGGGCTTGTAAACGCTTTCGGTTCCGGGTTGTGTAAGGTTGGGGAATGACGCGATCCACCACAACCCGGAACCGAGCAGCACCATGACCCGACACCACGCCTCCCCCACCCCTCTCGCCTCCGCATGCTCCCTGATTTCAGACGCACTGTCCGGCTGGACGCCCACGGCGTCGACCGCCGGAGCGGCTGTCATATGCGCAGCATCGTTGGCCCTTGGCCTCGCCGGCCCGTCTCAGGCTGAATCCCTGCAGCGGATTTTCGCACCGCCAACCGAGGCTGAACAAAAAGCCGTCCTCGACGTCTGGGCGGAACCCGTCGCGCCTGCTACGCGGTGGATGGTTGAAGACAGCTTCGAAGACGACGGCTTCCGGCTCGACATTGTCAGCCAGCGGGTGGAGGGCAACAGCCATTTCTCCGCCGTCCGCACCCCACAGGACTATCGACCCGGCCAGCCCGCGCCAATCCTCGTGCTCAACCACGGCGGTTGGGACGGTATCGAAGGCGAATGGGCGTTCGAACTTGTCGATGACTGCCTCGCCGAGTTTTTCGTGGTTGTCCCCAGCTTCCGCGGCGAAGAACTGCGGATCTTCGAGGACACCTACGCAAGCACCGGTGAACAGAGCCTGATCAACCGTGACGTCATCGATGTGATGGCGCTGATCTCCGGCGTCGTGGACAACTACCCCGGCGCGCAGGACGACGATGTCAGCGCGTGGGGCTACTCGCGTGGGGGCGGCGTCTCCCTGATGCTGGGGATCCGTGATCCTCGGGTTGATCGGGTGGTCAATGTCTTTGGCCCGACCGACGTGCTGACCTATCCCGACATGATCAACGGGGTGATCGGGCACCTGCGCGGCGAGGAAGTCAGCCCCTACTACGGGTTCCCCGGGACCTTCGTCGAGGCCTACTACGACGGCCAGACGAGCTTCGAAGAGCTGCGCATGCAGCTGCTCGGCGGTTCAGCGCTGCACTTTGCCGAGCTGCTGCCCGAGCGGGTGCAGACCCACCACGGCGTGCGCGACACCATCGTTCCGGTCGGCAATGCCCGGGCCTTGGACCAGGCACTGATGCGCCGCTCGGACATGATCACCAGCGAGTATTTCGAATACCGTTTCGGGGGTCATGGTGCGCTGCCCGGTCTCGATCAGCGGGCGACCCGGATGCTCTGTGCCGACCGCTAGGACCGGGGCCTTGGCAAGAGCCGGTGGGGACGCGCCGGCTCAGTCTTCCTTGGAATAGATGATGAAGGGCGTTCGGCTAGCCACCTGATCATAGAGCATGCGGCCCTTGTAGTTGAACTCCTGCGTCTGCCAGTAGGTCTCGGTGACCCCCGCCGCCTTGGCCGCCGCGTGCACGGCCTCGATCAGCGCGCGGCCAACGCCCTTCCCCCGGGTGGTCGGATCAACGAACAGATCCATGAGATAACAGGTGTTCTCGACGGTCCACATGGACCGGTGAAACAGGAAATGAGCCAGCCCGACCGTCTGGCCGTCGACCTCGGCGATCAGACCGCTGTACTCGTGCGGATCATCGGTCAGCAGGCGCTCGAACGAAACCCGGTATATCTCTTGGCTGAGCTCGGTTTCATAGAACTCGAGGTAGCCGGTCCACAGCCGCGCCCAATCGGCGTGGTCTTCGCGGCGGAGTGGGCGAATTGTGATGGCATCGGTCATGGCTCGTCCCCTGTGCTGCACAATCAATGGTGATGCCATAGTACGGCCCAGAACAGCGGGGTCCACCCACCTGCGCAAAGGCCGAGGTTGATACGCGAAAGTCAAAACTGCCCAAATTGCTCATCCCTGACCAAATCAAAGCGATTGCGACGCATCGCCAATGCGATCACATTTGATGCACTAGTGAACCCAGCAACTCAGAGAATTCAAAGGGAGAACAACGCATGTTTGTCCAACTGACCCAAGATCTGGAACGTGGTTTCAAGCCATGGAAGGAAATGTACTTCGAGAATGAAGCCGAGCTGAACGCCCTCGGTGCGCGTCTCGTCTTTGCCGGTGCAACCAAGGAAGACGACAACAAGATGATAGTGATCATCGAGTTCGACTCTCCCGAAGCCATGAAGGCCTTTGCCACCCACGAGGAGCTGCGGGCCAAGCGTGCTGCAGCAGGCGCCATCCTTGAATCCAACGTCCTCACCATCATGAGCGACGAAGCCTTCACGCCGGGGTCCTGACCCCCTGTTATAGGGCTGTTCTGGCCTGAAGCCCGGCCCGAAACCCCTAGTCCGTAGGGGGTTCGGGCTGGCCGCACTTAGCCGATTTTGGGCCAACGACCTGCCTTTTGAGCCGTTCAAGGCGGCTCGGAACAGTTCAAATCACCCATTTTCCCCACGATTCAGCCGGTTTGGGGCCGAAAATGCGCATAATCTCTTTTGTTGTGGGTCAAGATTGAGTAAACCAAAGGCTCAATCGGGATGGTGCTAATGCACCATGACACAAGGGAGTAACAACGATGTCCAAAACCGCACATACCGCTCTGGTTTCCGCAGCAGCAAAGAGTGCTGGCGTGTCCGAGGCTCAGGCCAAGTCTACCATCGAAGCTTACCTGTCTTCCGTTCAGGGGGAACTGGTCGCTGGTAACGATGTCGCTATGGGCTCCTTCGCGACCATAAAGTCTGAAGTCCGGGCAGCACGCACCGGCCGCAACCCGTCGACGGGCGCAACGATCCAGATCCCTGAGAAGCGCGTTGCTTCCTTCAAGGCATCGACCGCTCTGAAGAACGCTCTGGCTGGCTCCTAAGGCCCTGTCTGCTGATCGCGACCGAAACTGAATTCAGCTCGGTCGCTATCTGGCAGAATATATTCCTACGAAAAGGCGCGAAACAGCACTCTGTGCTGTGATCCTCGTGCCTTTTGTTATTTCAGGCTTATTTTTTTCCCAATATTGTTCTTGTTCAGGAAATTAGCACATTTGGTGGGCGTTCCACGGAGTGAGCCATGAAAGCCTTCCCCCTGTTCATCAACGTTGCTGACCGTAGCGTCATCATCTTCGGCGGCGGCGAAGATGCCGCGGCCAAGCTGCGCTTGCTGCTGAAAACCGAAGCCACGGTGATCGCCATCGCCCCGCACTTCGAGGCGCCCTTGCTGGCGCTGGATGGCGTGATCCGTGTGCGCACCAACCCGCTGACCTTCGACCTGCCTGAAAACATCGCCTTTGCCTACGCCGCCACGGGCGACGAAGCGCTGGATGCCCAGCTGGCTGAGCGTGTCCGCGCGGCCAGCATCCTCATCTGTGCCGCCGATCAGCCCGCCGTCTCCGATTTTTCGACCCCGGCGCTGGTCGATCGCGACCCGGTGGTGGTGGCGATTGGCACCGAGGGCACCGCGCCGGTTCTCGCGCGGCGGATCAAGTCTCAGGTCGAATTCATGCTGGAGCCGGGGCTTGGTCTCATCGCCCGGATCGCGGCTTCGCTGCGGGAAACCGTGGCCCATGCCCTGCCCGCTGGCGGCGCGCGACGCGACTTCTGGCAGCGCTTCTTCAGTGGCGCACGCGAGCAACGCCTGACCAAGGCCGCTGATATCGAGGCTCTGGGTCGGAGCCTGCTGACAACCCACGCAGCTGGCACAGCGCCCGCAGCCGGGAGCCTGACTATCGTCGGCACCGGGGCCGGGCAGGCCGATCTGCTGACCGTGGCCGGGCATCAGGCGCTGGACAGCGCTGACGTCGTGCTCTCCGAACCGCTGGTGTCCCGCGCGGTGCTGGAACTGGCGCGGCGGGAGGCCATCATCGAAACCCATGGTCTGGGCGCGACCACGGCCCTGCTCGACCACCTGCGCGCCGGGCACAGCGTCACGCGGCTGGTCAGCGGCAGCGGCTATCTCGCCTACGCCGAACTCCGCGCCGCGCGCGCCGCCGGCTTCGCCGTGCGTCTGATTCCAGGGATCGAAGCCGAATTGGAACCCCACAGCCAGTCCGACACCGTTCAGACCCTGAACCAACGCCCAGATGCCTTCCCAGGCACACGCCGGACCGCCAACCCCGCACGAAAGGCAGCTTGAAGATGGCCAATTCCCTCCCCACCCGTGCGGTTCTGACCGCCAATGATGTCCGCAGCGGCGATATCGTTTTCTGGTCCGCCGACGGGAGCTGGACCACGGATATCAACGACGCCCTTATCAGTCAGGGAACGGAGACCGCCGAAACCCTGCTTTCCAAGGGTCAGGCCGAGGAAGCCGCCAATCGGGTCGTTGGCACTTATCTGGTCGCTTTGCGGCCCGAAGACAGCGCCGGGCCAGTGCCCCTGAAATTGCGGGAAACCCGCCGCTTGGCGGGGCCGAGCGTGCGCGTACCGGCGGCGGGCACCGAGACCCGTCACGCAGCCTAGGGATCAGCGCACATGTACGCCTACGACACCCACGATCAGGCCTTCGTGGAGGACCGCGCGCGCGAGTTCCGCGATCAGGTCGAGCGACGCCTGACCGGCCAGCTCAGCGAAGAAGAATTCCGCCCGCTGCGCCTGCAGAACGGGCTGTACCTGCAGCTCCACGCCTACATGCTGCGGATCGCCATCCCCTATGGTGAGCTGAACAGCACCCAGCTGCGCAAGCTGGGCTACATCGCCGATACCTATGATAAGGGCTACGGGCATTTCACCACCCGGCAGAACATTCAGTTCAACTGGCCCAAGCTTATCGATACCCCCGACATTCTCGACCATCTCGCTTCGGTGCAGATGCACGCGATCCAGACCTCGGGCAACTGTATCCGCAACGTCACGTCCGACCCCTTCGCCGGGGTGGCAGCTGATGAATTTGTCGACCCGCGTCCGGTCTCCGAGCTGCTGCGGCAATGGTCGATGCTGCACCCGGAATTCGCCTTTCTGCCGCGCAAGTTCAAGTTTGCTGTCACCGGCGCCGCCGAAGACCGCGCCGCGATGAAGTTCCACGACATCGGCATCTGGGCCAAGACCGACGACAGCGGCAACCCCGTCTTCGACCTATATGTCGGTGGCGGTCAGGGCCGGACACCGAGGGTCGCCAAACTGTTCGAACAGGCCGTGGCCCTGCCCGACCTGCTGCCGCTGCTCGACGCCATGCTGCGCGTCTACAACCTGCACGGCCGCCGCGATAACAAATACAAGGCCCGGATCAAGATTCTGGTCGAAGAGCTGGGGCTCGAGAACTACCACGACGAGGTGCGGGCGGAGCTGGCTGGCATGGATACAGCCCCCTTCCAGTCCGCCATTGACGAGTACGAGCGCATTCGTGCGCAGTTCGAAGCCACACAGCCGGCGATGGAGCCGGGCGAGAGCCTCGACCTGAGCACCGCTTCGGCAAGCCTGCAGGCATGGGTCGGCCAGAATGTCGCCGCCCATCGCGTACCCGGCTGGGCCGTGGTGCAAATTTCGGTCAAACCCAAGGGCGGTATTCCCGGTGATGTCACCGGCACGCAGATGCAGGCGCTGGCTGACCTCGCTGACGCCTTCTCGGCCGGTGAGCTGCGCATCACCCACCGCCAGAACGTGGTCTTCCCCTACGTCTGGGCGGCGGATCTGCCCGGGCTGTACAAGGGTCTGCAGGACATCGGCCTCGCTGAAGACAACATTGGCGAAGCGAGCGATATCATCGCCTGCCCGGGGCTGGACTACTGCGGCCTCGCCACCGCGCGGTCGATCCCCGTTGCGCAGGAGCTGTCGACCATGCTGCGCGAGCGGGAGGCGACGGACGCCCTGGGCCCGATCAGCCTCAATATCTCCGGCTGCATCAATGCCTGTGGTCATCACCACGCCGCAAATATAGGCATTCTGGGTCTGAACAAGGCCGAGAAGGAAAACTACCAGATCACCCTCGGCGGCCGGTCGGACGAGAATGCGGCCGTAGGCGAGGTGCTGGGGCCGGGCTTTGACCGCGATCAGGTGCCTGCCGCCATCGGGCGGGTGCTCGACACCTACCTGAGCCTGCGTACCGCCGCCGACGAGCGCTTCCCCGATACCTACGCCCGGGTCGGCAAGGCCCCGTTCAAGGAGGCCGTCTATGTGGGTGCTTAAGGAACAGGGCGCCGTCTTCGACCACCATGACGGCCCAGTGTCCGAGGCAGGGCTGCGGGTCGACGGCGGTAAGCCGGGCCTGCAGGAGCAAGCCTTCGACGGCTGCGAGGACTGCCTGACATTCAACTTCCCGAGCGCAGCCGATGGCCGGGCCTTTTCCTACGCCCGCCGCGCCCAGCGGGAGCGGGGCGAAGGCTCCCGCATCATTGCCACCGGCAATCTGATGCCCGATCAGGCGCGCATGGCCTTCCAGTGCGGGTTTTCAGAGATTCACCTCGACGACGAGCTGGTCAGCCGTCACGGTGAGGAGGCTTGGCGTCAGGCGATGGATGTGGCACCCGATCAGCTCTACACGAAGTCGGGTAAAGCACCCTCCATCTGGGACGAGAGGCACAGACACCGCGTGAAAATTCAGTCGCTAACAGCCCCTGAAGCCTTTGAGGCCCTGCAGGAGAGCACCAACGCCGTCCTGCTCGACGTCCGGACCACCGCGGAGTGGCAGTTTGTGGGCCGCCCGGCCTTCGAACGCAGCGTCGGCATCCAGTGGCAGACCTTTCCATACGGCGCTGCGAACCCCAGTTTCCTCGAAGAAGTCAGCGAAGCCGGGCTGACACAGGAAACGCCGATCTTCGTGCTGTGTCGCTCGGGCGTCCGCAGCCTGGCCGCTGCCGAGGCGCTGAAAGAAGCCGGCTACAAGGATCTAACCAGCGTTTCTGACGGCTTCGAGGGCGCCAAGAATGCGACTGGTCGACGTGGGCTGCTCAACGGCTGGAAGGCCGCAAACCTGCTCTCGAACCAGGACTAAAACTGAGACCGAGGACCGGATCACCATTCATGTTCGAACAAACCGTACTTGAAACCCAGCACTATACCGACCGCCTGTTCCGGTTCCGCATGACCCGGCCTTCGGGCTTCCGGTTCCGCTCGGGTGAATTCGTGATGATCGGCCTGCCGGGGGATAACGGAAAGCCGCTGCTGCGCGCCTATTCGATCGCCTCACCGGCCTGGGACGACAACCTCGAATTCTTCTCGATCAAGGTGCCGGATGGTCCGCTGACCTCGCGCCTGCAGAATATCGGCGAAGGCGATACCGTTATCCTCGGCAAAAAGTCGACCGGTACGCTGGTGCTCGACGCCCTGCGCCCGGGAAAGACACTGTACATGCTCTCCACCGGCACGGGGATCGCGCCCTTCGCCTCCTTGATTCGTGAGCCGGAGACCTTCGAGCGCTTCGAGAAAGTCGTGCTGTGTCACACCACCCGAGAGGTTTCAGAGCTGCAGTACGGGCTGGATCTGATCGCAGAAATCGAGGCAGACGAGATGCTCGCGGAAGTCGTCGGCGATAAGCTGGTGCACTTCACCTCGGTGACGCGAGAGGACTATCCCGTGCGGGGGCGGATTACCAACCTGATCGAGAATGGCAGCCTGTTCGATGCTGTGGGAACCACTCCTTTTGAACCGGCCGTCGACCGGGTGATGATCTGCGGCTCCATGGAGATGCTCAAGGACTGCGCCACCCTGTGTGAGCAGGCGGGGCTGGTCGAAGGTTCGAACAACGAGCCGGGCGACTACGTGATCGAGAAGGCCTTTGCCGAATAGGCAGAATTGGTCGGATGGCTGACAGCCTTGCCAAGCCTACGAGAACGATAACGACAATTCCAAATTCAAATCTAAACATTATTTTTACACAATATCCGATCGCGTCTTTGCGGGTATGCTCCGACGGCGGTCCATACAAAAATTCCGGATGCTTCTTGACTTTTCAAAACGCGGGCATGGTGCCCACTCTGGCCCCTACCATTGCATTTTCTGGGCCATGGAACGGACTTTTCGAGGGAACTGGGTTTAGGGCGAAGCAGCGCTAACCCACTGCCAATAGGTCTTTTTTTCACATATTGAGAAATTTTTCGTAAATCAGCTAGATCACGCTGCAGAACGGAAGAAACAGGACAATTCAGCCCCGCCGCTCGACCATCATTTTTTTGATTTCAGTAATGGCTTTGGCCGGGTTCAGACCCTTCGGACAGGTCTTGGTGCAGTTCATAATGGTATGACAGCGGTAAAGTCGGAATGGGTCTTCCAGCGCGTCGAGCCGTTCCCCGGTTGCCTCATCGCGGCTGTCCGCGAGCCAGCGGTACGCCTGCAGCAGGATTGCCGGGCCGAGGTAGCGGTCGCCGTTCCACCAGTACGACGGACAGGCGGTCGAGCACGAGAAGCACAGGATACACTCCCACAGACCGTCGAGCTTGGCGCGGTCTTCAACCGACTGGTAACGCTCGCGCGACGGCGCCGGGCTGTCGGTCTTGAGCCACGGTTCGATTGAAGCCAGCTGGCTGTACAGCTGGTTCAGGTCGGGCACCAGATCCTTGACCACCGGCCGGTGTGGCAGCGGGTAGACGGCAACGTCGCCCCGGACATCGTCGAGGTTCTTGGTGCAGGCCAGCGTGTTGGTGCCATCGATATTCATCGAACAGGAACCACAGACCCCTTCTCGGCACGAGCGGCGGAAGGTCAGCGAGCTGTCGACGTTGTTCTTGATCCAGATCAGTGCGTCGAGAACCATCTGTCCCATGCGTTCGACCGGCACTTCGTAGGTATCCAGCCGGGGGTTCTCGCCCGTATCCGGGTTCCAGCGGTAGACCTTGAACGACCGGGTCCTGCCGCTCTCCCCGGCCTTGTCGGCAGGAACCTTCCAGTGAAGGCCCTTTTTGACCTTGGAATTTCGGGGGAGGGTAAACTCAGCCATTTCTCGGTGCTTCTTCTGTTTCAATTATGCGGCCGAGGTCAGTAGACCCGCTTGGCGGGCTCGACCACGGCGACTTCGTTAGTCAGGGTCCGCATCACCACCGAGCGGTAGGTGATGTTGGCCTTGCCAGTTTCGTCGATCCAGGCGAGCGAGTGCTTCATCCAGTTGTCATCATCACGCTCGGGGAAATCCTCGCGCGCGTGCGCGCCGCGAGACTCTTCCCGGTTCGCAGCTGAATTGATCGTCGCTGACGACTGATAAATTAGGTTGTCGAACTCCAGCGTCTCGATCAGGTCAGAATTCCAGACCAACGATTTGTCGGCAACCCGTAGGTCGTCGCGCTTGGCCCAGGCCTGATCCATAAGCTCGACCCCCTCGGCAAGAACTTCACCAGTGCGGAAGACGGCGCAGTTGTTCTGCATCACCCGCTGCATTTCCAGCCGCAGATCAGCGGTGCCAGTCTCACCATTGGCGTGACGCGCCCTGTCCAGCCGCGCGAGGCTGTTGTCGCCTGCATCGGCCGGCAGGTCGCGCTGCTTGGCGCCGGGCTCGACCTTTTCCTTACACCGAAGACCAGCGGCGCGGCCAAAGACCACCAGATCCAGCAGCGAGTTGGAACCGAGGCGGTTCGCGCCGTGCACGGAGACACAGGCCGCCTCGCCCACAGCCATCAGGCCGTCAACCACAGCTTCAGGGTCGCGCTCGGTCGGGCGCAACACTTCGCCGTGATAATTCGTCGGGATACCGCCCATATTGTAGTGACAGGTCGGCAGCACCGGGATCGGCGCCTTGGTGACGTCGACACCGGAGAAGATACGCGCGGTTTCCGAAATGCCGGGCAGACGCTCTTCGAGCTGGCTCGGCGGCAGGTGCGAGAGGTCGAGCATGATGTGGTCGTTGTCTTCCCCTGCCCCACGGCCTTCGCGGATTTCCATGGTCATGGCTCGGGAAACCACATCGCGGGAGGCCAGATCCTTGGCCGATGGCGCGTAGCGCTCCATGAAGCGTTCGCCTTCGCTGTTGCGCAGGATACCGCCCTCGCCCCGCGCGCCCTCGGTGATCAGTGCGCCAACACCGTAGACGCCGGTGGGGTGAAACTGCACAAATTCCATGTCCTGCACCGGGATACCAGCCCGCAGTGCCATGCCGCCACCGTCGCCGGTGCAGGTGTGTGCCGCCGTGCAGGAGAAGTAGGCGCGGCCATAGCCGCCGGTCGCGAGGATGGTCCGCTGCGCCCGGAACCGGTGCAGCGTGCCGTCGTCCATCTTCAGCGCCACCACGCCGCAGCAAGCACCGTCGGCATCAATGATGAGGTCGATGGCGAAGTATTCGATGAAGAACTCTGCCGAAGCTCGGAGCGACTGCTGGTAAAGCGTGTGCAGCATGGCATGGCCGGTCCGGTCTGCCGCCGCACAGGTGCGCTCGGCCTGCCCGCCCTTGCCATAGTTGGTGGTCATGCCGCCGAAGGGCCGCTGGTAGATCTTGCCGTCTTCGCGCCGCGAGAATGGCATGCCGTAATGTTCGAGTTCGATGATCGCAGGCACGGCTTCGCGGGTCATGTATTCGATGGCGTCCTGATCGCCCAGCCAGTCCGAGCCCTTCACGGTGTCGTACATGTGCCAGCGCCAGTCATCTTCACCCATGTTACCCAGCGACGCGGCGATCCCGCCCTGCGCGGCAACGGTATGAGACCGGGTCGGAAAGACCTTAGTGATGTTCGCAGTCTTCAGCCCGGCTTCGGCCAGGCCGAGCGTCGCACGCAGGCCCGAGCCCCCGGCGCCGACGACAATCACGTCAAAGGTATGGTCAGTAAACTGGTACTCAGTGGTCGCCATTAAAGCGTTTCCTTAAACAGGTGGCGGACAGGCGGCTCACGTCAGCATCAGACGGAGCACGGACAGGACCGCGATCAGGCCAAGAATAATCAGTGCACCCCGGATCAGGATAATCAGTGTGAGGCGAGCCGCATGACCACCAATATAATCTTCGATCACCACCTGTAAGCCGAGATGGGCGTGGTAAAACGACGCGCAGACGAACAGCAGCGTGACCCCGCCCCACAGCGGCGAGCTCAACTTCGCCACCACGGCTTCATAGGGTTCGCCGATCAGCGTGATAACGAGGAAGATCATCAGCGGCGCGAGCAGCATCATGGCGACCGCGCTCAGGCGCTGCATCCACCAGTGATCCGTGCCTTCCTTGGCAGAGCCCAACCCGCGGGCAGTTTTCAGCGAAGGGGCGGTCTGTGACTCGCTCATGATTGCCTCTCCCTCAGCTCAGCCAGAACAGCAACGCGCTGCCGACCATGACGGCCGACAGCACCAGCCAGCCGACGAGGACCAGATACCCGGCGCGCTCGGCGCTGCCCAGATCGAGCGCGTGGCCCGTGTCCCAGATCAGGTGACGGATGCCGTTACAGAAGTGGTAGGCAATCGCAATCATCCAGCCCAGCAACGCCAGCCCACCCAGCGGGTTCATGAAGCGGATAAACAGATCGTAGGCGCCCGGCCCCGTGGCCAGCGCCGCCAGCCACCAGGCCAACACCAGCGTACCTAAAGCGAGGCCAACGCCGGTCACGCGGTGGGTAATGGACATCAGCGGCAGGAGCGGCAGGCGGTAGACCTGCAGGTGCGGAGAAAGCGGCCGCTGGACAGGCGTATCTTGATCGGTCATGGAAGATTCCGGGTGTCGGTCTGTGACTCTTATCGAGTAGCTTAACTCCGGCACTGCTTCAATCACCTGCGACGTTTTTTGAACATTGGTTCTGCAATGACAATTTTGACTATCTCCAGTCAGGTTCTGTTCGGACATGTGGGCAACAGTGTGGCTGACTTCGCGCTGAGACGGCTCGGTTTCGAGGTGGTTGCGGTCCCGACGGTTATCCTTAGCAACCACAAGGGCTATCCCGATGCGGTGGGTGAGGCGACCCCCCCTGCCCTGCTCCGGGATCACTTCGAAGCGCTGGGTCGGCGCGGGGTGCTGGATCGCCTGAGTGCGGTCCAGACCGGCTTCTTTGCCAGCCCGGCGCAGGCCAAGACAGTGTTCGACCTGCTCGGCGCGCTGCGATCGTCGAAGCCTGACCTGCCGATCATCATCGATCCGGTCATGGGGGATAAGGGAAGGCTATACGTCGAGGCCGGTCTGGTCGAACTGTTCCAGAATGCTGCGCCGGGGCTGGCTTCGCTGATCACACCCAATACCTTCGAGGCCGAGACCCTCGCCGGCCGCCCTGTTTCAGGTCTGGAAGACCTCAGGAGCCAATTGCAGGCGATCGGCTTTTCAGCGGGGCTGGTGACATCGGCCGAGGCCATGGCCCCGGATGTCAGCGGTCGCGGTGTGTTCTGCTTCGATGCAGCTGAAACGACGCTGGTCGAGCACCGCGGCGTTGCCTTCGAGCGCGAACCCAATGGCGTCGGCGACTTCATCGCCGCGCTGAGCACCGGCCTGTATGCGCCGGGTCAGGGACTGCCACAGCGCACCGCCCGGATTTGCGCGGCGCTGGTCAGGCTGCTGGAGCGCACGCAGGCGCTGGGTCTGGGTGAACTGGCATTGGAGCAGGCGCAGGCCGACTGGACGGCTGCGCTGGATCAGGCCGACTTGGCCCCGGGAACGATCACCCGTGTGACAAAGGCGTAGAAACTCTCGCCGGGCTCACGCTCCTGCTCGTAGCGGTCGTTGAGCGCACTTTTTCCAGCGAAGAGCGTCTGCGCCCAGGTCTCCGCCAGTGCCTGATCGTAGGCCGCGTAGGCAGCGCGCAGTCGGCTGGAAAAATCGCTCGCCGTGGTCACGGTTTCTGACCCCAGCCGCAGCCGGTAGGCAACGCTGGTTTCCAGTGCAGCCGTGAGGCCGCAGGCCATGAACACTTCCACCGCGTGCATGACATCCTGCGCGGGGGCGTTCCAGAACGGACCTTCTGCCCTGCCCCTTGGCAGCCCCGCCGCGTGAACCGGGTGGAAGGACGCTCCCCAGCGGGCAAAGTCCGGCAGCATCAGTCGCCCGGGTGTACCGGGGGGGAACTGCGCCAGCGCCTCGCCCTCGGGCGTCTCGATCACCGTCGCAGCAAAGGCACAGCCCTCGTGCCGTGCCAGCGGGAGCAGGGCCGCCAGATAGCCCGGCGACCAGCTGTCGTCGGCGTCGAGGTAGGCGAGGAAGGCGCCCCGCGCCGCAGCAAGACCGCGGTTGCGGGCCGGGCCGGGGCCGGTGCGCTGCTCCGGGCCGGTGACCAGGCGCACCATCTGGTTTTCGCGCTCAAAGGCGCTGTAGTCGTCACCATCATCGACGCTGAGGATAATCTCTGCGCTCAGCCCCACCGGCACGTCGATCGATGCCAGCGCCCGGGCAAGCGTGTCCTGAGCCCGGAAAACCGGGATGATGATGCTCAGGTCTGGGGCAGCCATCACGGACGGTGACGCGCGCTCGGCCTAGGTCGCATCCTGGGCCGCTTTCGCCCATCGGTCGAGCCAGAGGTAGAGCGGCACAGACACGGCAAACAACCCAGCCGGGACCAGCGTCAGCGACCAGCGCAGCGCCGCAACGGCTGCATCGGGCTGATCGACCGAAGCCCCGCCGTCCTGCGTGGCGATCCAGCCATAGGCGGCGAGGATCTGGGTGAAGAACAGCGGCGCAATGGCGTTACCAACCTTCTGCCCCAACAGCCAGAACCCGCTGAACGCGCCCGCGACCTCGAAGGACTCGCGCTTGGCCGACCAGTCGACCAGATCCGGCATAATCGCCCAGGGCAACTGCTGATAACAGCCGTTGGCCGAGCCAATCAGGAAGATGAACAGCGTGATCAGCGCGAGATTGGTCTGTCCCGCTTCGATCATGCCGGTGGTTGGCAGCACAAGGAAGAACCCGGTAAGTACAGCAGCGTAGTAAAGCGTTCCAACCGCAAAGGTCGTGATCTTACCCATGGCTGCCGAGAGTGCGACCCAAACGGCCTGTGACAGCATCGAGCCGAGGACGAACAGCGCGAAGGCGGTGGAGAAAGCCCCCAGCACGTAGACAGTGGCAAGCGCGCCGCTGGCGCCTTTGGTGATGATCAGCTCAGCCGCAGCAAAGGGAATGCCGGCGGTGATGACGGCGATGCCGATGGTCTGCACGCCATAGACCGCCACCAGCACCACGAAACGCCGGTTGCGCAGCGCAGCGCCAACCTGCCGCCCCAGGCTCACGGGCGTGGTCGGCCTCGTGTTGCGGAAGCGGTAGGTCGCCAGACAGGCGAGCCAGATCGTGCCGATCACAATCGGCGCGTAGACGAGGATGGCGACGGGGTGGCTCAGCCCGAGGCCGCTCGGGTTGATCAGGATCGGGAAGGCGCCGCCGGTGAGCAGGATGCCCAGCCCTGCGGCAGCCATGCGCCAGCCGGTCATGGTTGACCGTTCGCGTGGACTGTCGGTGATCTCGACGGCCAGCGAGCTATAGGGAATGGCCACCATGGTAAAGGCGATCGAGCTCAACCCGAAGAACAGCAGGATCCACAGTGCCGCTGCCTGTGGCCCCAGGCCAGCAGGCACGGCAAAGGTCAGCACCATCAGCGCGACCATCAGCACCGTGCCGCTGAAGATATAGGGGTGACGACGACCAAAACGTCCGCCAGTACGGTCGGAGATCCAGCCCATGATTGGGTCGGTGATGATGTCGAGCACCAGCACGGAGGATGTCACCCACCCCGCCAACGCCGGATCGATACCCGCGTACTGCACCATGAAGGCGAGGATCAGCAGGCCCTTGAAGATGACAAAAACGTTGATGCCGGTGTCGGCAAAGCCGTAAGCGGCCTTGGTCCATAGCGGCATGCGCGGCGGCGTCAGACTGGCGGTCATGGCGCGTCCCTCTCTCTCTCGTGTTATGCGGGAAGAAAGGGGACCAGAAACGCCGGTGCGTCAAGGTTGATCGACGTTCAGAAGACCGCGCAGGTGACGCAGAATCATGGGGTCATTGCGTTGCCAATCCGCAATAGGACGACCGTCCTCGGTGAGAATGACGCACCCCTCAGCGTCGATCAGGCCAAAGACAAGGACGAGCCCACGCCGGGCATTGGCCTCATTTATCGACAAGATTATTGCCTGAAGCGCTTTGAAATTCAGGTCAAGATCAAAGCTTCATTGACCCGTGTTGCGCCGCAACACCGTAATGTTTTCTCGCACGGGATTTCTCTATTTGGCACCGATCCTCGATCCCACACTCTTCAACATTTATGCTCGTTTTTTAATCCTAAGTTGAATTCCCACAATGACTGTTGTTGTTTACGGGAGCCGGGCTTGCAATACCGTCGCCAGGACAAAATGCCACCGAATGGGAAGGCAGAGCTTACCAGGTCACTGGTTCAGCGGTTCAATCGGCGGTCTATCGGATGAGGCGCTTGTACTTGATCCGCGTCGGCTGGTCGGCATCTGCGCCCAGGCGGAGCTTGCGGTCGGCCTCGTAGTCGCTGTAGTTGCCCTCGTACCACTCGACGTGGCTCTCGCCCTCATAGGCCAGAATGTGGGTCGCCAGCCGGTCGAGGAACCAACGGTCGTGGCTGATCACCATGGCGCAGCCCGCGAACTTCTGCAGCGCCTCTTCCAGCGAGCGCAGGGTATCGACGTCGAGGTCGTTGGTCGGCTCATCGAGCAGGATCAGGTTGGCGCCGGTTTTCAGCATCTTGGCCAGATGCACGCGGTTGCGCTCCCCACCCGAGAGCTGGCCCACCGACTTCTGCTGGTCCCCGCCCTTGAAGTTGAAGGCGCCGACGTAGGCGCGCGAAGGCATCTGGGTCTTGCCGACGTCGATCATGTCGAGGCCGTCGGAAATCTCCTGCCACACCGAGTTCTTGTCGTTGAGGTGGTCGCGGCTCTGATCCACGTAGCCCAGCGACACGGTCTCACCCAGCCGGACGCTGCCGCTGTCCGGGGTTTCGGCACCGGTGATCATCTTGAACAGGGTCGACTTGCCCGCACCGTTGGGGCCGATGATGCCGACGATGGCGCCGGGCGGGACGCGGAAGGACAGGTCTTCGATCAGTAGGTCTTCGCCGAAGGCTTTGCGCACGCCGTCGACCTCCAGCACCAGATTGCCCAGCCGCTCGGCGGTCGGGATGGCGATGGTGCCCGGCTCGTACTTCTCACGCGCGGCGGTATTGGCCAGCTCCTCGTACTGCTGAATCCGGGCCTTGGACTTGGACTGGCGACCCTTGGCGCCCTGCCGTACCCAGTCGAGCTCGCGCTCGAGGTACTTCTGCTTGTCGCTTTCGGACTTGGCCTCCTGCACCAACCGCTTCTGCTTCTGCTCGAGCCAGGCCGAATAGTTGCCCTCGAACGGGATGCACTCGCCGCGGTCCATTTCAAGGATCCAGCCGGCGATGTTGTCGAGGAAGTAGCGGTCGTGGGTCACGCAGACTACAGTGCCGCTGTATTCGTCGAGGAAGCGTTCGAGCCAGGCAACGGACTCGGCGTCGAGGTGGTTGGTCGGCTCGTCGAGCAGCAGCAGGTCGGGCTTGGACAGCAGCAGCTGGCACAGCGCCACCCGGCGCTTTTCCCCGCCCGAGAGCGTGTCGACCGGCGAGTCCGCCGGCGGGCAGCGCAGCGCGTCCATGGCGATTTCCAGCGTGCGGTCGAGGTCCCAGCCGTCGGCGGCATCGATCTTCTCCTGCAACTCTCCCATTTCCATGTAGAGACCGTTGAGGGTGTCGTCGTCGGTCTCCGGGTCAGCGGTCAGCGCGGTGACTGCGTTGAAGCGGTCGAGCACGGCCTTGGTCTCGGCCATGGCCATCATTACGTTTTCGCCGACGGTCTTCGTCGCGTCGAGCTGTGGCTCCTGCGGCAGGTAGCCGACCTTGGCACCCTCGGCGGCCCAGGCCTCGCCGTCGTATTCCTGGTCCAGCCCGGCCATGAGCTTCATCAGTGTCGACTTACCCGAGCCGTTGAGGCCGACGACGCCGATCTTCGCCCCGGGCAGGAAGCTCAGGTAGACGTTCTTGAGGACTTCCTTACCGCCGGGAAAGACCTTGCGCAGGCCCTTCATGACATAGACGTACTGGTAGCTGGCCATGGTGGCGCCGTCTCCGTTTAGATTGTGGTGATCACAGGGGGTGATAGGACGCCGACAAGGGCCTGTCTATCCTCACCGTCTTAAGCTAAGGTTGACGCATAATATGTTGATGCACATGGAGTAGTGGATGCGGGCTTTCGGGACAGGGTGTGGGGTGTGGTTTCCGGTGGTGGCGGGTGGTCTGGCCCCCTGGCCGATGGCGGTGCCGGGCCGGTGGCTTATCCTAGGGATAGCGCTGCTCCTTGGCGCCATGGTGAGCCCGGCACGGGCGCAGATCTCAGATGAGCGGCCTTCCCCGGGCTATTACAGCGCGAGCGGCGCCTACGGGCTGCAGGAGACGGTAATAACCTTCCGCGATGCCGGGCATGAGGTGAACCTGCAGTTCGACGCCCTGGGGCAGCTGATGATCGTCGACGTGATGCTGGCGCTGGATGGGGTGGTGAGCCCCTACGGCGAGCAGGTGTTCGGCGGCTACAGCTACTTCAGCTCTCCCACGGGCTATCAGCTCAAGGAGAACGAGGCCGTGTTGACCGTCACCGGGCGCTCGGGTCCGGGGGCGCACGGGATCTATTTGACTACGGCAGTGAGCGGTGGTTCGGCTTCGCCGAGTGGCCTTGCGAGGACCCGGACTGGCTGACGGCGTTGCGCCGCAAGACTGGGTCTTTTCTCGCCGACATCATGGCGCGCGGCGACATCGATATCGGGGTTCGCATCGACCTGATGGGCCGGCTCGTCGAGCGGGCCCTACGCCGCCCCGTCAACTGAACGACGGAGCGGGCCGGTAAGGCGCTCGCCAGAGAACCGGCAAGCGGGATGGTCTGGGCTTACTGGCCCGGCAGCAGAATCCCGGCGATGACGTGGATAACGCCGTTGGCGGTCTCGATGTCAGCGCTGACGACAGGTGCCGCGCCGCCAAGGATGACCGCTTCACCCGTGCCATCGACCGACAGCGGGATGCCCGCAGCGGTCTGCAGCTCCATGGTCTGGCCCACGAGGTCGGCCGCCATGATCTTGCCCGGTACGACGTGGTAGCCGAGGATCGCCTTCAGCGTCACCATGCCTTCTTCGGCTAGCAGGGCCTCGACTGTGCCTTCTGGCAGGTTAGCGAAGACTTCATCGACTGGCGCGAATACCGTCAGCGGGCCTTCACCCTGCAGGATGGAATCGAAGCCAGCTGCGTCCACAGCGGCGAGCAGAACGTTGAAGCTGCCGGCTGCTTGAGCGGTCTGGTAGATATTGGGCTGCGCGTCTTCGGCAACAGCAACAGGTGCGGCGCCAAAGGCCAGAGCGGCAAGGGCAACAGCGGCGGAAGCAAACAGCTTTTTCATGGGTGCGTTTCCTCATAACTGACAATGTACATAGGGCGGGGGATGCAATGGCACGCCGCCGCGATAAAGAGATAGGGCGAATGGCCCGCCGACCAAGGCGGAGCTCATGCAGCCACCGCTGGGCTGGGGTGGCGCTGGTTTGCGAGAAAGGCTCGGCGATGGCCTGGGAAACGGTGGATCAACCGGGGTGTTTTGCGCCGACTTGTCCCCGACCGCGCGCCGCGCGGCGGGGCCAAGCGTCACGCAAGTTCCTACCGTGTGCTCAAAAAGCTTCGCCGTGAGCGCGTTGGCGTTCTTCGCTGGCACCACAGGCTAAGTCCTTAGACGGGCTCAGGATGAATTCCGCGCTTTAGGTATCAACGGACAGGTGGCGCGCTCGGGCCTTGGCCGCTTGGAGCGTAGCCTGTCTGTTTAGTTGCGCGGGGGAGATTTGAAAGCCGCGAAGTGGCGTCAAATCGAGCCCGCAATCATTTCAATTTACGCTCAAAACGGCTTCGTCTTTGAGCGTGTTGGAGATCTTCAAAGAAACAACGCTCAAAGCGGTGCGTGTTAAATGTAAACCAAAGGAAATTGCGCCGACTTGTCCCCAACCGCGCTTCGCGCGGCGGAGCCAAGCGTTGCGCAAATCTACATCGGCGGCGGAGCCAAGCGTTGCGCAAATCTACATCGGCGGCGGAAGCCCGCTGGTGACGATCATCACGCTAGCAGCGCAGACGCACGCCAGAGGGATCAAAGGGCGCTTCGCCCAGAACCGTACCTGCATGCGGCATGCCCAGCGCCGCCACGTCCACGGCCGTCCCCGGTTCGCAGTACTCCGGCTTTAGGAAACCCAGCGCGAGGCCCTGCTCGATGGTATAGGAGTAACCCCCGGAGCTTACCCTACCGATATAGTTGCCCGCGGTAGAGAAGATCGGCTCACCGCCGACAGGATCAGCGTTGTTCGGGGTGTCGACCCGCATGACCACCAGCTGCTCCCGGGGTGGCCGGTCCATCAGGTCCATGTAGGCCTGCTTGCCAAGAAAATCCTCATCCTTATCGAGCTTGATCAGCCGGTCGAGCCCGACCTCCTGCGGCCAGTACTCCGGCGAGTATTCCCGCCCCCATGAACCGTAACCCTTCTCCAGACGCAAGCTCATCAGCGCCCGGGACCCGACCGGCCGCACCGACAGTTCTTCGCCGGCGTGCAACAGGGCCTGACAGAGGGCTTGCTGGTCGGCTTCCGAGACATAAATCTCGTAGCCCAGATCTCCGGTAAAGCTCACACGCAGCACCTTGGCTGCCAGCCCCGCTACGGTCATCTGACGCGAGCGCATGAAGCGGAAGGCCTCGTTGCTGATGTCGTCGTTGGTCAGCCGCCCCAGCAGTTCCCGCGCTGAGGGCCCGGCGACGTTGAAGCCCGCCCAGCCGCTGGTCATGCTTTGAAAGCTGACGCTTTCCGGCCGCGGCACCGCGTTGAAATAGCGGCGGTGGTAGCGTTCGGCCATCCCGGAGCCGATCATCAGAAAGTGCTCCTCATCGAGCATGGTAATGGTGAAGTCGCCGGCGATCCCGCCCCTGACAGACAGCAAAGGCGTCAGACACGAGCGCCCAACCTCTGTCGGCACCCGGTTTGCCACCACCTGGTTCAACCAGCGTGCTGCGCCGCTCCCCTTGATCTCATACTTGGCAAAGTTAGAGACATCGATGATCCCAACCCCGGACCGAAGCGTGCGGCATTCAGCGCCGACGTGGTGCCACCAGTCCTGACGCTCGAAGCCATAGCTGTCCTCGGCCGCCACGCCTTCCGGGGCGTACCAGAGCGGATGCTCCCAGCCGAAATTAAGCCCGAACACAGCCCCCAGTTGTTTCTGCAGGTCATAGACCGGGCGCTTGCGGACGGGGCGCCCGCCTTCGCGCTCCTCGAAGGGGAAATGGATCGAAAAGCGGGTACCGTAGGTCTCCAGCGTGCGGGCCTTTGTGAAGGCCTTCCCGGCCCAATCGCCATAGCGCGCCATGTCCCAAGGGAACATATCGTACTCGGGTTCACCGTCGATGATCCACTGGGCGAGCGTCAGCCCCAGGCCCCCGGACTGTGAGAACCCGGGAATAATGCCGCAGGCGGTGTAGTAGTTGCGTAATTCTGGCACAGGACCAAGCAGAGCAGCCGCATCCGGTGACCAGATCATGGGACCGTTGATCACCCGCTTGATGCCTGCTTCCCCGAGCGCTGGAAGCCGCTCACAGGCCCGCATGACGTTATCAGCGATCCGGTCGAGATCGTCGTTGAGCAGTTCATGACCAAAGTCGAGCGGCGTGCCGTTCTCAGACCAGTAGCGGCCATCGCGCTCATAGGCGCCCACCAGAAAGCCCTTGCCCTCCTGGCGCAGATAGTACTCACCGTCCCGGTCCGCGACGGCGGGCAGTTCAAAGTCGAGCGCGGCGACCTCGGGTATCTCCTCAGTGACGAAGTACTGGTGCTCAAGCGGCATCAGCGGCAGCTCGAGGCCTGCCAACCGTGCCACTTCCCGCCCCCAGAGGCCCGCCGCGTTGACCAGCACCCGGGTCTGGATCGTCCCCTGTTCCGTGACCACGTCCCAGCCGCCATCGGGGCGCGGGTTGGTCTCCAGCACAGGGCAGAACCGTTCGATGCTGACGCCGCGGTTGCGGGCCGCCTGCGCATAGGCGTGGGTGACGCCGTTGACGTCGACGTGGCCACTTTCGGACTCCCAGACCGCCATTCGTATGCCGTCAAGATTGACGAAAGGGTGACGCTGAGCCGCCTCTTCTAGGCTGATCTCGTGAAATTCGACCCCAGAAAACTGGCGGGCTTTGGCCGCACTGATCCGTAGCTGGTGCGCGCGGTCTTCGGTCTGGGCGAGGTAGAGGTATCCGGTCTGGTGGAACCCGACGGACTGCCCGGTTTCCTGCTCCAGTTCGCGGTACAGATTCATGGTGTAGTACTGCAGCCGGGCGATGTTGTTGGTATCATGAAGCCCATGGACGCCCCCGGCCGCGTGCCAGGATGACCCGCTGGTCAGCTCCTGACGCTCCAGCAGCGTAACATCGTTCATGCCGAGCTTGGCGAGGTGATAGGCGATCGAACACCCAATGACTCCGCCTCCAATGATGACGGCTTCGGTTTGACGCTTCACGCTCAGCCCCTTCTGGCTCTTCTGGCTCTCGCCGCATTGTGTGACGTCCAGCCAAACACGTCTGTAGCTCGGTTCTTGCGCCTGAGCGTCACCGGCGTGTCACTCGGGAACTTTGTCAGCGCGGGTGGGTGCTTTTCTGCGCCAGTGAACGGCGACTGGCGCTGTAACAAATGCCTTAGGTTGCGCGCTTGAGCCTGGGCCGCTTCGCGGCCTGCAGATACAGAAAGTGAGCACTTCCAGCATGAAAGGTCATGGTGGCGCGCTCGATTTGACGCCGCTTCGCGGCTTTCAAATCTCCCACGCGCACCCTGCGCAACAGGTCGCCCCCCAAAAAAGAAAACGGCGCTGACCCCCTAACGAGGACCAGCGCCGCTTCAGCGCCGGGAACGCACCCAACGCCTCAAAGGACAGTCTGCTGACTTAGTTCAGCAGCGTCGATGACCACACGTACTCAGGGTCGTAGGACTTGGAGCCAATGGTCAGCTTGGTCTCGGAACCCTTCGGCACGACAACGTTCGCGCTGAAGAAACCAGCAACGTCGCCGTTACCATCGAAGTCCTGTGGGCCAGAACCGCCGTCGTAGTTGATAGAACCACCAGCAGCGAGGATTTCCTTCGCCTTAGCGAACTCACCCGGCAGGATAGTTTCGCCGTCTGGGCCGGAGATCGCCCGCAGGCCAGCAGCGATACCGTCACGGTCAGCAGAGCCAGCCGCTTCGATCGCCAGAGCCATCATGAAGGCTGCATCGTAGGAGTTCGCAACGAACGGATCGGACGCTGGTACACCAGCAGCTTCAGCCAGCGCAGCCCACGCCTGGAAGGCGTCACGGCTTGGGTCAGAAGCAGAGGTGGTGAAGGTTGCAGCACCCATGTTCTCGCCACCGATCTGGTCGATGGTTTCCTGAGACAGCATGCCGTCAGCACCGATGAAGGTCGAGAACGCGCCGGTTTCCAAAGCGTTACGCATCAGGGTGATACCGCCGGAACCGTAGTACGCGAACAGCGCGAGGTTGTCGGAGGTGGAGCCCATGGTGGCAACTTCAGAACGGTAGGAAGCCTTATCCGGCTCATGTGCTTCGTTCGCGGTGACGTTGCCGCCCATTGCAGCAAAGGCCTCGGCGAATACAGCTGCCAGAGCAGCGTTGTAGTCGTCCTGAGCGTAGGAAACAGCGATATCGCTGATGCCGGAAGCCATAGCCAGCTCAGCCAGAGCAACACCCTGGTAAGCATCGGAAGCAGCGGTACGGAAGACCAGGTCAGTGCCTTCTTCCAGCGTGGAAATCGCTGGCGAAGAAGCAGAAACGGACAGGGTCACAACACCAGCAGGAATAGCAACCGAGGTCGCCTGTGCGATGGTGGCGCCGGAACAAACCGGACCGATGAGGGCGGAAACCTGATCAACGTTCACCAGCTTGGTGACGGCGTCGACGGCAGCAGCCGGATCACAGCCAGAGTCGGCAGCGACCATTACGTATTCTTGACCCAGAACGCCACCCTGCTCGTTCACGTGAGCAACAGCGAGGTTAACCGCGTCAACCATGGGGGCGACGAGGTCCGGGATCGGGCCGGTAACGGCCATCGGGTTACCGACTTTGACCTGAGCGGAAGCCACAGAGGCGAAAGCCATTACCGCTGCGCTTACCAGAAGAGTCTTTTTCATGGGTATTTCCTCCAAAGACGTTAGTCCCGCACTTCGTTGGTTTTTCCCCCAAGGGCAGCGGGACGCACCTCGGGTAGTATCCCTTTCGGGAATCTCTGCAAGACGAACTGAAGTATCAGCCCGATCAGGAACAGGCGCAAGAAACTTGCTTTGGTGACCAGTACACTGGGCGACAAATCGGGGAAAATATCGCCAACAACATTGGCGCCGAAGCGAATAACCAGCTCCGTTCCCGACCATATCACCCAGAGCATCAGTCCACCCAAGACTGCGCCACGGTTATTCCCACTGCCGCCCATGATCAACATAACCCACACAAGGAAGGTCAATTTAGTGGGGTCAAAGGCGTTGGTAGGTTCAATAAACCGCAGTTGCTGCGCGTAAAATGCGCCCGCGAGTCCTATAATGACAGCGCCGACCACGAAGGATTCGATCCGCAGCCGGGTCACGTTCTTTCCCGCAGCGCGGGCGGCAGCCTCATTTTCACGAATCGCCGTCATCACCCGGCCCCAGGGCGAGGTACGCGCAATCTCCAGCGCCAGATAAACCAGCAACACAAAACCGACCACGGTCAGCATGAACAGCAGCGGGTACCATTCCCGGAAAAAGCCCTCGTAGGCCGAAGGCTCACCGAACAGCCGCCAAGGCAGCTTTTCAGCCACACGGGCATCGCCAAGGTGCTCCCAGCTGCGCGGGATTTTCGCAACGCCGCGCGGGCCGTTGGTAATGGCGGTCTCGTTTTTGAGGATCAGCTTGATGATCTCCGCGATGCCGATGGTCGCGATGGCAAGGTAGTCCGCACGCAGGCGGATACAGATTGCCCCGATCGCTAGCGCGATAATCCCACTGGTGATCATGGCGGCGAGCATGCCGACCCAGATCGGCAGTTCGTACCCGCCGATATGCATGCCGGAAGCAAAGGTTGTCAGGATCGCGTAGGTATAGGCCCCAACGGCCGCGAACCCGGCGATCCCGGCGTTGAACAGGCCGGTAAAGCCCCACTGCACGTTCAGACCCAGGCACATAAGGGCGTAGATCCCCCCCATGAGCAGCAGGCTGTTCACGTAGAGCATGTTGCCGACCATCTGGTCGCTGAGCAGCCACTCAAACATCTAGAACACCCTCCCTTTGAACAGCCCGGCCGGACGGACGATCAGCATGATCACCATGATCCCGAAAGCAACACCGGCCTTGTAGCCGGGGCTGAGTAGCGGCGTGCTGCGCACTTCCTTGTGCACGGCCTTAGCCCACTCGGTCATGCCGGTTGCATTGATAACCTCGGAGAACCACCAGACCACCTGCATGACCGCACCCTGCCAGGGGTAGGCGATCAGCTCCTCCGCGAGGCCGATGACCATGCCGCCCACGATGGCGCCCACGGGCCGGCCGATCCCGCCAAGGATCGCGGCAGCAAACATGGGCAGCAGCATGCGGAAGCCCATGGTCACGGAAAGCTGCTGGGTGTTCATGGCCAGGAACACCCCGGCCACGGCAGCACAGAAACCACCGATGATCCAGGTTGCACGAATCACCGTCTCAACGTTGATGCCCGTCACCCGCGCCAGATCCGGGCTGTCGGAAACCGCGCGCATGGCCTTGCCGATGCGGGTGTAGTTCATGATCAGGCTGAACACGGTCATGACCACGATCGTCCCCATAACGATCAGCCACTGCTTGTCCTGCACCAGCAGCATGCCGTCCAGATAGGGTTTCATCGGGGTGATGCCCCGGACGAAGGTGATCTGGTTCGGGCCCCAGATAACCGGCACCAGCGCGCGCACCATCAGCATCATGCCAAAGCTGGCCATGACGATGATGATCGTCTCGCTCTTGCGGAACGGTCGATAGAAGAACCGGTCGATCACCAGGGCGATCCCGATGGTCAACACCGCCGCGGGGATGGCCGCGACCAGCGGCACCACGCTGAACCCCAGCCCGGCGGCCAGCGCCATGAAGGTGTAGGTCAGATAGGCACTGCTCATCATCACCTCACCGTGGGCGAAGTTGGCGAAGCGCAGGATGCCGAAGGTCAGGGTGATCCCGATCGCGCCCAGCGCGTAGATGCAGCCAAGCACCAGCCCGGGGATCAGGTAGAAGTTGATGAACTCGAAGCCAAAGGCGTCCCACATGGTCGCGATCCTCCCCCTAATCCCGGGCGCCGAGGAACATGCGCGCGACCTCGGGGTCTTCGCGGAGCTCCTGGCCCGTGCCGGTGTGGCGATTGCTGCCGTCAACGAGGACGTAGCCGCGATCGGCAACGCCGAGCGCCTGCTTGGCATTCTGCTCGACCATCAGCACCGGCACGCCGTTGTCCTTGATCGACTGCACAGCCGAAAAAATCACCGAGCGATACAGCGGTGAAAGGCCCGCCGTCGGTTCATCGAGCAGCAGTACTTCCGGGTCAACCATCAGCGCCTTGGCCATGGCTACCATTTGCCGCTGACCGCCCGACAGCGAACCCGCGGCCTGCCGCCGCTTTTCCGCCAGATCGGGGAACATCTCGTACATGCGTTCGATGCGGTCGTTCATGCCCTCGGGCACGGTCCAGGCCCCCATTTCGAGGTTTTCCTGAACCGTCAGGCTCACGAACACGTTGTGGGTCTGGGGCACGTAGCTGACGCGCTGGTTGATCACCTTCTCCGGTGGGGTGCCGGTAATCACCTGCTCGTTGAGCAGCACGTCGCCCTTGCGGATGTTGAGAAGGCCCAGAATCGCCTTCACGGCCGTGGACTTACCCGCGCCGTTGGGACCAATGACCACCACGACCTCGTCGTCGCAGACGTGCATGTTGATGCCGTGGAGAATGTCGGTGTCTCCATAGCCCGCATGAATGTCGCTCAGTTCCAGTACTTTCTTGGCTTCAGCCATGCTGCGGCGACCTCCCATCGAAGCGCAGTGGTGTCCGATACAAATCTTGGGTCAAACCACGTCTCCGCCGAAATAAGCATCGATCACACGCTCGTCAGTGCGCACGTCGGACATGGGGCCGCGGGTCAGCACCTGGCCTTCAGCCAGCACCACCACCGTGTCGCAGAGATCGGCGATCAGATCCATGTCGTGTTCAATGATGCAAAATGTGTATCCGCGCTCTTCATTCAGGCGCCGGATCATGTCGATGACCTTGAGCATCAGGGTCGGGTTCACCCCGGCCCCGGGCTCGTCGAGCAACACCAGTTTGGCGTCGGTCATCATCGTCCGGCCCAGCTCCAGCAGCTTCTTCTGCCCGCCGGACAGGTTGCCGGCCAACTCGTTGGTCACGTGGGTCAGGCCCAGAAACGCCAGCGTATCTTCGGCGCGCTCATGGACGTCGCGCTCACGCCTGCGCACAGCACCGGGAGCAATCCAGTTCATGAAGATGTTCTCGCCCGGCTGGTTGGCCCCGGCGACCATCAGGTTCTCCAGCGCGGTCATCTTTCCGTACTCGTGACTGAGCTGGAACGTGCGGACGATGCCGCGATCGTAGAGCTGGTCGGTGGGCTTGCCGGTGATTTCCGTGCCGTCGAACCAGACACGGCCCTCGGTCGGCGTCTCCGCGCCTGCGATCATGTTGAAGGTCGTGGTCTTGCCCGCACCGTTGGGCCCGATCAGGCCGACAATGGTCTGCGGCATGACGTCAAAACTGACCCCCCGGACCGCCTGGACACCCCCGTAGGTCTTAACGAGGTTCTCTACTTGCAACGTCGGCGTTGTGTTCATAATCCGTCTTGTCGGCCAGAGTGAGTTGTGACGCCTTGCCCTGCATCCGCAGCGCCCGTCACGAGCCTGCACAAAAGCAAGGCGTTCAAATAGGGCATCGAAAGCAAATTGTCGACGCAAACGTGCAACTTAGGTCTCATTATCGTTTGTCCGTTTGCGCCACAGTTTCGTGCTGAAGCGCAACGACCCTAGACCACTGGCCATCAATGACCGCAGATCGATCAGCCAGAGCGCACCCCGCATTTGAAGAGATCAGCGTCGAGGCGTTGGTGAGTCAGCATAAATTCAGTGCAGGATCACCACGAGCCCCCGGGAGCGAGACGCCTCAGAGACCAGACTGCAGCGCCGATGCAGCCCCCCGGTGGCGCGCCATGATGCCGTCCAGATTAGCGCCCACCAGCGCGCCCGCTTTCACCCGCCATTCGCCGGCAACCATGACCGCCTCGGCCCGGTGCGCGCCACAGACCACCAGTGCCGCCAGCGGATCTCCGGCCCCGCTGAAACGCGGCTCATCCAGCCGGAACAGCGCGAGGTCCGCCGCCATGCCCGGTGCAATCCGGCCCAGCGCATCGCGGCCAAGCAGCGCCGCCGACCCGGCCGTTCCCCAGCGCAGTGCATCGCGCCACGACACCGCCGCTGAACCGTACTTCAGCCGCTGTAGCAGCCAGGCCGCGCGCACCTCCTGCATCATGTTCGACGCATCGTTGGAGGCCGAACCATCGACGCCCAGCCCAACACCGACACCGGCGGTCTCCAGCTCGCAGGCCGAGCAGATCCCGCTGGCCAGATGCATATTGGAATGGCTGCAGGACGCGACCCCTGCCCCGGCGCGCGCCAGTCGGTCGCGCTCATCGGCGTTGAAGTGCACGCCATGAGCGTACCAGGCCTTGGTCTCCAGCCAGCCGCAGTCCTCGACATAATCCAGCGGACGGCAGCCGAAGGTCGCTTCGCAAAAGGCATTCTCGTCTTCGGTCTCAGAGAGGTGCGTATGCAGCAGCACGCCCCGCGCCCGCGCCAGTTCGGCCGAAGCCTGCATCAGCCCCCGGGTCACCGAAAACGGCGAGCACGGCGCGAGGGCAATCTGTGTCATGGCAAGCGGGTCGGGGTCGTGGAAGCGGTCGATCAGCCGGGCGCTGTCGGCGAGGATGCTGTCCTCGTCCTGCACCACCGACTTGGGCGGCAGCCCACCGTCCTCGACCGACAGGCTCATCGACCCCCGGGTCAGGACCACACGGATCCCCAGCGCCTGTGCTGCGGCCACCTGCCGGTCGATGGCATCCTCGTGCCCGGCCGGAAACACGTAGTGGTGATCTGTGGTCGTGGTGCAGCCCGACAGGAGCAGTTCCGCCATGGCCAGCTCGCTGCTGGCCGAAACCATATCGGGGCTCAGCCCGGCCCAGACGGGGTAAAGCGCCTTGAGCCAGTCGAACAACTCCTTGTCCACCGCGCTGGGCAACGCCCGCGTCAGGGTCTGATACATATGATGGTGGGTGTTGATCAGGCCGGGGATCAGCACCTGCTCGCTGGCATCATAGACCTGATCATGAACCGGAATCTCACCCATTGGCACCAGCTCGGCGATCCGACCGCCCTCGACCACAATGCCACCATCAGCGGGCTGCTCGGCGAAGACGGCCAGCGGAGTCCGGATCCAGAGACGTGACACAGCGCAATCCCCCTGCACGTTGAAGCCCTGAGGTTTGAAGCACTGTCCGGGGATGTCAAAGGGAAATGGTGGGCGGTACTGGGATCGAACCAGTGGCCACCACGATGTCAACGTGGTGCTCTACCGCTGAGCTAACCGCCCAACCTAGGCTCGGACCGCCGGGGCCGTCGCCAGAACCAGGGGCTTAGCCCCAAGCCTTGAGCTTGGCAATCCCTTGGTATGGGTTTTTTCCGGCTTCCTGTTTTTCGTCGCACGCTTATGGTGACAGCCATGTCATCGCCGCCGCCCGTGTCTGTCGTCCGGCCCAAACAGCCATCACTGCCTGTGGTGCTGTCCTGCCCGCACGCAGGCACCTTTCTGCCCGAGGACCTGCGGCGGGCCAGCGCGCTCGACGACGATGTGCTGTTGCAGGCGACAGATTTCGGAGTGCTGGACCTGGTCAAGCCTGCGGCCGCAGCGCTGTCCGTGCCGCTGATCGTCTGCGGCTACAGCCGCGCCTACTGCGACGTGAACCGCGACCGGGACGAGCTCGACCCCGACCTGTTCGACGAAGGCACCGACCTGCCACCCCACCGAAACCGCTCACCGCGCGTGCTGGCCGGGCTGGGCGTGGTGCCGACACTGATAGGCGGCAAGCAGAGCATCTATGGCGACCAGCGACTGTCGGCTGCCTCTGTCCGGCAGCGGCTGGACAGGGTCCATTGCGCATACCACGAAGCCTTGGCCGAGCAACTGCGGCTGACCTGCGCGCAGTTCGGCCACGCCATCCTCGTCGACTGCCATTCGATGCCCAGCCTGTCGCCCTCTGCGACCCGGGGCCTGCGGCGGGACCGCAACCCCTTCCGCCTACGCCACGTCCCGGGCGAGGGACAGGGGCTTTCCACCGGCGCGGTCGATGCCGTGCTCGGCGACCGCTTCGGCACCAGCTGCGCCAAGCCGGTGATGCTGTCGGTGCTGCACAGGCTCTGGAATTCGGGGCTGATCGTGGAGTGGAACCGGCCCTACGCCGGGGGATACATCATCCAGCACCACGGCGATCCCAAGGCCGGGGTGCATGCGCTGCAGGTTGAACTCTCCCGCGACCTCTATCTCGATAAGTCGCTAAAGCCGACCGCCAATCACGCTGATGTCGCTGCCATGGTGCTGTCGCTGATCGAGCGGCTCGGGGCGCTGGACCCGGCGGTGCTGCGCGACCCCAGCCTGTTTGAGGGCGAGGACAGCCTTGCCTGATCGGGGTCAGGCTGAGAGACGTTCCGGCGCAAGGGTCGCCAGATCCACCCCCTCATCGACCATGGCCTGCGGCAGCGGCTTGCCCAGCACCAAGGCCGCGGCCAGCTCCCCCAGCGCGGGGGAAGTCTGGATGCCGTAGCCCCCCTGCCCTGCGAGCCAGAAAAAGCCCGGCACCTCGGCCGAATAGCCTGCGACCGGGCATTTATCCGCGACGAAGCTGCGCAGCCCCGCCCAGCGGGTCTCAATCCGGCCGACGCGGAAGTCGAAGGCGCGCTCGACCCTGTCGACGCAGATGGCGATGTCGAGTTCGTCGGGCTGAACGTCGCTGGGAACGTCGTGGTCTTCGTTGGCCGGCGACAGCAGCAGCTGCCCGGCGACGGGTTTGACGTAGAACTCCTCCTGCACGTCCACCACGATCGGCCAGCCGCCGACCTCGGCCCCGTCCGGTGCGGCAATCTGCATGGCGGTGCGACGCTTGGGGATCAGCCCGATGGGCTCGACCCCGGCCATCCGCCCCAACGCATCGGCCCAGGCACCGGCGGCGTTGACTACGCGCGGAGCTTCAAACTGGCCCGCCGTGGTATGCACCCCCCAGCCGTCGCCGAGCTGTTCGAGCGACAGCACTTCGGCGTTGGTCACTGTCGTGCAACCCCGGGCGCGGGCGCGGCGCAAAAACCCCTGATGCAAGGTCGCGACGTCGATGTCCTCGCAGTTCACGTCATAGAGCCCGGCAGCGGCGTAGCCCTCGCTGACTAGCGGCTGCAGGCCACGGATTCCAGCCTCGTCGAGCTCTTCGAAATTGCCCTCGGCGCGCAGCTCGTCGTGCAGCTCCTGCATCGCGGGCAGCTGATCTTCCCGCGCGATGAACAGCGCGCCGCGCGGCGACAGGATCGGGCTGTCGGCAAAGCCCTCGGGCGGGCTGGACATGAAGGCTGCCGAAGCGCGGGTCAGCGCCCGGATCGGCGCAGGCCCGTAGACCGGCGCGAACAGCGCCGCCGACCGCCCGGTGGTGTGATAGCCGGGCTGGGGCTCGCGTTCGAGCAGCACCACCTTGCAATCCGCCGCCAGCGCGTCGGCCGCCGAAGCACCGGCGATGCCGGCACCAATCACGATTACGTCTGTGCGGGTCACGTCGCTCATCGCCGCAGGCCCTCCCTCAAGCTGAAATGCGCGCCAGCCTGACGGCTCAGGCCGCGCTAGGCAAGATGCGTTTCGAAGGCACCGGGCAGGGAAACTTCGAGCAGTTCGAGGTCTTCGCTCGGCTCACTGTAGGTCGTAACCATGTCCGGCGGCACCACGAAGGCGTCACCCGACGACAGCCGGTGGGAAGCCCCGTCCTCACCCAGCAGCGTCATCCCGCCTTCCATCACGAAGGTGAACAGGATGTCGCTGGTATGCCGGGTCGCCTGTGTCGGCGTGCCCTTGGATCGCACGACCTCAACCCCGGCGACGTTTTTGGTGTTGGCGGCGATGGTGGTGTCGCGGGAGATGAACCCGGGGATACGGAAGTCCTGCCACGCCGCGTCTTCGGCCCGGTGATGCACAAAGCGCTGGCCCTGAAACTCCCGGTCTGGGCGGAAGTCCGGGGTCGGCAGCTTCATGCTGTGGTCCAGCGTGGTGACGTGCTCGGCCGGTACGCCGATCTCGATCACCTCGATATTATCGCTGGCGTAAAGCACCTGATGACGGATTTCAGGTGGCTGGATCACGCAATTCCCGGCGAACAGGCGGAAGGGCTCGCCCTGATCCTCGTAGATCAGATCGACCCAGCCCCGGTAGCAGAAGATTAGCTGGAATCCGACGGTGTGGTAGTGCACGGAATCCGGCACCGGTCCGCCATCGGGAATGCGGATATGGCTGGCGATGATGGAGCCACCAAGGCGGTCGGGGATCAGATCGCGATAGTGCATGCCCGCGCGCCCGATGACCCAAGGCGCCTGATCCGCCAACCGGCGCACCATGAAGCTGTGCTGGGTCTCCGGCATGATCAGCGGCGGGTTCAGCGGCGCAATTTCAATCTCGGTGCCATTGGGCGCGGTCAGGCTAGTCGCGCCGTCGGCAAAGGTCTCGGGGTCTTCGGCCAGAATTCGGATCTTGCCTGGCTGCGTGGTCGCGTCCTTGTCCACCCGCACCCGCAGGCCGTGCCCGGAAAACACCGCCACCGACGGGTCATCAGCGGGAAAAATGGTATCCATGCGCATCCCCAGAACCTTCTGGAAAAAGGGGATGTCGTCGCGGAGTTCCTGCGTGGGGAGAATGATTTCAGCTTGTACCTGGGCCATGGGACTTCTTTGGTTTCTGACGTGGACGGAGACTGTTGTAAGAAAGTACACCGCAGAGCGCAAAAATCATCACCCGTGCGACGAGGATGCCGACGACCATGACCCCGATCCTGCGCCCGGTGAACCCGGCACCTGACGCCGACGCCCTCGCCGCGATCTACGCGCCGTTCGTGCTGAACACCTTCATCAGTTTCGAGGAAGTGCCGCCGACACCCACCGAGATGCAGGCCCGCGCCGAAGCTGTGCTGGACAAGGGCCTGCCCTACCTCGTTGCCGAAGATGCCGCGACCGGCCGGATCATCGGCTATGCTTACGCCAGCCCCTACCGCCCGCGAACGGCCTACCGGTTCTCCGTGGAGAGCTCGATCTACGTCCACCCGGATGCACAGGGAGTGGGGCTAGGCCGGCGGCTGATGGACGCGGTCACCGACCGCTGTCGCGAGCTGGGCATGAAGACCATGCTGGCCGTCGTCAGCCTCGATCCCGACATCGCTATCGAAGACAATCCATCGGTGCGGTTTCACCTTGGTTATGGCTTCAAGCAAGTCGGTTTTCTCACCAATATCGGTCGGAAGTTCCGCAAATGGGCGCCCACGGTGCTGTTTAAGCTGGCGCTGGCTCTGGGCGAGTGATCGATCCCGCTGCGGGCTTTGCCGCAGGTCCTTGAGCAGCCTGTCGGCAGCGGGCAGAAAAAAGGGCCCGAAACCATTGAAGGCTCGGACCCTTCGAGGGGGAGGAAACGCTGAAAGCGCATTAGAAAAGCAACGCAATTGAGTTGCTCTGCTCACTTTCGCGAATCAGGGTAGGTCTTCCCGAGTCCCGAGCAAGAATCGAAGACCCATGTTACCGCCGTTTTAATCAAAAACCGGTATATCTGTTGCATAGAGGCATCAATTATGCGTTTATCGCGTCCTTAAAGCGTGTTTTTTTCATGGCTTTCTCCTGAAAAGTGCACCGCGCCGTTTGTTTCTAATTTTATATTGTTGCAGGAAATTTCGGAGTCTGAGGGCCTTAGGCACTCGAGTCGTAGCCCAGAACCAGCCGCGCGGGTTAGTCTCTGCTTGTGAACACCTTTATTCTGGTGTCGAAGGACTATTCACCCGCCGATCTGTGCTGATCTTTGCGGGTCGACAGGCGCTCAGAGGGACCATGACGCAACAACAGCCGCTGTCTTCCAAGGCCCTGCGCCCCATCACCCACGGCCGGGTCGTCGCCGTAGCCTTCCCGGCTTTCCTCAGCGGCATTACCGAACCGCTGCTGTCGCTGGCCGACGTGGCCATCGTGGGACAGCTGGAAACGGCCGGCCTGCAGGGTGGGGTCGCCCTCGCCAGTCAGATTTTCACCTTCACCTTCTGGACACTCGGTTTCCTGCGCCTATCGACCGGCGGCTACACCGCGCAAGCTTTCGGTGAGCAGAATGAGCAAAGGCTGTTCGCCGTGCTGTGGCGGGGCCTGATCATCGCCGGCGTCGGCGGGGCGCTGCTGTGGCTGCTGGCCCCCCTGTTCTGGTTCGGCCTGAATAGCGTCATGGGCTGGCAGACCGACCTGCGGCCCTCGGTGGAGACCTATCTCGGCATCCGGATCTGGGCGGCCCCAGCGGTCCTGTTCAGCTTCGTCTGCTTCGGCTGGCTGGTCGGGCACCAGCGGACCGGAGTGGTGCTGTTGCTCCAGGCCTTCATCAACCTGACCAACATCGCAGTGTCTGCGTGGCTGGTGCTGGTGCTCGATATGGGCGTGGCCGGGGTGGCGCTGGGCAGTGTCATCGCCAGCTATGCCGGCGTCGCGCTGGGCGGGCTGATCCTGCTCCGCCTCGGCATCATCGGCCGCGCGGGCAGGTCCGGGCTCGACGGCATCTGGCAGCGGGCTGACTGGCTCAAGCTGTTCTCCACCAACACCAATTTCTTCCTGCGCAGCCTCGCCATCGCCGTGGCCTTTCTGGTACTGTTCAAAGCCGCCGACTGGCTGGACCAGCGTGGGGGGCTGGACGGTGTCAGCACCGACACTCTCGCCGTGCTCTGGCAGATGTTCGGCCTGATCGTCTATGGCATGGACGCCTTTGCCGTTGCTGCTGAAGCCTTCTCTGGCGAGGCCGTGGGTGCGGGGCGGCGTGACCGGCTGCTGCGCTCCACCCGGCTGGTGGTATTCTGGTCGCTGGTGTCGTCGGTGATCGCGGCCGTGATTTTCGCCACGGCGGGGAGCGGGGCGCTGGCCTACATCACCAAACTGCCCGACGTGCTGGCGCTGAGCCGGGAGCTCATGCCCTACATTTACTTCAGCGGGTTCTATATGACCGCAGCCTTCATGCTTGACGGCATCTTTCTCGGCGCGACCCGAGCTGGCGACATGCGGGATTCGGTGATTGCTGGGCTGGTGGTCCAGACGGCTCTGGTGCTGGTGCTGGTGCCCTGGCTGGGCATGCACGGCCTGTTGATCAGTGTCGTCGGCTTCATGAAGGCGCGCGGCGTAGTCCTGATGCTGCGCTACCCGGCTCTGGTGGCTTCGGTCTCTGAGCGGGCATCGCCGGAGACGAAGGCCAGCGCCTGACGCATCACCTCCGGCCCCGCTGTCCGGCTGGGCGCATTCTCGGAAATATAGCGCCGCCACAGCCGCGCGCCGGGCTGGCCGTTGAACAGCCCCAGAATGTGCCGGGTCATGGCGTGCAGCGGCACGCCGCGCGCGCACTGCGCCTCCAGATAGGGCAGAAAGGCCTCGATCACCGCGTGGCGGCTCTCGGGCGCCGAAGCTGCCGGCTGGCCGAAGATCAGCCCGTCAGCCTCCGCGAGCAGCCACGGGTTCTGATAGGCCGCGCGGCCGATCATGACGCTGTCGAGCGGTCCGAGTCGAAGGCGATCGCCCTCGCTCTCCCCAGCGCCTTCGGGCTCTGGCCCATCACGCAGAAGAACCCGCGCGGTGTCGAGGTCGAGAACTCCACCATTGATGCCGACGTGCAGGTGCGGAAACTGCTGCTTGAGCCGCGCCACGCGGCCATAGTCGAGCGGCGGGATATCGCGGTTTTCCTTGGGGCTCAGGCCCTGCAGCCACGCCTTGCGGGCGTGGATGATGAAGCGGCTGCAGCCACCCTTCTCACTGACCTGTCCGACGAAGTCGGTCAGCGCGGCCTCGCTGTCCTGATCATCGATGCCGATCCGGCACTTGACGGTAACGGGGATGCTGACGGCATCGCGCATGGCGGCAACATTGGCGGCAACCAGCCCCGGCTCCGCCATCAGGCAGGCCCCAAACGTCCCCCGCTGAACCCGGTCGGACGGGCAGCCGACGTTCATGTTGATCTCGTGGTAGCCCCAGCGCTCACCCAGCCGGGCCGAAGCCGCCATGTCGGCCGGTTCGGACCCACCCAGCTGCAACGCTACCGGGTGTTCGGCCGCGTCGAAATCCAGATGCCGAGGCACGTCCCCGTGCAGCAAAGCGCCGGTGGTCACCATCTCGGTGTAGAGCAGGGTTTCCCGCGACAGCAGTCGGTGGAAGGCGCGGCAGTGCCGGTCTGTCCAGTCCATCATCGGCGCAACCGACAGCCGCCGGTCGCCAAGCGGGTCGGGCCGCCGGGTCTCTCCGGTGTGCTGTTTCTGGGGCTGGCTCTGGTCCTGAGTGCGGGTCATACCCTTGTTTATCAGAGCTTTATGACCGCTTTCCACCCTCGCCGAACCCATTTCCGCCATGACTTTGAGGCAGACTGGGTTCACTCTGGGCACCGACAAAAGGTGGAATGGGTCAATGTCAAAGCGAAAGCAACGCGGTTACAGGCCACGCCGGCGACGCCCCCTGCTGCTGGCTGCTGGTGCGGGGATCGCCGTGGCGGAACCGGCCGGCGCCTTGCTGTTCAACGGCATCGACTACGAGCAGCTGACCCCCGGGACCTACCGTGCCAGCGGTCCCGACGGCGAAACCCTGCTCGCAGCAGAAGACGTCCCTGCGCCGGTGCGCGAAGCACTGGCCATGCTCAGGGATGACGGCAGTATCGACCCCAACGCCCTCGCCGGGCAGAGCAATCTGAGCCCGACACAGTCGATGCTGATGGCGAGCGCGCGCACGCGCCCCTTCGATCTTGAACCCATCGAGTGGATTGCAGGCGGCGCCTTCGCTGCGGCAGGACTGTTCACGATGGGTAGTCTCGCGCTGGCCCTGTTCTCCGAAGGTGGTGACCCTTGGGGGCCGCCGAGACCGCCAGCCCCCACCGACCCCTACTTCACCGGTGATCCGAACATCGATGCGCTGCTGTTCCCCGAGGACGACCCCGTTTCCCCGATCGCGCACTGGAACGGCAGCGGCACCTACAACCAGCCGGTCGAGCTGACATACTCGTTCGCAGTCGAGTCCATGCCGAGCACCAGTTTCGCCGGCATCCAGCCCTTCGGCACGCTGGAACAGGAACGCACCCGCGAGATCATGGCCTCGATCGAGGAGGTCGCCAACATCCAGCTGACCGAAGTCACTGATCAGGGCGCAGGCACTTACACCGCCGACGGCCTCAACCGCGGTCACATCAACCTCGCCTACGACCGTGGCGGCTTCGCCGATGACCCTACCGGCATGACCGAAGGCTGGGCGATGGTCCCGGCCGGAGACGATCCACGCGCGGTCGAAGACAGCGGCGACATCCACCTCGACCCCGGGAGCATGCGCGATTTCTACTTCGAAGACCCACTGGGCGGCGGCGCTACGGTGCTAGCGCACGAGATCGGGCACGCGCTGGGATTGGACCACGCCTTCGAGGGGCGGCAGATGGACCCTTGGATGGCCGACGACCTCTACACCATCATGGGCGGCGAACTGTCCTGGTCCACCGGCGAAGGCGGGCAGTCGCCCGCGCAGCCGATGATCTACGACATCGCGGCGCTGCAGCACCTTTACGGTGCCAACATGACCACCCGGGCCGACAATACGGTCTATACCTTCGACGGCGATACACCGGTGTTCGAGACCATCTGGGATGCTGGCGGGATCGACGAATTCCGCCACACCGGCTTCGGCAACGCGTCGATCGACCTGAATGCTGGCAAGCTTAGCCTTGTCGGCGCGCCGCCGCAGGCCCGTTGGGTGCGTCAGGTCGAAGAGCTGACCGACAACCCGGTGACCATCCACAGCGTCAATATCCTGAGCGGCGGTAGTCACTTGTCCGCAGAAATCTCAGCCGATGAAACCGAGCTGGCGATCGTTTCTGATGCCCCCGGATACTGGGCGGGCGGGGTCGCCTTCGAAGTGGTGTTCTCCGACGCAACCTCGGAGCTCTACGAGCTGACCGACCTGATGCGCGATTACAGCTACGGCAACCTTGGGATCGCGCTGGACGTGGTGATCGAGAACGCCACCACGGGGTCGGGCAACGACAGCCTCTTTGGCAACGAGGTCGGCAACCGTCTCGACCCCGGCCCGGGCCGTGATTATCTCTACGGCGGTGGCGGTGCGGATGTGTTCGTGTTCGCCCCGGGTTATGGCATCGACGAGGTGGGTGATTTCGAATCGGGCGTGGACGAAATCGCATTGGTTGGCTTTGCCCCCTCTGATTATACGACCCGCTATGACGGCTACGCCGTCGTCATGGACTTCAACACCGGTGATCAACTGACGCTGTACAGCGGCGAACCGGTCTACGCGCTACCGGAAACGCACGTCATGTATCTGGGCTGAGGCTAGGACGCTGAGGGCTGGCTTTCATGCACGCGACGCAGGTGGACAAAGCCGCGAGCAGGCTCTAAATACGGCGTCTGATCCGAGATGTCCCCAGAGGGAGCCAGAACATGGCACATAAGAAAGCAGGCGGTAGTTCGCGCAACGGTCGCGACTCAGAAAGCAAGCGCCTCGGCGTCAAGCGCTTCGGCGGCGAAGCTGTCACAGCTGGCAATATCATCGTGCGCCAGCGTGGCACCAAGTTTCACCCGGGCGCCAACATGGGCCTGGGCCGTGACCACACGCTGTTTGCCCTGTCCGATGGCTACGTGAAGTTCCACGTCGGCCAGCGCGGTCGTTCGCTGGTGTCCATCGTAGACGAAAACCCGAACACCCCGGCTTCGAGCAACAAGAAGATAGGTGCACCGACTGCGACGGCCAAGGCTGCTGCTGCGGTTGCCGTTGCTTCGGCCTCGATTTCCAAGAAAGCGGTGAAGGCACCAGCAGAGGAAAAGGCTGAAGCCAAGCCCAAAGCCGCTGCCAAGCCAAAGGCAGAGAAGGTTGCGGCTCCGGCAAAGGCTAGCGGCGCGCCCAAGGGCCTGCTGAAGAAGGCACCGGCCGACGCTGACGACCTGAAGGCGATCAAAGGCCTCGGTCCGAAGGCTGTCGAAGCCCTCAACGGCGCAGGCGTCTATATGTACGCCCAGCTCAGCGGTTTCTCCGATGCCGATCTGGAGTGGCTCGCTGGCGAGACCGGCCTCGCGGCATCCAAGCTCGGCGACTGGTCCAAAGCTGCCGCCGATATGGCCTGAGGTCAGACACCGCACCGCTGTTCTGACTGAGACAAAATATGAAAAAGCCCGCAGCAACCGCTGCGGGCTTTTTTCTTGGCTCGAAAAGGGCGCTGCCACGACGCGGTCAGTAAGCGCCCTCGAAATTGTTGAGGTCCATGTAGGTCGAACGCACTTCGGTGTAGCCTTCCAGGGCGAAGCGGCTGTTCTCCCGCCCGAAGCCACTCTGCTTGGACCCGCCAAAGGGCAGATCCGGCGGGCAGATATTGTAGGTGTTGACCCAGACCGAGCCGGACTGCAGCTGGTTGGCAACCCGGTGCGCCCGGGCCAGCGACGTGGTCATCAGGCCCGCGCCCAGCCCGAAGAAGGTGTCGTTGGCACGGCTGACGGCCTCGTCCTCATCGTCGAAGACCAGCACCGACATCACCGGGCCGAAAATCTCCTCACGCACGATACGCATGTTGTCGGTGCAGCCGGAGAACACGGTCGGCTCGACGAAGTAGCCGTTCTCGAAACCCTGCGGCCGGACCCGGTTGCCCCCGGCGGACAGGGTCGCGCCCTCGGCCTTGCCGATTTCGATGTACTCCAGCACCTTGTTAATGTGGGTCTCGGAGATCAACGCACCCACCTGCACGTCGCGGTCCATGGGGTCGCCGACCCGGATGCTCGCGGTGCGGCGGACGACTTCGGCGAGGAACTTGTCGGCGATCGAGCGGTGCACGAACACCCGCGTGCCGTTGGAGCACACCTCGCCCGCGGTATAGAAATTCGCGGACAGCGCCACGCCGACCGCATCATCGAGGTTCGCGTCTTCGAACACGATCAGCGGCGACTTGCCGCCGAGTTCGAGCGTCACCTTCTTCAGCGTATCGGCAGACTGCTTGATGATCAGCTTTCCGGTGTCGACGCCGCCGGTCAGCGACACCTTAGCGACCCCAGGGTGCTCGCACAGCGCGCGGCCGATGGTGGCGTCACCCTGCACGATGCTGAACAGGCCGCTGGGCAGACCGGCTTCGGTCAGGGCGTCAGCGATCTCATAGGCGACCAGTGGGGTTTCCTCGGACGGCTTATGAATGAAGGCGTTACCCGCGGCCAGCGCCGGGGCCGCTTTCCAGCACGCGATCTGCGTCGGGTAGTTCCACGCGCCGATCCCGGCACAGACCCCCAGCGGCACGCGCTGGGTAAAGCCGACCGCGCCGGGGTAGGTGTGGAAGGTCCCCGGCATATCGCGGGCGATGCCGCCGAAATACTCGAGCGCGTCGGGGCCGGAGGGCACGTCGCCGCTCTCGGCCTCTGCGATGGCTTTGCCAACGTCCATCACCTCGACCCGGGACAGCGCCTCGTTGCGGTCCTGCAGAATCTTCGCAGCGCGGAGCAGCACCCGGCCACGCTCGGTGCCGGACAGGGCGACCCAGGCCTTCTGCGCTTCGGCGGCTTCGGCGATGACCTCATCGAGCTGTTCGAGCGATGTCGGTTCGATCTTCGCGATCACTTCCCCGGTGGCGGGGTAGCGCTTGTCGAAGGGTTCGAGGCCCGAAGGGCGGGGCTGTCCGCCGACATAGGTGTGCTTGGTGATCATCGTCGTAGTGCTCCCGCAGACTTGTGTTAGCAGCGGTGTAGCATTGGCGCGCGCAGCGATGCCAGCGCTTTCAGGCCCTATTTCAGGCCCGGCGGCTGACCCGCTGCAGCACGCGTCCCAGCGCGAAAACAATAATGGCGGCGAGCGCGATGGTGACCGGACGCCGGAACAGGATGGGGCGAATCACGTTGAACCAGGGATCGGTCGGGTTTGGCAGCCAGAAAAACAGCTTTCGCTCGATAAACACCTGAAACAGGTCGAGGCTGAAGGCGTTGGTCTGGAACCAGATTTCATCGACCGAAGCACCCAGAACCTGCGCCGGCCCCAGTACCACCACCCCGATCAGGAAGGCGATGACCGACGGCACCAGCCCGAGCAGGCCCAGCCCCTGGATCGCCAGTGCGAGCCAGCCGAGCAACCGACCGCGCAGGCTTGGCCGTGCAGCAGTATCGACAACGGGTTCAGGGGTCATGTCCGCCAGTCCAGTCCAGTCCGATCAGAAGAAGATGTCGCGGCCAGAGTCGCGACCGGTGTACAGCGACGCCACCTGCGCCGCGTAGCCATTATAGAGCTGGGTCTCCATCTGCTGACCCCGGCGGCCGATATCCCGCTCGGTAGCCTGCAACCAGCGCCGGTGCGGCACCTCCGGGTTCACGTTGGCGAAGAAGCCGTATTCGGCCGGCCCTGCGGTCATCCAGAAGGTCATCGGCTTTTCCGCCACGAAGTCGATGCGGGTGATGCCCTTGTTGTGCTTGAAGCCGTACTTCCACGGCACGGTCAGCCGCATGGGCGCGCCGTTCTGCTTGGGCAGCGGTTCGCCGTACAACCCCGTCACCATAAAGGCGAGGTCATTGGTGGCTTCGGCCAGCTCCAGCCCCTCGACGTAGGGGAAGGGCCAGCGGCTGCGGTACTGCTGTCGGGCTTCGTCGGGGCGGAGGAAGGATGTCAGCCGCACGTATTTCGCATCCGAGGTCGGATCGGCCATTTTCACAAGCTCGCGCAGCGGGAAACCCGACCACGGCACGACCATGGACCACGCCTCGACACAGCGTAGGCGGTAGACGCGTTCTTCGAGCGGCATCTTGCGCACGAGGTCTTCAAAATCCAGCGTCATCGGGTTGTTGACCAACCCGCCAATCTCGATGGGCCACGGCTCGGTGGTCAGCTTCTGCGCGTTGGCAGAGACCTTCTTCGACGTGCCGAATTCATAGTAGTTGTTGTAGGTCGTGGCGATCTGGTAGCTGGTCATGGGACGGCCATTGAGCGTCGCGGCGTAACTCGGGTTGCGATCAACCGGGTACAGGTCGCTGGTGTCTGCACCGGCCGGCAGACCGCCACTCAGTGCCAGGCCGGCACCGACGGAGCCGATGCCCAGAGCCTTCAGGATGTCGCGGCGGTTGCGGTAAATGCTCTCATCGGTTGCTGCACTCTCTGGCAGCCACCAGTCGGGCCGGATGATGGGTGTCATGGGCCGAATTCCCCTGTCCTGTCGCATGCGATGTCTGGCCGATAACATAGACCACCGGCGGGGAAAGGCGACACAAGCCTGCGAACGCTGGCTCACACCTGAGTGATGCTGGGTCGACGCTGTGTTCTGCGGATCAGGGGATCAGATCAGACCTCGGGGTCATCCAGCCCCAGCGAGCGGTGCGCCGCCGTCAGGGTGTTGGCGAGCAGGCAGGCGATGGTCATGGGGCCGACCCCGCCCGGCACTGGGGTGATAGAACCGGCGTGGCCGAGGCACTCATCGAAGGCGACGTCACCGACCAGCCGGGTCTTGCCGTCGTCTTTCGGGATGCGGTTTATGCCAACGTCGATCACACAGGCGCCGTTGCGCACCCAGTCGCCGCGTACCATCTCCGGACGGCCCACAGCGGCGACCAGAATATCGGCGGTCTTGCACAGCGCCGGCAGGTCTCGGGTGCGAGAATGCGCGATGGTGACCGTAGCATTGGCGCCGAGCAGCAGCTGCGCCATCGGCTTACCGACGATGTTCGAGCGGCCGACGACAACGGCGTTCGCGCCGGAAATTTCGCCCAGCGTGTCTTTGATCAGCATCAGTGAGCCCCAGGGCGTGCAGGGAATGATCGGCTTGGCGTTGCCGGTCGCGCCGATCGAGAGGCGGCCAACGTTGACCTCGTGGAAACCGTCCACGTCCTTTTCCGGCACGATACGGGCCAGCACGGCGTCACTGTCGATATGGCTAGGCAGGGGCAGCTGCACCAGAATGCCGTGGATTTTCGGGTCGGCATTGAGCGTGTCGATCAGCGTTTCAAGCTTGGACTGCTCGGTGGTTGCAGGCAGTTCGTGATGGATGGAATCCATCCCGGCTTCAGCGGTCTGCTTAACCTTGTTGCGCACGTAGACCTGACTGGCCGGGTCTTCACCGACGATCACCACAGCCAGACCGGGCGTGACGCCGTGGCCGCCCATCAGGGCATCGGCGCCGCCCTTCACACGCTCGCGCAGACCGGCCGCAAAGGCCTTACCGTCGATCAGTTTCGCTGTCATGGCGCTGTGCTCCTTGTTTCGATCCGGCGGGTGCGTGGCGGCTACTGCGGGCAGGCCCCGCCCTCGCCCATGCCTGTACGGCACTCCCGGATATGTTCTGGCGCGACCATAGGGCGCAAGCAGGCACCGGCAATCGCTAAAGCGACAGCCTCTGGCGAAGACCGGCCGCTTTTCCGGCCATTCGCCCTAGCCGAGCATGATTTGGCGCGCCCAGGTTCTTACGAAGGTCTGCATCAGCCATAGCCCGCCGAGCAGAACGATGGGGGAAATATCGATACCGCCGAAGCGGGTCGGGATGACGCGACGGATCAGCGACAGGATCGGGTCCAGCACCGAGTGCAGCCCGACGTAAATCTGACCTACGACTGGGTTGAAGGCAAAGCCCACGTTGAACACACGCAGCCAGCCGATGACGATGTAAACCAGCAGGATCAAGTTCAGCACCCGAACGGCGAACTGCAGAGCTTCTGCGATGGTAACTAGGGTCGCGACGAGCATTGTTTCCCAGCCTTAGTAAAGCTTGTCGTTGCACATATGGGCTAAATCGACTCCGATTTCGAAGGGTTTCAGGCAGCTTGCGACAGGCTCAGGCGGTCCCAGGTCGCTTGCAGCGCTGCGACCAGGTGGTCCATGTCTCCATCCGTGTGCATCGGCCCAGGGGTGAAGCGCAATCGCTCGGTCCCGCGCGGCACGGTCGGATAGTTGATAGGCTGGACGTAGATGTTGAAATCTTCGAGCAGGATGTCTGAGGCCTCGCGGCAGCGGCGCGCGTCCCCGACCAGCACCGGCACGATATGGCTTTCCGACATCATGAACGGCAACTGAGCGGCGCGCAGCTTGCTCTTCAGCGTCGCGGCGCGTTCCTGCAGCCGCAGGCGTTCCTGCTGGCTGGCCTTCAGGTGGCGCACAGCCTGCAGCGCACCGGCGGTCAGCGACGGCGGCAGCGCCGTGGTGAAAATGAAGGCCGAGGCGTAGGAGCGGACAAAGTCGACGATATCGCTGTTGGCCGCGATATAGCCGCCCATGCAGCCAAAGGCCTTGGCCAGCGTGCCTTCGATGACGTCGATCCGATGCGCTTCCTGATCGCGCTCAGATACCCCGCCGCCGTGCAGCCCGTAGAGCCCGACCGCGTGGACTTCATCGAGGTAGGTCAGCGCGCCGTACTTTTCCGCGAGGTCGCATATGGTGCCGATGGGGGCGAAATCGCCCTCCATTGAGTAACAGGACTCAAAGGCGATGATCTTGGGGCGATCGGGGTCGGCCTGACGAAGCTTGGATTCAAGATCGGCCATGTCGTTGTGCGCAAAGATCACCTTCTCAGCGCGCGCCCAGCGCATCGCTTCGATCATCGACGCGTGGTTGAGCCGGTCAGAGAAAATCAGGCAATCCTTGAGGTTTGCAGCCAGCGTGCCCAGCGCAGCGAGATTGCTCACGTAGCCGGAGGTGAAGGTCAGCCCGGCTTCCTTGCCGTGCAGTTCAGCTAGCTCCCGCTCCAATTCCACGTGCAGATGGTTGGTACCGGAAATATTGCGCGTGCCACCGACGCCTGCACCCTGCTCCAGCGCCGCGTTGGCCATGGCCTGCTGCACGCTTACGTTCTGACCCATGCCCAGATAGTCGTTCGAGCACCAGACGGTAATCTCCCGCGCCTGCCCGGTCAGGGGATCGCGGTAGACCGCCGTGGGGTGCTTGCCCGACACCCGCTCAAGGTTTGCAAAGACGCGGTAGCGCCCTTCATTATGCAGCGATGACAAACGGTCGGAAAAGAATGAAGCGTAGTCCAAAACCGGTACTCTCAGTGTTTTTCACAGGCGGGCATCCGATCTTCGGTGAAGGTGGTTTCCACGGCCCTGAACTCCCTTTAGCTTAGGGCTGTGCTCCTTACCAGTGCGTCATTGTGCAAGGGAGCCTCTGTTCCTGCGCAACAATGGTGGAAAAGGTGCGCCGAGAGAAGGAAAAAGCCGTGAAAGTCAGCCTCGTTCAGTTCTGTGTCGGCCCGAACCCGGCGGAAAACGCCGATGCCCTCGAAGCGCTGATCCGTGAGACTGCCGCTGCTGACGCGCCGCAACTGGTCCTGACACCAGAAGCGAGCAATGTCATTCAGCCCGACCGCGAAGTGATGATGGCTCAGGCCCTGCCGCTGGAACAGGACCCGGTTTTCGCCATGGGGCAGCGGTTGGCGGCTGAGCTGTCGGTGTTCCTGTGCCTTGGATCAGTGCTGGTTGCGGGCGAAATTCCCGGGTCGATGGTCAACCGCCAGATCCTGTTCAGCCCCATGGGCGAGGTCATCAACAGCTACGATAAAATTCACCTATTCGACGTCGAAATCGGCGATGGCCAGCACTACGGTGAGAGCGAGATTTTCACCCCCGGCGAAGAAGCCCTGCTCTCCGCCCTGCCCGACACCCCGGCGGTGCTTGGTCACACGATCTGCTACGACCTGCGCTTTCCGGCGCTGCATCAGGCGCTGGCCATGGCCGGCGCCAACGTGCTGCTGATCCCTGCCGCATTCACCCAGAGCACGGGCCGGGCGCACTGGCACGTGCTGCTGCGCGCCCGGGCGATCGAGACCGGCAGCTGGGTGCTGGCGGCGAGCACCTGCGGCGAGCACGCCGGAGAGCGGCGGACCTACGGACATTCCTGCGTGGTCAGCCCCTGGGGCGAAATCGTCGCAGAGCTGGCTTCGGAAACCGAGCCCGGTATCCTTGCCTTCGACCTCGACTTCGAGAAGGTCAGTGCGGCCCGCAAGGCGATCCCGGCACTGGATCACGCCAGAACCTTTCACCTCTCATCTTCCCACTGAGCCACCCACTCCCTAAATTACGGCCATGATCAAGTTCAGCCTCCAGTGTTCTCATGGCCATGGCTTCGAAGCCTGGTTTGCGGACAGCGCCAGTTTTGAGGACCAGCGCGAGCGCGGTCTGGTGACCTGCCCGCACTGCAACGATGACTCGGTGCAGAAAACACTGATGAAGCCGAACGTGCGCGGGGGTCGCAACCGGGGCAAGGCGGAAACCACTGGGCTGCCAGCACCGACCCAGCCAGACAGTCAGGCAAAGCCGTCGGTTCAGACCACCTCAGCGCCGAACAACTGGTCGCCGGAGCAGGTCGCCGCCGCGCGTCAGTTCTTCCACGCGGTGCGTGCCACCGTGGAGAAAACCCACGAAGACGTGGGCGATAAATTTGCCGAAGAAGCCCGCGCCATTCACGACGGCGAAAAGCCCGATCGCGGCATCCGGGGCAAAGCCTCGAAGGAGCAGGTCAACGCCCTGCTCGACGACGGTATCGAAGTCATGCCCCTGCCCGACATCAAACTCGACGGCTGAGTTGACTTGAGGGAGTAGGCTGGGGAATCAGCCTCAGCCCATGCCGACGGCGGCCTTGTAAGTTTCGATCAGGGCTTCCTGCTCCTGCCGGTCGGAGGGCTCCATCTTCCGCAGGCGCACAATGGCGCGCATGATCTTGGGATCAAAACCGGCCCCTTTCGCCTCGCCGTAGACCGACCGGATGTCCTCCATCAGACCGGCCTTTTCCTCTTCCAGCCGCTCGACGCGCTCGATGAACTGGATCAGCGCCGCCGCCGCCGGGGTACCCGAAGGCATGGGTTCGGCCTTGGCCGTAGTGTCAGCCATGATCTGGTCGAGTTCGTTGTCGAATTCGTCGGACATTGTCATTTCTCCGCTGCAGCGGCCTTGGCAAAGGCAGCCTGCTGTTCCGTGGTTGCTTCGGTCTGGTGCTTCGCGCGCCAGTCCTCGTAGGGTTCGCCGTAGAAGGCTTCGCGTGCCTCGTCCTTGGACATCTCGATCCCGCGCTCGCTGGCGGCTTCACCGTACCAGCGCGACAGGCAGTTCCGGCAGAAACCAGCGAGGTTCATCATGTCGATGTTCTGCACGTCGCTGCGCTCCATCAGGTGCGCGCGCAGGGAGCGGAAGGCGGCGGCTTCGAGTTCGGTCCGGGTGGCGGTATCCAGGTCTGTCATGGCTGAAACACGTCCTTGATCATGGCGTCGAGCAGGCTGGCCCAATGGTCAACCTCCGCCGCCGTGGTGATGAGATCCTGTCGGATTTCAAAGGTGATAGCAGGCAAGGTCCGGTGCATGTTGTGCAGAGCGTAGGAGCCTGTCATCCGCTCGAACAGGTCGTAGGGCTGGTTATCCCCAACCTTGTAGTTGGTGTGCCGCCGCAGCCAGTCGATGGCCGCCCCTGCGCGGTCTTCCTCGCAGTAGTGCAGCAGCCCGATTTCCCACGGTCGCGGGTCGTCGGGTATCGACATCAGGCAGTCGGTGAAGGAGTGACAGTGCACGATCAGCGGGTTCGGATGCTCCATCTCGGCGATAAAGGCCTCGATCTCGTCGTGGTAGGGACGATGGATCGCCTCGATCCGGGCGGCGTAGGATGCGGGCGCTAGGTCGCAGTTGGCAGGGACGGACACGCCGTCGAGCACGGCGCCAGCCATGTCCCAGTCGGTCGGGCGCCGGTTCAAATCCAGCACGGCGCGGGAGTAAACCCCTTCGATTAACGAGCCATCGAGCCGCTGCACCAGATCCCGGCCCAGCCCCTCTATCCCCCAATCGCCGACGATGTGGCTGTGCCAGGCGTAGTCGGGCAGGCCGAGATCACCCAGCGCCTCAGGCGTGCGAAACCCGGCGTGATCATTGAGCAGCAGCACGCGCTGCGCAGGACGCCGCTGCACCCAGTGGAAGGGCGGGGGATCGTTGGGGCCGAGCAGGGGATCGGGGTCGAATTGCATACCCCGATTTCGCCGGAAACCAGGCTTGAAAGCAAGCCCGGTTCCGACCTCATTTGGCGTGGCCTACTCGTCCGGTGAAAACGCCGTAGGGCGACCCACCAGACCATAGCGCAGTTCTTCGCTGTAGAGCCGCTGTGCCGTTCGCTGCGCATCCTCCAGCGTCACCGCGCGGAACAGGTCGTTGCGGAACTCGGGGAAATCAGGCGACAGATCCTGAATCTGGATGCTGAGCACGTAGTCGACGACGTCATTCGAGTTGAGGAAGTAGTTGGCATAGGAGCCGGTGAGGTAGGCGATGGCCTCCTCGACTTCCTCGGCCGTTGGGCCGTTTTCAGCAAAGTCGCGCCAGACTTCCAGCGTCGCATCCAGCGCATCATCGGCAGCCTCATTGGCCGTGGCGAAGTTAAAGGATACCGAGCCATAGTCGGCGCGGCCCGAATAGCTGCTGTTGATGCCATAGACCAACCCGAGCTGGTTGCGGACCCGCTCGCTCAGCCGCGAGCTCAGCCCCCCGGCACCGAGGATGTGGCTGACCACGCGCGCGGCGTAGTTGTCCGGGTCGGTGCGCGGGAAGGCCGGTGCAACCGCGTAGACGATGGTTTGGGTCTGGTCGAAGTCGATAGCGACCGGGGCCTCGAAGCGCGCAAACGCTGGCGGCGCGAGGTCGTCGGGCGGGGTCGCCTCGGGCAGACGCGCGAGGATCGGCGCCACCCGGCGGCGCAGCTCGTCAGGCGTGATGTCGCCAACCGCTGCGATGATGACATTGTTGCGACCGATGATGCGGTCCTTGACCGCGAACAGGTCGGCCTGCGTGATCGCCGGAATGGTCTCCAGATCGCCGCTGAACTTGCGGTTCCGCGGGTCGTCTTCACCCCAGAGCGCATCGAAGAAAGCTTCACCCAGTTGCGCGCCGGGCGCTCGAGCGCGTTGGGCGGCACCGGCGAGGGCATCGCGGCGCATGCGCTCTACGCCTTCGGGGTCAAAGGCCGGGTCGGTGAGCATGGTTTCGAGCTGATCAAAGGCAAAGTCGATCGACGCTGTCGGGGTCTGGAAGCTGACTGTCGACCACTTGAACCCGGCACTGCCAGCCATGGAGACGGCCTCATCCTGCAGCAGTCCGAGGAAGGTTTCGGCGTTCATCTCGCCCGCACCCTCGTTCAGCGATCCAAAGGCCAGCGAGGTGGTGCCCTCCTTGCCCGGTTCGTCCCAGCGGGAGCCGCCTTCAAAGCCGAACTTGAGCGTGATCAGCGGGTTAGTGTGATCCTCCACCAGCCACGCATCGACTTCGTCGATGATCGGCACCACCTGAATATCAATGGCAGCGGCGGGCTGGCCGAGGCTGAAGACCGCGATCAGGCCGGCAGCACCAGCAGCGGCGAGTGACAGCGCGGGGCGCCGCAAATTCGGGATCAGGGTTCTCATCGCCTATTCCTCCAGCGGGCCGAGGACCAGCGTCTTGGGGACGCTGGCCTGGTCAAGAAACAGCTCCGCCACGGCGCGGATGTCGTCGATTGTCATGGAATTGATGGTGTCTTCGAGGGTCAGAAACACACCGTAGTCGCCGTTGGTCGCGACCACGCTCTCGAACGAGGTTGCCGGACCATCGATGCTGTCGGCGGCGTAGACAAGGCCGTTGACGAAGCGGCGCTTCTGCCGCTCCAGCCGCTCGGTGGTCAGATCGTTTTCCAGCCAGTTGCGCAGAAAGTCTTCAGCCTCATCGAGCACGGCAACGGGGTCCTGTCCCTCCACCGGTTCGACGCTGAGGATCGCCCAGTCCTGGCCCTCATCGAGGACTAGTGAGAACCCGGCACCCAGCGCGATCTGACGCTCGGTCTGCAGATAGCGGGTGAAGGGCGCATCCAGCCCCGAGGTCAGCATGGACGACAGCAGCCGCGCCGCGTAGCGGACCCGAAAGGCCTCGACCCCGGTTTCCGCCACCACCTCCGGCAGGCGCCACGCCCGACGGGCCGAGGGCTGGGTGATCAGCGCGTCGGTCACGGTCTCGAAATCAGCCTCGAACGGACGCTCGGCATCGGGCCGGACGCGGGCCGGGACCGGCACCGCCGCGAAGCCACCGAAGTGCTGCTCGGCGAGGGCAAAGACCTCCTCCGGGACCACGTCACCGGCGACGATCAGCACCGCATTGTTGGGGTGGTACCAGGTCTGGTGAAAGTCTAGCAGGTCGGCCGGGGTCAGGGCCTCGAAGTCTTCTTTGATGCCGATGATCGGGTGATCATAGGCGGCGACCCCGCGCAAATCTGCGCGCAGGAAGTGGGCGGCGCGGGCGGCGGGGCTGTTCTCCCACCGCTGGCGGTATTCCTGCAGCACCACGCCTTTCTCGTTCTCCAGCTGGTCGGCATCGGCGTCGAGGCCGTTCATCAGGATAGCGTTGAGGACGAGGAAGGTCTCCAGATGCTCGGACCCGAACCAGGCGTAGTAGGACGTCAGGTTGGCCGAAGTCGAAGCGTTGCTGTCCGCGCCGATGCGGTCGAGCGTTGCGTCGTACTCGCCCGGCGCGAGGCCCTTGCCGTTCAGCGGCGGCGCGCCGCGAAACATCATGTGTTCGAGCACGTGGGCGATGCCGTAGGTGCCGGGCTGTTCATCCAGCGCCCCGACCTTGTAGGCAACACGGGCGTGCACGGCGGGCGCGCGGTGGTTTTCGATGACGATCACGTCCATGCCGTTGTCGAGGGTCATCCAGCGCGCTTGCTCGTAAAGCGCCCCGGCAGGCAGGGCGACCAGTGACGCCAGCGCACCGGCGAAAGTGAGCAACAGTTTATTCATTGTGGTCTCAGCGTCGTTGTTGCGATCAGGGCGGAGAGACCCGCCTTCTGCCCCTTAAATGGGGCATTATCGCGAGACGACGACCCGCTCACCCATCATCGACACGCCAGCTGGCAGGGATGTGATCCACTGCAAGGCGGGCTCGGCGCCAGGGCCGACGGCTGCCGGGATCGCCTCAGAGGTCGCCGGGATCACCGGAACCGGCGCTTCAACCGCCATGGTCGCGAGGGCTGCGGCCTGCTCTGCGGTCAGCGGGACCAAGGCCGGTTCTGAGCCTGTGGCCGCGGCCGCTGCTCCCGGGGTTGCAATCACGGGGATCGGAGCGGTCGCAGCGGCGGTCGGCGGTACTGGGACCACCGGGAAGATCGATCCGCCCGAATTGGTCTGGGTCGAGACCTGGAACTGGGTCGCGGCACCATTCGAGCCGCTGGCCACGATGCGGCCTATGGGCTGGTACTGCGGCACTTCGTCCGCGATGACCGTGATCGGCAGGTACTGCTCTTCGGGTGCTGCCTCGGGTTCGAGCGTGAACACCAGAGCCTCGATTTCGTCGGGGGTGGGCAGGCTCTCCGCCTGAGACACTTCGTTATGCGGCGTGGGCAGGCGCAAGAAATCCGTCGGCATGGCGAGGCTGCGGTTCTGCGGGATGGCGTACTCGTCGACCAGACCGGCGCTGGTGAAGTAGCCCAGCCCCCTCGTCAGGCTCCCGCACCCGGTCAGCCCACCGACTGAAGCGGTACCGATAATCAGAGAAACGACGATCCGGCCCATCGACATGGTTGAAGCCCTACTCCTGCGAAGACGACGAAGACGCTCGCCGGTCAGCCAAGAACAACATATCGGCCAGAATAAGGGCAACCCCCACGACAATCACCGAATCTGCCACGTTGAACGAGGGCCAGTGCAGGCCCGCAACGTGGAAATCGATAAAGTCCACCACCGTCTTTCGGCCCGGGTTGAGCCGGTCAAAGGCATTGCCGAGCGCACCGCCGGCAATCAGCGCATAGGCCGCGACCACCAGATTGCTGCTGCTCTTGCGCCCAATGATGATCAGCCCGGCTGCCACGGCAAAGGCCAGCGCGCCGATGAAGTAGCGGCCGCCATCGTTGAAATTCCCGATCGAGAACGCGATCCCCGAATTCCGAACGTGCCAGATGTTGAGGAAGGGCGTGACGTCGATCACCACCGGTGTTGCAGCGGAGTAAACGGGGAGATTGGCGACGATCAGGGCCTTGGTCACCTGATCGGCCGCCAGCACCGCCAGCGCGAGTAGAATGCCCCATCGCAGCATGGGTTAGACCCCTGCCCCAGACACTGACCCGGACACTGCCCCGGGCACTGCAACTTCACAGCGCGCGCATAGGTGATCGGGGTGAGCGCTGACTTCCGGCAGAACCTGCCAGCAGCGCTGGCATTTCTCACCAGCCGCCAGCTGCGGCGTCACCGCAACCCCGGCGATGTCCTCGACCCGTACGGCGTCTGCCGGTCCCTCGCCGGTCTCGATCGTGACGCCGGAGACGATGGCCACTTCGGTAAAGTCGACATCAGCCAGCGCGGCGGCCTTGTCGGCGGACAGGAACACACGCGGCGCGGCCTGCAGGCTCGAACCGATGGTCTTTTCCTGCCGTAACGGTTCCAGCGCGGTGGTGATCACCCGGCGGACCGCGAAAACGTCGGCCCACTTGTCGGCGAGGCCTGCGTTCGACCACTGCGCCGGGATTTCGGGGATCACGCGCAGGTGGACTGAGTCGGTATTGACCAGCTTCTCAGGCAGCTCGGCTTCGTCCTCGCGCCTGGTCAGCCAGGCTTCTTCGGCGGTGAAGCACAGGATCGGCGCCAGCCACGCGGTCAGGCACGAGAAGCACTCGGCCAGCACGGTCCGGGCTGCGCGAGCGCGCAGGCTGTCGGGCGCGTCGCAGTAGAGCGCATCCTTTCGGATATCGAAGTAGAGCGCGGACAGGTCGACGGCGCAGAAGTTGTGCAGCTCGGTATACAGCCGGTGGAAGTCGTAGGCCTCCGCCGAAGTCCGTACCAGCGCGTCCAGCTCGCTCAACCGGTGCAGCACCCAGCGTTCCAGCTCGGGCAGGTCGTCATAGGCAACGGCCTGCGAGGGTTGGAAATCACCGAGATTGCCGAGGATGAAGCGCAGCGAATTGCGGAAGCGGCGGTAGGCGTCGGCCGAATGCTTGAGGATCGCCGGGCCGATGCGCAGGTCATCGCTGTAGTCCGACGCCACCACCCACAGGCGCAGGATATCGATGCCGAAATCCTTGGCGACGTCGTCGGGCGCGGTGACATTGCCCAGCGACTTGGACATCTTGTTGCCCTTCTCATCGAGCACGAAGCCGTGGGTGAGAATGGCGTCATAGGGTGCGCGGCCACGGGTGCCGACCCCGACCAGTAGCGAGGAATGGAACCAGCCACGGTGCTGGTCTGAGCCTTCGAGATACAGGTCGGCCGGCCACTTCAGCTCCGGGCGCTTTTCCAGCACAAAGCTATGGGTGGCGCCGCTGTCGAACCAGACCTCGACCACGTCGCGGCCCTGCTCAAAATCGTCCGGGTCGTAGTCATTCCCGAAGAAGCGTGACGGCGGGCTGTTAAACCAGGCATCGCCGCCTTCCAGCTCATAGGCCTCGGCGATGCGTTCGATAACCTTGGGGTCACGCAGCGGCTGGCCGTCGGATTTGCGCACGAAAATCGGGAGCGGCACGCCCCAGACACGCTGTCGGGATACGCACCAGTCCGGGCGGCTCTCGATCATCGACGTGATGCGGTTGCGACCCTGCTCCGGTACGAAGCTGGTGTCGCCCAGCGCCTTGAGTGCACCGGCGCGTAGGCCCTTCTCTTCCATCGAGATGAACCACTGGGCGGTGTTGCGGAAGATCAGCGGCGCCTTGGACCGCCACGAATGGGGATAGGAGTGCTCCAGCTTGCCCTTGGCGAGCAGGCCACCAGCCTCGATTAGCGCGCGCAGGATCGGGCCAAGCGCGGTGCCGTCCTTGCCCTTCTGGTCATACACCGTTAGGCCACTGAACAGCGGCACGTGGTCATAGAAGGCGCCGTCTTCAGCCACCGTCATCGGCACTTCGACCCCGTGCTGGACCGTCGCCAGCTGCCAGTCATCAAAACCGTGCCCCGGTGCGATGTGGACCAGTCCCGTCCCCTGCTCCGTGGTTACGTAGTCGCCATGGAACATGGGAACTTCGTGGTCGAAGCCCTGCTCAGCCAGCGGGTGGACGGCGACAACGCCGGTCAGATCCACCTTCAGGTCTTCACGGGTCCAGGCTTCGATCTTGGCCGAGGCGGCGGTCGCTTCAGCGGTTTCATCGGCGATGATCAGGCGTTCACCGACCTGCGCCAGCGAACCTTCGGCGACGGCATCGACGCGGTAGACGCCATAGGCAATATCGTCGTGGAACGCCATGGCGCGGTTGCCGGGGATGGTCCAGGTGGTGGTGGTCCAGATTACCGCACTCGCCCCGAGCAGCTCCGGCTGAGGCGCGGATTTTACCGGGAACTTGACCCAGATGGTCACTGACTTGTGCGGGTAGTATTCGACCTCGGCGTCGGCCAGCGCGGTTTTCTCCACCACGGACCAGAGCACCGGCTTGTTGCCCTTGTACAGCTGACCGTCGAGCAGGAATTTGCCCAGCTCACGGACGATCTGCGCTTCGGCGTCGTAGTGCATGGTCAGGTAGGGCTGATTCCAGTTGCCTAGCACCCCAAGGCGCTTGAACTGCCGGGTCTGTTCTTCGACCCAGCCCTGGGCAAAGTCGCGGCATTCACGACGGAATTCAACGACGTCGACCTCGTCCTTGTCCTGCCCGCGCTCGCGGTACTGCTCTTCGATCTTCCACTCGATCGGCAGGCCGTGACAGTCCCAGCCGGGCACGTAGTGGGCATCCTTGCCCAGCATCTGATGGCTGCGGTTGATGACGTCTTTCAGGATCTTGTTGAGCGCGTGGCCGATGTGGAGGTTGCCGTTGGCGTAGGGCGGGCCGTCGTGGAGCACGAACTTGGGCCGTCCGGCCGACTCTTCCCGCAGGCGGTTGAAGAGGTCCTTTTTCTCCCAGTGCGCCAGCCACTCCGGTTCGCGGGTGGGCAGGTTGCCGCGCATGGGAAAGGCCGTCTCCGGGGTGGTGACCGTGTCTCGGAAATCGCGGTTGCGTTCGTTTTCGCTCATGGGACCAGTTTACTCGGACAACTCTGTGGTGTTTTGCTCAGTCATAACGGCGGGTTTTCAATCACAGGCATACAGCCCAAGGGCAGCAAACGCGAGTGTGAGACGTGCAAGGCGGATACTCGCGCTACCGTCATCAGGGTCCGTTCAGGCCGCAGCTGCGAGGCGGCGGCGGGCCTCGTCGCAGTCCTGCTGGATCTGGACCTTGAGCGCGTCCAGCCCCTTGAATTCGAGATCCGGGTGAATGAAGGACTGGAACCAGAACTTCACCTCCGCGCCGTAGATGTCGCCCGACCAGTCGAGCAAGTGCACTTCAAAACGTTCTTCAACCCCGTCCACCGTCGGTCGGGTGCCGAGGTAGGAGACAGCGGGCAGCCCCTCGTCAGCGCCGTCGATCGCCGCCCAGCCGGCGTAGACCCCGTATTGCGGTCGCAGCTGCAGCGCAGGCCAGTTCAGGTTCGCCGTCGGAAAACCCATGGTGCGGCCGATCTGGTCCCCGCGCTCGACGGTTCCACCGGCGCTCCAGGGACGACCCAGCAGGCGGTTTGCGGTCTCGATATCGCCATCGACCAGCGCCTGTCGCACCCGGGATGAGGAAATCACCCCGCCCTCGGCATCGTCGTGGCGCAGCGGCACGGCGGAAACGCCGAAGCTCAGCTCCTGCCCCCAGCGGCCCAGTTGCAGCATGTCGCCGCCGCGGCGGTTGCCGAAGCGGAAATCCGGCCCGGCGAGGATGTGCTTGATCCCGATATAGCGGGCGAGGATCTCCTGCGCGAAGTCTTCGGCCTGCACGCTGGAGAGCTCGAGGTCGAACTGCAGCTCCAACATGACATCGGCCTGCCCCGTGGCTTCCAGCAGCGCGGCGCGCTCGTCGACCCCCCGGGTCAGCAGGAAGGGCTTGGTTTCCGGCCCGGCGAAGTAGCGGCGCGGGTGCGGGGCAAAGGTCAGAACACCCGACCGGCAGCCCAGCTCGTCCGCCCGCTCACGCGCAGCCCGCAGCAGGGCCTGATGCCCCAGGTGGACACCGTCAAAATTGCCGATGGCAAAAACCACGTCACTGTAGGCGCGTTCCCACCCGCGAAGGGTTTCAAGCGGAACGGAGGGGATCCATTTCACGGCGCTTGCGAAGCCTCAATCTTTTCTGCCTCTGTTTCGATCAGTCGCACGAAATGATCAACCATATCTTCGCTGCTGACGTTGTGATCCGGGGCGCCGCCGACGTAGACCTTGTGCCGTCCGTTGCCACCGCCGGTCAGGCCCAGCACCGTCTGCGCGGCCTCACCGGGTCCGTTGACCACGCAGCCGAGCACCGAAACGTCCATGGGTGTGCTGATATGGGCGACCCGCTGCTCGATCTGCTGCACCACGTCGATGACGTCGAAGCCCTGCCGCGCACACGACGGGCAGGCGATGATGTTCACCCCGCGATGGCGCAGGCCCAGCGATTTGAGCAGGTCGAAGCCGACGTGCACCTCTTCCACCGGGTCGGCAGACAGGCTGACGCGGATGGTGTCACCGATCCCCGACCACAGCAGGTTGCCCAACCCGATCGCGCTTTTCACCGTACCCAGCCGCGCCGGTCCGGCCTCAGTGATACCAAGGTGAAAGGGGTAGTTACAGGCCTCGGCCAGCCCCGCATAGGCGGCGACGGCGAGGAAGACGTCACTGGCTTTCACCGAAATCTTGATCTCGTGGAAGTCGCAGTCTTCGAGCAGCTTGATGGAGTTGAGCGCGCTTTCAACCAGCGCCTCGGGGCAAGGTTCGCCGTACTTCTCCAGCAGGGAGCGTTCGAGCGAACCGCCGTTGACACCGATGCGGATCGAACAACCGTTGGCCTTGGCCGCCTGCGCGACCTCCATCACCCGCTGCTTGCTGCCGATGTTACCGGGGTTGATGCGCAGGCAGGCTGCGCCCTTGTCGGCCGCTTCAAGCGCGCGGCGGTAGTGAAAGTGGATGTCGGCGACCAGCGGAACCGAAACCGCTTTGACGATCTGATCAAAATTGGCGGTCGATTCCTCATCCGGACAGGAAACCCGGACAATATCCGCACCGGCATCCTCAAGCGACCTGATCTGGGCGATGGTTGCCTGCACGTCAGGGGTCGGTGTGTTGGTCATGGATTGCACGGAAATGGGAGAATCGCCCCCGACCGATACCGAGCCTACCATGATTTTCCGAGTCGTTCGCCGCTCAATGTCCCGCCAGGGCCTGATTGACGACATATTTTACACTCCTGAGGCTCTTTTTCGCTTGATTGTGGGTAGATGAATTCAAACCTGGGTGACTTGGGCGTATAAAGTGCCTTCGGCTTGATTCCAGAGTTTCATCGAGACGCGTAAGCGACTAAAGTGGGACAAATAGGCGAACTTCTCGTCTGTTTTTATCGTTTTCAGAGCAAAATGCCGGGATATACCGAGCGATCGATGCGTATAGGTAGCAGAGCGCAAGGAACGACGAGAACAGGGTTATGGTAGGCGTTTTGGCGCATCGGTTAGACAACATCTTCAAGCAGTGTCGGCATGCTCTGGCAAGCGGCAGCGTGCTCGTGGCTGGTCTGCTGCTGTCTGGCTGTGTCACTTCGACCTATGTCACGGCCGATGGCGGGGAGCGGGTTGCTGTCGTTGAAGAGCAGACCGAATACCGCACCATCATGACCCCCTCGGGTCTGCGCGTGCTGACACCCGACGGGGTGCTGGTTGACCCCAGCGAGTCGGTCGTCGCTGCCAATGTTCAGCAGGCGGCGCAGTCTTCGACACCGCGGATCGCCCTCCTGCTTCCGGTTACCGGCGAGCTAGCCTCCATCGGCACCGCCATGAAGAACGGGGTCGACCTCGCCATCAAGGACGCGGGTATCCCCGGCACCTTTGAAGCCCGTCTCTACGACACACAATCAACTACGCCCGGCGCGCTTTCCGCGGCCCGGCAGGCAGTTTCCGAAGGCGCGACCCTAATCCTCGGCCCTCTGCGCGGCGACGCGCTGCCAACCGTGGCGCGGGTTGCCGCCGGCCGAGGCGTCAACGTTGTCAGCTTCAGCAACGATATCACCCGGGTCAGCAGCAACGCCTACGTCATGGGCATCACCCCCGAAGCCGTGACCAAGCGCGTGCTGAGCTATGCCGCGCAGCAGGGACACCGGCGCATTGCCGTGGTCGCCCCGGCTGACACCTACGGGCTGGCCGCAGCAGATGCCGCCAATGGACTAGCGCGGTTCCTCGGCACCAACGTCGTTCTGACCGAGACTTACCCCGCCAACGCAGGCGACCGCTCCCGGCGGACAGCCGTGGCGCAAAAGGTCGGTGAGCAGGCCGATATGTTCGATGCCATCTACCTGCCCGACACGCAGGAAGCCGGCGATATGGCCTCGCTACTCTACTTCTACGGTGTCGACCCGCGCCGGGTCCGGTTCCTCGGGGTGCCGATCTGGGACCAGCAGGCGAACGACCTGATTTCCGAGCAGGCGCTGGTAGGCGCCATCTACGCCTCTCCCGCCGAAGCCCGCTTTAGTTCCTTCCAGCGGGACTATCAGGTCGCTTATAGCAAAGATCCGCATCCGCTGTCATCGGTCGCCTATGACGGTATGAGCATGGCCCTGAATATCGCCGGGCGCATGCCGATGACGCGCTACCTCGCCAATGAGCTGGAGCGGCCACAGGGCTTCAGCGGCATTGACGGCCCCTTTGCCCTGCGCCCGGATAAGCGCGTTGAGCGCGGCATGGCCATCAAGCGGATCAGCAACCTCGGTCTAGAGCTGATCGAAGACGCCCCGACCAGTCTCTACCAGCGGAACGTGACCGCAGCGACCGGCAACGTCGTCGCCAGCAGCGGCCAGAGCGCGACGGTTGCAGCACCGACCGCCACGTCGACCTACACCACGACCACCATCACCCGCACCGAAACCCGGCTCGCGCCTGAAGAAGGCGGCTGGATCGGACGCGGTGAAGATCGTGTCTGGGTACCGGCCAACCGCTGATCTCCCCCTGCTGTTTGCCAGTCACTACCGCAAGCCTGCCGGTGGTCGGGCCTGCACCCCCTGTTCACCCCTTTTTGGTAGCCATGAGTCGCGATCATGAATCGCGATAACGCGCCTGACTGTACTGACTTGCCCAAGGGCATTTTGGGTCTCGAGAAAAATTTGCGGCCTTATCAAAGCCAGCCAGATTGAATCCGGCAACTTTGACGGCGACGCCGATTTGGAACTGGCCGTGCTCGACCAGACCCCGATCATCCGCTTCTTCTACGTTGATCCGACCAACCCGCAGGTCCTGCCCCAGATGTACACGACCGAGCCGGTGCCTGGCGCTGCCGAGCTGCTGGTTATCCCGGGTGAAATCGAGGAATCGTCCCGCGATGAGGGCAACATCGGGGCCGACGAACTGCTGGTCGGTATCAGTCAGGCCGGAACCTCAACGTACTTTGTCGGTGATGAAGAGATGACCCAGACTTGGAACGGCTCGCTCTTCTTCTACGATGACACCTCGCTCTAAAGTGATCGGTTGGCGGTGGGCTGCAGGGTCGGATCAGACCTTGTAGCCCATCCACTTCTTTACCCCGCGCAGGATCAGCTTGGACTCGATCTGGGTGACGCCCGGCATGTGGGCGATCTGCCGATGGACTTCTTCATAGTGACTGGTATCGCGGGCCGAGACGCGCAGCGAATAGTCGGCCTGCCCGGCCATAAGATAGCATTCCAGCACCGACGAGTTGTCCCGCGCCGCGCGTTCGAAAGCCTCGAGGTCTTCCTCGGCCTGCGAGACCAGCGAGACATCGACGATAAAGTGCAGGTCCAGCCCGAGCATCTTTGGGCTGAGCCGGGCGGCGTAGCCCTCGATCACCCCGGCCTTCTGCAGCTGCAGCACCCGGCGATGACAGGCCGATGACGACAGCCCGACGCGCTCGCCCAGTTCCGCCATCGACATCCGGCTGTCGCGCTGCAAAGCCGTCAGAATCGCGCGGTCGATGCTGTCCAGTTCGGCTAACATCCCATCGTCTCCCTGTTTTTTCGCTGATAGTCGCAGATTTTCCCGCGAAAAAGCAAGGCGGAGGGCCAAAAATGCACCGTAATCTGGTTCAGGCGGCGAAAGCCTTCCAGAGCGTGCGCAGCGCGACGACGGTCAGGAACAGGCTGAACAGCCGTTTGGTCAGCCGACCGTCGAGGCGGTGGGTCAGCCGCGCGCCAATCGGCGCCATGTAGATGGTGAAGGGAATCATCAGCGCCAGTGCGATCAGATTGACGTAGCCCAGCGACAGCGGCGGCAAGCCGTCCTTGGTCCAGCCGATGGTCATGAAGCCTCCCGTCGCCGGGATCGAAATGATCACCCCCACCCCGGCCGAGGTCGCAATCGCCCGCTTGATATCCACCCCGCAGAGCGACATGAACACGTTGTTGGTCACACCCCCGCCAATGCCCATCAGCGTCGAGGTGCTGCCGATGAACAGACCCGCGGCCTGCGGCGCCGGGGCCCCGGGCAGCGTCGAGCGCAGGGTCAGATCGGGCGAGGCGAAGAACTGATACAGGCCGACCACCAGCGCGATCACGCCGAACACCAGCATCAGACCGCTGGCGTCGAGCACCCGCGCCAGCCCGAGACCACCGATCACGCCAATGACGACAAAGGGCAGGTACTGGCGCAGCAGTCCCATCTCGATCTTACCCGATCGATAGTGGGTGCGGGCCGAGACCAGCGAGGTCGGGATGATGATGGCCAGCGACGTGCCCACAGCAATGTGCTGGGCGTGGATTGGGTCGGAGCCGCGCAGGCCAAGGCCGAACAACTCGGTCAGGATCGGCACCATGACGATCCCGCCGCCGACCCCGAACAGCCCGGCGATGAAGCCTGCCACCACGGCACCGCCGGTCAGAACAGCGGCGAAAAACAGAATGTCAGAGAGCGGGATATCAAGAAACACGGCACTGTCCTCGGGCCACAACCGGCGGCAGGCCGCCCGGGACGAGCGACCTGCGGTTAGCGATAGGCCAGAGCAACCACACTTGCCAAGCGCCGTCGGGGCTTATCTGACCCGCCGAGGGCGGAACAGGCGCTGCACCAGCGACTGACGACGCTCACCCTCGCGGTAGAGCACGAACAAGCCGGAGCTGACGATGATGGCAATCCCGACCAGCGTCAGGGCATCAGGCACCTGCCGGAACAGCAGCAGACCCCACAGCAGGTTATAGCCCAGCAGGCAGTACTCGAACGGCGCCGCAAAGGAGGGTTCGAGATTGCGGTAGGCCGCGGTCAGCATGATGAAGCCAATGGCCGAGCCCAGCCCGATCCCGACCATGATCAGCACGTCTGTCCGGGTCGGCCAGACCCAGGCCTTGAGCAGCACTTCGAGGCCTTCGGGCGCGTGATCGACCGCCCAGCCCTCACCGAAGATCGCCCAGAACAACGCCCCGATGATCAGGTTCATGATCACAAAGGTTACGGACTGCACGGTCGTTGATTCGGTCCGGCCGAGCCAGTTGGTCATGAGCGCTGACAGGGCATAGAAAAACGCCGACGCGACCGCCATCAGCGCGGGCAGCAGCGGGATATCGCCGACCCCGGGCTTAACAATAAAGACCACGCCGACCAGACCAATGATCACCCCGGTCAGGCGCCGCCAGCCGATCGGCACCCGGGTCGTCACCCAGCTGAGGAAAGTAATGAACAGCGGTGCGGTAAAGTACAGCGACGTCGCCTGCGCAAAGTCGAGCCCCGCCAGTGCCAAATAGTAAGCCGTGTAGGACAGCGACAGCAGGCCACCGCGCAGGAACAGCTGCCAGAACTTGGTGATCTGCATGTTCTTGCCCTGATCAAAGGCAAAGCTGAGCAGGATCAACGGCCAGATGTTCACCAGACTGCGCACAAACACGATTTCGTGCACGGGATAGCGCTTGGTGAGATCGGAGATCAGCACATCCTGAATGGAAAACAAAAACAGTCCTCCCAGCAGCATCAGCAGGGGGACGGTCGGCCGGTTTGCGCTAGCCGTGCTTGTCATGACCACAACTCCCGCAAGACGCCCCCTGTGGTGGTGGGGATAGGGCGTCAGTTGAGAACCGCAGAACACGCCTGTTTAAAAGCACGGTTGAACCGGGCAGCAGGATGAGTTCTGCCCCGCCCAATGCGGGCTTTCGGTGCACGAAGCTGTTGCATAAGCGACTGCGCCACCCCGAGGGCGACGCGGTTTCCATACATGCAGAAATTTAGCGGATTGTGGTCGAGGCCGGAAAGGCGCGGTGCTCGCATCGCGGCCGGGGGCAGAGGCGGCAGTTGGTGCCGATGGGGCCGGGTTCCTGCGCGTCGAGCCCATCGGCGTAGATGACCTGCTCGGCGAACTCGTAGGAACAACCCAACACCACCGTCAGGCGCCGCTGCGCTCGGCCCGCTTGCGGCAGGCCTTTGCGGATGGATTTGGCCAGCGAAAGAAAGGTACCCCCGTCGGGCAGTTGCACCTTATCGACGCCGAGGTTGCCCGGGTGCCGGTCGGCGTTGACGACCGACCAAGCCGGGCAGGCACCGCCGTAACGCGAGATTGAAAACCCACCGGCGCTGAAACGCTTGGATACGTTGCCCGCCGCGTCCATGCGCAGCATGAAAAAGGGAACCGCGCGCGTCCCCGGCCGCTGTAGTGAGGTCAGCCGGTGCGCAACCTGCTCGAAACTGGCGCCGAAGCGGGCCTGCAGAATGTCGAGGTCGTGGCGGGTTTCCAGCGTAGCTTCCGAGAAGCGGGCGTAGGGCATCATCACGGCGGCGGCGAAGTAGCCCTTGAGGGCCGTCAGCATCATCGCGGCGCTGCTGGGCTGCCGGATGCCCATGGCTTCGACCAGCGCCAGCATCTCGTCGCGCAAGCTGAGCTCAGCCACGGTCAGCCCTAGTGCAAAGACGCGGCTTTCCGGCGGCGCCAGCTCGTTGAAGATCAGTCGCTTGCCGTGCAGGTCGTGGCGGAAGGCGGCAGTCTCCATCACGCGCGCCGGCATGGTGCGGACGACGTGGCCGTGGGCCTCGGCAAGGTGGCGGCTGAGGTCGGCTTCGAGGTGGCTCTGCCGCAAACCGGCTTCGCTGGATAGGGCTTCGGCAGCTGTTTCCAACTGGGGAAAGTGGTTGTGGCGGTCTTCGAGCGCGTCGAGCAGTTCATCGACCTCGCTCGGCCGCCCGATTAGCGTGCCGGGGACGGTGGCGGCGTCGGGCTGGCCTGAACTGCCAGCCTGAAAACGCGCGTAGAGCAGCTGCAGGGCTTCGGCGACCATGGGCACGCGCTCGACCGCCTCCCGCAGGTCCTGCCGCGTCAGATCCAGTTTCGCGAACAGGGGGTCGGACAGCACCTCGCGCAGACGGCCGGACTGGGCGTCGCTGTCATCGAGGGCGAATTCCTGAATATTGACCCCGAAGGCGTCGCCCAGCCGCAGCAGAACGTTCACGGTGATCGGTCGCTGGTTGTGCTCGATCAGGTTCAGATAAGCGGCCGAAATTCCCAGATCGTGGGCCATCTGGGCCTGTGTCACGCCTTCCTCGCGGCGGAGGCGGCGTAGCTTGTGACCGATGAAGAGTTTGCGTTCTGCTGCCATGGCTCCGCCCCGAATAGATAATTCTTAACATGCATTCACAATATTTGTTTGTAAATCTTTACAATCATACTCAACCACGCCTGACGGTCGCACCCTGCCTTGGCACTATGGTGGCGGAATAAACGCGGGACCGCCGCGGACCGGGGCTCAGACCCCCGCCACACTTTGCCCCTCAATCCGACCTTCATGTCGATCAAGATCCACGAGCCTGATTACCGCGACCCAGACACAGGAAACGCATCATGAGCACGACCCGCCAGCAGCAGATCACCGACCTCCAGCAGGATTGGGCCTCCAACCCGCGATGGGCCAACGTCAAACGCGGTTACACCGCCGAAGACGTGGTGCGGCTGCGCGGGTCGGTTCGGCGCGAAAACACCCTCGCCTGCAACGGCGCCCGGAAGCTCTGGGACATGGTCAACCGCGATGGTGATGATCAGGCCGTCCGCTGCCTTGGCGCCCTGACCGGCGGTCAGGCGGTACAGCAGGCCAAGGCGGGCATCGAAGCCATTTATCTTTCCGGCTGGCAGGTTGCCGCCGACGCCAACACCGCGCCGACCATGTACCCCGACCAGTCGCTGTACCCGGTGAACTCGGTTCCGGCCGTGGTCGAGCGCATCAACAACGCCTTCATCCGCGCCGATGAAATTCAATGGGCCAAGGGCATGAGCCCCGAAGAAGAGGGCGGGATCGACTACTTCCTGCCGATTGTTGCCGACGCCGAAGCTGGCTTTGGCGGCGTCCTCAATGCCTTCGAGCTGGCCAAGGGCCTGATTTCCGCTGGCGCTGCCGGGGTCCACTTCGAGGACCAGCTGGCGTCGGTAAAGAAGTGCGGTCACATGGGCGGCAAGGTGCTCGTTCCAACCCAGGAAGCCGTGCAAAAGCTGATCTCGGCGCGTCTTGCCTCCGACGTGCTGGGAACGGGCACGATCATTCTGGCGCGGACGGACGCCAATGCCGCCAACCTGATCACCTCCGACGTTGACCCCTCCGACGCACCCTTCGTCACCGGCGAGCGAACGTCTGAGGGCTTCTTCGTCACCAACCCCGGGCTGGATCAGGCGATTGCCCGCGGCCTCGCCTACGCCCCCTATGCCGACTTGATCTGGTGTGAGACGGCGACGCCCGACCTCGACGAAGCGCGCCGCTTTGCCGAGGCGATCAAGAAGGAATATCCGGACCAGCTGCTGTCCTATAATTGCTCGCCGTCCTTCAACTGGAAGCGTAACCTCGACGACGCCACCATTGCCAAGTTCCAGACCGAGCTGGCGGCCATGGGCTACCGCTACCAGTTCATCACGCTCGCCGGCATCCACGCCATGTGGAATTCGATGTTCCGGCTGGCCAACGACTACGCCGCTCGCGGCATGTCGGCCTACGTCGAGCTGCAGGAGCAGGAATTTGCCGACGCGGATCGGGGCTACACCTTCGTTTCGCACCAGCAGGAAGTCGGCGCCGGTTACTTCGACGATGTTACCACGACGATCCAGGGCGGCACCTCCTCGGTGACCGCGCTGACCGGCTCGACCGAGGAAGAGCAGTTCAACGTCCGCGCCGCAGCGTCCTGATTACCCCCGCCTCGCCCTGCCCGATCCTTCTGGGTTGGGCTCTTGGCCCCATCCTGTGAGTACTGGAGACCAGACCATGCAAGCACCCGCTGCAAACCGGCCTCAACCCGAGGCTCAGACCGAAAAGACCTTTTTCTACGTGATCGGCGGTGAATTCACCGACACCTCGTTCGAGGAAGTCCTGACCCGCTCCAACCAGATCCACGGGCCGTTCCGGTCCCACGATGAGGCTATGAGCAAGTGGCGCGCGCTGTCGTTCCAGTCCACGGGCAATGCTCAGGTTCGCTACGAGATTGCAGAAGTGGCCCACCGCATGGACCGCCGCACCATCCTGCTCGGCTGATCAGGGCGGCCACGAGAGTCTGACTGACCCTCCATCTCCGTCAGTCACACCGGCGACGAGGCTGAGACCCTCAGTCTTCGTTGCCGGTCACCGAGGTCCGCTCGAGGGCGTCGAGGAAGGTCTGGGTCGCGGCATCCCACGAGAAGCCTTCCGCATAGGTCCGCGCTGCTTCCGATGACAGCTCCAGCGACCGCAGGCAGGCTGCCTGCAAATCCTCGCTCAGCGTGCCGACCGCAGGGTCGGTGATCACATCCTTCGGGCCGGTGACCGGAAAAGCTGCGACGGGCGTTCCGGCCGCGCAGGCCTCCAGCAGGACCAGGCCGAAGGTATCGGTTTTCGAAGGAAACACGAACACGTCCGAGTCCGCGTAGGCCCCGGCAAGCTCGTCACCGTGCAGCGGGCCGGTGAAAACGGCGTCGGTGTACTTGGCCTTAAGCGAATCATAGGATGGCCCGGAGCCTACGATCATTTTCGTCCCCGGCAGGTCGAGCTGCAGGAAGCTCTCGATATTCTTCTCCACCGCGACCCGGCCGACATAGACGAACACTGGGCGCTGCAGGTCCGCGACGTGCGTCGACGGCTTCTTGGACGGGTGGAACAGCTCCAGATCGACCCCGCGCGGCCATAGGTGGGTGTGCTTGATGCCGAAACCGGCCAGCTCGTCCGCCATGCCCTGATTGGTCACAAGCACCCGCTGCGCAGGGCGGTGAAACCACTCTAGCCAGCGCCAGAGCCAGCGTGCGGGAATGCCAGTGCGCTCGTTGATGTACTCGGCGAGCTTGGTGTGGAAGGAGGTGGTGAAGGGGATCTTGTTGCGCTGGCAGAAGGCCCGCGCGGCCATGCCCAGCGGGCCTTCGGTGGCCACGTGGATGGCGTCGATCGCGCCGTTTTCCCGGATAATCGCCTTGATCCGGCGGCTGACAGCACCCGGCCAGAACAGCGCCAGCCCGATTTCCTTGTACATCGGCATGGGCATATTGATCCGGAACTGGTCCGGGGTGATGCGGCTGAAGGTGTGGCCCTTGTCCTCGACGATGGCCCGGGTGGTGTCGAGGGTCCGAACCACGCCGTTGATCTGCGGATGCCAGGCATCGCTCACCAGAAGAATGTGCATCAGCCGACGCGCTCCTTTTGTTCAAGCAGGCCCTCATCGGACCAGTACAGCAGGCTCAGTTGCCCATCCGCGTCCTCGACCAGCGCCGTGCAGGACTCAACCCAGTCCCCGCAATTGGCGTAGGTAAAGCCGCCCTTTGTGTTCAGGGCGGGACGGTGAATATGCCCGGCGATCGCGCCGACGGCGTTGCGTTCGGCAGCCTCCCGACGCAGGCCGCGTTCGAAGGCGCCCTGGGGCTGGAAGATCCGCTTGGACAGGCTCTTGGCCTGCGCGGGCAGATTGTTGGCCCAGCCCAAGCCCGGCACCCGAGCGACCTGCCGCATCCCGGCGGTGTAGTATTCGTAGATGAGATGCCCAAACTTCGACAGCCAGGTCATATTGTTGGTGACGGCATCGAACTGATCACCATGGGTGACGTAGAACCGACGACCATCCGCCAGCGTGAGGGTGTCATTGATCCGCAGTTCGATCCCCGCAAAGCGTTCGACCGGTAGCACCGCGCGCACCATGTCGTCATGGTTGCCGGGGATGTAGACCACGCGTGTGCCCCTCGCGACCTGCGCAAAGATGGTCTCCAGCACCTGATCATCGGTCTCGGTCCAGACCCAGTGCCGCTGCAGCGCCCAGCCGTCGACGATGTCGCCGACCAGATACAGCGTCTTGCACGAGAGGCCATGCAGGAACGTCAGCAGCGTTGCGCTGCGAACCCCTGTCATGCCCAGATGCGTGTCCGAAATGAACACGGTGCGATATGCCGTCGTGGCCGTCATGCTGGTCCGATTGCTCGTGATATTCCCTGTTGAAGCCCTTGTAGGGGTCGGCTTTGGCCAATCCTAGGTCAAAAAAAGCAAGTCCGAGCTGCTGAGGGTGATCGACAAGCAGCGTGGGCTGGCTAAACTCGCGCCCGAACAGGTGCAGGAGGACAGGCCCATGCGGCCCAACAAAATTCGGGAAATCTGGAAATCGGGTGGCGTAGTCGCAAACGGCTGGCTGGCGACGCCCGCCGCCTTTACGGCCGAGGTCATGGCGCACTGCGGCTGGGACAGCATCACTGTCGACATGCAGCACGGGCTGATGGACTACCAGATTGCGGTTTCGCAGTTTCAGGCGATTTCGACCACCGACGTGGTGCCCTTCGTGCGTGCCCCGTGGCTGGATGCCGGCATGATCATGAAGGTGCTGGACGCCGGCGCCTACGGCGTCATCTGCCCCATGATCAACAACGGCGAGGACGCCCGCCAGTTCGTGCACTACGCCTCCTACCCGCCGCTGGGCACGCGCTCGTTCGGGCCCATCCGCGCCTCGATCTACGGCGGCAGCGACTACACCGACAAGGCCAACGACGAGATCATCCGTATGGCCATGGTCGAGACCTCGGAAGGCCTCGATCGGGTCGAGGAAATCGTCGGCACCGAGGGCATCGACGCCATCTACGTCGGCCCCAACGATCTTGCCAACGCGCTGGGGCAGCGCCCCCGGCTGGACACGGAAAACGAGGTGGTGCTCAAGGCCTTCGAGAAGATCATCGCCGCCTGCCGCGCCGCCGGAAAGCCGGTGGGCCTGCACAACGGCACCGCCCCTTACGCGGTGCGGATGATCGAAATGGGTTTCCAGTTCGTCACCGTGCAGTCAGACGCCGGGATCCTGCGCAACGCCGCCACCGCCATTGTCGCGGAGATCAAGGGCGGGGCCGCGAAGATCGACACGTCTTCCTACTGAGCCGGCCCCCGCGGTGGTCGGTGGTTCGCGGGCTACATCCAGTCCAGCACCGCCGGCAACAGTGGCGCGTCAGCCGGCGGCATGGGCAGTTCGCGCAGCTCGGCCTTGGTGACCCACTTCAGCGCCTGCCCTTCCTGACCCTTGGGCTCGCCCTGCCACTTGTTGATCGCATAGAGCGGCATCATCAGGTGAAAGTTGGGATAGGCGTGGCTGGCGAAGGTCAGCGGCGCCAGACAGCCTTCGCCGACGTCGATGCCCAGCTCTTCTTTTAGCTCCCGGATCAGCGCGGTTTCCGGGGACTCAAGCGCCTCGATTTTGCCGCCGGGGAACTCCCACAGACCCGCAAGCGACTTGCCCGCCGGGCGCTGGGCGACCAGCACGCGGTCGGCTGCGTCGAACAGGGCGGCGGCGGCGACCCAGACCACCGGCACCGAACGCTCCAGCTGCGGTTGGGCGGTGCAGCCCCCGCTGAATAGAAACTCTTCGAACTGAGCACGGGTCATGCGGGTTGCAAGGTGCGGCTGCCGGCCACTGTGCGCGGTCTCGATGCTGTCCTCGGTCCAGCCCTCGAACCCCACCTTATCCAGCACGCGGCGCGACGCCAGATTATCGAGGGGCACGCCACTGGTCACCGTCTCAACCTCCATGAAGCGGAAGGCGAAGGTGAGCACGTGGGAGGCCGCCTCGGTCGCCACACCCCGACCCCAGGCCGAGGGGGCGTACCAGTATCCAAGCTCCCAGCACGGCTGATCGTCGACATCGAAAAACCGAAGCGTAATTACGCCGAGATCGGTGCCGGTCGCTCGGTCTGCAACCACCCAGCTGACCTGTTCTCGGGCCGCGACATGAGCTTGCACGCGCGCCAGATAGTCTGCAGCGCCGTCATCCGGGTAGGGGTGCGGCACGCTTGAGAGCCGCTGCGCCACTTCCCACTTCGCGGCCTCGGCCTGCACGAAGGCCAGATGCTGTTCAGCGAGCGGTTCGAGCCGCAGGTTGGGCGTGCGAAACGTCATCTGGTCGCTGGTTTCGGGGAACCAGCCACAACCACGGTTGGCGGTCATGACCGATAGTCCGCGTTGATGCTGATATAGCCGTGGGTCAGGTCGCAGGTGCGCACCCGAGCCGTGCCGTCACCCAGCCCGAGGTCGACGCGAATATCGATTTCCGCAGCGGTCATGTAACCCGAGACTGCTTCCTCGCTGTAACCGGGGTCGCGCAGGCCCCCGCTCGCGACCTGATGCGGGCCGAACCAGATGGCGAGCCGGTCGCGGTCGGCGGCCTCACCTGCCTTGCCCACGGCCATGACCACGCGGCCCCAGTTGGCGTCTTCACCGGCAATCGCGGTTTTGACAAGCGGCGAGTTGGCGATCGACAGCCCGATGGTGCGCGCAGCAGCGTCGTTTTCCGCGCCCTCAACGGTGATGGTGATCAGCTTGCTGGCGCCCTCGCCGTCGCGGGCAATTTGCTCGGCGAGCTGGTCGCAGACGATGAAGATAGCGGCTTCGACCGCCTGCAGGTCGGCGTCCGTGCTGACGGCAGCGCCGCTACCCAGCCCAAAGGCGAGAACGGTGTCGCTGGTCGAGGTATCGCTGTCGACGGTCATTGCGTTGAAGGTCTGGTCGGCAGCACGGCTCAGAACGCCTTGCAGCCAGCTGGCTTCGACCGCCGCATCGATGAAAACATAACCGAGCATGGTCGCCATATCCGGGGCGATCATGCCCGACCCCTTGGCGATGCCGACCACGGACACAGCCCTGTCACTGGAACAGGCGGCTTCGGCCTGCGCCCATTTGGCGAAGGTATCGGTGGTTGCGATGGCGGCGGCGGCGGCCTCCAGCGAGGCTTCTGCGGCGTCCTCGGCCAGTCGGACTGCGGCAGTACCGAGGGCTTCGGCTTCCAGCGGCTCGCCGATCACCCCGGTTGAGGACAGCAGCACGGTTTCAGGCGCACAGCCCAGCGCCCCGGCCACGGCAGCGGCGGTATGGGCGCAGGCGTGCGCCCCGACCGCACCGGTGAAGGCATTGGCGTTACCGGCGTTGATCAGCAGCGCCCGGACCGTGTTGCTGGCAGCAGGACCGGCAGACGGCGCACCGCCCTGCAGCACCGAGCGGCACCAGTCCACCGGCGCGCTCGGGCACTTGGAGCGGGTGAACACCCCCGCCGCCGAGGTCTGGTCCGGCAGCACGATCAGGGTCACATCTGCCCGACCCCGGTAACGGGTCCCAGAGTTTCCGGTCGCAACCCGCAGTCCTTTCAGGACCGGCAGGGCGGGCATATCAGCAGGCTTGAGCGGCGAAACAGGCAGTTGATCCATCATCGTCATCCGATACAAACGCAGGGTCGAGGCCCGCAATCCGGCGCGCCCATGGCCCTGAATGGGCTCAGGAAAACACGGTTTTCGTCACAGGAGAACTGCCAGATGCTGAACCGACCCCTGCCGCAACGACTGATCAGCCTGCTCGGCGGTGGCCTGCTGCTGGCGGCGGTTGCCGGGTTCGTGGTGCTGGTCCTGCGCCCGGCGTTCCTGCCTGAAGGCGCTGTGCAGGCCCCGCTGGATCTGGCAGCGCTCGACCTCGCAGCGCTGGAGCAGGCCGCCGCCGAGGCCGAGGTCTGCGGCCACGATCTCGATCTTGAAGGCGCTCTGGTGGAGGCCCGCACCGCCTTCGGTCTGCAGCAGTGCCTGACCTACCCCTTTGCCTTTGCGCAGGTGACGACCTTCCTGCAGCACGCCGGACGGCTGCCCGATTGCTACATGACCAAAGCGCAGGCGCGGGATCGGGGCTGGAAGTCCTCGGGACGGACCATAGACGACATTGACCCCAACGGTGCGGTTGGCGGCGATACCTTCGGCAATCGTGAGGGCCTGCTCCCGACCCGGTCAGCAAACAGCTACGCCGTCGTCGACCTCGATTATGTCGAGGGCTACCGGGGCGCCGCGCGCATCGTCTATGACCGCCGCCGGACCGGCGAAGGGGCGATCTGGATCACGGTCGATCACTATGACAGCTTTACCGCCGTTCCCGTCGGCCAATGACACCGGATGGCGCCGCCGCCAACACCCCTCTTGTGTCGCAAAATCTGCCAAGAAGGTCTCGGCTGCGGGGTCGATGTTCCCTGTATTGGACTTTCTTTGCCGCCGATGGCTGACTTTCCGCCTGCACGCACCACTTGAGTCGCTATGAACACGATATTTCTGATTCTGACCGGTGTCTTCCTGATCGGAACGCTGGTCACCATGCTGGTCGGGGCCTTTGCGATGGGCCGCGGCGGGAGCTTCAACGACAAATACGGCAATCTGCTGATGCGGGCCCGGACGGTGTGCCAGGGCGGGACTGTGCTCTCGCTGGTGCTGCTGTTCCTGACCGGCGGCATGGGTAACTGACCGTGGTCGAACTGACGCGCATCTACACGAAGGGCGGCGACAAGGGCAAAACCAGCCTGTCCACTGGCACACGGGTTGCGAAGTACGACCTGCGGGTCGAAGCCTACGGCACGGTGGACGAGGCCAACGCCGTCCTCGGCATGGTGCGGCTGACGCTCGGCGACTGGCCCAACATCGACAAGATTATTGCCCGCCTCCAGAACGACATGTTCGATCTGGGGGCCGATCTGGCCACGCCGCTGGATGCCGAGCTGTCCTTCGAACCGCTGCGCGTGACCGAGGGGCAAGTCGAGAAGCTGGAAGCCGATATCGACCGCTACAACGCGCGCCTGCAGCCGCTGACGTCGTTCATCCTGCCCGGTGGCAGCGCGGCGGCGACGCAGTTCCACCTGAGCCGCACCGTGGTCCGCCGCGCCGAACGGCTGACGGTTGAACTGGGCGATAAAGTCGATATCAACCCCGAGGCCATCCGCTACCTCAACCGGCTCTCGGACCTGATGTTCGTGCTGGCGCGGATCTGCAACGACGACGGCAAGTCGGACGTGCTCTGGGTTCCCGGCGCCTCACGCGACTAGGAGCATCGGCGCCTTGCGCCGCCTGATTGAAGCCAGAGCCTCAGGCCTGCTTCGAACCGCCATTCGCTGATTTGCGTGGCTTGGCCTTGGCCTTGAACTTGCCCTTGGGTGTGGGCTGGGGCTCCGGCTGTGCCTTTGCAGGCTGGCGGTAGGCGAGGCTCTGCATCTCCACAAGCCGGGATTCGGTACGCAGGAAGGGCGGCATTTCGTGCTCTTCGAGACGGATCAGCTCCCCGATCGGCGCTTCGGCGCGGCCGTAGACGCAGGTTCCCGCCTCATAGAGCACGTCGATCATCACCCGGAACCGCTCGCCGCTCTCGCGGTTGGCGTAGCGGATCACTGGGATCTCATCGATGAACACGCGGTCGAAGGACTGCGCCAGCAGCTGGAAATCATCCCGGCCCAGCGGCGCTTCGCAGAGATCGGCAAAGCGGAACAGCGCGGTCCGGCCCACGGCTTCCGGCACTTCGAGACTGCGACCAAGCAGAGACAGCTGCAGCGGCTGGCCCTCGCGCCGCCCGGCTTCGCGCTCGAACAGGCCGCGGAACAGCCGCGCTGAGCGGTCATCGAGCGGCTGCAGCCAGGCTTCGGTGTCGGCGACCCCGGTCAGGCGGTAGTCCTGCCCGTGGTCGAGGTTAACCACGCTGAACTCTTCTTCGATCAGCGCGATGGTCGGCAGGAACAGCTCCCGCTTCAGTCCGCCCGGGTAGAGCTCGGCGGGGGGCTGGTTGGAGGTTGTGACCACCGTCACGCCTTCGTCGATCAGCACGGTCAGGACACGGCCGAGCAGGGTCGCATCGGCGATGTTGTTGACGAAGAATTCGTCAAAGCACAGCACCTTGGCGCGCTTGGCCTGCGCCCGGGCGAACCGCGCGGCCGTGTCACCCCGGGCGTCGCCCTTTTCCCGGCGGGCATGGATATCCGCGTGCAGCTCGCTCATGAACTCGTGGAAGTGGCGTCGCTGTGCCTTCTTCGGCCCCAGTGCCTCGTAGAAAAGGTCCATGGCCGTGGTTTTGCCGCGCCCGACCGGGCCGAAGAGGTAAAGACTGCGGGCGAAGGTTGCTTCCCGGGCCAGCGCCTCGTCCTCTGCACTCCCGCCGTCGCTGCTGCGACCACCCCCGAACAGGGCGACGAGCCAGCCGAGCAAGCCACCGCGCCGCATCGGCTGTTGCAACGCCTTGGCGGCCGCACCCTGCCGCCGTGCCCGCGCCGCTGCGTCCCGGCGCCGCTTCTGGATCGCCCGCGACATAGAAAGCTCACGGTACAGGTCTTCGAGCGCTTCAACGGCACGACGCTGCGCGACCTGTGGCCGGAGTTCACCGGACGCAAGCGCCCTTTCGTAAGCATCGAGCGGGGATTGGGGTTGGGACGTCATATACCCTTCGTTAGCCCGAAACGACGGCGGGGGAAAGCCGGACCGCCGCCGAAGCGCTCAGCGGTCGGCCGTGCAGCAGCCAACCCGGAGACACAACCGAGCTTTGGTCAGTTTCCACCGACCGGATAGCCGTTGACGTTGATGGGGGCACCCAAGGGGACTTCGATCACGAAATTGAGCGCGTCTTCGTCCTCGGCGGGAATGCCGAGGCTGTCCATCAGCATGCTCAGTCCCCCAAGCTGCGACAGTAGGTCGAGCGTGGAGCGGGCCTCGTCCGAATCACCCCCGCTGAGTGCCTCCATCTGGCCTTCCACCATCTGCTTCAACGCGCCCAGCCCAGTCACGCGCAGGTCGATCTGTCCTTCGCCGAAGTTGGGTTCGGCCAACGGGCTGATCACGACGTCACCCGCGGCTTCGGCGCCAACCAGACCACCGCGCACGTAGGACGGTGCCACCACCAGCGATGGCGGTGAGGAGAAGAACGGAGAAACCAGCGCAAAGCCGGACATGGTGAGCGCCTGAATATCCAGATCAGTAGCCTGCGTCAAATCGCTGACGGGCAGCAGCATGGTGTTGGCAATGGTCAGCACCTGCTCCATCGGAATACGCTCGATCCCGGCTTCCAGCCGGATATCCTGCGGCAGCAGGCCCGGCGCATCGCCCTCGCCGAGGAACAGCGCCAGCATGGTGGGGTCGAGGTCCCAGTCGCTGCGGAGGTCAAGGTTCAGCCCCGATTGCTCAAGCAGCAGACCCAGCCGGGCCCGGTCAGAGGCGAGATTGCTGGTTTCGAAGCCCAGCCCGAACTTGCCCAGCTGCACGTCAAACCCGGCATCACCACCGGGCAGCGCGCCCGCAACCTCGACATCCGTGATCGCCACCGACAGGCTTGGCAGGTAAGTCGCCAGCGCCAGCCGGATGCCATCACCCATGCTGACCTGCTCAACCGCCAGCCCGCTGAGGATGTCGCGGAACACCGTCAGCACGTTGCTGTTGACCGAACGCAGCTCGAAGCCGCCGATGCGCCCGCCCCAGCCAAGCCCGGCCACGTCACCGGACAGGCCACGCAGGGCAAAGATGGTCTCCTGCACATCCTGATCACCGCTGTAGTCGACAACCGAGGACAGCAGCGCCTCGTCCAGCGACACGCGCGGCGCACCCGGCTCGGGAGAGACCGCGACGCTGAGGCCAGCGAGAGACAGCGACTGCTCGGTCCGCTCCAGCTGTTCCAGCGCGCCGTCGAGCAAGGCAGCGCTGTGCCGGATCAGGGCGGGGGTCAGAGCCGCCAGGGGATCGCCCTCACCGCCCTCTGCGACAGCGGTGCGGATATCACCGGCCAGCGCCCGCATGATCTCCGCGATGAAGCGGCTGTCGGTGCCCGCCGTCTGCAGCGTGGATGCATCCAGACGACCGCCTTCGAAGGAAGCCAGCTCAAACGTACCGTCGCTGCCGAAGGCCTTCAGCCCGACGCTGCCGCTGCCAATATCGAAGCGTGCAAGACTGTCGTTAGACGCGGCGTCGAAGACGGATTCCAGCGTCATACCGCTGAGATCAACAGAGATATCGTTGCCCGCAAAGTTGTAGCGTTGCAGCTGAACCGGGCCGAGCGTCAGGCTGCTGTCGAGGTCGATCGGGGTCTGTTCTAACAGCGGCGCCCAACGCTCGAGCAGGTCCGGCACGATCAGCATGGGGTCGATCAGACCCGCCAGCACCAGCATCGAAGTGGTCATCCCGTAGTTCAGCTCCTCGTGCAGGAATTTGCCCCTCGCGCGCGGTGACTGAAAGGCACCGGAGAGGCTTTCGATATCAAGCAGCCGCTCCCCTTCGATTTGGAACACTGCCACCTGCAGGTCGATACCCGCCAGCAGCCGCTCCTGACCCTCGGCATCGTTAATGGACAGGCTGAGGCTGTCCAAGCCAAAAAAACTGGCTTCCGGGTCTGAGGCATCGGCAAAGCGCAGGTTGCTGCCAGCGAGGGCAATGCGCTCGAAGTTGGCCGTGCGCTGGTCGATCGAGACTTCGAGCGTCAGGGCTTCGGCGTCGATCACGCTCGGGCGGTCGGTCCAGTAGGACTGTGCGACGGGCAGTAGGTCGAGGCTAAGCGACAGGCTGTGGTCGTCGGCCACGCCGGCAAAGACGAGATCGCCCAGCGCCTGACCGGCAAACTGGGCATTGGTCGCGGTGATTTCGAAGGTCTCGCCCTTGCCGTCGGGGTCGAAGACCTCGAAGCCGTCAGTTACAACCGGCAGGCCGAGGAACAGAGAGATCGGTCGCTCCTGCACCTGACTGAGCAGGGACGAGACTGCGCCTTCGCTCAGGCCCTCGTCGGTCGACTGGGCCTGCGTGTTCACCGGCGTCAGCGCCAGCGCAAGCATCAGTCCAGCGAGGGTAAATAGGGTCTTCAGCCCCGCAAAACAGCGGTGTTTGATCCGGTTGAAAAGCCGTGATTTCAGCAGTTTGTCCGAAGAGGTAAGCCCTGATTTGAACTCGCGCATGGTCGCCTCTTTGCCCTGACAGCGACCAGAGGCTAAACCCCGCGTCGCTGAATACTGGTTAGATCTAGGCGTGACAGAATGTCTCGATTCCTCGAGAGTTTCCAGTCTCGGTTCACAGAAAGGCTATTGCGGGGCGATAATGTCCCCGTTGAGGATGATCTCCCCCAGCTGGGTGAGTTCAAGCGCGTAGCGGCGCTGGTCGTTGCTCGAAGCAGCGCCAAAGTCACCCAGACGGCTGGCCCAGCCGGCGATTTGCCTGCCGTATTCCTGCATGCCCTGCGCGTCTTCACCCCCTGAAGCTTCGGCATCAGCGGCAGTTTGCTCCGCGCGACGGCTTACGGCGTCCAACCCACTGATATTGGCCACAAAGCTGCCGAACCCGAACAGCGGCGGGATCGGCATGACCTGATGGGTGCCCTCCAGACTCACGCTGAAGTCTTCAGCCGTCGCCACGGTGTCGCTGACAGCAACCATGGGCGGCTGGATTAGGAAGGGTGTGATCATGCCCAGCGCGCCGGTTGCCAGCGAACGGAGCAGCGTGCGGGGGTCCTGCACCGACCCGGCCCGCGGCAGGCTGCCGAGGGTTTCGCGCAGGTTGGCCATGGGCAGGGCGGTAATGTCCACCGTGGTGCTAAGCTGTAACGGCACGAGGCTCTGCGACAGCGGGTCGAAGCGCACGAGGCGCCCGCCCAGCACCGGCACCACGGCCGGGACGCCGATCAGATCAGGCTCGATCCGTGCTTCGGACGGCAGGGCGCTGAGGTTGATGCCGTCGGCCCGTACTTGCAGGGTCACCCCGGCGCCATCCAGCCGCATGTCGCTGAGCTGCAGGCTGCCCGCTGCCTCCGCCATGGTCAGGGAGAACAGCCGGTCGGGCAGCGTGAATACCATGCCGCTGACCGAGCCCTCGACCCGCAGGCTGCTGAAGAACAGGAAGACATCAGCCAGCACCGACCAGCTGCTCCCCGGTTCCGCTTCGGCGAACAGGGTGGCGAGCGCACCGGTGAAGGCGGCGACATCAGCCTCGGCAAGGTTCAGGCTCAGTTGCGCCTGATTGAGACTGGCGAAGTCTTCCCGCCGCTGAATCTCCAAGCCGTCCATGGTCAGCTGCAGGTCCTGGGCTTTGAGCGCGTCGCCCTCAGACCCGCCAGGCAGGGTCAGCCGGTCGATCTGCACAGTTAGGCCGAGCGCGCCAACGGACAGGCCGAGGTCGCGGATCTCGAGGTCTGTACGCGATGCCAAAGCGGGCAGGTACAGCGCCTGCAGATGCGCCATCGTCGCCGCAATCAGGGCTTCGCTACCGTTATCAATGGCCTTCAGAAAGCGATAGTCAAAGGCGCGGCCGAGGCTCGCGTAGGCCGACCCGGGCGCCCCACCCTGCCACTGGCTCTGGTAGCGCACTTCACCGATCGTGAAGCTCGCCGAGGTGTCGGGGTCGCCCTCGTTCGTGGGTGCGGTGCCGCCGGAAACGTGCAGCCCCCACACCTGCACGCGGTAGCCGGCCGGGTTTGCGACCATGCTCAGCTCATCGATGTTGAACTCGCCGCCCTGCGCTGTCCGCAGTGTCAGACCCTGCACCCGGTAGCCGAGCTGCCGATAGCCGCGGATGCGCTGGTCCCAGAGCCCCTGCAGCTGCCAGCTGTCTGAAGCAGCGCCGGCGCTGGCATCGAGGTCTGCTCCCGCGCGCCAGTCGCGGCTGGCCACGGTCCACAGCCCGTCGCCCGAGGGCGCAACATCCACGGCCAGCGTGCCAACAGGCCGGCCGAATATGGTGAATTGGGCCAACACCCCGCCCCCGGCGTCTTCGGTGACTGAGGCTGCGTCCAGCGGCAGCGGGCCGAGCAGGCCGAAAGTGTGTTCGAGCTCACCGGTGATCAGCGCCTGAGCCGTCTTTGGGGCAGACCCAGACTGCGCCTGCGCCATCGACGGGGCTAGCGACAGGCCCGCACCCGGAACCAGCGGCGTGGCTGCCAGACACAGGGCGGAGAGGCACGCAGCGGCAGGTGCGCGGAGACGGTTGAAGCGCAGCAAATCAAATCCTCCAAAGCGGCCCGAATGATAGGGGTCCGCGGTCGGGTCATCCGGTGACCGGCTTGCGGCTCCAGACCTACTACACCCTAGCCCTGAAATGTAGATGGATTATAAAACAAATTGCGTGCAATCGTAACGGGTGACTGGCTTTCGGCCGACCTCGACTTTCGCCGCGCTGATGGGGATCGATGGCGGGTATCAGCCCGCGATCTGTGCCTGCTCGAACAGCGACAAAGACGAGGTTTCGATGCACTCCGAGACCTCGGTGAGGAAAGCGCGTTTGTCGAGGCCGGGCTGGATGGCGGGCTGGATGGCGACGGTGATGACGCCCTGCTTCAGGCCTTTCAGACCCTGATCCCAGAACACGCCGCTGTCGGTGCCCACGGGCACCACGGGCAGGTTCAGCTTCTCGTACATAGCGGCAACGCCCGGGTGGTAGCGCCCGCGCTCGCCCGGCCGGGTGCGTGTGCCTTCAGGGAAGATCACCACGGGCAGGCCTTGGTCTGCCTTGGCCTGCGAGTCCACCAGCAGCTTTTTCAGCGAAGACAGCCCGGCTTTCCGGTCCAGTGCGACCACGTCGATATGGCGGATGAACCAGCCGAAGATGGGCTGGCTCAGCAGCTCTTCCTTCATCACGTAGGCGGCGTTGGGGATGAGCTGGCTCCAGACCACGGTGTCGAAGAACGACTGGTGCTTGGAGGCGAGGATGAACGGGCCTTCCGGCAGGTTCTCCAGCCCTGTCACCTGCCAGCGCACTCCGGCGAAAAAGCGGGAGATGAAGAGGACTCCGCGCGCCCAGAACAGGCCAAAAGCCAGCGTCGCGCCCTTGCCGAAGAACACCACCGGCCAGCCGATGGCTCCCATGATCCCTGTCCAGGCATAGCCGGCGAGTTTCGCCATGGTCGAACGCAGTGACATCATCGTGGACGGTTTTTCCTTAACGGCGCCAGTGCCAGCAAGCAGGCAGGCAGGCGGGTGGGTGTTTGAGTGTGGGCGGGCAAGCAAGCAGGGAATGGGCGAACCCGCAGCGGACGAGGGAACAAGGCCAGACACGAGACGGCAGCAACCGGCCCCGGGCGAGAGGGTAGCGCGCTCGCAGATGGGTTCAAGCCTTCCATTCACAGGCTCAGAAGCTCTGCCGTAATTTTCCAGTGACACGCCACCGCGTGGTCACAGTGGCAAGCAGTACGATCAGGGCAAAAATGATGACTGCGACCAGCACCAGCGCAGGCAGTAGCGTGGCCGTCAACGCTGGATCCGACGCCGGGGATCGCAGCCAGAGAAGGAGCTGCAGCCCGCAGCCCGTCCCGGCGCCCAGCCCGGCCCCCAGCAACGCCAACCGCCACACGAAACCGGTGAACTGGCGGATGATCAGCCGGTCCGGCGCCCCGGACATGAGCAGGACTTCGATAACCGGTGCCTGCAGGTCCATCGACTGGCTGATGGTGAGAACCGTGGTCGCCGAAACCACCAGCAGCAGCACGGCCAGCAGCGCCGCAGTGCTGCCGGCTTCCGCCAGCCGCTGGGCGCTGAGCTGGCTGCGCAAGGCGGCGTTGTCATCCAGCACGCTGCCCGGTGCGGCGCGTTCAAGCACCCGGCGCAGTTCGGTCATAGAGACCTCGACCCGGGGGGTTCGACCGAGGGTGATGACCGCGGGCAGGGGCACCTGTGCGCCCAGGCCCGCCTTCAGCGTATCGCCGATCAGGCGACGGGTGGCAGCCTCGTCGAGGGTCCGGATGCGGGTCAGGCCCACCGTGGCTTCGAGCACGTCAAGCGCCCGTCTTAGCGCCGGATCTTCCGTGGTATCGGGCAGGCCGGGCGCGGTTGGGACGATCACGGTCAGCTCGCCGTCAGCGACGCGCAGCGCCGACTGAATGACGAACAGGCGCTGCATCGACTGCAGCACGAAGAACACGGCCAGCAGGCTCATCAACCCGAGCAGGACCGGCAGCAGTCGGGCCACGGCCTGCCCGCGAAAGATCAGCAGCGGTTCGTGAGGCGCAGCGTGGTGAACCCCGGACTTTGCCTCGGGCATCGCGGTGGCTGCCGCCGTGCTTGGCGGTGGCTGAGTTGGCTGCCGTGTCATGGCGCCGCCCCCGACTGGCCTGCCGCTTTAACCCGACCGCCTTCGAGGTGGATGGCCGGATAATCGAAGCGCTCCAGCAAAGCAGCGCTGTGGGTCGCGACCACCACTGTGGTGCCCAGCTTGTTGAGCTCTTCGAGAAGGCGCATGAGCTTGATGCCGATCCCGTCGTCGACATTGCCGGTCGGCTCATCGGCGAGCAGCAGATTGGGGCGATTGATCACCGCGCGGGCGATGGCGACCCGCTGCTTCTGCCCGCCGCTGAGCTGCTCGGGTCTGACATCGGCGTGCTCACCCAGGCCGACCCAGTGCAGCAATTCATGGACGTAGTCCCGGTCGCCCTTCCGCGCCTTGCCTGAAACCCGCAGCGGCAGGGCGACGTTGTCATAGACGCTCAAATGGTCGATCAGGCGGAAGTCCTGGAACACCACGCCGAGGCGCGAGCGGACCAGCGCTTTCTGGTCGCGGCTCAGCTTGCGGGTGTCCCGGCCGAAGACCTCCAGGCGCCCCTGGCTGGGCTGGATGCCGAGAAACATAAGCCGCAGCAGGGTGGTCTTGCCCGCGCCGCTGGCGCCGGTGACAAAGCGGAAGCCGCCACTGGGCACCCGCAGCGATACATCCTGCAGCACCCCCAGGCGGGCGGGGAAGTCCACACTGATCTGATCCATGCGAATCACGAATTTTGCCCTTTGGATCGAATTTTAGCTGTGGTCGCTGGCATAAATAATCTATTCCCCTTGTCCAAAGCCAGCGCCGATTTGATACCCTCCAGTTTTTCGCTGTTCTGGGCTAAACTCTGGCCTCGGTAATGCGCCAGAGAAGCGAGCGCTTTGGGCGCGCTGTCAGAGCGCCCCATCGGGTTGAAAGGTCAGACCTAAGGCATGCGCGTCGATTGCCCGAACTGCGGAACCCAGTACGAGGTGTCTGAGATCCACTTCTCGGACGGCGCCCGCAAGGTCCGGTGCACCGAGTGCGGCTATCGCTGGAACCAGTCTGTGACCAAGGCTCACTTCAACGAAGGGCGAAAGGACGCACCGCTGCTGGACATGCTTGAGCCGGCGCTGGACATGGCGCGGATCGACGAAGGCGGCCTGGCAGATTTGGACGATGGCGTGGATCCTGATGCAAGCAGCGACGCCAGCGCCCGCGCCGAAACACCCCAGACAGAACTGGCAGACGCTGAGGCGAGCCCGGCCGCCGTCGCCGAGGACATCATCGTCACCCGGCTCGACCCGGCGGCAGCGGAGACGGCCTTCGATACACTCGAAGAGGCGCTGGCACCCCGGCCGGTCGACCGAAGGCAGCAGTTCTTTGAAGATATGGTGCGGCGGTGGCAGTGGGGATTGGGCGTCGTCGTAGCCATGGCGCTGCTGTCGATGCTGGTGCTCGGGCGTGAAGCTGTGGTGCAGGCCATGCCCCTGACGCAGGGCCTGTACCGGGGCCTTGGGCTGGAACCCTGGAGCGCGCTGCGCGGCTGGGACTTGTGTGTGGCGTCGACCGGATCCAGCGCAGGCGAAGCGGGGGCAACGATCCACTATGATCTGCGCAATACCAGCGCGTTCCGGCGCTCGGCGCCCAACTTCTTTGTGGTGGCAGCGGGCGAGGATCCAGTCCGCGTTGACGGGCCCGCGCATCCAGTCAGCCGTGGGCAGGACGTACGCGGTGAGATCCGGCTGACGGATGACGAAGGGACGGCGGTGGCTGGTCCCGGGCTACGGCTCGGTCTCGCGGGTCGGGAAGACCATCGCGACATCCGGCTTTACGGCGCATGCTGATGCGCGACGCCTTGGCGAAGACCGCAAAGCGGCCGAGACAAGGTGGGCGCAACTTCTTTCCGTTGACCCTCAACACGCGTCGCTATGAGTGTCGATCCATCAATGATCCTCCACACGCTCAAAGTCGCAGCCGTTTTGACTTTAAAGCAAAAGAAGTTGCCGACTCGATTTGACGCCGCTTCGCGGCTTACAAATCTCCCACGCGCAATTGAACGGACAGGCTGCGTTGCATGCGGCCTGAAGTCTTTTCGCATTTTCAATGAAAATGATCGTGGGAGGGCCGAAGACCGCGAAGCGGCCGAGGACCGAGCGCGCCACCTATCCGCTGACACTCAACACACGGAGTTTATCCTGAGCCTGCCGAAGGGCTTTGAGTGTCGTCGAGGCTATTGCGCGATGCTTGGCCCCGCCACGCGAAGCGCGGTCGGGGACAAGTCGGCGCAATCCAATCATCCGCCCAGCAAGGCATCCAGCTTACCCTGAAAATCCAGATTGAACAGATCATCGCTGCCACCGATATGCCGACCATCGATAAAAATCTGCGGCACTGTCGTACGACCACCTGAGCGCTGCACCATCTCTTCCTTGGCGCCGTCGACCTCCCAGATATTGATACGTTGGACGTCGACACCTTTGGATGACAACAGCTGCTCCGCACGCGCGCAGAAGCCGCAAAAATCCCGGTAGTACATTTCGATCGAAGCCATGCCTGAAGTCCTACAGCGGTTCGCTTACCCTGCTCAAGTGGTGGTTCCCGGTCACCCAGGCGACCACGACCACACCGATACGTGCTACGCCGTGCGCGCGGAGCTCATCGCAGAGAGCCTGGATGGTCGCACCGTTGGTGTGAACATCCTCGACAATCACCACCGACCGCCCCTTCAGCCCTGCGCAGTATCGTTCGGGGACCAGAAAGGCATTGCGTACGTTCCGCAGCAACTCGCGCTTGCTCATGGCCTTCATCGGCGGCGTATTCCGTGTCCGCACCACCAAATCAGGGGCAAAGGTTGCCCCGGTCCGCCGCGCCAGTACCTGCGCCAGCGCCGCAGACTGGTTGAAGCGCCGTGCCAGATGCCGCCGCCAGTGCAGCGGCACCGGCATCAGCAGCTCCTGCTCGGAGATCAGCCCGCCACTGACCAGCGCCATCCAACCAGCCAGCGAAGACACCACGTCCAGCCGGTCGCGATACTTCAGGGCCAGCACCAGTGCCCGGCTGCTGGCGTTGTAGGCAAAACTCGCGCGCATCCAGTCATAGGGCGGCGGGGCGGACAGGCAGGCACCGCACCGTGGCGGCACCTCCGCCGACACCGCGTTCTCGCCTGCGATAAATGGCGTTGCGTCTGCGGATAGAACGGCCCCCGGCAGCGGCCTGCCGCAGCAGTCGCACAGTGGTTCAGTCAGGAACTGCAGCGTCGGGTAACACGCGCTGCAAACCCAGTCCTCTACCGCGATCATGGACGAACACAGGCAGCACCGCGGCGGCAGAACCCAGTCCACAGCAGCCCGCACACCTCACCACATCTGCCGGGTACGCCGCCGCCGCGCCAGCGCTACAGGCGATGCGACCGGCGCCTTACCATCGGATTTGCCATCTGGCCCCGCATATGTTCGGCCTTTTTTCTCCGGCTCGGGATCAGCCACAGAGTTGCGAAAGCGTCGGTCTGTATCCATATCTTTCACGATCGGTGAGCCGTGCTCCAAATTTAACCAAAGCGATATTATGGTCGATTCTTTTGCGCCAAAGGTGTTCGACGGATACGCCAAGCACCTTCATACCCGGCGAGCGCGCCACAGCGACCCGCGCCACCATTTCCTGCATCGCGAAGTCGCAGAGCGGCTGGCCGACCGGCTGCTCGACCTTGAACAGCGCTTCGAGACCATCGCCGTGCTGGGCTGGTGGCCGGGCAGCGTGCGTGAGTTCCTGCCGCCCCGGCTGCAGCAGGCCCTCGACGACGGCCAACTTCAGCTGGTCGACCTGAGCTTCGACTACGGCACCGCCGAGGCCGATTCCGAGTTTCTTCCGCTGCGTCCGGCGTCCTTCGATCTGATCCTCTCCAACATGGCCCTGCACTGGGTCAACGACCTGCCGGGGATGCTCGCGCAGATCCACACGGCGCTGCGCCCTGACGGGGTGTTTCTGGGCAGCGCGCTGGGTGGCGAAACGCTGCACGAACTGCGCGCCGCCTTCGTCGAAGCCGAAACCCGGATCAGCGGTGGCTTTAGCCCGCGCGTTTCTCCGGTCATGGACCTGCGCGACGCCGCCGGGTTGCTGCAGCGTGCCGGCTTCAGCCTGCCGGTCGCTGATATCGACCGGGTAATGGTCTCCTACCAGAACCCCATGAGCCTGCTCGAAGACCTGCGCGGCATGGGCCAGTCAAACGCCGTCGTCGGCCGGAGCCCGCGTCTGACCGCGCGCCGGGTGCTGTTCGGCGCACTCGAGCACTACATCACCGTCTTCGGTGACGACAGCGGCGCCGTACCGGCAACCTTTGACTGCCTGTTCCTCTCCGGCTGGGCACCCCATGCGTCACAGCAGAAACCGCTGCGCCCGGGCAGCGCCGAGTTCAGCCTCGCCGAAGCCCTTGCCGCCGAAGAACAGCCGCTGAAATCCTGAGCCGGACCCAACCGAACCGAACCCAACCAACTCAGCCCCGCTCAGCCCAGCTTCCTCCAACCAACCCCAGACCCGTAACGAGACCGACAGTGACCACTCAGACCCATAGCTTTCAGGCCGAAACCGCCCGCCTGCTGAACCTCGTGGCAACCGCGCTGTATTCCGAGCGCGAAGTCTTCCTGCGCGAGCTGATCTCCAACGCCTCGGACGCCTGCGACAAGCGACGCTTCCTGGCCCAGCAGCAAGCCGACCTGCTCGACGCGGATGCAAGCCTGAAAATCCTGATCGCCGCCAATCGAGATGCCGGCACCCTCGCCATCACCGACGGCGGCATCGGCATGGACCATGACGACCTGATGGCCAACCTCGGCACCATCGCGAAGTCAGGCACCGCCGACTTTGCCGCTGCCATGGCGGAGAGCAAGGATGCCAGCTCCCTGATCGGTCAGTTCGGGGTCGGCTTCTACAGCGCCTTCATGGTCGCCGATCGCGTCACGGTCGACACGCGCAAGGCTGGCACCGAGAACGCCTTCCGCTGGGAGAGTACGGGCGACGGCAGCTTCACCATCACCGATATCGACGGCGCCGAAACCCCCATCGGTACCACCATCGTCCTGCACCTCAAGGGAGACGCCCACGAGTTCCTCGAAGCCTACCGCCTGCAGGCTCTGGTCAGGCTCTACGCCGATCATATGACCTTCCCGGTCAGCCTGCTGTCCGAGGACGGCGAAGCCGAACAGATCAACGAGGCGCAGGCGCTGTGGCTGCGTCCGAAGGCGGAGATCACCGACGAGCAACACAAGGCCTTCTACAACCACGTCGCCGGCACGTTCGACGAACCGTGGGAGACCCTGCACCTCAACCTCGAAGGCCAGCTCGAGTACACCGCCCTGCTGTATCTGCCGACCCAGCGCCCCTTCGACCTGTTCCAGCCCGAGCGCCGCTGCCAGATCAAGCTGTTCGTCCGTCGGGTGTTCATCACCGATGATGCGCCGGAGCTGCTGCCGGCATACCTGCGGTTCGTGCAGGGCCTGATCGACAGCCAGGATCTGCCGCTGAACATCAGCCGTGAAATGCTTCAGAACGCCCCGCAGCTTCAGGTCATGAACCGGCAGCTGACCAAGCGCGTGCTGTCGACGCTGGCCAAGCGCAAGAAGGACGACCCCGAGGGCTATGATCAGTTCTGGGAGGCCTTTGGCGCAGTCCTGAAAGAAGGGCTGTACGAGGACCGCGACCGCGGCGAAGACATCCTGCCGCTGGTTCGGTTCAAGTCGACCACGCAGGACGGGCTGACCGACCTCGACGGCTATCTGGGACGGATGAAGGAAGGCCAGACCCAGATCTTCTATGCCACCGGTGAGAGCGAAGCCTCGATCCTCGCCTCGCCCCACCTTGAGGGATTCCGCGACCGAGGGCTGGAGGTGCTGATTGCCGCCGATGCCGTCGACGCCTTCTGGATCCCGACCACCGGCGCCTATGATGGCAAGTTCTTCGTCTCCATCACCCACGGCGCCGCGGACTTGTCGGCCTTTGCAGCCGATGCTGGCGTGGACGCGGAGACTGACGGCACCTACGGTAAGGCCGACACTGGCGCCGAGGCCACCGACCCGGGCGAACTGATCGCCTGGCTCAAGACCCGCTTTGATCAGGACGTGGCTGACATCCGACCGACCGACCGCCTCGCCGACAGCCCCGCCTGCTTCGTCGCGTCGGAAAACAGCATGGATATGCAGCTATCCAAGATCCTCAAGGCCAGCGGTCAGGATGCAGGTGCCGTCCAGCGCGTGCTGGAGATCAATCCCCGGCATCCGCTGGTCGCCTCGCTCGCTACGGAAATCAGCAGCGCACCGGGTTCCACCCGCGCGGAGCAGGTCGCCGACCTGCTGTTCGACATGGCGCTGGTGGTTGAGGGCGAGGCCCCACGCAACCCCGGCACCTTCGCCAAATCACTGGCACAGGTGCTCGACGGCGCGCTCAAGGGCTGAAGCCCAGCCGAAAGCCTTACCGCCGCCTCACTGCATGTGGGCGATGCTGGCCAGAATGGTGCCGTCGCCGCGATGCTGGACCAGCAGGGCGATGCCATAGCCGATCCGAGGCGGCCATGCGATGCGACGGCGTTCACCGCGCCAGTCTCCGAGGTGCTTGATGTCCCGGACCACGTGGCGATAGGCCAGTGTCCGACCAGCATTCTCACCGGACTTGATGTGGGTCTCGTGGCGGTGGTCGAAGTGCACCAGCCAGAGATCGGCGATGCCGTTCAAGGTGCGGGTCTCGGGCAGGTAGATCCAATCTTGGTCCGTCTTGAACATGAGTGGATCGCCCTTGTAGGACATCAGATCCAGATCCAGCAGGCTGGTGCGCCCATCGGGAGACCAGCTGCCACCCACCACGAACTGCGGGGTGAAAATGTAGCGCTTGGCGAGCACGTGGCGGTAGTACTTCTGCCGGTGGGTTGCGCTCTCGCTGGCGAAGGGATCACGCCAGCCGATGTAGTCCCAGTAGTCGACGTGGAACGACAACCCCAGCACGCCGGGCATATCCGCCAGCTGCTCGAGTTCCATGTCGGCGGGTGGGCAGGAGTGGCAGCCCTGGCTGGTGAACAGCTCGATGACCAGTGGGTTGATCTGGAACGTCGGCCATGGACCCCAAGTCTGCGCTCCGGCCGTTGGCACCAGCGACACGGGCGCAAGCGCAAGCCCCAAGCCCAGCAACAGTCGCGCCCAAATCAATCGCCAGCCGTTCATCAATATCTGTTTTCCAACTCAACTATCGCCGCGTGATTCATAAGCAAAGTCGTATACCTACTCAAATGTCTCACGATTAGGTTGCGCCTGGATACACGCTTATCGGGCGCACCGCCATTCACAAGCCCTTGTTCGGGGTGCGGATTGTCTCTGGGGCGCAGACGCGGAAGGCCCAGGCCGGAGCAAGGGCCAAAACAAGGGCCACGTCTAAGGCTGTGGTTGAGGCTGAGCCCGTCCCCAGGCGCCTCAGAACATGGAGGCTGTCCGATAGACGCGGCGGATGTCGCCATCCCATGGCCCCTCAAAGGCTGCGATCAGCTGATCGGCTGGCGACTGACCGGCTTCGAGCCAGCGCGCGAGAGGCTCCAGCGCTGCCGTCTCATCGCTCTCACCTTCTGGCCCAGGGATCGCCCGCCGACGCAGGCCCGCCTCAGCCACTGCCAGCAGTTCACGGGCGATATCGAGCACCGGCCGACCCGCAATCTCTGCACTCAGGCCCAGCCGCGGCACGTCACGAAGCAGCTGCTGCCGGTCCGCCGGCGTCCAGCCCGCGATCAGGTCCGCCGCCGCCTGCAGGATACCGGCGTCATAGAGCAACCCGGTCCAGAGCGCGGACAGGGCAACGACGTGATCAACCGGCCCGGCATCGCCGCCGCGCATTTCGAGGAATGACTTGAGGCGAACCTCGGGGAAAAGCGTGGTCAGATGGTCGTCCCAGTCCGACTTCAGCGGCATCTCGCCGGGGCGCAGCGGCAGTTTACGCGCCATGAAATCCCGGAACGACAGCCCGCTTGCGTCCAGATACACGCCATCGCGGTGGACAAAGTACATGGGCACATCAAGCGCGTAGTCGACGTAGCGCTCGAAACCCATGCCGTCTTCAAAGGCGAAGTCCATGCCGCCGGTGCGGTCGGGGTCCGTATCCTGCCAGATCGCGGAGCGGAACGAGCGATAACCGTTAAGCTTCCCACCGGAAAACGGCGAGTTGGCAAACATGGCGGTTGCGACCGGCTGCAGCGCGAGGCTGACGCGCAGCTTGCGCACCATGTCCGCCTCGGAAGAGAAATCCAGATTGACCTGCACGGTGGCGGTCGACTTCATCATGTCGAGCCCGAGCTGGCCCTTCTTCTGCATGTAAGCGCCCATGATGCGGTAGCGCGCCTTGGGCATCCACGGCACCTGATCGCGGGTCAGTTCGGGCTGGTAGCCCAGACCCAGCGCGCCAAGGCCGAGGCGCTGGCACAGCGTGCCGATCTCACCGACGTGCTTCAGGGTCTCTGCCCGTGTCTGGTGCAGGTCGGAAAAGACCGCCCCGGACAGTTCGAACTGGCCACCCGGCTCAAGGGTGATGTTGGCACCCTCCCGGGTCAGTGCGATGACGTTCTCGCCTTCGTAAAGAGGGGTCCAGCCAAATTCGGAGACAAGAGCACTGAAAAGGGTCTGAATATCACCTGCACCGCCAGCGGCGGCGGCGTCGTCCCGCGCGAAGGGAACCGCGCGGAAATCTCGGAGGTCATAGAGAAACTTTTCATGCTCCGTACCGATCCGCCACTGTGATGCTGGCTTGCAGCCCTTTTCGAGCGCAAGGACAAGGTCATCACGGCTTTGGATGGGTTGGGAAATCCCGGTCGGTGGAGCAGACAACGACTGTACCTTTTCTTAGCTCTACCTTGTGCAGATGGTCGGATGTCGCTGCACCGTCAAGACAAACAAAGGCTCGTTAATGTCTGGCTGATCCCCGAAAATCGGGATGCTTGTCCCCGTCCCCGACAAGCAGCTGAAAAACCGCAATCAGGGCGATTGCCGCCGTCTCGGCCTTGAGCACGCGCGGGCCGAGGCTCAGGCCGAAAACATTATCCTGATCCGCAAGCCATTTGACCTCGTCAGGGTGGAAGCCGCCTTCCGGTCCGACCAGCAGCGCGCCGGGCGGCTCCGGCAGAATTTCCTGTCCTGCCCGGTCCGGCAGGAGCTGCTGCACCACCGGGGAAAAGCCACCCGCTTCAAAGGCAGCCCCGATCCGCCCCTCGAACCCCTGCACCGCCTCGCGCAGCGGAAAGGGCTGTTCGAGGCTGGGGATGGTCAGGCGTTCGCACTGCTCCGCCGCCTCCACCATGATTGCCTGCAGCCGCTCGGGGCGCAGGCGCTCGGACTGCGTATGCTCGGTGATCACAGGCTGGAAGCGGGTCACCCCCAGCTCGGTCCCCTTGGCCAGAATCCACTCCATCGGCGTTCGCTTGATCGGAGCGAACATCAGGGTCAGCGGCTGCTCGGGCTCGAAGTCGGCGATCGGCTCCAGCAGATCGACACCAGCGGCTTTCTTGCTCAGGGTGGTAATGACCGCGCGAAACTCGGGGCCCTTGCCGTTGAACAGCCCCAGTTCAGAGCCGACTTCTCGCCGCAGAACGTTGCGCAGGTAGTGCGCCTGCGCCTGGGCAAGCTCGAAGGCCTGACCTGCTGCCAGCTCCCCTTCAACGAAGAGGCGGATTGTGGGACGATCGGGTTTGGTCATTCTTGCTCACTGGGCCCGCGTTGATCGAAAAGGCAGCCTCACCCATGGCAAACAATCCGGACGATTTGAAGCCCCGGTTCACGGATATTAAGAGCCAGACGTGGTTTGACCGGGTCCTGCCGGACTGGACCCGGCCGTTCACACGGCTGATGCGGCTCGACCGCCCTATCGGCGCCTATCTGCTCTACATCCCCGGTCTGTGGGGCGTGCTGCTGGCTGCTCTGGCGTCCCGCAACATCGCCGAGGTCGATGCAGGCATCGCGGATGACGGCGCCAGCCTGCTGCGGGTGCTGTGGATCGGCGGGTTGCTGTTCGTCGGCTCCATCATCATGCGCGGGGCGGGTTGCGTCATCAACGACATGTGGGACCGCGATCTGGATCGGCAGGTTGAACGGACCGCTGGTCGGCCGCTGGCCTCCGGTGCTGTCGGCATGCGGCAGGCGGGGCTGTTCCTCGCGGTGCTGCTTGGTCTGGGGCTGCTGATCCTGCTGCAGATGCGGCCGCTGGGCATCCTGCTTGGGGTGGTGTCGCTGGTCCCGGTCGTGCTCTATCCACTGGCTAAGCGGGTCACGGACTACCCGCAAGCGGTGCTCGGCCTGACCTTCAACTTCGGCGCCCTGATCGGCTGGGCGGCGATCAGCCACGAGGTCTCGCTGGCCATGGTTCTGCTCTATCTCGGCTGCTGGGCCTGGACCTTTGGCTACGACACTATTTACGCGCATCAGGACAAGGCCGACGACGCCATCATCGGTGTCCGATCGACCGCGCTCGCCTTTGGCGGCAACAGCAAGCTGGCAATCCGCCTATCATACGTCGTTGCGCTGGTGCTGTGGTTCCTGTCGCTGGCGCTGGTGGCTGACGGCTTGCCCTTCTGGATTAGTCTGTTCGGCCTGATCGCTATTGGGGTCCGCATGATGGTGCAGGTGCAGCGGACTGACCTCGACAGCCCGGCGGACAGCCTGCGCACCTTCAAGGGCGAGCAATGGACCGGCTGGATCTGGGCGGCGGTGCTGATGCTGGCGCTGGTTCTGGCGCGCTAAAACAGCCGATCTGCCCGCAAGGCTTTTCCGGCAGCTGTGGCGTAAAGAGCGCAGATTTCAGAGGTTGGGTCGCCGCCCCTTCGCCCCCGCCGCTCAGGTCCGCTGGTAGGCCAGCCGCGCCGCGACCAGATCTTCGATCGCTGAGCCACAGTTCTTGAACAGCGTAATCTGCTCGTAGAACCGCCGACCGTCGCGCTCGCCCTGTGTCAGGTCGAACAGATCCGCGGCGACGTCGTCCTCGGTGATCAGGCCCTTGTTCATGGGAATAATTAGATCGCCGGCTTCGGCCAGTGCCCCGGTGCGGGTATCGACGAAGATCCGCGCTTTCTGCACCAATGCGTCGTCGGACTCGCGGCTGTCGGGGGAGAACGCGCCGACGAGGTCGACGTGGGTGCCCTCGCGGACCCAGTCGCCGAAAATCACCGGCTCGCTGCTCGCCGTGATACAGGTGACGATATCGGCGCCGGAGACGGCAGCCTCCAGATCATCAGTCACGCCAATGCTGTTCAGCACCGAGGCGTCTACCTGCAGCCGATATTTGGCGACAAGTTCTTCCGCGCGCTTGGGCGTCCGGTTCCAGACCAGCACGTCTGAGATCGGCCGCACCGCGCGATGGGCATCGATGAAGTGCCGGGCCAGCGCCCCTGCGCCGACGATCAACAGCCGCGACGCATCGCTGCGCGAGAGGTAGCTCGACGCCAGCGCCGAAGCAGCCGCCGTCCGCTTCACCGTGATCATCTCCGCTTCGAGAATGCCACGAACCTTGCCCGTCCCCGCATCGAGGAACAGGTAGACACCCTGCACCATGGGCAGGCCCTTGGCCGGGTTGCCGGTGTTCACCGTCACCATCTTGATTCCAAGATCGCCGTCGACCTGCCACGACGGCATGTTGAGCAGGATGGTAGGATCGGCGTGCACGTTCTCAATGTAGAAGCGATTGCGCAGCGGCGCCTGATAGGGTCGCGCGCTGGCCCCCATGCGGAAGGCACGGCGCAGCGCTTCGATCAGGCTTTTCTGATCGAGGGCAATTTCGATTTCCGGGGCAGTGATGAAGCGCATGAGGTGTCAGATCGCGGATACAGGTTTCGGGGTAAGGTCTTCGGCGGGCTGCTCGATAGTCCGGAGGCCAGTGACCTCGGCCTCCAGCCGGTCGATGTCAGCCTCGCGGTCGAGCAGGTCGGCGCGGGCGCGGTCGAGGTCGTCTTCGGTGCGGGACAGCGTGTGCCGGATCTGTCGCAAAGCAGAACGCCGGGAACCGGCTTGGATCCAGACGAACAGCGCCCCGAGCAGGAAGCCGATGATCGCCGTCGCAGCTATCCACAGCGCCAGCGGCTGCACGATCCCGTCCGGGAACACCACGGCCAGCCGCAGGGTCGCGGGTTCGGTGTTCGACACCACGAACCAGACGAGGACCGCGAGGGTCAGCACGGCGATGATCGAAGACAGAAACCGGAGCATGGTTCAGCACGCCTCCCAAGCAGCAGATCAGCGCCCGCGGATGCGGGACGCAGCGAAGTCTCGGCGGGGAAAATGGCAGACTTTCGAGCGCCTTGCCAACCCCCGCCCAGGCCCGGCACAAAAAAAGGGAGGCCGGGGCCTCCCTGATCTCTACCGGGGCGGAAACGCCAAGGCCTACTCGCTCTTGTCGTTCAGCCGCTCGTGCAGTTGCTTGCCCGTCTTGAAGTACGGGATCGCCTTTTCCGAAACCTCGACCGGCTCGCCCGAGCGCGGGTTGCGGCCGGTGCGTGCCTTGCGCACCTTCACGGAGAAGGCGCCGAAGCCGCGGAGTTCGATGCGATCACCCTGGGTCAGGCCCTCGGTGATCTCGTCAAAGACCGTGTTCACGATCTTGGTAATGTCTCTGAGGTAAAGGTGAGGATTATCTGAAGCGACCAGCTGTATGAGTTCTGATTTCGTCATGATGTCCGTATTTCCCCCTGTTTGATCTGATGCGGTTCCTGCACCGGCGCGACCCTGTTGAGCGCCGCGCCGATGTGGGAAAAGCGGTCGTCAATCCTACGAATCACGCCCTTTCTTGAGCGCTTCGCCCAGAATGTCGCCGAGCGATGCACCGGAATCCATGGAGCCGTATTCAGCCATGGCTTCCTGCTCTTCCTCGGTTTCACGGGCTTTGATCGACAGGGAGATCTTGCGGGTCTTCGGATCCATTGCGGTGACCTTGGCATCGACCTTCTCGCCCACGGCGAAGCGGTCGGTGCGCTGGTCATCGCGGTCACGCGCCAGATCGGAGCGACGGATGAAGCCGGTGACCCCTTCGGTGACCTCAACCTCGATGCCGTTTTCCTGCACCTGGGTGATGGTCGTGGTCACGATTTGGCCGCGCTTGATGCCGTCGAGGGCGTTGGCGAACGGATCGTCTTCGAGCTGCTTGATGCCCAGAGAGATACGCTCTTTCTCAACGTCAACGTCGAGGACCTTGGCCGACACCATCGCGCCCTTTTCGAAGTCCTTGACCGCTTCTTCGCCAGAGCGGTTCCAGTCGATGTCGGACAGGTGGATCATGCCGTCGATGTCGCCGTCCAGACCAACAAACAGACCGAACTCGGTGATGTTGCGGACTTCGCCACTGATGCTGGAGCCGACGGGGTTGGACTCGAGGAAAGCTTCCCATGGGTTGGCCATGGTCTGCTTGAGGCCCAGCGAGATCCGACGCTTGGTGGTGTCGACGTCGAGGATGACGACTTCCACTTCCTGCGAGGTCGATACGATCTTGCCCGGGTGCACGTTCTTCTTGGTCCATGACATTTCGGAGACGTGGACCAGGCCCTCGATCCCTGGCATCAGCTCAACAAAGGCACCGTAGTCGGTGATATTGGTGACACGGCCGTTGAACTTGGTACCAACCGGGAATTCCGCTGCCACGGTCTCCCATGGATCGGTCTCCAGCTGCTTCATGCCCAGCGAGATGCGCTGAGTTTCGCGGTTGAACTTGATCACCTGTACTTCGACCGACTGACCCACGGTCAGCACTTCGGACGGATGGTTGATGCGGCGCCACGAAATATCCGTGACGTGCAGCAGGCCATCGACACCGCCGAGATCGACGAACGCACCGTAGTCGGTGATGTTCTTGACCACACCCTGCAGCACGCTGCCTTCTTCCAAGTTCTGGATCAGCTCCTGACGCTGCTCCGCGCGGGCTTCTTCCAGCACCGCACGGCGCGAAACAACGATGTTGCCGCGCGCCTTGTCCATCTTCAGGATCTGGAACGGCTGGGCGTTGTTCATCAGAGGTGCAACGTCGCGTACCGGACGGATGTCGACCTGCGAGCCCGGCAGGAAGGCCACGGCCCCGCCGAGGTCGACGGTGAAGCCACCCTTGACGCGGTTGAAGATAACGCCTTCCACACGGACGCCGTCGTTGAACTTCTTTTCCAGCTCAACCCAGGCTTCTTCGCGACGGGCCTTATCGCGGGACAGCATGACTTCGCCGTCCTTGTTCTCGTAACGCTCGACGAAGACCTCGACGGTGTCGCCGGCTTTGATAGTCGGCTCCTGGCCGGGCATCGTAAATTCTTTTACCGGCACGCGACCTTCAGATTTGAGGCCGACATCGATGATCACCAGATCATTCTCGATGCTCAGTACGGTACCAGAGAGGACGGACCCTTCGAGGGTGTCGCCGATTGATTCGTTGAGGAGGTCCTCGAAGGACTCCATGGCGGCTTCTGCCATTATGTTGGTTTTCCTGTTTATATCGCCCGACCTGCGAAAAGGCCGGACACTGACCGCCACCAGATCGGCGCGCCCAGGGGTTTGAGTTAAGATGTCATATGAAGGTCGTTGCCGGGTCTCGGTGGCTGGCACCGAAGCCGGATTCTCCCCCGTTGGTCGTCGTGTTTTCGTCAACCTGGCCGGGCAGCCTCGACGATCGCCAGCGCCTGAGCGAAGACCGCGTCAGCCGTCAGTGCTGAGGTGTCGATGATCACCGCGTCGGCAGCGGGCTTCAGAGGCGCGTCCTTGCGGGTTTCGTCTCTTTCGTCCCGAACAACCAAGTCGTTGAAAACGCGGTCGTATATAGCGGCAGGGTCGCGTTCCCGCAACTCCAACCACCGCCGTTTGGCCCTGACCTCGCGGGTAGCCGTAATGTAAAGCTTGCAAATCGCATAAGGACAGATGACCGTACCGATATCCCGGCCGTCGAGCACGGCACCGCCCTTACCACCGGGGGGCGAGTCGGCAAAACTGCGCTGAAAGTCGACCAGAGCCTGGCGCACCGGGGTCAGTGCAGCCACCCGAGACGCAGCCTCACTGACCGCTGGAGCGCGCAGATCCGGGCGCTCGAGGTCGGCGGGTCGCAGCGCCTCCGCAAGGGCTTCAAGGGCCTGATCGTCGTCCAGACTGACCCCCTCTCCGAGCGCGCGGGCTGCCACGGCGCGGTAAAGGAGGCCACTGTCGAGGTAGGCAAAATCGAGGTGCGCGGCGAGGCGTCGGGCCAGTGTGCCCTTCCCCGCCGCCGCCGGACCGTCGATTGCGATAATCATGCGATGTCTGCGCCCAGATCGTTGAACAGGGTCACGAAGGTTGGGAACGAGGTCAGTATGCAGTTGCGATCGTCGACGCCCATGCCCTTCTCCGCGACCATCCCGAGGATCAGCGTCGACATGGCCCGCCGGTGATCGAGCTGGGTCTCGACGAGGCCGCCGCCGGGCACAGGGCCGCCGAGGCCATCGATCTCGAGCCAGTCCTCGCCCGAGCGCGTGACCACACCGGCCGCGCCGAGCATGTCGATAATGCCGGCGAGGCGGTCGGATTCCTTGACCCGCAGTTCTTCCAGACCCTCCATCCGGGTGGTGCCGCTGGCCACCGCCGCGGCAACGGAGAGGATCGGGTATTCGTCGATCTGGGAAGGCGCGCGGTCGGCGGGGATCAGGCAGCCCTTGAGCGATGAAGACTGCACCTGCACGTCGGCGACGGTCTCGCCGGCGACTTCACGCGGGTTCACCAGCGCCAGGTCGGCGCCCATGTCGACCAGTGACTGGAACAGGCCGGTGCGGTGTTCGTTCTGCATCACGTTGGTGATGGTCAGGGCCGAGCCGGGTACGATGGTGCCGGCGACCGCGAGGAAGGCGGCAGAACTCGGGTCACCGGGAACGATGACCGGCGTCGCGCGCAGTTCGGGCTGCCCGGTCAGGGTAATGGCCAGGCCTTCGTTGCTGGCTTCTGAAGTGACGCTGGCGCCGAAGCCGCGCAGCATGCGCTCGGTGTGGTCGCGGGTCGGCGTCGGCTCGATCAGGGTCGTCTCGCCCGGGGCATTGAGGCCGGCGAGCAGCACCGCTGATTTCACCTGCGCCGAAGCCATCGGCGAGACGTAGCGCACCGGCATGGCGTCGGCCGTCCCCTGCACGGCCAGCGGCAAACGCCCGCCCAAGCGCGCCATGAAGCGCGCGCCGAACTGGCTCAGCGGGTCTGTTACCCGGGCCATGGGGCGCTTGTTCAGCGAAGCATCGCCGAAGACCACAGCCGTCAGGTCATGGGTCGCGAGCATTCCGAGAATCAGCCGGGTCGAGGTGCCGGAGTTGCCCATATCCAGCGGCAGGGCGGGCTCCTGCAGGCCGCCAACCCCGACACCGGAAACGCGGAAATCGTCGCCGTCGCGCTCGATCACTGCACCCAGTCGGCGCATGGCTTCGGCGGTTGCCATCACATCTTCGCCGGTCAGCAGGCCGCGGATCTCCGTATCGCCCAACGCCAGCGTGCCGAACATCAGAGACCGATGCGAAATCGACTTGTCGCCGGGGACGCTGACTTCACCCTTCAATCCTTGTGCAGGGCAGCTCTGGGCGGGTTCGAGGGGCAGACTGGACATTCGGGGTCTCGCAATTCGGGGGTTGAAGACGATTTAGCATAGGGTGCTGCAAAGGCGAAAAGCACGGCTCAGCCCAGCCTACCGCATAGCAACAGCGCCAAGGCGGCATTGACACCCGCCCCCGCCTATGGTGCTTGCAGTGGCTTACGAACGAGAAACTGTCGAGGTCGGCATTTATGCCTGAATTGGAAGAAGAATACGGTATCAAGCGCATCTGCCAGAGCTGCGGGGCGCGTTACTATGATCTGAATGCGGATCCTGCCTTATGTCCGTCCTGTGGGACCGAGTACGACCCTGAAGCCGTCATGCGCTCCCGCCGAGGCCGCGTTGCCGCCGCAGCCGTCGTCACCGCGAAGGAAGAGGCTGCGCCGGATCCTGAACTCGCCGATGCGGAAGAGGCCGAACCAAAGGCCGATGCCGCCAAAGATGACGAGGACGAAGAAGAGGACGAAAGCGTCAAGGCCGTGGCGCTCGACGAAGTTGATGAAGACACACTCGAAGACGGCGATACCGATCTGGTCGTGGACGACGATGGCGAGGTTTCGCTCGACGACGATGGCGAGGTTTCGCTCGACGACGACTTCGAGGAAGAAGAAGAAGACAACAAGATCGGAGATGACTCGCTGCTCGACGACGACGATGAGCTCGACGACGGCGGTCTTCCGGTCGAGGGTTTCCAATCCGATGAGGATGAATCCATCTGACCCTGAAGGCAGCGGCGCGAAACAGGTGCTGCTGCCGACCCTGCCGGTCCTGCCCTGAAAAAGGCTTCGACAAAGCTGATCAGGTTGAGTATGCAGAGCCCGGTTTCCAGCAGCGTGGGGCTATAGCTCAGCTGGGAGAGCGCTACAATGGCATTGTAGAGGTCACCGGTTCGATCCCGGTTAGCTCCACCACTTTCTTCCCGTTTCTGATCGATTGCCAGTGGCTGTGTCTGGGGACAGCTGCACGTCCGGCACGACTCAACCGTGTCTAGATTCGAGTTTTTTATACGACTTCTTTTACTATCTCGAAACGAGCAGTTTTCAGATCAAATTTGATCCTGAGAAAGCAACCAATTTTTTTGTCTGTCCATTTTTTTCGATAAAAATAGCGATAATAACGTGACTTTCTCTAAAAGGTTGTAATGGAGTGACCCTCAGGTTATCGAGTTACCTAAGCATTATAGGAGCCTTCAATGAACATGAGCTTGATCCGGTCGCTCGACGACCTCAAGTCCGATCTGCTGCGCTCGATCGATGCCATTGAGACCCTGTCTACCCAACCTGCCTGGGCAGAACGATGCAACGTCGACGATGGCGAGTTTTTTTGAAGATCAAAGTGAGCGGCTGAACGATCTGGCGACCCGGGTTGCGCATGCAAACCGCTGAATCCTTGCGTCTGCTGGGGTGCTCCTGAGCGCGATCTTGAACCTTCTGGTATCAAATTGAGCGCTGTTTCGGCTCGGTGTGTTTTGGATCAAAGCGCAACCGTCTATTCACGCGAGCGGCCGCTTGGCCGTCCTTCTGCCAGTGGCCAGTGGCGCAGCGATCGCCAGTGCAACGAGGCAAAGCGCGAACAGGCCAGATAGCCGCGCCTCGATCCCGAACTGGCTTAGCATCGCCGCACTCAGGACGTAGCTCAGCCCAAGTCCCAGCAGGGTGATCACCCCGGCGATCAGCCAGGCCTGCCACAGACGACGCGCGAGGCTCCACGCCCCGATGATCGGTGCGCCGAACAGAGCGACGGCGATCACAACCCCGGCCGTGCGCAGGCAAACCGCGCTGGCGGTTGCAACGAGGACAATTTCGAGCCCCCGCAGGCCAAAGCTCGCCACGGGCGACATGAGGGCGAAGGCCTGCCCGTCCATCAGGCTGCGGTTGAGCAGCGGGTAGGCCGCCAGCGCGAGGAGCAAGGCCAGCCCCGCCCCGCTCAGCGCGAGCAACAGCTGGTCCGGCGCCGCCGCCCAAGCCCCCGGGCGGAGCAGGTCGGCCGGGCTCAAAACGTCCAGCCAAAGAATCAACTCCAGCGAACCGAACAGGATGTGGTCGAGGTCGATCGCTGCGGTATCGTCCAGCCCACTCAGCGACAGCAAGGTCACACCCGCACCAAAGAACAGCGGAAACAGCGCGGCGATTTCCACGCTCGCCCCCAGCCGGTGGCGTCGACGCAAGCAAATGGTCAATCCGAGAAACAGGCTGATGACTGCGATGGCGCCGATGAGCATGAGCCAACCGTGTTCACCAGAGAGCAGAAAACCCAGCACCATGCCGGGCAAGACGGCATGGCTGGACGCCTCGGAAACCATGATCTGACCCCGCGGCAGCAGCAGGCTGCCGGCGATGATTGCCGCGACCGCGGCTCCGAACAGGGTGACCACGATGGGCAGGTCTTGGCTGAGCACCATCATCGGGCCGGAACCCCCTTTCGGCGCAGACCGGCTGCCAGGCTGCCCAGCGCCCAGACCGCACCGAGGCTCACGACCACCAATGCCCCTGTGGGCAGCGGCAGCACCCCGGCGCTGAGCCACCCGGCGAGGCCCGACACCACCCCGCCGATCAAGGCCGACCCCAGCACAAGCCCGCTGAATGACGTCACCCAGGGCCGAACAATCAGGGCAGGCAGGGTCAGCATGCCAACCAGCAGGGTCAGCCCCAGCGCCGGCAGGGCGCTGAGCACCAGCGCCACTGTCGCGACCGCCCATACCAGATCGAGCCGGGATTGCAGGCCTGCGAGGCCGCTGGCGTGCCGGTCCAGCACCCAATCGTGCAAAGCGCGGCGCAGCAGCAGGAACGCCAGCCCCCAGACCAGCAGCAGCATGAGCGCGGGCAGTACCTTGCCCAGCGTCAACGTCGCGGCATCACCGAGCAGAAGCAGAGTCAGGCCCTTGGTCGAAAACGCGCCGGTCGCCTGCACGATACTCAGCAGGACAAGGCTGGAGCCGTAAGCCAGCGCAATGGCCAGCGCCTGACTGGCGCCTACCGAATAGCCGCGCCAGCGCAGAAAGAAGATGAAGCAGAGGATCAGCGCTGAGCTCGTAAAGCCCAGCACCCAGAGCACCGGTTCCGCCAACCACGTCCCCAGACCGAACCAGACGATCACACCCTGCGACAGCACCACGCCGGAGACGACCCCGTGTCCAGCAACGTCGGCGGTCAGATTTTCACCGCGCAGGCTGACCAGCGCACCGAAACTACCGAGCAGCAGTCCGGCGCTCACCAAGCCGACCAGCACGATCAGGGTGTTGTAATCCATGATCCAGGCTCGCGACGGCGGGCTTAGCGGGCGGAGATGCCAAAGGCGCGTTCGAAGGCGTCCGACGCCAGCACTGCGTCCGGCGTATCGAGCGCCGTCACGGTCCCGTCCAGCAGCGCCACACGGTCGAACAGGCTGCGCACCTCTCCCAGATTGTGGTGGACGATCAGCGCGGTTTTGCCCTCGGCCTGGAAGTCATCCAATACCGTGATCAGCGCTTCTCGCGTCGCGGCATCGATGGCCTGAAACGGCTCGTCGAGCAGCATGATCTGCGGGTCCTGCGCCAGTGCGCGGGCCAGCAGCACGCGGCGGCGTTGCCCCCCGGACAGCTCGGATAGCGGGCGCGCCGCGAGGTCGGCGATGTTCAGCCGCTCCAGCGCCGCGCCCACCGCGCGCCAGTCCTCTGCCCCGAGCCGACCGGTCAGGCCAAGGTGAACCCCCCGCCCCATGGCGACCAGATCCCGGACCCGGCTGGGAAAGTCCCAATCGGTCTCGTCGGCCTGCGCGACGAAAGCGAGGTGCTGCCGAACGGCCCAGAACGGCCGGTCGAGGAAAGTGGCACTGCCGGTTTCGGGCCGGATCAGCCCCAGCATGCCTTTGAGCAGGGTAGACTTGCCGGCACCATTGGCACCGATTACAGCCAGACGCTCACCGCGATTGACGCCGATGCTCACGTCGTCAACCACCGGCGCGCCGCCGTAGCCCACGCGCAGTCCGGAGACCCGGATGGCCTCATCCACGCTCAGGCTGACATTGCGGTCGGTAATCATTAACAGGTTACTCAGCGCATTCATTGAGCTCTCGCCTCTGTTGCAGTCAGGGAAATCAGGCCGTTCTGGCCCAGAAAGTCGAGCAGGGACGCGGGCGGAACCAGGCGCTGCCCGCTCATGGCATCCGCCATGTTGATGGTGTTCTGGATCAGCATGCCGAAGTAGGTCGAACCCGGCTCACCAGCCGGCGCCAAGGCGTCGGAAAACAGGGGCGGCAGCGCCCGCAGGGCCAGACCCCGCCGGGCCGCGCCCTCGCGCAGGGCAGCTATGCCGGCGTTCTCCACCGTGGTTTCGCTAAACACGGCGCTCAGATTCTGCTCTTCGATTAGGTCCACGAGTTCGTTCAGCCGAGCGAGTTTGGTTTCGCTGGCCGTCGATAGCCCTAGCAGCGGCTCGAAGCGTATGCTGTAGCGCTCACCGTAGTATTGAAAGGCGTCGTGCGCACTGACCACCGTGCGCTGTTCAGGGTCGATGTCGGCAAAGACCGCGTCGATCCACGCGTCGGTCTGCAGCGCCGCTTCGCGCAGCATCCCAACCCGCTCCTCGGACAGGTCCAGATCGGTCAGCTCGTCCAGCGCCCGCGACAGGTCAACCACCGTCTCGATCCAAAGCACGGGGTTGTGCCAGGTGTGCGGGTCCGGCAGGCCACCGTCACGCAGCAGGTCGTCGGCGGGCTGATAGGCTTCCGCTGCAAGCGCCGGCAGACGCTGCTCCAGCTGCTGCATCAAGTCGAGCAATTGCGCCTCGAACAGCAGGCCGTGATAGGTCACGGCGTCGGCCTCGACCATGCTGCGCACGTCAAGGCGCGTGGGTTGATACGTGTGGGGGTCAGTGCCGGCGCCAAGCAGCGCCGAGACCTCTGCCTGTCCTTCGAAAATAAAGGCCAACGGCTGAGCCAGCATCTCCGTGGTCGTGCGCAGCACAAAATCCTCCGCCGGGGCCGGGCCGGCAAGGAACAGCAACGCCACCAAAGATAGCGCGAGACGACGCATCAAGAGTCACTATCCTGCACAGAATTAAGCATAGATTTTACAATGTAGCTCAGGCTACAAATTGTGCAATAGCCATCGGTGTCGCGGTCGAACCTGTGTGCCGAATCCTTGAAATCCACGGCCCGGGCTGTATCAACACACAGAACCCCATCGAAAGGCAGCAGCCCTTGTCCGACCCAAAGAGCGTTTCCGGACAGACCGACAACCCCGACCTTGCGCCCGTTGAGCAGCAGGCTGCCGGGTTCGAGGCTGTGCGCGAAGCGCGGCGGAGCGAGACAGCCGAGGACTACGTTGAGCTGATCGACGACCTGATCAAGGCGACCGGCGAGGCCCGGGTGGTCGACGTCGCTGCGCGAATGGGGGTCAGCCACGCGACCGTGAACCGGATCCTGTCCCGGCTGACCAAGGAAGGCCTGGTCAACACCCAGCCCTACCGGTCAATCTTCCTAACCGACGCCGGCACCAATCTGGCGCAGGAATCGCGAGAACGCCATCGGATCGTAGTTGAGTTCCTGACGGCGCTCGGCATCGATGAAGGAACCGCTGAGCGGGATGCAGAGGGCATCGAGCACTACGTCTCCGAAGCCACCATTCAGGCGTTTCAGGACTGGACCGGGAAGATCGGATCTTGAACCTGCTCGAACACCCCTCGCTGCTCGGGTTCGAACCCCTGTTCAACCATCTGGACTTTTTGTCCAAGCAGCGGGGCAGCGACGCCTATCCGCCCTTCGATGTCCTCCTGCGCGGCGAAAGCACGCTGGTGGTGCGGGTCGCAGTGGCCGGCTTTACGCGCCACGACCTGCGCGTCATCGCCCAGCCCCATCAGCTGCTGATCCTTGGCAAGCGGTCGCAGGGTGAACCCGCCCCGGAGGCGACCGACGTTTTTCACAGTGGCATCGCCCTGCGTGGGTTCCAGCGACGTTTTGCGCTCGGCCCCGCCCTGACCGTGGAAGGGGCCAGCGTCGCCGATGGCATCCTCGAGGTCACTCTCAACCGCGCGGTGACCAGCAGCGACAGCGGCGAAGAAATCAACATCCAAGCCCGGCAATAGCGACCATGGCGCGGCGCTACTTCGAGCAGAGCTCATTGCTGACCGAGGCTGAACGCCGGCAGTTTTACCGGAGCATGGTGCTGTTCCGGCTGACCCTGATCGCCCTGATCTTCTGCATTGTCTGCTGGGTGGTTTGTGCCGTCTTCGGGCCGATCGATCTGCTCGACCAGCGCCCGGTGGCCTTCTGGCTGCTGCCCGCGGGCCTGTTCGCCATTCTGTACTACAGCTACGCTCTTTTCACCGAAATGTCGGGTGATCTCAGCCTCGACCGCTGGTGGCGTTGGGTCGGCGCCATCGCGGTGCTGGTGCCCCTGTCGGCCTATTTCACCATCGCGGGCCTGCTGTTTCTGTTTTTTACCGTCAGTGAGGTCGATGATTTGCTCGACAGCCTGCCGTTCTGGCCGCTGGAAAACCTGAGCTGACGGCCCGGCAGGCGCTCAGACTTCGTTCAGCAGAATATCGAGGGCAGCCGCGTCTTCAGCGCCGCGCAAACGCTCGCAGAACGTCGCGTCTTTGAAGGCCCGTGAAACCCGGGCGAGCAGCTTGAGATGGTCGCCGTTTGCCGTCTCCGGCGCCAAAATCAGGAACACCAGATCGACATCGATATCGTCGTGGGAGTCATAGGAAACGGGATCCTGCAGCCGCGCGAAGTAGGTCACAGTCCGGTTCAGCCCCGGCAGCTTGGCGTGCGGGATGGCAACCCCTTCACCGGCACCGGTCGAGCCTTCCTGCTCCCGATCCTGCAGCGCGGACAGCACCTCGCGTTCTGCCACGCCATAGGGTTCTGCAACCCGCTGAGCCAGAGAAAGCAACAACTGTCTTTTGCTCGTGACACTGACATTCGGATCGATGAATGTCGGCGCGACAAGGGCTTCGTTCAAAACACGTATCCCAAAAAGTACCGGTGGTGGGCTCGGACCGCTTGCAGTCCCATCAATCGATCGTACTACTGGCCGGGATCGATCCAGCCAATGTTACCATCATTGCGCCGATATACGAGGTTGACCCTGCCATCTGATTCAAACAGGAGAGCGTTGAGGCCCGACAAATCAAGGCGCGCGACCGCTTGCGCGACAGTAAGTCGCTGAATCTCGGTCTGACGCTCGGCGACGATGGTGGCGAAATCGCCGTCTTCAGCCTCTGATTCGTCAGACTCGTCACCCTGATCAACGGCTGCAGCCTCGAACACCACGGCCCGCGCCGCCCGGGTCTCGGCTTCTTCAGCCAGCCCGCGATGGTCGTTGAGCTTGCGCTTATACCGACGGAGACGCTTGGCCAGCTTTTCTGCCGCCTGATCGAGGCTGGTGTGCGCATCGCCGGTCTCATCGCTGGCCTGAAGCTCAAGATTGCGGTGGACGTGGACGGTGATCATGCAGCTGAAACCCCCTGCGCCCTTGGAAAAGACCACTTCGGCACTCAGACCGTGTCCGAAGTACTTATCGAGCAGAGCCGTCACAACATCCTGAGAGCGGGCCTCGAGTGCGGTGCTGACATCCATATGGCGGGAAGTAACACTGATCTGCATGGGCTGCTCCTGGCTTGCTGTGGGTGACAGACGGAAGCGTGGTCACAGACCACGCGCCTGCCTGTCTCTGTCCAATAGAGGTAATCATGCCATCCCCGATCCGCAATCAGCCCGGGACATACTCTCGGGGGTAACAGCCGGTCAGGCTGTGCATGATTGCGGTCAGACCATGGCATTCAGCCGGCGACGCTTGACCGACGAGGGGATCCGCAGCGCTTCGCGGTACTTCGCTACCGTGCGGCGGGCGATGTCCACCCCGTCTTCGCGCAGCAGATCGACGATGGTGTCGTCGGAGAGAATGGCATTGGCCTGCTCAGCATCAACCAGCGCCTTGATCCGGTGACGAACCGCCTCGGCAGAGTGCGCCTCGCCGTCGCCGGAGGCTGCAATCGACGCGGTGAAGAAGTACTTGAGCTCGAACATGCCGCGTGGCGTGCTGATGTACTTGTTCGTGGTTGCCCTAGAGACAGTGGACTCATGAATGTCGACGGCTTCGGAAATATCACGAAGGATCAGCGGCTTGAGGTACTGCACGCCCTTGGTGAAGAACAGCTCCTGTCGCTCGACGATGGTGGAGGCGACCTTCATGATCGTCTGCGCGCGCTGGTGCAGCGCCTTGACCAGCCAGTTGGCGGTCTGCATCTGCTCGTTGAGGTATTCGCGGTCTTCCTTGCGCAACTTGCCCCTGGTCACCATGCCGGAATAGGTGTTGTTGACCAGCACGCGCGGCAGGTTGTCGGGGTTCAGTTCGACGATCCAGCCCCCGGCCGGGTTGGGCCTGAGCAGGACATCGGGCGTCACCACCTGCGCGGCATCGACGTTGAACTTTGAGGCTGGCTTGGGGTCAACCGAGCGCAGCAGGCGCACGCGCTCAACGAGGATTTCCTGGCTGACCCGGCAGACCTTCACCAGCTTGTTCAGATCCCCGCTCGCCAGCAATTCGAGGTTATCCAGCAAGGCCATCATCGGCCCGTCCAGCACCCGCAGTTCGGCGAGTTGCAGGGTCAGGCACTCCTTCAGATCCCGGGCGAAAATCCCGGTTGGCTCGAAACCCTGCAGGTGCCGCAGCACGCCTTCGACGTGGCTGAGCGGGCAGTCCATGCGCTCGGCAATCTGGTCGAGATCGATCCGCAGGTACCCCGCCTCGTCGAGGTTTTCCATCAGGGTGAAGGCAATCATACGGTCGGAGGGGTCGTCGAGCTCGATGTTGACCTGGCTGACGATGCGGTCGCGCAGCGAATCTTCCGAGGTCAGCCGGTTTTCGAGATCGGAATCCTCGCCGCCGTCAAAACCGCGGCTGCCGCCGCTGCCCCAGTTTTCAAAGGCGACCGAAGCCCCGACCTGCGCGTCGGCGGTGTCGTCCCGCCCCTGCCAGTTATCGTCGATCTCGCTGACGGCGGCGGCACCATCATCCAGCGGCGCCAGTTCTGCACCGGCAGCCATGGCCTCGCCGCCGGCATCACCGACCGCGCTCGTGGCTTCAGCGCCCTCCACCGCCCGCGTATCCGACGAAGCGGTGTCAGAGGATCCGCGCGCGTCCGCGTTGATGTCATCGCGTTCGAGCAGCGGGTTCTTTTCCAGCTCGCGTTCGATGTACTCGCTGAGCTCGACGTTCGACAGTTGCAGCAGCTTGATGGCCTGCTGCAGCTGGGGCGTCATGACCAGTGACTGGCCCTGTTTGAGCGTCAGGCTCTGAGATATGGCCACGCTTGTTATCCTACCATCCGAGCATCAGGACAGCGACGGCCCCGAAAATCTGCAGCTAAAAACTCATAAAACATTTATTTTTTCTCGTATTGAGATCAAAATGTTCTTTAAATCACACTATCAGTAGCAGAAATTGAATGAATTACGCCAGTGAGGAAAATCTGGCGCGAAGATTGCTTATGCGCCTGAGACCTTTTCGCCACAGCACGGCTACAGACCGATCATTCGGGAATTTTAATCCGATTTTGGCAGTAAAAAATTCTCACCGAGATAGTGCTTTCTGGCTGTTTTATCTGCCGCTACGGCATCGGATGGCCCCTCGACCAGCACTTCGCCCTGATCGATCAGCACCACGTGCTCGACCAGAGACAGGGTTTCCCGGACGTTGTGGTCGGTGATCAGCACGCCGTAGCCGGTCGCCGTTATCGTGCGGATCGCCCCGCGCAGCATGTCAATGGCAATCGGATCCACACCGGCGAAGGGTTCATCGAGCAGGACGATCTGCGGCTTTGTCGCCAGCGTCCGCGCCAGCTCCAGCCGGCGCCGCTGCCCGCCAGAGAGGGTTTCGGCGCGCTGGCTGAGCAGCGCTTCGAGGTCGAAGTCGCTGACCAGCCGGTCAAAGTGATCGCGGCGCTGGCGGCGCGGCAGGCCCACTTCCATCACCGCTTCAAGGTTCTGCCGCACGGTCAAGCCCTCAAACACCGCCGCTTCCTGCGGCATGTATCCAAGCCCGGCGCGCGCCCGGCGGAACATGGGCAGACGCTCCAGCGGTTGGCCATTGAGATGAATAGTACCGCTGCGGCTCTGCACCAGCCCAATGATGGCGTGAAAGGCCGTGCTCTTGCCCGCACCGTTCGGCCCGAGCAGGCCCACCAGCTGCCCCGGCGTAACCTGCAGCGATAGGCTGTGAACCACGGTCTTACCGCCCCGCTCGACGCGCAGATTTTCGACCCGTAGACCGTCGCTCGTGCTAGATGATGCTGCTGTCATTGGCCGCCCAGCGAGCCCGATATCCGCCCCCCGGTCCCGCCGTCAAGGATGAGGCTGCCGGTGGCGAGGTCGTAGACCAGCCCAGCACCCGAGAGCACCATATCGCCCTGCTGGACCACCGCCGCACCTTCGAGCCAGACTTTGGACGCCGCTTCGTCAAACCGCAGGCGTTCGGCCACCGCGCGCCAGTCTGTGCCTTGCAGCGAGGCTGAGCCGCTGGCTTCGATGCTCGCTAGTTGGGCGGCGTCGAGTGCGCCGGATCCGCCCTCGGCCGACAGCCGTATCTCACCCCACTGCAGCACAAAGGCACCATCTAGGGTAAAGCGCTCGGCCCCAGTATCCAGCCGCAGCAGGCCGTCGGTGACGAGGCGACTGCCGTCGAACTGCAGCACAACGCCCGGGCCGGCGAGGTCGACGTAGCCGCTGTCCGGGCGGAGCGTCAGCACGGCACAGCGGGCCGTGACTTGCGGGCTTCGCACGAAGACAACACCCGAAGCCTCGATGCTGGAAACAGATCGTCCGTCCGTGCCCAGCCGCGCTTCCACCGTGTCGGCCAGCACCACCCAGTCACCGGCGACCAGCTGCACCTCACCGGTGGCGCGATACGTGCCTTCGGCAGCGTCGAAAGCGATGCCCTTCTGCGCCGACAGGTCGAAATCGCCGCTGGTCACGCGCGACTGTGCCAGCGCCGACGATGTCAGGCCGGGCAGCACAGCGCCAAGCACGCTGAGCAGCGCGCCAGTGAGAAGAGAAGACAGGGGCGTTTTCATGCCGAAGACCTTAGCCCAGTCGCCCGGCAGAGACCATTAACGACTGGTTGAGAGCTGCGCGGGGCCTTCCAGCGTAACCAAAGCACCATCGGGGTCGAGAATGCCAGCGCCCTGCCCGCGCAGGACGGTTCCGTCAGGCCCGGTCAGCTCGACCGGCCCCTCCAGCCGGATCGCACCGTCGCCCCCACCTGCCGCAACGTCAGGGTCAGAGCGGGCTTCAGGCGTGGTGCCACCAGCGCTCAGGACGGGGACGGCGCTGCCGCCGATTTCGGGGGCGCGGGTGAGAATAGCCGCCGCCCCGATCCCGCAGCACAGCAGTATCAGTACCAGCCGGGCGAGGCCGACCAGCCGACCCCGCCGCGTCGCGCGGCTTCGCGGTTCAGCTGTGGGCAAAGATATCGCGCTCGTCCCAGCCAAGCAGGTCGAGCTGGGCGCGGTAGGGCAGAAAATCGAAGCACTGCTGGGCCAGTTCAGTTCGGCCTTCGCGCTCAAGCAGCGTGTCGAGATGCTGCTTCAGCGCGTGCAGGTGCAACACGTCCGAAGCGGCATAGTCGAGCTGCTCGGGGGTCAGGGTCGGCGCGCCCCAGTCGCTGGTCTGGTTGAACTTCGAGATTTCGACGCCGAGCATTTCCTTGCACATATCACGCAGGCCGTGGCGGTCGGTGGTGGTGCGAATCATGCGGCTGGCGAGCTTGGTGCAGTAGACGTTGGTCATCAGCACGCCGAGGTAGGCAAAGACGCTGGCGATATCAAAGCGCGCGAAGTGCATGAGCTTGAGCCGGGCCGGATCGCCCAGCTGCCGACACAGGTTCGGCGCCAGCGCAGACGCCGAAGCCGAAGCCGCTGACCCGGCGAAGGGTGCGGTTCCGACCCTGTCGCGCTGGGGCATCTGCACGAGGTGCGCGTCGCCCTTGCCGTCGCTAACCTGCACCAGACACAGGCGGTCGCGGCTCAGGTTCAGCCCCATGGTTTCGGTATCGATGGCGATGACCGGTCCGAGATCGACGTCGTCGGGCAGGTCTGCCTGATGCAGGAAGTTCGCCATGACAACCCTCTTCGTGGCTTCGGGGAAAGGCGCAACCGGCGGCGCCGTCTGAAAAGCAGTGTGCCTGCCTATAGAGGCTTGGGGCAAGGGTCAAGCACGCGGCCGCTTGCGTCAATTATGGGTCTGGGCAGCAACATGGCGGGAATGAGGGCTTGACCGCGCGCTGAAACTGGGTTGCCTCAGACAGGACGATGAACCCTCGCGGACGACGCCCCGGAAACCCGGCATCCGTCACCGCGCGTTGACAGAAAGACGAGTAGCATGATCGGTCGCGCAGATATCGAAGCCGCCTACCAACGGATCTTCCCCTACATCCGGAAGACCCCGGTAATGCAGATGGACGCTGATGCACTTGGCCTTGGCTATCCGGTTACCTTCAAGTTGGAATACCTGCAGGCAACGGGTTCGTTCAAGCTCCGGGGCGCCTTCAACAATCTGCTGACCAGCGAACTCAGCGAGGCCGGTGTCGTGGCCACCTCTGGCGGCAACCACGGCGCCGGTGTCGCCTACGCTGCAACCGCGCTCGGCATCCCCTCGACCATTTACGTCCCGGCGGCGATCGCAGCCGAGGTCAAGCTGCGCCGGATGCGTGGCTTCGGGGCCGAAGTCGTGGCCGTTCCCGACCCGGTGAGCGATGCCTACGTCGTCTGCCAGGCGCACGCCGCCCGCACCGGGGCGCTGGAAATCCACCCCTTTGACTCCGATGCTACGCTGGCCGGACAGGGCACGGTCGGCCTTGAATTATCGGCTCAGGCCGACATTGACACCTTACTGGTGTCGGTCGGCGGCGGCGGGCTGATTGGCGGCGTCCTCTGCCACTATCAGGACGATCTGCGCATCATCGCGGTTGAGACCGAGTTGACGGCGTCCATGGCGCCGAGCCGGGAGAAGGGCGAGCAGGTCACGATCATGCCGGGCGGGATCTCCGCCAGCGGTCTGGGGGCCAGCGCCATCGGCGACCGCGGCTGGGCAGCGGCCCAGAAGTGGCTCGACGGCCATGCCGTGGTCTCCGACGCCGACACCTTCGAGGCGCAGCGGCGGCTGTGGGATGCCAGCCGGATTGTGGTCGAGCCCAGCGCGGCGACCGCGCTCGCGGCCCTGACCTCGGGCGCCTATGTCCCGGAAAAGGACGAGCGGGTTGCCGTTCTTCTGTGCGGGGCCAACGCCGAACCCGACTGGTTCATGAACGAAGCCTGAAACCCGGGCAAGGCGCCAAAATCGGGGGATATCTTACGCTATCCCTGGGCAGGGGAATGCGCTAATCTGGTCGCATAATGAGGTAAATGTCGCTCGACGCGGTTGCAATCGCCCCGCCTGACCGTCCGGAGAGAGCCGATGCGGAAAATGAGCCGAAACGCCAAAGTCCTGACCACCCTAATTGTGCTGGTTTTTGCCGGAGCCATCGCCGCCGCGCCCGACACGGCCGAGGACGTGCTGGTCGGTTGGTTGGAAGACAACGACTGCAGCCTGACCTTCGACGACTACATCGACCGCAGTTTGTCAGTGGACGGCTTCGCCCCGATCGACATGAAAAATGCCATGGACTCTATGATCGAGGAGGGCGGGCTACGCCGCGACGTGGACGGCAATCTGGTGCTGGTCAGCGGCAATCGCTGTGAGGGCACGGCGGTGGTAGAGCCGGAAATCCTGACCGGTACACCCGAACAAATCCTCGTAACGATCTTCGAGGAAAACGGCTGCGACATCAGCCCGCGCACCCTGATTGAAACCGCGATGGCGCAGGGCCTGACCCGGGCTGACATCGACGAGGCCGGCGAGGGCCTCGACGATCAGGGGGCGTTTGTGAACAGCGACACCGGTCTGCGGCTGGTCATCGGCCCGGTTTGCGGCTGAGCACCTACTCGACACCCGACAGCGGCGGGGGAAAGCCCCCGTCGCCGGACATCGATCAACGCACGTCTTAGTGCTGAAGCCGGATTTATGGATCCAGCGTACCGCATTCAAAGTACATGTAGGCAGCGAAGGCTTTGCTGAACCCAGCTAATGCGTCCTCGAGTTCTACGAGGTCAAAAGCGGGCAAAGTGGGCGTAGATCCCGTTGCCATTCACCCCAGCACCGCCATCGCCACCAGCTGGAACTGGCACTCACCGGGCAGATCGACCTGATGCGCCTGCCGCGCCGGGCGCTGCATGGGGTCCGGCCACAGCCGTTCCCAGTGCACATTCGCCATTGCTCGGTCCTGCCGGTCGGCGAAGTAGAGGTCGACCTTGACCACATCCTGCAGTTCTGCGCCGCCCTCGGCCAGAATCGCGGGCAGCTGCTCGAAGGCAAGGCGGATCTGCTCGGCCGTCTCCAGCGCGTAGTCACCGGTTGCCGGATCCTTACCCAGCACCCCGGACGTTACCAGCACCCCCCGGTGCACTGCCGCGTTGGGCACGGGGTTCAGGTGCTGGGCCGCGCCCTTGGCGTAGATCGAGCGAACCATTCAGGCCCCGCCCTTCTGGTGCCGGATCGGGTTTTCCAGCTGGCCGAGCGGGTCAATCTCGATCGAAATCGATCCCTGCTGCTGGCCGATCAGCACGCTCTTGTGACCGCGGGGAAACTTGTCGTTGCCCTTGCCCGTGGTGCCGAAGCTGAGCAGGTCGCCTGGGCGCAGCGTGAAGTGCTGGCTGGCTTCGGCGACGCAGCGCTGGATGGAGAAGCGGTAGTTGCCGGTGTGGTCCTGCGTGAAAACATCATCGTTGAGCCGCCCGGTAACGTGCAGGTCATTGGGGTCGTCGATCTCATCCGCCGTGGTGATCCATGGCCCCATGGGGCCGAAGGTATCCGTGCCCTTTGACCGCGTGTGATAGACGAAGTAGGCGTCGGTATCCTCTTCCCCGTGCAGCCGTCGCCAGTTGTAGAACTCCGGCCGCGCCATATCCGGCGGATAGGTCACGGCGATGCTGTCCTTCATGAATTTGAGGCCGTGGCTGGTGATGTCGTTGTGGATGAGGAAGCCGAAAATCACGTCCAGCGCGTCTTCCTCCTGCACGTGCTTAGCGCGCTTGCCGATCACGGCGCAGACCTCGGGCTCGGGGATGACTGCGCCCCAGTCCGGGTCGACGATGATCTCCTTGCCCGAACCGATCATGCACGAGGGCGGCTTGAGAAAGAAATTGGGGACGCCAGGATCGACGTGGGCGTTGCGCATCAGCTCCCGGTTGTTGAAGGCAACGTTGAGGATCATCGACGGGTTGGGCAGCGGCGGCGCCCAGTCGATGCTCGCCTCGGCTTCGCCCGGTAGCGCGTCGGGGTCGAGGCGGGACAGCAGGTCGGGCTGCTGGTCGCAGGCCTGAACAAGACCGAGCACGTCGTTAATCCGGCCCAGCCCGGCGGCCTCTGTCACGTCGGCGAGGGCGCGGACAGCGCCGTCAGCGCCTCGGACGATGGCCTGTTCCTGGCCATCAAGGATACGGGTGCCGAACTTCATGCTGCTCCTAGCTGTTGGCGAGAAAGTCCTCAAGGGTGACAGGCGGGGCATCGAGGGTCGGCGGACTGACCGCGACGCCCTCGAATTGCGAGGCTTCGTAGAACCACTTCTTCGGCGCCGGAAAGCCCCAGATCTGGGACCGCCGGGTATCGCTGAGGTCCCAGCGGGTCGGCGGGTGATCCTGATCGATGACGTTGTAGTGGCTGGTGAAGGTCTCGACCCGGTGCCCGTCGGGGTCGCGGTAGTAGACGAAGAAGGCGTTGCCGATCCCATGCCGCCCCGGCGCCCGGTCCATGGTGTCCGCCAGCCCCAGTGACGCCATCACATCGGCGCCGTGGATGACGTTGGCGATCTCCGGCGTGTGGTAGGCGAGGTGGTGGAGGCGCGGGCCGGCGCCATTGGAATAGACCACGTCCTGGGTGTTGTTCTTGCGCTTGAGCCAGACACCCCAGAGCTCGTCCGAGCCGTCGGTCGCCGTGTACTCGGTCAGGCGGAAGCCAAGGTCGATATACCAGTCGTAGGCGGCCTGCACGTCGTGGGTCGCGACCTGCACATGGTCGAGAAACACCAGCTTTCCACCCGCGTGGGTGTGGAAGTGGCGCATGCGGTTTTCCGGGCCGGGCATGGTGGCGCTGAACTCGACCGGCACGCCGACCGCGTCGACGACGTGCAGGGTCAGGCCCTGAAAGGGGCGCTCGACCCAAGCCGGGTTATCCCCCCGCGCCGACAGCCAGTCGAAGGCGCGCCGCAGATCATCGTCGCTGAACATGCGGTAGCCGATGGCCCGAACCTGCCCGGGGCCGTCCCGGTCAACCTTGTCAAAACGCAATGAGTGGTGGGCGACTTCTTCGATAGCGCGCAGGCACAGATGCTCGTCACTGTGCTCGGTCACCTCCAACCCGAGGCCGGACTCATAGAAATAGCGGGTGGCATCGAGATCGCAGCTGGTCAGCACCACGTGGCTCAGGCGGGTGATGTTGAACGGGACATCGGCGACAGGGTTGCTCAGCACCATGATTGTTTCCTCAACCCGCCGGCCCGCGGGCTCTGCATTACCGGCTCGACGCTACTTGAGCCTCCGGTGATGATCAACCGCGGTCACCCTGGCAGGCAGAAACAGGCTTATCGGCAGCCGCAATCGCGGGCATGCTGGATGGCAGCAAGCAGGACCAACGAAATGCCGGATACCCTCGACTACAGCCTGATGATTGCGCCCAACGGGGCGCGGCGGACCACCGCTGACCATCCGGCACTGCCGGTAACGTCGGCCGACCTTGCCCGCACCGCGCGCGCCTGCCAGCTCGAGGGCGCGACGGCGGTTCACCTGCACGTCCGCGACGACGCGCAGGGTCACAGCCTCAACCCCGACCGCTATCGGGACGCCCTGGCGGCCATTGCCGAGCAGGCGCCGGGTCTGGGCCTCCAGATCACGACGGAAAGCGCCGGGCGCTACCAGCCAGCCGAGCAGCTTGCCTGCCTGCAGGCGCTCCGACCCGCCGCCGCGAGCGTTGCGGTGCGTGAGATGGCGGCCGATCCGCAGGTTGCAAGGCGGGCCTATGCCTTCGCGGACGAGGCTGGGATCGAGCTGCAGCACATCCTTTATGCTCCGGCCTGCGTGGCACAGTTGCTGGACTGGCACCGCGACGGCACCGTGCATCCAAGACAGAACCAGGTGTTGCTGGTGCTGGGCCAGTATGCCCTGCCACGAGACGCAAGACCCGATGACCTGCCCCCCCTGCTGACAGCGCTGAAAACCGACCCGGCACGGGACAGCTGGCACGCCAGCGTCTGCGCCTTCGGCCCGCTGGAGCACCACTGTCTGTCGGCGGCAAAGGCGCAGGGTCTCGGCGTCCGGCTCGGCTTCGAAAACAGCCTGTGCGGCGAGGATGGCAGGCCGCATGCGGACAATGCGGCATCGCTGCGGGCCTTTCTGAGCCGGGAGGATCGCCCGTCGTGAGCCGCAACGCGCAAATCGTCCTGACCACGCTCTCCATCGGGCTGCTGGCGTTTCTGTCCCCGGCGCTGGCGGACCCGTCCGGGACAGGGAGCGCGGAGACAGACCCAGCGGCTTTCCTCGCCGGAGAAACCACAGCATGGCGCCTTGAGGTCGACGGCGTCGCGCGCCGGGCGCTGGTCTACCGCCCCGAGGCCACCACCGGCGGCACCGGTTCCGGGCTGATGCCGGTGCTGCTGGCCCTGCACGGCTACGGCAGCCGCGCGGAAGACTTTTCCCGCTGGGTGGACCTGCGGGCGCTGGCCGACCGCAACGGCTTTGTCCTGATCTACCCCGAGGGCCTGCCCATCGCGGGGGTCGCCGACAGCTTGCACTGGAACCCGGCACCCGCCTCCGAAAACAACAAGAGCAGCAGCGATGATCTGGGCTTCATCGACGCCCTGCTCGACCGGCTCGACGGCCCGCTGCGGCTGGACCCGGCGCGCACCTACGCCGTGGGCTACTCCAATGGCGGGATGATGGCCTATGCGCTGGCCTGCTATCGTGCGGCGCGGTTTGCCGCCGTCGGCATCCACGCGGGAACCATGCTGGCCGGTACCGCCGCGACCTGTCAGCCTGAGGGCCGGACGCGTCTGGCGGTGTTCCACGGCACGGCGGATGGTGTGCTGCCCCTGACCGGCGGCGAGGGCGGACTTTCGCTTGATGCAATCACCACGCACTGGAGTGGCCTGCTGACCCTGACCGAGCGCCCCGGGCTGGGGCTCGTTGCAGGTGCCGTCGAACGCCGGGTCTTTGGCGTGGCTGGCTCAGCGGAAAGCAGCGTCGATGAAAACGTCGGCCTCGTGGTCTACCGGGTCCACGGCCAGGGTCACGTCTGGTTGCAGTTCGAGATTGACAGCCACAGCGCCGATGACTGGCTTTGGAGCTTCTTCACCCGCCGCTGACACTCAGGGCGCCTGCCCTTGCGGCAGTTACAGCCTGACCCTTTGGCCACTAACTAGGCGCTGCCGGCCGGGCTTGGTTCTAGCAATGGCCAGCATTCTGTTGAAACGCGAGCCTCAACTCTGGTCTTTCGATGCACTCATCGCTCAGTGCAAAGCGCAGATAACTTCGGACTTCCTGGCGATACTTCGATTGTTTTGCAAAGCACGAAAGGCAGACCGTTGCCGCAGCAAAATGAGTGCACCCGTATCGCTCCCGGATGCCCAAAACCGTTATCATTGGTTTCGTGTTTGTGAACCCATGCCGATCCAGAAACAGATTGAGCCTGTACCGCTCTGGTACTGGTTCGATCGGGCGCACGGGTCTCACAATCGGAAATCGAATACCCATCTCTTTGACCTTATCCCTCTATGGTACCAATATAGTACCGTTATAGTACTATATAAGTTTCTGAGGATTGAAAGAGAGCAATTCTGGTTGCCGGCTATGCTGACAGGGACTTTCAACGCGCAGCATGAGCTGCCTCGACTGGCTCAATGACCGGGCGCATGACCGACCGCCCCTCCGGTCACATAAGCAGACGTGCCGGGACAAAGTCGGTTACTGTAGATTTGAGACCAATCAATGGTGCCCAGGAGACGCACCACCTCACTCAGTTTTATTCTTTTTTTGCAATGAGTCAGATAGTGACGCGATGGATCGGTGTACATCTCAGTGTACATAACGGCGTTGCCCTAAACATCCAATACCCCCCCTTACCTCGAAATATTGGGGGGCAGCCTGAAAATGAGATCGCAATGATTTTCGGGCGACCAATCAAGGAAGAGTAAGACTAGGCCATCGGGCTCACCCTCGTATCGTGTAAAGTCTATGACACGGAAGAAGTCGGGCCTAATTTGGAATGCACAGTGTGAAAGGCTTTTCCAGCGCCCGCTCGACAAAACTGAGATGATCCTGCCCATAAACCATGTCGCCATCTACGATGTAGGTCGGAGAGCCTAACAGGCCCATTTTTACTGCTTCGGCTGTGTTCGCATCGTAGGTTGCCTGGACGCTGTCTGCATCTAAACGCTCCATTAGCGGTGCCGGGTCCAGGCCGGCTAGCCTTGCGATTTCTTGCAGTGCGCTGAGGTCTGCAAGATCGACGTCGTAGCGCCAGTGCTGTTCCATCATAATGCAGGAAAGCTCGTCAATGTTGTGTCCCAGTTCCACCGCAGCAATCAGCATCTTGTTCGACGGATCGATCGTGTTGCCATGGTACGTTGGATTAAGCCGTGCGACTGGCATGTTGCGGTATTCTGACCAGCGCTCGATCTGGCGGACAAAGTGGTAGGCGCCGTAAGCTTCACTGCGCTCATCAAAGGGCTGGCTGCCGTTGTGATCGAGAAGATAGCGCAAGTCGAAGGGGCGATGTCTGATCGCACGGCCGGCCGCGTTTGCAATTTCCATGAACCGGCGAGATCCAAGATACGCATAGCCTGAGTAACCGGCGTAGAAGTATTCGATGGGGTTCATTGGATAGGGATCCTGTGTCTGCTTGGATGATGCTCCAGCTTAAACGCCATCGGACACTGCATTTTAGCGCCAATCAAGGAAGAGTAAGACTGGGCCGACGGACTAACAGCAAACAGGGACCACGCCGAAACGCAGTCCCTGCCACTTTGTGCGTTGTACACGCAGGTTTTTGTAGCCGCAGCCTTACAGAGCCTTCATTGCGTGTGCGATCTTCTGGCTATCATCAAAAATATGGAAAGCCTTGATCTTACCGTCTTCGATGATGTCGTAGTGGCCAGAGTAGCTGTCTAAACCGTCAGCGGTCAGGTGGGCATGTACAAAAACGTGACCATTTTCCTCAACCATGTGCAGTGGAACCACACTCAGGCCTGGGTAGTGGCTGGGCAGATGAGCAAGATGATTAGCCATCCAATCACCAATGCCATTATAGGTGCGCGAAAACTTGTGCATGCCATTCACAACAATGGTGGCATCTTCAGCAAATAGCGAGGCGAAGGTCTCCATATCGCCAGTTGCGAAGCAATCATAAGCAGATTGGACAATCTCTTTCGGTGTCATTTTAGAATTCCTTTCAACGATAGGGGCTCCATCTAACGACAAGCCGCCAAGGATCTATTCATTAGCTGACTAGCATAGACCGGAATTTATTACTCTTCCGTTACGTGATTAACAGTGCAGCTGGCAAACAGGGATCACGTCGTAACGTGTTCCCCGCTGATCGGTCGGAAGACAAGGTTGGTGCTAGCGATGACGCTTCCTGGAGTTGAGCCTCCAAGCGATGCACCGCTCTAAGACCACAAATTGATCAATCCACAATGTGAATTTCCCAGGACGCCACGCCGTTAGCGTCAACATCCCAGCTGTAGACGCACGCCTTGCCGTTCAATTCAGAGAAGGCTTCAGAGTGGCTTGCAAAGTATACCGCACCACGAAACTTTGATCCGCCATCTTCAGTGGGATGACCTGCCCCGGTAGCACGATAGGTTGCAGCGCCAGCTTGTGACAAAATCACACCGGAGTTAGGACACTCGCCGTAGAAGGAGCCATCAGGCTGCATTTCGGCCTGATAGGTGGCCATGAACTGAACTGGATGCCCCAGCAGAGTGCCTTCACCTGCACCAGTCGTTTCGAGCTTAGGCATACCATATTCGCTTGGTATTGCCTTCACCTCAGTTTGGCCCTTCATCGAGCCTACATGTTTTCCGAGCATTTCATTTTCCTTAATCTAGTCAATCAATAGAATTACATTACCGCCAAATGTGGCACGTCAAATGTGACTGCATTGTGTCCCATCATTTCGCCTCAACGGATCAAAAGCGGGAAACTTCCTGCTTCAGAATATAACGGTTGGTGTAGCCTAGCCCAGCGGACTAACCCCGGTGCCGTGTACCGTCACGGACAGCTTCTTGCCTCCACACTTCGAGCACTTCAGCCGGCGCATCACCTGGTCACACGGCACGTCTCCGTAGCCGTCCTGGGCCAACTGCTCGAACGGCACGAAACCGGTGTGCCAGCAGTCGCTACACGTTGCGCCAAAGAACATGCTCCGGCATTCGGATATGGTCGGGAATGTAGACACTCGCGACTGCACGTAAGCATCGCTCGCGCCGTGAGCACCCCCCCGTCTCGCAAAAACGCCGAGGGCACCCGCTATTGCGCAGCCTTGTGGACGCCGTGGACGCCGTGGACGCCGTGGACGCCGTGGACGCCGTGGACGCCGTGGACGCCGTGGACGCCTCTATGTACGCTGATTTTTGAGAATAGGTTCTACAGAACCGCTGTTACTGCCAAAAACGACAATGGAAACGGGCGTCCACCGCGTCCACGACCGTAGCGATGGGGCCGCCAGCTAAGACGACCCCGTGTAACGCTAGCTACTGCACGCCTCGCCTAGCAGGTCCTCGTCGATGTAGTTCGGCTTGCTGTCACCACGCCAGTAGACCCGTTTGCCGTTGATTTTGCCGATCGACCAGCCGCCGCGTTTGAGTGCCTTGGTGCGGTGTGTCGGGCTGATGCGTTGGTCTGTTAGGTGAGCCACAATTTTCGCCATGTCCCCTGCTGTTACCGCGACCGGGTACATGCCGTGACTGCTGTCGACGATCTAGATGTCCCCAACATCCACATAACGGCGAAATACATTACGCGCCCTTGTGGTTCATACCCATGACCGGCAGCGTCATACTTTATGCGCCACACATGGGTTGCATCTGATGTCTGCTCTGAGCCCTCTGGTTCGTATACCAACGATCCCGCGCCGCCAGCGTGCTACCGTGACGGTTGCCCTTGGCTTGTCCGCAGGGCCTGTGGGTTGGTCCGAGCTCGCCTCAGCCGAAGGGCAACAGCTGCAAACACTCATCTTGCCACATCATTATCAGCGTCTGAGTGACGGCAGTCTTGTGGTTTCCAATCGCAATGGAGAGCAATTCAATCTCCGCCCCGAACAGTTCATGCAGCTCGAGGGCGGGTTGATCCTGGTCGTTTATGATCTCGCGGCCGTGGTACTGCACCAACTAGACTTTGTCGGTGCGCTTCAAACACATCTCATTTCTGATGCTTTTCCGGTGCGGTCGAGCGATGGCACGATCATTGGCACACAAACGTCTTCGTTGCTGCGGTCAGGTGAGGGACTGCGCCGAGGCTGTTTGAAGAGGTTGATATTCAGCGTCATGAGCTGGCCCAAGATCTCAGCGACAGCTCGCCGACCATGGTTTCGGTAGCTGCTGCTGCAGGCGTTGGTGCGAGCGGGGCTGGCGGCGGCCTTCTTTTAGGCCTTGCGCTGGCCGGCTCTGACACCTCAGAAACCGAGACCAGTGAAACGGTTGCAGAGCCGGGCACAGGTTCCTCTACAGAAACTCTTCATCCGTTTGCGGGACTGACGTTCTTGGTAGACGGTCTCCATCCTGGAGCTGACCTAAACAGCGGCGGTGGTACTAACCCTGTTGACATGCACGCCCTTGACGGAAAGCTGTACTTCCGCGGGAACAACGGCAGTCAGTACGAGCTTTACGTCTACGACCCCGACGCCGGCACCACAACGAAGGTAGCCAGTGCAGATAAAAGCGGCAGCGGCGACAGTACATATCCCACCGACATGCACGCCCTCGACGGCAAGCTGTACTTCAATGGGTACGACGGGAGTGAGTTCGAGCTTTACGTATACTTCCCTGACGACCTGACGGTTTGACGTGGGCTGACGTTGCCTCAACCGGCGTCCGCGGCGCTGCGCCATAGCAGCTACCCCCGGCGTTTTGCGAGACGGGGGGGTGTTGGGCACTTCCCGTGCTCACGTGGTGTCGCGAGTTTCTACGTCGCCGACCATATGCGAGAGCCCGAGCCTGTTCTTTGGCGCGGCGTGTAGTGACTGCCGGCACACTGGCTTTGTGCCGTTCCAGCGGCTGGTCCGGGACGGCTACGGCGACGTGCCGTCTGACCAGGTGATGCGCCGGTTAAAGTGCTCGAAGTGTGGAGGCAAGAAGCTGTCCGTGACGGTACACGGCACCGGGGTTAGTCCGCTGGGCTAAGCCACACCAACAGTTACATTCTGACACACAGCGTTTCTGACCGTCACAGGACCTCTGGTTAGCTTGAGCTCACAAAACACACCAAGCAGACCTAAAGGAACTCTCCTGATGAAAACCGCTATCGCTCTGCTCGCCGCTGCTCTGTCTGTTGCAGCCCTCTCCACCAACGCCTCTGCTCAGCAACGCATGACGATCAACCTTGGAACCACTTTCCCATCGGTCGTGACTGAAAAGGGTTCAAATATCCTGCAACAGGCCGGCGCTTCCATGAACACTGGCAGCCGTAGCAGCATTTCAATTGCACCACTCCCGAGCCCAAGTCCTCGCGTGAAGGTTCCCGCACCTGATAAGCACCATGCTTATCAGATTCAGGCCCCTTTTCAGACCAAAGCCTCCCCAACAGAAGAATGGGTGCCTTCTGCAAAACCTGCAGCCAACACATCCTTTGGCACCCGCAGTGGTGGCGGCCTCAAGCTAGCGTCGGAAACAGACGAAGCAAACCCGAACGACAGCCCAGGTCCAAAGCCCGAGGCTGCGACGGCTATCGAGTACGGTCTGATCGCTGCACTGATCGGTGGCACCCCCGACCCTGGCAGAGAAGGTACCTACACGACCACCACGGGAGAAGTAAACGCAGCAAAGACGTTTGATTACTGCGTGATCTACCCTGAGCGCTGCACTGTCTCTGAGATCGAGCGTCCTACCTTCGGTCCACACATCATAACTTTCGATAGCATCGCCGGCTCTGCTAGCCCCGGCGGTGACGACGTCTAAGCGTTACTCCTGACAATCCTCTCCCGCCCGACACCTCAGCAGGGACTGCGTTACGGCGTGGTCCCTGTTTGCATTTGGGGATTTGTCTCGAAGCTGCTGGCCTGTTGTCAGTGATGACCCTTACCAAACATCAGCCTACCAAGTACTTGTGCGCAGTGACCCGGCTGATGCCGACCTCTCGAGACGCAGCTGCGCTGGAGACCCCATACTCCTCCACCAACACCCTTAACTTTTCCACCTTCTCGAGTTTGATCGGCTGACCACCCTTGTACTTTCCAGCCGCTTTGGCCTTGGCGATGCCCTCCATTTGGCGCTCCCGACGGAGGCCCGTCTCGAACTCAGCGACAGCCCGGAGCACATCCAGGAGCAGCTTGCCCATAGGGCCACTCGTGTTGACCTCAGGCTGCTCGTTGCACCCCCGCGCGACCCCGGGACGGACACCGGTCAGGATCGTGAGCTTCAGCACGAGGTGTATCCGACCTTCGTAAGGAAGCGACTGATAGAACGCAGGCGCGTCCCGCCACGGCATTGCCTCGAGGTGTTTGACCCAATGGCTCTGGTAACCCAGCAGCTCGCGGGCTAGCTCAACAGCGTTCAGATTAACGGCCAACCCCTTTGCTGCAGCGTGTCGGAACACCATGCGGGTGCGGTTGAGAGCCTTAAGTGCGGTGTCAGTCTCCTCCCGCCAGATCGGAGCGAGGGCATCTCGTACTTTGAACTGATCGATTTCCAAGATCGGCACGTTGCCCAGTGACAGAATGACATGGTGCTTGAGCGGGCTGAACCAGCGACCACTTTGGCCATCGTTCTTCAGATTGTGCTTTTCCAGCTCGTACTTCTCGACAGCAAGATCAGCGAACAGGTTTCCACCGGGCTGTGAAGCGGGCCTCACTCTGTCCCATGACTGAGCTGTTCCCAGCCAACTTCGACCACAAACGCAGGTCAGCCATCTTTATTGAGCACAGGAATTCTCTAGACAACCGGATTTCTATCTACTGAATGTTATATTGTAACATTTTAGGGGCTGGCTCAGTATCCTGAGCAACGTTCCCCAATAACTGGGATTCGGGAAAATGACGTTCTTCCTGTTCTTGAGCCACCGCAGCGCCCTCTTGCGACTGGTGTTTGCGATTGTCCTCGCTTTACCGATCTGGGTCGGTTACGCGCTCCTGTTGAAGGGTAGTTAATGGTGCAGGGCGCAGCACTACAACTCTCTGATTTATCTGTGAACTTCGGCGCGATCCCGGCCCTGCTCGGGTTGAATGCCGATCTTGCTGTTGGGTCGCTAACGGCGGTTGTGGGGCCGAATGGCGCTGGCAAGTCGACACTCCTCAAAACCGTCGTTGGGGAAGTACAGCCTTTTCGCGGTCGGGTTTCCTTCGGAGCGCTGAAGCGGTCGGAAGTGGCTTACCTGCCCCAGCACTCGACCATCGAGCGCGACTTCCCGATCTCGGTGCAGGAAATTGTCACCATGGGACTCTGGAACGAGCTTGGGCCCTTTGGTGCGCCCGACAGGCGCCAGCGCACCGAAGTCGAAGAGGCGATCGAGGCTGTCGGTATGGCCGGCCTTGAAAGCCGAATGATCGGTCAGCTATCAGGCGGGCAGCTACAGCGGGCTTTGTTCGCACGACTGCTGCTACAGAAAGGCAAGCTGATACTGCTCGATGAACCATTCAATGCAGTCGACACAAAGACGCTCATCGACCTGATCAGGGTCATCAAGGAATGGCATTCTGATGGCATTACTATCCTCGCTGTTCTTCACGATCAGGAAACCGTTCGTGCGCATTTCCCGCAGACACTGCTGATTGCGCGGGAACTGGTTGCCCATGGTCCGACCCGACAAGTGCTGACAGGCGCAAATACTCAGCTTGCCAGTCGGATGTGCGAGGCTTGTGCTGACGAACTTCATTCCTGCTCGAAGGTCAACACCTGATGCTGGAGCTGTTCGTTGAGCCCTTTGTGAAATTTGAATTTATGCGCCGCGCTATGTTCGGCTGTCTGGTCATTGCTGCCGGCGCTGCACCGCTCGGGGTATTCCTGATGCTGCGGCGGATGAGTCTGACGGGCGACGTCATGGCACACGCCATTCTGCCGGGGGCTGCAATCGGATATCTCGTGGGCGGTTTTTCGCTCTCGGCCCTGACCTTCGGCGGGATTATTGCCGGCTTCGTGGTGGCCCTCCTGTCCGGTCTAATCGCCCGGACTACGATACTTAAAGAAGACGCGAGCCTCGCGACCTTTTACCTGATTTCGCTGGCACTTGGCGTTCTTATCATCTCCATTCGCGGTGACAACATCGATCTAATCCACATTCTATTCGGATCAGTTCTTGCGCTGAATGATGGGGCTCTACTCCTTCTATGCTGCGTTACGACATTCACCATGCTTTCACTAGCGCTGATGTTCCGTCTGATCCTGATGGAAAGCGTCGACCCGCAGTTTCTGGCTTCGCTGAGCCGGCTTGGCGCGATCGGGCATTATTCATTTCTGGCGCTGGTCGTCCTCAATCTGGTCGCAGGCTTTCATGCGATGGGTTCGTTGATGATCATTGGGATCATGCTGTTACCAGCAGCGACAGCACGCTTCTGGGCACGCAGCGTGGGCACACTGATCCTCATCGCATTTCTCATCGGCGCCGCCTCCAGCCTTCTTGGACTGCTCGCGTCGTTCCACTTCAGTGTCCCTTCCGGCCCGGCGATCATCCTGACAGCTGGTCTGATGTATCTCATATCCCTGTTCATCGGGCGTGAGGGCGGCTGGATTTCCTCAAACAGTAAAAACCCAAAGGTAACCCAATGATTTTTCGCAGAAAATTCGCTCTACTTGCTGCAAGTGCGTTCTCGAGTTCAGTTGTCGCAACTGTACCCGTGCACGCCCAAAGACTTGAGGTGGTGACCTCCTTCTCGATCCTGCAGGACATGGTCGAGCAGGTCGCAGGCGACCAAGCGACTGTATCGTCGCTGGTGGGCCGCAATGAGGATACCCACGTCTTCACCCCGAGCCCCGCTGATGCCCGACGGCTAAGCAGCGCTGATCTTCTGATTGTAAATGGTCTCGAATTCGAAGGCTGGATGGAGCGGCTGATCGATGCATCCGGCTATGAGGGTGCAATCATCGAGGCGACAAAGGGCATCGACGCTTCAGGGTTCGAAGAAGGTGGCGGCGACCACCACGACGACCATGGCGATGAGGACGATCATCACGACAACCACGGCGATGAGGATGATCACAACGACGACCATGGCGATGAGGATGATCACCACAACGACCATGGCGATGAAGACAATCATCACGACGACCACAGCGATGAGGACGATCATCACGACGACCATGGCGATGAGGATGATCACCACGACGACCATGGCGATGAGGACGATCATCACAACGACCACGGCGATGAGGATGATCACAACGACGACCACGGCGATGAGGATGATCACCACGACGACCACGGCGATGCCCACCACGGGCACCACCACGGTGAGTATGACCCGCACGCCTGGCAAAGCCTGAAGCTTGCAGCCGTTTACGTCGAAAACATCACCGAAGCACTTTCAGCCGAAAGCCCTACACATGAAGCTGACTTCCGGGCCCGAGCGGACACGTACATCGCTGAACTCGGACAGCTGGACGCCCGTTTGCAGTCTGAATTTGCCGCTATCAGTGAGAACTGCCGTACCGTGATTACCTCCCATGACGCCTTCCAGTATTTTGGCGCCGAATACGGCCTGCAGTTCGCAGCGCCTCAGGGCCTTAGCACGGCCAGTGAAGCTTCGGCGCGAGATGTCGCCGCGCTGATCGAGCAGGTGCGCAGTGGCGGCATCGGCGGGGTCTTCATTGAAAACTTGGCAGACAGCCGAATCATTCAACAGATCGCCAGCGAAACCGGCTTGTCAGTCGGAGGAACGCTGTTTACTGGGGCTCTTTCAGACGTCGACGGTCCGGCACCGACCTATGCGGCAATGATTGCTCACAATGCAGAACAGTTGTTGCAATCTCTCCGCGCGGCTGAGGAAAAAGGGGCCTGCTGAACCCGCGCTCGGTATGGGGCGCATAAAAAAAATAATGGGACGCAAGCCACCACGCCAGCTTGCGTCCCTGTGGGGCACGATCGGTCTCGATAAGCTTCAGGGGCTTGCCACTGGGCAACCCAAAAACGGCTCGGTTCCATGGATTAGCGTCGGCGAAACAGGGTGTTAAGGTCGGTCTGCAGCGTAAGTATTTGAAAGGCGGACCCGCATGATCGCTGACACCATCTGGTTTCACGCCTGCATCCGCACCATGGCCCTGAACCAGGATGTCCCCCGGTACCCCCTCGGTCCTGGAAGGATGTCGTCTGTGTCGCTGGAGGACAGGGGAGGCTTGGGGGTCTATAGGGGCGGTAGGACACGAAGGAGGCTTGAGAGTACCGGCAGGGGCAGCTAGAGCCCTGAGATCATTGGGAACTAGGGTTACTCTGGGTCTCTATGGAAGAACCATCTGGTGCAGCCAGCACCACTTTCCCTCCTTAAATCCCATATAAACTATTGTTTTCACAGCATTTTTTCGCGTGAGTCCTCCTGCGTCAATCCGAAAGTCAGGTAGAAATGGCGCCTGATCCTGGTTTGCGCACGCCTCGCACTTAACAGAGTACTATTTGTCCAACTCGAGCGTCGAAGTCGAACTCGCCTTTCATGTTCCGAAAGCTGCCCCTCGAGATCATTGGGCGGCTCCACGTCCAAGCTTCCTATTTAATCACCCACGTACCGTCTTCTTTTGGCTCTACGATCGCAATGCATTCACCAGCTGCATTGGTGGCTACCCAACGATGTTTAGTGAAGGTAGCCTGCATGACTGAAGTACCGGCACTGAGGCTGTGGTACTGGATGCGCTGTGCCTGCCAATCCAGCCAGGAGATCTGAAGATCTGAATTGGTGTCATTTCGGATGCGCATGCTGACTTCGTAACCACCGGCAAGCGAGCCAATTGCTTCCCCTTGAACACAGGCCAAAGATGGTATGGTCCTAACCTCTGCATCGGTTTCAGACACTATCGCAGCAAAAGCCTCGTTATCGAACTCTACGAACTTGTCGAAGTAAGCAATCCGCCGTGGCATTGCTTCACTGATTAGCCGAGAGGTGGTCGATGAGATACGGTCGGGTCGATTGAGAATTGCAAAGGCCATTAGACAACTCTCCGCTACATCCTCTCGGAGTGGATAGTCTCTTGCATATTCCGAAATGAATTCTGGGTCGCTGTGCCTCGCTTCAGCCCAATCGGGGTCAGCATAGAGATATTCATCGAGCGAAGTATGGCAGGCTTCATGAAACAGGGTCTCTTCAAGGATCCCGTCTGCAAGGTAAGATCGTGTTCGCCATGTATGAATAAGAATATCGCGATTCCCACCGCCATAGTCCTCGTTGCCAGCATGTATGGTTATTGTATCGAGATCGCGAAGAAGTATGCTTGGTAAACGCCCGACTGCCTCAGCATAAAATATTGCTTCCTTTTCAGCCTTCTCGGGCGTGCTGAACTCAGTGTTCACCCGAACCCGCGTTCCGTGCTTGTCATGATACGCAACATCGAAAATGAAGAATTCATTTGTTACCCATGCACCGCCTAGGCGACGGTCATAACCCGTTTCGGTGCCCAAGCCCCGATATTCCAGACCTACAAAAGCAGACTCATCCGTTTGGGTAATGATGTCAGGATCAACAAATATAGTGCCGGAATAAGGTGGCTCACTTACGGCTCTCGAAGAGGAAAATATTAAAATTGCCACAACAATAATAAACGCTCTCATCGGCTGTCCCTCGTGCGGCCATCATTGAGAATACCGCTGGATATCGGTGGGTTAACCATGGGTGAACGTGGGGGTGGTGCTTGCTGCGCCCAATGGCGCCCCTCAAGAGACCTAACGCCAACCCGATATCTAGACTTAGCGACCCCCCTAGCGCCCTTCAAGAGACCCCCGCGGTCTACCCTTGGGTTTACCCTCTCCCGGCATTCCCGACGAGAGCACTAGGTTGGGGTGGGGGCTACATACAGTTGACGAATTCATGGAAAAATGCACTGATTTCAATAGACTTAGGAGAGAGAAAATGAAAATCACAAATGTATCAAGACGGATTTTACTCGCCGGTTTGGTCGCAGCCTCGTCGCTGCTGGCTGCCGGTGCTGCTGCGGCTGAGAAAGTCAAAGTCGCGGCAATCTACACGTTGCCGGTCGAACAACAGTGGATCAGTCGCATTCACAAAGCGCTCAACGCTGCATCTGATCGTGGCGATATTGATTACACGTTCTCGGAGAATGTCGCCAATACCGACTACGAGCGTGTCATGCGGGAATATGCCGAGCAAGGCTCACACTTAATCGTCGGCGAAGTCTTTGGCCTGGAACGAGCGGCGCGCAAGGTTGCCAATGACTACCCGAATACAGCGTTTCTTATGGGCTCATCTTTCGGCCCCGTTGCACCAAACTTTTCGGTTTTTGATAACTGGATTCACGAGCCGTCCTACCTTTCCGGCATGGTCGCAGGAGCGGCAACAAATTCTAACGTGATCGGCATGGTTGGTGGCTACGCCATTCCTGAGGTGAACCGACTGATGCACGCCTTCATGGCCGGAGCCCTCGAGACAAACCCTGAGGTTAAGTTCATCGTAAACTTCATCGACAGCTGGTATGATCCACCAAAGGCTAAGGAAAGCGCATTTGCGATGATGGATGCTGGAGCTGACATCATGTATGCCGAGCGCTTTGGTGTCTCTGATGCGGCGGTAGAACGTGGCGTGAAGGCTATCGGCAACGTGATTGACACGTCAGGCGACTACCCTGGGACGATCATGGCTTCGGCGCTTTGGCATATGGAGGCCACCATCGATAAGGCCGTTGCAAATGTTGCAAAAGGCAACTTTGAAGCAGCTGACTATGGTCAGTACAGCTTCATGGCATACGGCGGCGGATCGCTGGTATTAGATGAGAGCCTGGTCCCGGCGGAAGTCGTGGCTAAGGTCAAAGAGCGTGAAGCGGAGATTATGGATGGCCTTTTCCGTGTGAACGTGAACGACGAGCGTCCAGTATCTGACAACTAGACCCGTTTGGGCTGGCGGAGACGCCAGCCCATTCATCCAACTATGTCAAACATTGTTCTCAGCCTGAATGGGCTCTCTAAAAAATTCGGTTCTGTTGTTGCTAATGCCGATGTGAGTCTGACCTTAGAGCGTGGCGAAGTACTGGCCCTTTTGGGAGAGAACGGGGCTGGCAAAACCACACTAATGAACATGTTGTTCGGGCACTATCTGCCAGACTCTGGCACGATTGATGTGGCCGACGCGAATGGCCAATTGTGCCCTTTGCAACTTGGCCACCCACTGGCTGCGCTCTCGGCGGGCATTGGGATGGTGCATCAGCATTTTACTTTAGCTGAAAATATTAATGCCCTAGACAACATTACACTTGGGGCTGAGCCTTTGCTCGCCGTGCGGCGTAGTACGCGATTGGCACGATCCAAGATCGACAGGATTATCGAAAAAAGTGGCCTGAAAGCTCCGCTTTCAACGCCAGTGGGCAGGTTGTCAGTAGGAGAGCGGCAGCGGGTTGAAATTTTGAAAGCGCTTTACCGCGACGCCAACATTCTTGTGCTAGATGAACCAACCGCCGTTCTGACACCACAAGAGGCAGACACGCTATTTGAAAATATCAAGGCCATGACCAAAGATGGTATTTCGGTAATTTTCATAAGCCACAAGCTACATGAAGTTTTGGCCTTTTCTGACCGGATTGCCGTGTTGCGACACGGTGTAAAAGTGGGTGAAATGGCGACGTCTCAGGCAGATGAAAAAGCCATTGCCCGGATGATGGTTGGTGCTGAATCACCCAAAGTAGAGCGCACCAAAATTGCTACTGGCGACCCAGTTCTGCAATTAAAAAACATAAGTGTTGCCGGGCGGTCCAAGCGCGATAGCCTAGAGTTTGTAAGCCTTGAAGTGCATGCCCATGAAATACTAGGCATCGCAGGAATTTCCGGCAATGGGCAAGGCGCTCTTGCGCAAGTGGTATCAGGACTGATGACCCTTTCGGAGGGGACAATTCAAGTTGGTGGCAAAGAAATTACTAAGCCGGCGCCCCAAGCCATGATTTCGGCAGGTGTCGGTCGCATTCCAGAGGATAGACATCGAGAAGGCATTATCGGCGCCATGACAGTTGCGGAGAATATGGTGATCGAGCGCTTGGAAGATAGCGATATTCAATCACGAGGTCTTCTCAGGCCAGATGCAATCGAGGCTTATGCCCGCATACTTGAACATAGCTATGACGTTAGGGGGCCCGGTGTCACCGCAGCCGCACGTTTATTGTCAGGCGGCAATATTCAAAAGCTAATTCTGGCGAGAGTTTTTGAACGCGCGCCCAAGGTCATTCTGGCCAGTCAGCCAACCCGTGGCCTCGATATGGGTGCTGCCGCTGAGGTCGGCCGCCGACTTCTGGAGGCACGAGAACGTGGAGCCGGTGTCTTGCTGATTTCGGAAGATCTGGATGAAATTCTAGGCCTCGCCGACCGCATCATGATCATCAGGGACGGACAATTAGTCGAAACAAAAAGCCACGACCGCGAAGCGATTGGACTGATGATGGCGGGGGAAGCCGCGTGATCCGAATTGAACCTAGAAGTAAAACCTCGCGAATGTTTGAGTTCGGAATCCCGGTCCTTTCAGCGTTTGTCTCACTCGCATTGGCGGCAATTCCCCTACTATTAGCGGGTGCAAACCCGATTGCTGCCTACGGTCAGATGATCAAGGGCGTCTTCGGCTCTGTATTTGCCATCTCCGAAATGTTGACACGCGCTACACCTCTGATCTTCACCGGGCTCGCCGCTGCTCTCGCTTTTCGCGCCAAGCTCTGGAATATCGGGGCTGAGGGTCAACTTTATCTTGGAGCTATGGCTGCTGTTGCGGTTGGTGTCGGCGCATTTGATGTTGCTGGGTTCATACTCATACCGTTGATTATCGTCTTTGGTGCAGCGGCTGGAGCGGCCGGAATGGCCGCACCCACATTCTTGAAAGCGCGGTTCGGGGCTGATGAAGTAGTCACCACCCTGTTGCTTAACTTCATTATTCTGATCTTCGTTCAAATGATGCTTGAAGGACCATTGCAAGATCCCATGGGCCTTGGTTGGCCTCAATCCGCTCCCGTGTTGGATCAAGGCATGTTGCCGCGCTTGATGGACCGGATGCGCGTGCATTCCGGTTTGATTATTGCACTGATCGCCGCACTCGTAGCCCAGTTCATGCTGGCGCGCTCAGTTTGGGGCTTCCAGCTGCGTGCAGTCGGCGAAAACGCTGTCGCCGCTCGCCATGCGGGGATTAAGGTGAAGCGATCACTGTATAGCGTTGCTATTATCTCAGGCGGGCTTGCGGGCCTAGCTGGTGTTAGTGAGGTGGCCGGTTTGAAGGGCTATCTAACGGCGGATCTTTCACCTGGTTTTGGCTATACTGGCATCGTCGTCGCAATGCTTGCAGGTCTCTCTCCCATTGGCGTGGTCGTGGCAGCCATTTTTATTGCTTCGGTTTTTGTGGGCGCGGACTCTATGAGCCGCGCAATGGGGGTTTCGTCTTTTCTTGCTGACCTTGTCGTGTCGATGTCGCTGCTTTGTGTTCTGATCGGAGGTTTTATCGCCAAATACCGCATCATCCGAGCCGACAAAGGAAATACGACATCGTGATGGATATCCTTAACATACTGTTGAGCGAGAGCTTCTGGGCGGCCTCCTTACGGATCGCGACACCGCTAATCTTTGGCGTTCTCGGAGCGCTTCTATGCGAACGAGCAGGGGTCCTAAATCTTGGTATTGAGGGGATTTTTGTCGTTGGCGCTATGTGCGGCTGGTTGGCTGTCTGGCTGGGTGCAGGCCTTTGGGGTGGTGTTTTGGTTGCGGCATTGGCGGGTGCATTCTTTGGATTACTTCACGCCATTCTTACAGTACCCCTTGGACTTTCTCAGCACGTAAGTGGTCTTGGGATCACGCTGTTCGCCACCTCGGTTAGCTACTTCTCTTACCGCACAGCATTGCCTAACGTATCGTCGCCGCCAAGGATCGAACCGTTCCAGCCATTGGATTTTCCTGTGTTGGCCGATCTTCCCTTTTTTGGGACAGTGTTGTTCCAGCAAACCGCGCTGACCTGGCTGGCGTTGTTCATGGTCGTGGCGGTCTGGTACGTCATGAACCGCACCGCGCTTGGTATTGCAATACAGGCTGTTGGTGACAACCCCGATAGTGTTGAGGCGCAAGGGCTGTCTGTCTTCGCGCTTAGAATTGGCGCGGTTACCGCCGGCTCCTCGCTTATGGCTTTAGGGGGAGCCTTTCTGACGATGTCGGCCTTCGATGCATTCTTCTTTGGTATGGTAAATGGACGGGGCTGGGTGTGTATCGCATTGGTCATATTTGCGAGTTGGCGACCGGGTAAGGCGCTGCTAGGAGCGCTTCTTTTCGGGGCATTTGACGCGCTGCAAGTGCGGTTACAAACCCAAATGGGAGCGGCCGTTCCAGGCCAGGTGTTCCTAATGGCTCCCTATATTCTGTCGATTGTCGCCCTTGTCATTGCTGCTCGCTCTGCAGATTATCCAAGAGCATTGCTGACACCTTGGTTCAAAGGTCAACGCTAGGAGACTGCTATGTTCGATCTAATCGTCAAAAACGCCAACCTGACGGATGGTCGGATAGGCGTTGATATCGCCTGTAACGGCGGAAAGATCGTTGCTGTCGAAGCCAACATCACCGGAGAGGCGAGGGATACAATCGACGCAGAGGGCTATCTGGTATCTCCGCCTTTTGTCGACCCGCATTTTCACATGGATGCAACGTTGTCCCTTGGGACCCCGCGCACAAATGTTTCAGGGACTTTGCTTGAAGGGATCGGACTATGGGGTGAATTGAAACCGATCCAATCAGTAGATGACATCATCGAGCGCGCGTTGAATTATTGTGACTTAGCTGCGGCTAAGGGTATCGGAGCCATTCGAAGCCACGTGGACACTTGTGATGACGAACTCAAGGGGGTCCAAGCCCTGTTAGAGGTCCGCGAGAAGGTTAAGGATATTCTTGATCTGCAGTTGGTAGCGTTTCCGCAAGACGGTTTACTCCGCGATCCAACGGCCATGGAGAACACGATACGAGCACTGGAAATGGGAGTAGATGTGGTGGGGGGTATCCCGCATTTCGAACGCACGATGTCTGAAGGGGCGAAAAGTGTGCGGCTCTTGTGCGAGATTGCAGAACAGCGGGGGCTGATGGTGGATATGCACTGCGACGAAAGCGACGATCCGCACAGCCGTCACATCGAAACACTGGCTTATGAAGCCCAGCGGCTGGGATTGCAGGGACGAGTTGCAGGATCACACCTGACGTCAATGCATTCAATGGACAACTACTATGTATCAAAACTAATTCCACTGATTGCAGAAGCCGGCGTTCATGCGATTCCGAACCCGTTGATAAATATCATGCTGCAAGGCCGCCACGATACTTATCCAAAACGCCGCGGGCAGACCCGTGTTCGTGAGTTGCGCGATGCAGGAATTACGGTCGGTTTCGGCTCAGACTGCATGATGGATCCATGGTACTCCCTTGGTAAGGCCGACATGCTCGATGTCGCCTTTATGGGGCTTCACGTTGGGCAGCTTTCTAGTCGCGCCGATATGGATTGGTGTTTTGATGCAGTGACCGTGAATTCAGCGAAGATCATGGGACTATCTGGCTATGGCTTCGCGAAGGGATGCGATGCGAATTTCATTATTTTGCAGGCAGACGACAAAATTGAGGCCATTCGATTGCGCGCCCATCGTCTGGCGGTTGTGCGCCACGGTACTATCATCTCTAAAGCGCACCCGATTACTCACACCATATTGAGGCGCGGAAGTTCCCGGTTAATCAATGAAGCTCGATTAGAAAATCCATCGGTATAAACGACATTCACACCATGGCTTCAGTTGGCAGTTCAAGCATCACGGTACTGCGACCGCATTAACCGATAACTCGCCATCAGCTTCTCCCCGAATACCTCAACTTGGCCCGCCTCATCGAAGCGGTCCAGCCCGGCGAGGAGTCCCATCACGTACCCGTCAACATGGCAGCAGAGAGCCGGGCTGTGGCCGGGTGCTAGGCCGCGCCTAACAGGATCTCTTCGACCGCTGGCCGTGCCTCCAGCCCGGCTTCCCGCAGGCGGCGGATCCGGTCCGGGTTGGGAAAGGCACCGAAGACGGCATCGAGGGATGCCCGTGCCCGGATCCGGTCCCACCAGCGGCGCACGCCGGGGAGGTCCGCCCACATCCAGTCCAGCGCGAGCTCATTCAGGCGCGAGACAAAGGGCGTCACCGAGGCGTCAGCGAGGCTGTACGCCGCCCCGCATAGATAGGGTTGATCGCTGACGGCAGCTTTGATGTCGACTAGCATCTGCTGCAGAGTGACAATACCCTGTCGGGCATGGGGTGACCGAATACCCTGCTCGACCACGGACCGGCGCTGCGCGCGGCGGTCGGGGTCGGGTATATCGCTGTAGTAGGCCTCGAGATGATCACCGTGTTGTTCGAGGATCTCCCGACGCCGGAATGTGCCGTAGGTCACCGCGCCTATCGAGGGCAGATACTTTTCATCAGCCTGCTTCATCCACATCTGCATGCGCGCACGGCCCAGCGGATCCCCGGGGGAGAGCGCCGGTCCCACAAAGGCATGGTCGATGTAGGCCATGATGATCAATGATTCGATGACGACGTGGCCGTCATGGACCAGCGTCGGCACCACGGCATTGGGGTTGAAGCGCAGATAGTCGGGTGTGAGCAGGTCACCCGCATCGCGGTCGAGCACCCGGGCGGTAAAGTCGACCCGCTTCTCATCGAGGATCAGGCGGACTTACCATCGGAAAGTAGTAAAGCTGGAGCACGCCACATTCCTCTGTGACCGGCGCTGATGGTCCAACGCCGCTGTGCGCAGCATATCGCTTACTGCGCTGGCTGCGAAGAACGCTGCGGCCCGCCAGACATCTGTCAGATCAGAATGGGCCTGCAGCCCAGCGGACAGCGCCGCAGGCGCAACTGCCTTGGCGCAACCGCCTGCTCGTGTCACACGTACACGGCACAAAACTGGCAAGCAGGTGACTGATATGGGCACGTTCCTCGACGCAATCGCCGACCTTCCCCCGGCGCCGGGCAGCATGGACGTGGCCGAGTGGCAGGCCAGACTGGAGCTAGCGGCGACCTATCATCTGGTCGAGCTCTATGGCTGGACCAGCATCGTCTACAATCACATCACCTTGCGGGTCCCGGGCACGGATGACTTCCTGATAAACCCCTTCGGGCTGCGTTACGACGAGATCACGGCCAGCAATCTGGTGCGGGTTACGCTGTCCGGTGAAAAGATTTCGGATAGCCCGTGGCCGGTCAATCTGGCCGGATACACGATCCATTCGACGCTGCACCGCGCGCGCGCCGACCTGCACTGCATCATCCACACCCACGAACCCATCAGCCAGGCGCTGTCGGCGACCGACGCTCCCTGCGTGCCTGTCACCCAGGAGGGCTGCCAGTTTTTCGAACGCGTCGGCTATCACGACTTCGAAGGCATCGTGCTCGATGGTTCCGAGGGGCCGAGGCTGGTCGCGGCCATGGGCGAGGCGCACCACACGCTGCTGCTTCGCCATCACGGCCTGATCACCGCCGGCCCCGACTGCGCTTGGGCCTTCGTCCGGCACCTCGCCTTCATCCGTAACACCGAAGTCCAGCTCTCAGCCATGGCGACGGGCCGGGTGATCCCGATCCCCGAAGCGATCATGGTCAACTGCCGACAGCAGTTCGAGGGTGGCTCCGCCCAGGCCGGCGCAAAGCAGCGTCACCCAGAGTGGCCTGCGCTGATCCGCAAGGTCGAGGCGCTCGAGCCAGGGTGGAAAACCTGAGCCAAAATCCTCATAGCCCGCATCGCGCTTGCCTGCGCCAGCTCGTCCCTTGACCCCTGCGCCGGTTCGGGGGAGCGTGGTGGCCTGTCAGTTCTGACCCCACAGCATCCCGAGACACTATGCCTGACCATCCACTGGAACCGCTCTTCGCCGAAGAAATCGCCGCCGCCGCTGCCTGCATCCGGGCGCAGGCTGGTCTGGACCCTAATTCATTCTTCGAGACCATCACGTTGGATGAACCCAGCCGCGCCGAGCGCGCTGCCTTCAACGACAGCGGCACCGTCCCGCCCCGGCGTGCCTACGTCTGCTGTTATGAGCGAGCGAGCAACCGCACCTTCCGCGGCCGGGTCGATCTGGATCAGGACAAGCTGCTGTCGTGGGAGCATGTCCCGGGTGTTCAGGCGCGCATTCCACCCGATGAGTTCGACGCCAGCGACAAGATCGCCAAGGCCGACCCGCGCGTGGTCGAGGCGCTGGCCAAGCGCGGCATCACCGATCTCGACACCGTACTGATCGAGACGTGGGCGCCCGGCAACTTCGGTATTGAGGGCGAAGAAGGCAAGCGCATCGCTTACTGCCACTGCTGGGTGATCAATGACGCCGGTGACAACCGCTACGGCCGCCCGATCGCCAACCTGCACCCGGTCATGGATCTGGCCGCGGGCACGGTGCTGAGGGTCGATGACTTCGGCGTGGTTCCGCTCCCCCCCGATACGGCCGCGATCCGGCCCAGCGAAGGCCTGCGCGACGACGTCAAGCCGCTCAACATCACCCAGCCCGAGGGGCCGAGCTTCGAGATCGATGGCTATGCGGTGCGGTGGCAACGCTGGAACGTGCGCGTGGGCTTTGACCTGCGCGAGGGGCTGGTGCTGCACGACATCGGCTACGAGGACGGTGGGCGACTGCGGCCGATCATGAACCGGGCCTCGATGGCAGAGATGGTCGTCCCCTACGGTGACCCGACGGGCGGAAATTTCCGCCGCAATGCCTTCGATACCGGCGAGTATGGTATCGGCACCGCGCTGGACAGCCTCAAGCTCGGCTGCGACTGCCTCGGTCACATCCACTACTTCGATGTCTGTGCCCACGACTGGGACGGCAAGCCGGCCGCGATCCGCAACGCGGTGTGCATGCACGAGGAAGACTTCGGCCTGCTTTGGAAGCACACGGACTCGCACACGGGCAAGTTCCGCGCGGTACGCTCGCGGCGGCTGGTGATTTCATCGATCGCCACCATTGGTAACTACGTCTACGGCTTCTTCTGGTACTTCTATCAGGACGGCACCATCGGCACCGAAATCAAGGCAACGGGCATCCCCTTCCCCACCGCCGTCCCGCCGGGGGAACAGCCCAAGTACGGCGCGCTGATCGCGCCCGGTATCGCCAGCCACGTCCACCAGCACTCCTTCAACTTCCGCTTCGACATGTGCGTGGACGGCCCCGAGAACGCGGTCCGGGAGCAGGATTTCGAGGCCGCTCCGTTGGGGCCTGACAACCCGCACGGCAACGCAGTGAACATCTTCGAGCGCCCGCTGAGCCGGGAGAGTGAGGCCGCGCGGGAGATCGACATCGCCCGCTCGCGCTCGTGGAAGATTGTCAACACCAGCCAGACCAACTCGCTGGGGCAGCACACCGCCTACCGGCTGGTACCGGGTCAGAACACCCTGCCCTACCTGCAGCCGGAATCACCCGTAGCGCAGCGGGCCGGGTTCATGTTCAAGCACTTCTGGGCGACCCAGTATGACCCCGAGCAGCTCTATCCTGCGGGCTGGTTCCCCAACCAGCACCCGGGCGGGGATGGCCTGCCGCGCTGGGTCGAGGCCGACCGGTCGCTGGAGGATGAAGACGTGGTCGTCTGGTACACGATGAACTTCCACCACCTGCCGCGGCCCGAAGACTGGCCGGTGCAGCCGGTGGTCTACGCGTCACTGCACTGGATGCCCGAGGGGTTCTTCGACCAGAACCCGGCACTGGACCTGCCCCCGCACGCGATCACCAGCTAGGCAAAGCGCGGCGGATCAGGGCATGCCGAGGTCGCGCAGAATCCCTGGGATCTGCTTTTTCAGCCCGAAAAAGCCCGCCCGCGCGTGCGGCCAGACCAGCCGATCGTAGTGGCGATCCAGCTCGACCAGCGGCGTCGCCAGCCCACGCATGGCGCGGTGAACGGCCTGCCGCTGCGGACCGACAGGCAGGCGAGCGGTGACAATACAGTCGAGCTGATGCGCCTGCGCCCAATCGGCCAGCGCTGCGGCCATGCCTTCTGCAGCGGAGGCTGATGCCTCCGACCCCAGCCGGCGGGCTTCCAGCCCGTGGCGGGCCTCAGCCGCCTGCACCGCGCCTTCGACCGCCCCCGCCGTGAACTGCTCGACCCTCGGTGCCGTGGGCAGCAGGGACCGGGGCACGGGCGCGCTCCACCCGGCCAGCGCGGCCGGCGCGGGGAGCCCGGGGTGATCGGCCTCCAGCCCCTCGGCTGCGCAGTCTTCACCTGTGATCAGCAGGCCCACCCGCCGCCCCGCCAGATCGGCGTCGGCGAAGCTCGGCGGCGTCCGTGGCCCCAGGGCGGGTTCTTCCAGCGCGGGCGCCGTCACCGCCAGCTGGCCTGCCGGGTCGAACCGACCGGCGGTGTATTCGCGGATGTTCGCAGCCCGGGCGAGGTAGGTCTTACCGGCGGTGTGCAGCCCCCCGACCCACCGCCACGAGCAGGTGTTCGACGCCGCATCCCCGTCGAGCAGGTGGCGGAAAAAGAAGTCGGCGCCCAGCTCCCACGGCAGTCGCAGGGTGAAGATCCAGATACTGGCGAACCACATGCGCGCGTGGTTGTGCAGATAGTGGGTCGTCGTCAGCTCCTGCGCCCAGGCGTCGAAGCAAGCGATCCCGGTCCGGCCCGCGACCGCTTCCTCGTAGCGCGCGCGCAGGGCCGCGTCAGTTTCCAGCTGTCCCAGCAGGTCGGTCACCCGGCGGCGATAGCGCTGCCAAACCTCGGGTCGGTGCTCCAGCCAGCCCTTGAAGTAACCGCGCCAGAACACCTCCTGTATGAACTTTTCGGCACTGGCGGCCGACTGTGCGCCGAGCACGGCTTCGAGCACTTCGGTCTCCAGAATGATCCGGCGACGCAGCCAGGGCGACAGCGCCGACACCTTCTGGTGCTTGCCGGGGCCGAAGTCGGAGTTGCGTTGCGCGGCATAGCGCTTGCCGGACTGGGGCAGGAAGGCCTGCAGCCGCGCACGGGCCGCCCCCGGCCTCGGGTCGAAGGGCTGGTCAAATGGCTGGTCAGAGGTCACCGTTGCGGCAGCGGCAGCGGTCGTTGGGTCATCGTCGAAGAGCGAAAGGGTCATGGATACCGGGCGGGTTGAAGCGGACTTAGCGCGGGAGGTAAGCTTCGCGGGGCGCTTGGAAAGTGCCAAATTGCCACGCAGGAACCGCAGAGGATGGCTACGGATGTTCGAGACCCAGTCCTTTGATCACGGCGTTACCCGGCTGCTGGAGACCGATATTTCGGCCGACTGGCGCTGCAACATCTGGCACGTCCGGGGCCGCGACCGCGACCTGATCATCGATACCGGCTTCGGCCTGCGGTCGCTGTCCGACGCTGTCGCCCGCCTGACCGAAGTTCCTGTGCTGGCGGTCTGCACCCACAGCCACCACGACCACGCCGGTGGGCTGTGCCAGTTCGACCAGCGGCTAGGCCATGGTCTGGAAGCTGATATCTTCGCCAACCCCACCCGGCAGAACACCGTCTGCGACCTGCTGGACACGAGCGTGATCCGGGCGGGGCCATCCGATGACTTCGATATCGATACTTGGTGCTATCAGCCAGCGCCGCTGACCGGGATGGTCGACGACGGCGACGTGATCGACCTCGGCGACCGGCACTTTGAGGTGCTGCATCTGCCCGGTCACTCACCGGGGTCGGTGGCACTATGGGAGGCGGAGACGGGCACTGTTTTCACCGGCGATGCCCTCTATGATGGGGTGCTCTACGACCACCTCTATCACTCGGTGCCTGAGCAGATGATCGAGAGCCTGAACCGGCTCTGCGACCTGCCGCTTTCGGTCATGCACGCGGGCCACTTCGGCAGCTTCGGCAGGGACCGGGCGCGGCAGATCACGGCGGAATATCTCTCCGGTCAGCGCAGCATGCTCTGCCCCTGAGGCCAGACCTCCTTCACCGCCGGGCGGCTACCAGGGCACAGCCTCGCCCCGCCAGTCGAAAAAGCCGCCATTGTCCTCGGGCCCGAGGCCATCGATGACCCGGAGCAGGTTCTGCGCAGCGGTGGCGGGGTCGTGCTTGTCCTTGTTCGGGTAACCGGCGGTAAAGGCGGTATCGACCGTGCCGGGATGCAGCGCGACGACCCTGCATTCCTTGAATTTGCGCTGCAGCTCGATCGCGGCGGTGCGGGTAATCTGATTGGCGGCCGCCTTCGACGCCCGGTAGCTGTACCAGCCGCCCAGATGGTTATCACCGATGGAGCCGACCCGGGCCGTCAGCACGGCGACCACACTTCGCCCCCCGCGGGGGAGCAGTGCGGGCAGGCGGGTGAGGATCAGCGCCGGGCCGACAGCGTTGACCAGCAGCAGGTCCTGCATGGTAGCCGGATCGATCGACCGCAGCGATTTCTCCGGGCTGGCGCCGGGTGGGGCCAGAATGCCGGTGGCGATCACCACCAGATCGAAGGGACCGCTCAGACCCGCCATCGCCGCGTCGACGGCTGCAGGGTCGCGGAGGTCAAGCCCGTCGCCGCTACGCGACAGGCCGGTGACCGCGTATCCCTGCTGGTCGAGAGCGTCGCAGAACGCTGCCCCGATACCGCCCGAAGCCCCGAAAATCAGTGCGCGCTTCATCGCTACCTTCCCTGCTGTGCTGCCCTGAGTGCTGCGCGAGAAAGTAGGACCGCGCGGCCCGGCGACCAGTGACGGGACGGCGCAACCCGGGCGTGGAAACCGGCGGCGACTGGCGAAGGCAGGACAAATCGCGCTAACCTTCGCTTCGGCGCGACCGGCAGGCGTAACCGCCGCCACCCCGCCGCACAACTGGGAGCACCCGCCATGACCCGCAGCACCTTCAAGCCCCGGCCCGAGCAGATGGCGCTCTACCCCGACGTTTCCGGCAACACCATCAACGGGCTGGGCGACGCCGAACGGCGGCAGCCGTCCTACGTCTACTGGGGCAACAGCCCCGATGATGTCGCCCACGGCGACGTGCAGCGCTGGTTCTACACTGTCGACCCGGGTCTGGATGGGTATGGCGAAGAGCGGGCGCGTCGGGCGGCGATCATCAACGCACCGCTGACGCCCTTGGCAGAGACGCCGCAGGCCGTCACCAAGGCAGATTTTGCCAGCTTCACGCAAGCGGGTCTGGACGCGGGTGGTTTCGACAAGGTCGGGGTCGCGGCCTTCGATCCGGTCTGGGCCTTCGAAGGCGTTGAGATCGGCTTCAAACGCGTGGTGGTCATGGGCTTTCACCACGACTTCGAGGAAATCAGCAAAGCACCGGCGCCCGAAGGCGGGCTGGAAGTCATGCGCCAGTACCGACGCGCGGCCCAGGGTGCGATGACGGTCGCCAACTGGCTGCGGGCGCAGGGCTGGGAGGCTGAACCGCTGACCGGGCCAATGTCGGGGAAGATTACGATGATCCCAGCGGCGCTGGCCAGCGGCTTCGGCGAGCTGGGCAAGCACGGCTCTCTGATCACGCCCGAATTCGGTTCTTCCTTCCGGCTCTCAGCAGTGCTGACCGACTGCCCGCTGCCGCTGTCCGCGCCGGTGGATCACGGCATCGATGACTTCTGCCTGAACTGTCGCGTGTGCGAGGACGCCTGCCCGCCTGAGGCCATCGCACCGAACAAGCAACTCGTTCGGGGCGAGGTCAAATGGTACGTCGATTTCGACAAGTGCTTGCCGTTCTTCAACGAGCATCAGGGCTGTGCCGTCTGCCTCGCCGTATGCCCGTGGAGCCGCCCGGGTGTGGGGCCACGCCTCGCCGATAAACTGGAGCGACGGCGCGACAGAAAGCTTGCTGCAAACTCCACCCAACACAGATAGTTCACAGCAACAATACATCAAAGCACAGGCATTCATGCGATACGAATTTACGAACAACTGGTTTGGAAATGTTGACGAAAAGATCTGGACCCAACTCCTGCCCCAGATAAACCCTGAAAAAATGCTCGAAACTGGCTGCTTCGAGGGTCGCGCAACAACGCACCTCGTCGAAAAATCGGTGTGGTCGGATCAGTGCGAGATATTCTGCGTCGACACGTGGGATGGTGGCCTCGAAAACAAAATCCGTGGCGTCAATATGAGCAAGGTGGAGGAGCGCTTCGAGCACAACGTCGCACTCGCACAGAAGCAGAGAACCGACGCACCCAAGGTCAACAAACTGAAGGGGCTATCACACCAGCTGTTGCCCCGGCTGTTGGCCGACGGCCACGAAAATTCGTTCGATTTCATTTACGTCGATGGCTCACATCAGTCACCCGATGTTTTGATCGATGCAGTTCTGTCGTTTCTTTTGTGCAAGACGGGAGGTGTGATTGGCTTCGACGACTACAGTTGGTTCGACCCGGCCTATGAGGTGAAAGACATCGTCAACTGCCCCAAGCTGGCAATTGACTCCTTCATCAATGTTTACTTCCGGAAAATCGATATCATCCGGACGCCCAATGCCCAGATGTAGATACGGAAAATTTCCAACTAATGCCGCGTGCTTTCCGCGCCACCGACCGTGTTTTCCGAGTGCCCCTCAAAGTTTAATATCTCAATAATACAACAATAAAAGAAATAATTGACCATTCCTAGGAAGTGTTTGGGAAGACCGGGTTAAGCGGTCGGGTGAAGCTGCCGTACAAATTTCTAGACGGCTGGCTTCAACGCAGACTATTTGATACCAGCCTCGTCCGGTAGCGCTCATAATTTGCAGCCAATTTACCCAGTACAAAACAATAAATCGCCTGCCTCGCTCGCAACACAAGACCCGATATCATGCTTAAATTGGAACAACTCCAGCTTGTCGACACAGGGGACAGTCCCTTCCTTGGCCCTGCGCTACGCGTGACGACCCGGGCGGACGACCCCCTGACCTTCAGCGCTTCGGCCCGGCGCTATCTGCAGGATGATTTTGCCCCGATGCTCGCCGAGAAGCTCGAGTTCGAGACCTCGGTCGAGTTCCCCGAAGCCGACTGGGCACCGGAGGGAACCGCAGCCGGGGCTTTGCTCCGATCGATATTCTACGTACTCAAGGGCTGCAAATGGCCGGTCTTCGAGTTGGGCCACTTTACCGCGTCGCCGAGGGCCGAAGGTGAGGACAGCCTGCTCGGGACTTTCGATCTGCCAACCCGCTACACGGCACCGAATATACCCGCCAATCTGCTCATTTTCCTTGCGCGGAACACCCTGTTGAAACCCGAAGAAGACTGGGACAGAGACGATTTTGAAGAGGCGCTGACCCAGATGCTGAAGGCCGTTGACGCAACCGGCATGATGGGCATCAACCAGCGGCCTCTGGTGGGAATGCTGCACGAGCACCAGGTCCCAATGACCGAGATTTCGAGGACTATATTCAAGGCAGGCGTCGGTCCCGGATCGCGCCTCATTCGTGGGTCACTGACGAGCAGCACCGATTGGTGCGCGGCCACGCTTGTCGGCAATAAATTTGCCACCTCACAGCTTTTGCGCAGTGCCGGTCTCCCCGTTGCAGAGTGCCATATTGCGCCATCGCCGGAACAGACCAAGGTTCTGGCTGCACGGATCGGTTACCCCGTGGTGCTGAAGGCAAATCGAGGGAACTTCGGCAAGGGAATCACAACTGAGCAAGGTGTTTTTACCAATATCGTCGACGAAGAGATGATGGAAAGCGTCCTCACTCGGACCGACTTCGAAAACGAAGAATACATCATTGAGAAGCACGTCTATGGCGAGAGTTATCGCGTCGTCGTTTTTGATGGAAAGCCTGTCCTCGTCCAGAAGAAAGGTAATCCCTCGGTCATCGGCGATGGCAAGAGTTCTGTGCGCGACCTCATGGCCCGTTCGAGCGAAGAAGTCATTTCCAATGATTTCCAGTTGAAAGAGACCTTTGATCTTGAGAAGGCCTGCAGCAATGAAGACATGCTGAGCACGCTGAAACAGCAGGGCATGTCGCTGGAAACTGTCCTTCCCGAAGGTCAGAAAGTCGTCTTGCTGCACGGTGGCAAAATCGGAGATTTTGGCCCGTTGCTGGAGTTTCATCAGCCGGATTTCATGTCGAAACGAATCGAAGACGTGGTGATGAGAACCCTCGCATTGGTCCAAATGACGGAAGCCAGCATCGACTTCATTGGAGACGATCTGAACCTGCCTGACCCAGACTTAATCATCTGCGAGATCAATGCCGGTCCAGCCTTCTTCCACGCTCAGGAAAAAGTCTATTTGAAGCAGGTCGGCAAGCTCATCGCCGACAGTGTGACCACCGCATGACAGCTCACCCTGCAATCAACCTATGGATTGGACGCGTCAGCCCTGTGAAGCTCCATGGCAAAGGAACAACAGAGCATGTTTAGCGAACCTGAACTGAAGACGGAGCCGGCCTTCGGTTTCCGCAGCGTCTTTGTCACCATCGAGGTAAGCGACGTCGAGGCAACCCCCTTCAACCCGGCTGCTGTTGCCGTTCTGAATGACATCATCGGCGCAGCCGGGCCCGTCGAACTCGATAATCCGGATGCCACCGCAGCAGAAGGCCGGGCTTCGAGCCTGCTGCACTGGGTTTATTCGCTTTTCCGGCAACAAAGGTCGCCGGTCTTTCAGTTGGGTGTGTTTGAGAGCGTAGACGGTGGCGATCTTGAGGGCACCTACCATCTGCCCACGCGCCCGTCGTCTCCCTTCGACCCGGCAAATCTGCTCAAGGGTCTTTTGGAAAAGGGGCTACTGCTGTCAGCGGAAGACTTCGACTCAGACGCCCTGCGCGAAGAAGTGAAGACCCATCAGGCTGCACTCGGCGCAAAAGGGGCGGGTATGCTCCACCGGCGGCTGGTCCTGACCTTGCTGCAAAGGGGCCATCAGGTCACTGAAGTCACCCAGGCCGTGCACCGGTTGAAAAGGCAGGACGGCGACCTGTTCTTTGCCAACGGAATCGGACAGGGCGCCAACTTCCTGCTGAACGACATTCTGGCAGAGAGAGCCAGCACCAATCGCCTGCTGGCGGCGTCAGGTGTGCCCGTTGTCCGGCTTCAGCAGATCTACAACCTGAGGCATATCACGGGGATGGCCTCGGCCTTCGGCTTTCCGCTCGTCCTGAAGCCTAACAACGTCAGTCGGCGGCTCCGGCCGCTTCCGGTGATCAACAACGTCGATCAACTGACGGCGGCGATCGAAGAAAATCAGGCTTATCTCAACGACGTCGTGATCGAGCAGTTCATGCCGGGCGACTCTCTCAGCATCGTGGTCATGGGGGGCGAAGTGCTGTGGTGTGCGAAGCGGTCTCACGTTGTGATCAGCGGCGACGGCAAGACGGCACTCGAATCGCTGCTGCAGCGATATTGCGCGCAGGAATTAACGCGCGATAGAGGCTTCAAGAACGCGGTGGACTTCACCGTGTTCCTGAGCACCCATCGCATCCCGAGGCGGCTCAGACGCCTGTCGCTGGATTCAGATACCGTCTTAATGAAAGGCGCGAAAGTGCAGCTGACCGACCATCCGCTGCTGGATGGGGGCGCCGCCGTCAAGTTGGTCGATCTCGCTAAACTAGGACCGGAAATCGAGGCCATTATCGCGGCCATCCAGCCGACTTTCGGAGACGCTACCTTCGGCATCGACCTGATCGCAGAAGGAGGTGCAGACGGCTGCCTCAACGCCCGGGTCCTCGGGGCTCACTTAAAGCCGCAGGTGCCGCCCGGACAGCTTATGGAACAGTACATCGAGCGTTTTATCGCACTCGCAAAGCGGCCCCCTCGCCCATGGTCCGAATAAGGCTTGTCCGTAGTGCATTTCTCCTCTTGGCGACGTCGCCGTAACTGCACCAAGATAGGTTGCAGGTCGGGGATTCAGATTTAATTGGTATCAATCCAGTTATCCTAATGCAAATACAATGGGGCTTTTATGGAAAATGCGGGACAAGGCAGATCACAGGAAATCGATATCCCCACAATCACCGAGAGGGTTCTTACGGTAGTGGCGACGGCAGCGAAGGTTCCGGCCAGCCTGGCAAGGCAGGACGGACCTTTGCTAATCATGAACGGGTCCGGCAGCAAGGCACCACTGATCTGGTGCTTCAACACATGGACAGAAGCCTTGCTTCTCGGCAGGTCTATGGACCCCGATCAGCCACTGATCGCGATGATTTCGCTCAACTTCCTTAACATGCCCGAGCCGCGTAAACCGCAGCGGCAGCGACCCACATCTCCTGCCACGTCATGACCTCGCCTTCGGCGTTATGGCGCCGGTAGAACGTGTAGGCGTGCTTGTCAGGATGCTGAGCGCAGTAGTCCCTCAGACGCTCCCCCAGTTCGCAGGCCTGGCGTCCTTCATACACGAGCCACGCAGCCTCGGTACCCGTGGATCAGCACGGGCCCGGCTATGCCCGTGTTTGTTTGCAAGGGTCGGTCTGTCATCGCCATTTCCAAGCCATAGTGAGTTGTGCTGTTGCTGAATGCAAGTGCACTAAGATCGTCGCGAACCCAGAGACTCTATCCAGTATTTCGGACATGAATCGCGAAAGATCCGACAGCGAGGCTCAGCGCTGGAGAGGGGGCCGCTGGCGCGCAAGTTGCGCCCTGAAACGGTTGTCAGCCCCTGACATTATCGCAGTAGAACGCCAGCTTGTTCCCCGCCGGGTCGCGCACGTAGGCATAGTGCGTTGGGCTGTCGTCCAGCCGAGGTCCGGGGGCGCCCTCGTCCGTGCCGCCGCTCTTCAGCGCGATCTGGTAGACCTCGTGCAGCGTCTCCAGTGTCGGGGTGGGAAAGGCGATCATGGTGCCATTGCCCGCCGTTGCTGGCTGCCTGTCGTAAGGCCCGGTGACGTAGAACAGCGACTCTTCGGGCTTATCCGGCAGGCCATAGCCAACATAGCGCCCGGAATCGTCGGTTTGCCGGTAACCCAGCGGCGCGAACACGGCGTCGTAGAAGGCCAGCGACCCGGCAAGGTCGTTGGTGCCCACCATCAGATAACCAATCATGCCGATCTCCCCCTCGTTCAGCGATGTGCAGGCCGATCTTCACCGAAGCGGCGCTCGGGGCCAAGGGTTTTGCACGCCGCAGGCTGTGGACTGGACGCGCTGGCGTCGCGGTGACGACCGACCCGCCGGGCGGCGATTGCAGGTCTTGCCCGGGTTCAGAATCGGAGTAGCCTGAGTTCGATGGTCGGCGCCGATGTCGGCCAAGTTTGCAGCAGAGGGATGCCGACCGTGACCAAGCCGCAGCCGACCGAACTCGACGCCTTTCTGGCCCGATACCCCGAGACCCGATTCCTCGATGCCGTAATGTTCGACCTTTGCGGCACGGCGGTGGGCAAGCGCCTGCCGATCCGCGAAGCGGGCAAGCTCTGGTCTGCTGGTGTCGCCTTTTGCGCTGGGATCACCACGCTGGACGCACTGGGGACAAGCTGGGATGTCCACGGTATCGGCTTTTCCGACGGTGATCCGGATGCCACCAGCTATCCGGTCCCCGGCACGCTGGTGCCTGTGCCCTGGGCCGAGGTGCCGACGGCTCAGGTGTTGATTACGCCGGCCCCGCCGGAGGGCGAGAGCCACTGGTGGTTCGACCCGCGGGCGATACTCGCGCGCGTGGTGGCACGGTTTGACGCGCTGGGGCTACGCCCGGTCGTGGCCAATGAGCTGGAATTCTACCTCGTGCAGACCCAGCGGGATGATCAGGGGCGACTGCGCCCAGCCGAGACCCAGCGGCCCGGCCGGGCGTCTGACGCGCCGCGGGTTCTGGCCTTTGACAAGCTCGACGAGTGGACCGGGATCCTCGCCGAGATCGATGCTGCTGCGCAGGCGCAGGGCGTGCCGGCCGGGGCTTCGACCGCCGAGTACGGCGGCACGCAGTTCGAGGTCAACCTGGCGCACTGTGACGACCCGGTGCTGGCCTGTGACCACGCGCTGATGCTGCGGCGGATCGTCAAGGGTGTCGCCGCCCGGCACGGGCTGGATGCAACCTTCATGTCCAAGCCCTTCGGCGATCAGTCGGGCTCGGGCCTGCACGTGCACGCCAGCCTGATCGACGCCGCGGGCAGCAATGTTTTCGATGAGGCGCGGCCGGACGGCGAGCGGCTGATCGGGCAGGCCATCGCGGGGCTGCAGGCGACGGCCTACGACGCCATGGCGCTGTTTGCCCCCAACCTGAACGCCTATCGCCGGTTCGAGCCGGATCAGTTCGTGCCGGTCAACACCTCGTGGGGCTTCAACAACCGCTCGGTGTCGTTCCGCGTGCCCGCCGGGTCCGGTCAGGCGCGGCGGATCGAGCACCGTATCGCCGGGGCGGAGGCCAACCCCTATCTGGTCATGGCCGCGGTGCTGGCGGGTTTTCACCACGGACTGACCCGGGCGCTGGAGCCAACCGAGGCCGCGACGGGCAATGCCGGGGAGCAGGCTGACCCTGAGATGCCGCTGAAACTGTGGACGGCACTCGACCGGCTGGAAGGCTCCACGCTGCTCGCGGACTATCTGGGCGCGGACTATCCCGGCGCCTACGCCGCGATCAAGCGGGCGGAGTTCGAAGCCTTCCTCAGCGAAATCTTGCCAAGGGAGTACGACTGGTATGTCTGAGGCCGCAGGATCAGCGCCGTCGGGGCAGTCGGGGCAGGCCGCCGCTGACCTTGGCGGTGGCGGTGGCGTTCCGCGCCGCGTCGGCGACGTGTCGTTCTGGTACGCCGACCATGGCCTGCCAGAGACCCGGCGTCCCGCCCTGCCCAGCAACCTGCAGGCCGACGTCGCCATCATCGGCGCTGGCTACACCGGGCTTTGGACCGCCTATTATCTGCGCAAGGCCGCGCCCCAGCTGCGGGTGGTGGTGCTGGAAAAGGAATTTGCCGGCTTTGGTGCTTCCGGGCGGAACGGGGGCTGGTGCATGGGCGTGATGGCCTGGGACCAGAACCGCTACGCGGCGACCCACGGGCGGAAGGCGGTGCTGGACATGGTATCGGCGCTCGAAGGCGCGGTGCCGGAGATCGCACGGGTATGCGCCGCCGAGGGCATCGACGCCGATCTGCGCGAGACTGAGGAGCTGATGATTGCCGCCAACCCCGCGCAGCTCGAGCGACTGGAGGAAGAGATCGCCCACCGCGAGGCCTGGGGCGAAGGACACCGCATCCGCGCGCTGAGCGCCGAAGAAGTCCGCCAGCGGATCAACGTTCCCGGGGCACTGGGCGCCATGTCGGTGAGCGGCATGCTGCGGGTACAGCCGGCCAAGCTGGTGCGCGGGCTGGCCGAGGCAGCCGAGCGGGCCGGGGCGGAGATCTACGAGGACACCGAGGTCCTGCGCTACGAGCCCGGGCAGGTCAGCACCCCGAAAGGCGTCGTCCGGGCGCCGATCATCCTGCGCGCGACAGAGGGCTTTACCGCGACCCTGCCGGGGCATCGGCGCGACTGGCTGCCGCTGAACTCGGCTCAGATTGCCACTGTGCCGCTGCCGCCCGAAGCATGGGCGAAGATTGGCTGGGACGGGCACGAACTGATCGGCGACCTCGCGAACAGCTATTGCTACTGCCAGCGCACGCGGGAGGGTCGGATCACGGTCGGCGGGCGCGGCATGCCGTACCGCTTCGGCTCCGGCATCGACCACAATGGTGAACCGGACGCGGTGACCATCGAGCGGCTGGTGGCGATCCTGCACAAGCATTTCCCTGAAGCGGCGAAGTACCCGATCGACCACGCCTGGTGTGGGGTGGTCGGGGTGCCGCGCGACTGGTGCGCGACTGTGGGGCTGGACCGAGATACCGGGCTAGGCTGGGCCGGGGGCTACGTCGGGGTTGGGGTGTCGACCTCGAACCTCGCCGGGCGGACGCTGGCGGATCTGGCGATGCGTGAACTGAGCCTTGGTGACGAAACCGATCTGACGGTGCTGCCGTGGGTCGACCGCCGGGTGAGGCAGTGGGAACCCGAGCCGCTGCGCTGGCTGGGTGTCACCGCCATGTACGGGCTGCTCACCACGGCCGACCAGCACGAAACGCGGCAGGACGGGCGGGCGTCGCGGCTGGCCCGCTTGGGCAACTGGATCACCGGGCGGTCCTGAAACACGCTTGAATCTCTAGAGCCGTGCTCTGGCGGCGGTGCGGGTTGTGGGTGGGAGGGCCGAAGGCAGCGAAGCGGCCGAGGACCGAGCGCGCCACCTTTCCGCCGACACTCAACACGCTTCACTATGCGTGCTGTTAAGGCTATTGCAGGACGCTTGGCCCCACCGCGCGAAGCGCGGTCGGGGACAAGTCGACGCAACCATCGCCGTCTCAGAGGTCTGCGAAATGCTCCGGCAGGAAAGCGCGCAGGAAGCTGATCGCCTCATCGCGCATGGCCGCAGGCTGATACTCGCCAGCATAGAGGTGCAGATGCTGCCAATATCCGTCAGTCAGCGTGTCCACCCACTGCGCCAGCTTCAGCGCCCGCTGTGGCTCACCGGGCAGCAGCGCGCGACAGGACGACACGATCGCCTCGGTCCGGCTCGCGTCGAAAGCCCGCGCGATTTCCCGATACTGCGGGGTAAAGGATTGCTCGCCCCAGAAGGCGAACCACACCGACAGGATTTCCGGGCTGCACACCCGCGGGTCAAAATCGGCCGTAATGAGCGCGACCAGTTGCGCCCGCGGATCTTCGGCCGCCTGCCGCAGCGCCGCCTGCCAGTTCTCCTCGTAGCTCCGGTACATGTCGCGCATGGTCTCGGTCAGCAAGCCGGTCTTGGAGGCGAAATAGAACACCGCCACTCCTTGCGACAGGCCCGCCTCCGCCGCGACCGTCGCCAGCGTGGTCCGGGCCAGCCCGTGGGCGACAATCGACCGCCGGGTGGCGTCCAGCAGCTGCCGGCGCCGCCGATCGGCGTTTTCCTTGCGCTCTTTACGGGGTTTGCCAGTCTTCGGTCCGGCGTCGGCATCTCGGCCAACCGACCCCTGCGACCCCTGCTGCTGTGCTGATTCAGCCCTCATGACACGTCCGTTTTGCTGACACGTCCTGCCCTGTTCCCACAAAATATCCGCCAAGTCAGCCACATTTTTTTGTTTGAGCGCTCAAAAAACTTTACGGAACAGCCGTCTTTACCTAGCGTGACCGCCTTAGAGGAGAGACCATGAGCCGCTGTGACACCTTCGATGCCATCATCGCCGGCGCCGGCCACAACGGCCTGACCACCGCGTGCTACCTCGCGCGGGCCGGGCTGCGTGTGCTGGTGGTCGAGAAAAACGACTGGATCGGTGGCGCAGCGGTTAGCCGGTCGCTCTACGACGGCTGGACCTACTCCAACTGCTCCTACGTCTGCTCGCTGCTGCGGCGGGAGATCGTGCGCGACCTCGACCTGCCGCGGTTCGGACTGCAGGTCATCCCCTACGAGGCCGGCGCGACCTTCACCGAAGACGGCGACTATTTCGCCTACTACTCGGACCACGACGCGCTGGTGCGCGAGATCGGCCGCCACAACCCCAATGACGTCGACGCTTACGAGCGCTTCAGCCAGACTGTCATCCGCCAGTGCCGCTTCATCCGCCCGTTCCTGCTCCGCAACGCGCCGGACCCGACCTCGCTCAAGCCGCGCGACATTGAGGAGCTGCTGTATCTGGTGGGCAAGGCCAACGATCTGGGCAGCCGGGAACTGGGCGAGACCCTGCGGTTCTGGACCATCTCCATCGGCGACTTCCTCGACGAGCACTTCGACAACGACCTGATGAAGGCGCACCTCGCCGGCTCAGGCATCATCGGCACCGGGCTGGGCGTCTACTCGCCGGGCACGGCCTACGTCCTGCTGCATCACTACATGGGCGACGTCGACGGCGCGATCGGCGCCTGGGGCTTCGCGCGCGGCGGCATGGGGTCGATCACCAAGGCCATGGGCGCCAGCCTCGAGGAAGCCGGCGGGCAGATTGTCATCGGCTCGGGCGTGGATCAGTTCATCGTCAGCGAAGGCCGGGTCAAGGGTGTGGCGCTGGAGAACGGCGACACCTACTACGCGCCGATCGTTGCCTCGAACATGGACGTCAAACGAACCTTCCTCAAACACGTCGAGCGCAGCACCCTGCCCGGTGATTTCGTCACCGCCGTGGAGCGCTTCAAGACCCGGGGGTCGAGCGGCAAGATCAACATCGCCCTCGACGCCGTCCCTGACTTCCCCGCCGCTCCCGAAGGCGCGAGCTTCATGCGCGGTGATATGCACTGTTCGACGTCGCTAGGCGAACTCGAACGCGCCTACGACGACTGGAAGGACGGCCGCTGGTCGGCTGACCCTTACTTCGACATGCTGATCCCCTCGCAGATCGACCCCACCCTCGCCCCGCCCGGCAAGCACATGATGACCGTGTTCGTGCAGTACGCGCCCTACGACCTCGACAACGGCGCGGGCGAGCGCAACGGCGAAAACTGGACCGAGGCCCAGCGCAAAGCCTTCGCTGACTGTGTCTTTGACAAGATCGAGCAGGGCGCGCCGGACTTCCGCAAGCACGTCCTGCACGCCGAAGTCCGCTCCCCCTACGAGCTGGAAAACGAAGTCGGCCTGACCGAAGGCAACATCTTCCAGGGCGAGCTGACCTTCGACCAGCTGCTGTTCAACCGCCCGGTCCCCGGCTACGCTCAGTACAGCACCCCCATCGGTGGGCTCTATCTGGTTGGCTCATCGGCCCACCCCGGCGGCGGGGTCATGGGTGCGCCCGGCGCCAACGCGGCCCGTGAAATCCTACGAAGCCTCGGCAAGGCCCACGCCATGCCGGTTTACGCAGAGTGAGGGCAAGGGCATGAGCAGCGCGACCAACAACAAGGCCCAGCAGCCAAAACCGAAGCAGACGCCGAAGGCGAAGGTGAAGACGAAGCAAGTCGAGGCCTTCGACGCCATCGTCATCGGCGCCGGCCACAATGGCCTAACGGCTGCAGCCACCCTCGCGCGCAAGGGCAAGCGCGTCTGCGTCCTCGAACGCAGCGAGCAAGTCGGCGGCATGATGACTGACAGCACTCTGGCGCCCGGCGTCTCCGCGCCCCGGATGGCTCACCTGCTCTACAACCTCAACGCCACCGTTGCCCGTGAGCTTGGGCTGGGCGGGCGCATCCCGCTGCGGACCACCAAGCTGCCGACCGTGTCCCTGTCCCCCGACGGCCTGCACACAGTGATCGAGAACGGGCAGGCGCGGCTGTCCGACGGCACTGACCACCCACAGGCCGAGGTCTTCGCCGCCCTGCACACGCGGCTGATCCGGTTCGCTGGGCTGCTGGCGCGGCTGGCCAACCAGACCCCGCCTAAGCTCAACGGCGGGCTGGGCAACGCCAGTACCCTCTCCGAACTCAGCGTGCTGGCGCGCCTGGGGCTGGATCTCAAGCTGATGGGCAAGAAAGAGATGCAGGAATTCCTGCGCGTGACCCTGTCCAACGTCCACGACCTGCTGGTCGACGAGCTCGGCGACGGCCCGCTGGCCGGCGCCATGGCCGCTGACGCCGTTCGCGGCGCCTTTGCTGGCCCACGCTCCCCGGGAACGGTGTTCTCGCTCATGTACCGGCTGGGCAGCCCCAAGCTCCCCGGCTCCGCCCGCACTGCGGCTGGCCCGGGAAATGGCGGGGGCAGTGCCGACCCCGTGCTGCTGCTGGACGGCATGGCAGCGGTCAGCGAAGCCTTCGCCCGCGCCGCCCGCGACGCCGGCGCCGACATCCGCTGTGGGCAGGGCGTGGCACAGGTGCAGGTCGACGACGCAGATCGCGTCACCGGCGTGACCCTCGACAACGGCCAAAACCTGACTGCGCCGCTGGTGCTGTCCAGCGCCGGCCCGCTGCAGACGATGCAGATGGCAGGCCCCGACCACTTTGATATCGAAGCCGTGCGCCGGCTGCGCAACCTGCGCAACAAGGGCACAACGGCCAAAGTCAACCTGCTGCTCTCCGGCACACCGGCCTTTACCGGCCTGTCGGAAGAATTCACCGCCGGGCGCCTGCTGATCGCGCCGTCCTCGACCTACGTCGAGCGCGCCTTCAACCCGGCCAAGTACAACGCCATGCCGACCGCGCCAGTGGTGGAAATGGTGCTCCCGGGTTTGAGCGGTGCTCCCGGCGGGGATGCCGGATCCGGACAGCAGGTGCTGTCCGCCATCGTCAATTTCGTCCCCCCTGCCCCAACAAAAGGCTGGCGCACAACCGAACGCAAAGCGCTGCTCAAGACGCTGCTCTCCACCCTCGAAGCTTACGCCCCCGGGATCGGCAAGCTGGTCACTGCCTCCGAAGTCATCGTCCCCGACGATATTGCGGCCGAGACCGGCGCGCCGGGCGGGCACTGGCACCACCTGGAAATGGGGCTCGATCAGATCCTGACCCTGCGCCCGACCAACGGTACGGCCCACTATGCCTTCGGGCCACAGGGCCTGTTCCTGTGCGCCGCCTCAGCCCACCCGGGCGGGGATATCACCGGCGCACCGGGGCGCAACAGCGCGCTGCAGGCGCTCAAGATGGGGAGTGCATGACGCCGTGACCATGCCCGTGACAAAACCCGCTACCAAATCCACGAGCCGGCCCGCTGCCCGAAAGACCGCCGCACGCAAATCCAGCTCCGGCCAGCGCGCACCGTTTCAGGTGCCGCAGGGCCTGCTGCCGACTCCGCTGCACCCACGTCTGGAGGCCCTGAGCCGGACCAAGGCGTGGATGGGCTGGGCGGGCTACATCTCGCCGTCGGTGCTCGACACAGTCGAATTCGAGTACTTCGCGATCCGCAACCAGACGACGCTGTTCGACATCTCGCCCATGCACAAGTACCGCCTGCGTGGACCGGACGCCGAAGCCGTGCTCAACCGCATGGTCACGCGGGACATGCGCAAGATCAAACCGGGCCGCGTCGGCTACGCCATCTGGTGCGATGAAGAAGGCATGGCCATCGACGACGGCACCCTGTTCCGCTTCGGCAAGAACGACTTCCGCCTGTGCTGTCAGGAACGCATGATGGGCTGGGTGCAGGACGCGGCCTGGGGCTTCAACGTTACGGTCGAGGACGAATCCCAGACCGTCGCCGGGCTGTCACTGCAGGGCCCGACCAGCTTCTCCCTGCTCAGCGACGCCGGGCTGGGCAAGGTTGCCAAACTCCGGCCCTTCGATCTGGCGCAGGTCGAGCCGAGTCTGTGGGTCTCGCGCACCGGCTTTACCGGCGATCTGGGCTACGAACTCTGGGTCGACTGGGATCAGGTGCTGGGCCTGTGGGACCGGCTGTGGGCGGCCTCGACCCACTGGGGCCTGCGCGCTATCGGCTATGAGGCGCTCAACCTCGCCCGCATCGAAGCCGGGTTTATCGCCGCAGGCGTCGACTTCCAACCGGTGCACACCACCATGCGGCTGGGCCGCGGCCGGACCCCGCTGGAGCTGGGCTTCGGCAAGATGGTCGACTTCGGCAAGGGCCACTTCAACGGCCGCCGCGCCCTGCTCCGGCAGCAGGAAACCGGCGCTATGCGCACCCATCTGATCAAAATCGAGCTGGGTGGTTTCAAGCCCGCCGATGGTGCCCTGCTCTACCACCAGAAAAAGAAGGAGGTCGGCCACGTCACCTCCGGCATCTGGTCTCCCACGGTCAAGCGCAACGTCGCGCTGGCCGAACTCAAGGCCCCCTTCGGCGTCGGCGTGACCGACGATCTCTGGGCCGAAATCTATGTCCACGAAGAGGGCCAATGGTCAAAGCGGCTGGTCGAAGTGACCGTGCAGGACCGCCCCTTCTTTTCAAATCCGCGCGCGCGGGCGACCCCGCCGCTCGCCTACTGATAAACACACGGGAGAACCGACATGCTCGACAACGAACCAAGCCTTGAAACTCTGCAGGAGTGGGATCGCCTGCACCAGGTCCACCCTTGGGCCGCGATGGATGCTTGGCGTGGCTACGACAACATCTTCGTCGACCGGGCGCAGGGCATTTATCTCTGGGATGGCCAGGGTAAGCGCTTTATCGACGGCCCCGCCGGCATGTGGTGTACCCAGATCGGCTACGGTCGCGAGGAAATGGCCGAGGCCATCGCCGACCAGGTGCGCAAGCTGCCCTACACCTCGCCCTTTACCAACACCACCGAGCCCTCGAGCATCCTCGCCAAGAAAATCGTCGAGCGCACGCCCGGTGACCTGAACAACGTGTTCTTCACCACCGGCGGGTCCACCGCGGTCGATACCGCGATCCGGACCATGCACTTCATGAACAACCGGCTGGGCCGGCCAGAAAAGAAAATCGTGATCTCGCGGGAGAAGAGCTACCACGGCTCGACCTACCTCTCGCACACGGTCTCGGGCAAGGAACGGGACAAGTCGCGCTTTGATACCGAGAGCCGGCTGGTCCGCTTCCTGCCAGACGTGAACCCCTACCGCCGCCCTGAAGGCATGAGCGTCGAGGTCTGGTGTGACGAGAAGGTTGCCGACCTCGAGCGCATGATTGCCGACGTTGGCGCGAACAAGATCGGCGCCTTCATCGCTGAGCCGATCCTCGCCTCGGGCGGGGTCGTGGTGCCGCCCCCGGGCTACCACCGCCGCACCTTCGAGGTCTGCAAGGCCAACGATATCCTTTACATCTCCGATGAGGTGGTGACCGCATTCGGGCGCTTGGGGCACTGGTTTGCCTCAGAGGAAGTCTTCGGCATCAAGCCGGACATGATCACCTGCGCCAAGGGCCTGACCTCGGGCTACATCCCCATGGGGGCGGTGATCATCTCCGACGAAGTGATGGCCAACTGCGCCGACCCGGACGAGGCCGTGCTGTTCTCCAACGGCTTTACCTACTCCGGCCACCCGGTTGCTGCCGCAGCCGCGCTCAAGAACATGGAAATCCTCGAGCGCGAAGGCATCCTCGAAAACGTCCTCGACGTATCCCCGCACTTCCAGGAGCGTCTGGGCGCACTGAGCAAGTACGAAATCGTCGGCGACGCCCGCGGCATGGGCCTGCTGGGCTGTATCGAAGGCAAGGCCGAGGACCTTGAGGCCGAACGTCGGCTGGGGCAGATGATCGACGATGCCTGTGAAGATCTGGGTCTGGTTGTGCGGCCACTGATCAACATGGCGGTGTTCTCGCCGCCGCTGATTATCACACACGCACAGGTCGATGATCTGTTCGATATCCTCGAAGAGGCGCTGACCCGGGTCGAACGCGACGTCCTTGGCGCTTAACATTATGGAGATTTGGTGGGGAAAAACGGTACTTTTTCCCCCAAAAGGGCTCAAAACAGATTGAGTCCATGGCTGGGCTTTCATAGCTTGGCTTCTGTGGAAGACCCTCGTGCGTGGGGAGAAGGCGTGTCCTGCGACCTCGAGGTCAGAGAGAGAGAAAGAGAGACTGTGATGAAAAAGATCATGAACGCGGCCGGTGTGGTCGCAGCCTCGCTTACCCTGATGGCTGGCAGTGCGCTGGCACAGGACCCCGATCTGGTCGTATTTGACTGGCCTGGGTACGAAGATCCTGAGTTCTTCGGTACCTACACTGAGAAGCACGGCGCCGAGCCAACCTTTGCTTTCTTTGGCGAAGAAGAAGAAGCCTTCCAGAAGCTGCGTGCCGGCTTCCCGGCTGACGCTGTTCGCCCCTGTTCCCCTTCAGTCCCAAAGTGGATTGAAGCTGGCATCATCCAGCCGCTGGACACTTCCCGCATCGATCGTTGGGACGATCTCAATCCCAATATGCGTGACGTGGCTGCCTTCCAGAAGGACGGTGAGTACTACTTCCTGCCGGCCGACTACGGCAACACCGGCATGACCTACAACACCGAACTGCTGAGCGAAGCGGACGTGCAGTCCCTCAAGGCTTTTGCTGATCCTAAGCACGCTGGCCGTATTTCCATTGCTGACAACGTTGATGACGCATACGCGCTGGGCTTCCTTGCCACCGGCGTCACCGACTGGACCGACGCTACTGACGAGCAGTTCCAGGCCGCCTCCGACTTCCTGCGTGCCGTGCACCCGAACGTTCTGACCTACTGGGCTGACGGTGCATCCCTGGCGATGCTGATGCAGAGCGGTGAGGTCTACATGTCATGGGCGTGGAACGAGACCTACTTCACCATGAGCTTAGAAGGCCACCCGATCGCCATGAAGCGTGACACGGACGAAGGTTCCTCCTCGTGGTTCTGTGGTCTGGTTCACTCTGCAACTGCAGAAGGCTCGACCGACAAGTTCTACGACTTCCTGAACGCTTGGATGGAAGACTACGTGGCCACCTATATCGTCGAGTGGTGGGGCTACGGCCACAGTAACGTCGTATCCGCTGGCGTTTCCAGCGAACTGCTGGAAGCCGCTGGCCTCGATAGCAGCCCGGACCTCGACGCCAAGACCCTGTTCCAGGGCCCGGTCAACTCCCAACTGCGCGAGCGCATGATCGCTGAGTTCGAACTGATCAAGGCCGGCTTCTAAGTCAGTCTGGCGACAGACCAAAGTGCCCAAGCCCGGTTACGCCGGGCTACGGCCGAAACTGAAAAACCGCCCTAAGGCTGCTGCCTCAGGGCGGTTTTGCTTTTATATTGCCCTTTTCAAGGGCCGGTCAGAGCGGCCGCTGACCGCGCAGATGGTGGGGGCAGTGCTCACCGCTCTCCAGCACCCGCACCATCTTGGTCCAGGTCTCGACGGTCTCGGCGATGAAATCCGCGCCATGGTCTCGCTCGAACCGCGTCCGCTCCGGCCCGGTCAGCATGGCCAGCTCGCCCTGCGCAACATCGCGGTACCAGGTGTTGCGGTTACGCAGCATGACGTGTTCGAACCCAGCCTGCTCCAGCGCGCGCTGGTAGCGCCCCGGCGAGGACATGGCGAACTCCAGCGCCTCGGCGGCGATATAGGCCTGCATGTCGGGGGAGGGCTCGCCGTCGTGGGCAATCAACCAGTCCGACGCCGCGAACCAGCCGCCGGGCACAAGGATGCGAAATACGTCGGCGCTCAGCGCCTCCTTGTCCGGGATGTGGATGATCGAGTCCTTGGAAAACGCCACGTCGAAGCTCTGGTCGGCGAAGTCCAGCGGCCCCGGCGTCACCTTGCGGATGCTGACCCGGTCGGCGACGCCTTCTTTCTCGGCCAGCCGTGCAGCGGCGTTGCAGACGTCATCCTCGACGTCGATCCCGACCACCGACCCGGCCCCGTAGTCCCGCGCCAGCAGCACGGCGATCGCGCCCGAGCCGCAGCCGATGTCGAGGACGATCTTGCCGCTCAGATCGAGGCCTTCAAGCACACGGGCGACCTCATCCGGGCCACCGGGGGACAGGAAGCCCTCGCCCCAGATGTCTTCGAGCAGCGCTATGTGCACGTCGTCGTAGAGCATTTCTTCATCGGTCATGAGTTCTGTCTCCTCCTCTGGCCTTGCCTTAGCGGTCGTCCAGCGCGCCAAGCCGTTCGAGGTAGTAGTTGATGAAGCGCTGGGTAAAGGCTTCCATCTCAGCCAGCGGGCCGGGCTGGTAGAAGCGGGAATTCACCCCCTTCTGGTTCTTCTCGATGATGTGCTTGTCGGCCTTGGTGGTCGCATCCCACAGCCAGGTCAGCCGCTGCAGGTCATAATCGCGGCCTTCTTCGGAGTCCTCGTGAACCAGCCACAGGATCTCCTGCACCGACCGCTCGCGATCGATCGGGATGAAGCGATAGATGACCGCGTGATCGTTGTAGACCAGCAGCGGGTTCAAAAAGCCGACGTAGAGGTCCATGGCCCCCTGATCGTAGCCCTGCAGCGAACCCAGCAGGGGCGCCACCGGCTTGCCGTTATCGCTGCCGGTATCATAGGCCTCGTAGAGCGAATGGCGGCTGTAGGAGTAATCCACCGAACCCGGCGGGCACAGCCCGGGGCCGACCCGGTCGATGAAGTCAGTAGGAATGCCCAGCCCGCGGGCACGCTCTTCCATGGCGAGGTTGAAGGGCTCGACCCGATCCGCGCTCAAGTGGGTGGGGTGGGTGCGACGGTATTCGGGGTGCGCGGGCGCGCAGTGGTAACACTCATTATAGTTCTCGACCAGCAGCTTCCAGTTGGCCTGCACTTCGTAGCTTTCGCGGTGTGCAATCCGGGTGCGGTCGAGGCTGAAGGGCGCTAGCGGGGCGTCGACTTCGACGCGCAGCTGGTCGAAGCTGGCGGGGTTGTCGGCCAGTGATACGAAGATCAGGCCGTGGAACACCTCGCAGGCAACCGGCTTCAGCCCGAGCCCGTCCTGATCCAGCTCCGGCCCCATCAGCCGCGCGTGGCGCAGGCTGCCGTCGAGGTTGTAGGTCCAGGCGTGGTAGGGGCAGACGAACTGCCGTGCTGAGCCGCGGTGTTCGAGGCAGACGCGCGAGCCGCGGTGCCGGCAGACGTTGGCGAAGGCGCGGACCTGCCCGTCTACCCCGCGCACCAGAATCACGGACTCGTCGAGCAGGTCGAACAGCATGTAGTCGCCCGCGCCGGGGATTTCGTTGGCCAACCCGGCGAAGTGCCATTCGCGCATCATCACCGCTTCCACGTCGGCGGCGAATATCTCGTCGGAGGCGTAGAAGGCCTGCTCCATCGCAAAACCCGGCCGGTATCCCGCGAGCAGGTCGGCAACCGTCCGCGGGGTGGATATGGGGCGATGGTGGTTCATGGCTTTGCCTTGTGAGGTGGCGCTCAGTCGAACAGCACGACTGACTCAACCCCCCATCCGACGCGGACCTTAGTGCCCGCCGGGACGATGGAGCGACCCGCCGTGTTGCGCATGGAGATCGTCACAGCCTCATCTGCTTTGGGCAGGAGAACGCTGTAGTACGTCATGTCGCCGCAGTAGGACGTGGCGGTGACCTCACCGGTGGTTTCGCACTCGGCCTTTTCCGCGTCGTCGAACAGGATGGTCAGCATTTCCGGGCGCACCCCGATGGTGCTGACCGACGCGGGGTCTAGGCCCTCGGGTGCGTGACCGGCTGCGAGGCTAACCTTGCCCAGAGACGGGATGTCGACCGCCAGCGCGCCTTTGGCCTTGGCGGTGATGGTGGCCGGCAGGAAGTTCATCACCCCGATGAAGGACGCCACGCGCTTGCTGACCGGGCGCCGGTACAGGACCTCGGGGGTATCGAGCTGGGCGATCTCGCCCTCGAACAGTACGGCGATCCGGTCGGACATGATCAGGGCTTCTTCCTGATCGTGGGTGACGAGGATGAAGGTAATTCCGATCTGCTGCTGCAGCTGGCGCAGCTCGACCTGCATCTGTTCGCGCAGCTTCTTGTCGAGCGCGGACAGCGGCTCATCGAGCAGGACCACCTTCGGCTTCATCACCAGCGCCCGCGCAAGAGCGACCCGCTGCCGCTGACCGCCGGAGAGTTCGTGCGCTGCGCGGTTGCCGTAGCCGGCAAGGTCGACCATGGCCAGCGCGTCGGTGACTGCGCGGTTGATTTCCTCGCGCGACATCTGCTTACGCTTGAGGCCGTAGCCGACGTTATCGGCAACGCTGAGATGAGGGAAAATCGCGTAGCTCTGGAACACCATGTTGGTCGGGCGCTTGTTGGCGGGGATGCCCGCCATCGACTGCCCGGCGATGACGACCGTGCCGTCGGTCGGCTCGTCAAACCCGGCGATCAGGCGCAGCAGCGTGGTCTTGCCACAGCCCGACGGGCCGAGCAGGGAGAAGAACTCGCCCTCCCGGATGGTCGCATCGACGCCGTTCAGCGCGGTGACGGCGCCAAAGGCCTTGCTGACGCCTTCGATTTCGATGATGGCGTTCTGTGTCATTTACATCAGTCCTCCGGTCGCGGATGCATCCTGTCCCTGACGGCTGGCAGAGCGGCGGCGGAAGACCTCGCCCAGCACCAGCAGGAACACGGAAAGCACCAGCAGGATCGTCCCCAGTGCCATGACCGAGGGAAGCTTGGTGGGGAAGCGCATCTGCCCCCAGATATACACCGGCAGGGTCACGTCCGTACCGGTCAGGAAAAACGCGATGATGAATTCGTCGAGCGAAATTGTGAAGGTGATCAGCAGGCTCGAAATGATCCCGGGCAGGATCAGCGGCATGATCACCCGGCGGAAGGTGCCGAAGCGGGTCTCGCCCAGGTCCATCGAAGCTTCTTCGAGGCTTGGGTCCAGCCCCTGGAAGGCCGAGCTCAGAATAGCGACCGAGAACGGCACACAAATCAGCACGTGACCGGCGATCACGGTCCAGATCGACAGGCTGATCCCGATCTGCATCAGCAGCACCAGCAGTGAAACGCCGACGATGATCTCGGGCAGGATCAGCGGCACCATGATCAGGCTGACGATCCCCCGCTTGAGCGGGAAGCGATAGCGGACCATGGCGCGGGCGCCGAGCGTGCCGAGCAGCGTGCTCAGGATCGAGGTGATCACGGCGATGACCAGACTGTTCTGCACCGCACTGTGCAGTGCGTTGGTCTCGAACAGCACACCGAACCACTCGAAGGTAAAGCCGGTGAGCGGGAAGGCGATGATGGTCGAGGCGTTGAAGGCAAACAGCGGCAGCAACACGACCGGCAGATACAGCACCAGCATGTAGACGACGGCGTAACCGGTCAGCCAGTTACGGGAAAAGAAGCGCCCGATGTTCATTGCGTTCGCCCTCCGATCTTGCGTCCAATCAGGAAGATCACGAGGCTGATCGACGCGACAATCAGCATGGAAGACACCGCGAGAGCGGTCGCCAGCGGCGCGTTGTTGGCCTTGCTGAAGTAGACTTGGATCAGGTTGGCGATCATCACCCCGTCCGGGCCGCCAACCAGCCGCGGGGTCACGAAGTCGCCCACGGTCGGGATGAAAACGATCAGGGTCGAGGCCAGCACGCCGGGCATAGCGAGCGGCAGCGTCACCCGCAGGAACCGCCGCACCGGGCCGTCGCCGAGGTCTTCAGCCGCCTCCAGCAGCGAACGGTCGATCCGCTCCAGCGCCACAAAGATCGGCAGAATGGCAAAGGGCGCCCAGGCGTGCGCCAGCGTGATGATAACAGCCGGCACGTTGTAGAGGATGAAGTCCAGCGGCTCATCGATCAGCCCCAGCCCCATGAGCGCTGAGTTCAGCACGCCGTTGTAGCCGAGGATCACCTTCCACAGGAAAATCCGCAGCAGGTAGCTGGTCCAGAACGGGATGGTGATCAGGAACAGCCACAGCGCCTTCTGGCGCTTGACGTGGAACGAGAGGAAGTAGGCGATCGGAAAAGCCAGCAACACCGTTACGGTGGTCACGAAGAACGAGATCATCAGGGAGCGCAGCATCAGCACCCGGAAAATCTCACCGGTCCAGGCTTCGCGGTAGTTGGCGAAGGTCGGGGTCCGGTCCAGATCGAGATAATTCTGGGTCCAGAAGCTAAAGGTGACCACCATGACCATGGGGGCCGCCAGCATCAGGATGGCGTAGAGAAACGGCGGGCTGATCAGGGTCAGTCCCTGCCGGCTTTCGCGGCTCAAAATCAAGCGCTATCTCCCCGGAAACACGGAAAACTCAAGAGGTGACCATGGGCGATTATAGCTGTTTGGGGCAAGTAATTTTTGCCCCCGCACGCAGGTTAAGCGACACAACCGAGACCATGGAAACAGCCGAGGCATGGGACCGCCCCGACCCGGACCGCAGACGACCGGGGACGGGGTCTGTCCGCCTTGCCGCCTTAGGCGTAGAGCGTGTCCCGCATCATGAACATCATCACGGCCCACATGATCACCAGAATGATGGGGACCACCCAGCCTTCGGGCGAGCGCGAAACGCCCTCCATCCGCGAGGCTTCGGACTGGGTCTGGGTATAGAGACCGGTACCGACGAGGATCAACGACGCCAGCAGCTGATAGGCAAAAATCGGCCAGGCGCCCTCGAAGCCCATGAAGGGAAGGATGGCAGTGATGGTAACGAAGGCCAGCACCTGCGCCCCGGCAAAGCGGGCCATAAGCTGCGCCGATTGCGAAATGCCGTACTGATCCAGAAAGCTCTTGGTCATGAACACGGCGCGAATGCCGTAAAAGACACCCATCACCCAGCTGATCCCGTAGAGAATTGCGACCCATCCCGGGTCAAAGGCGCTCAACAGTCCACTCATCGTCAGTTCTCCCGCCGGATGCACAATGAAGTCATATCACAATGTGCTAATTTAAGGTGTCTGACAATGAAAATGCACTGTCTTTGAGGGTTAATCGTCCTGTTTTCCAGATTTTTCCGCTGTTGCGGCTCGGCGGGCTTCGGGTGAACCCCGGACCCAGGCAAGGGTGAGGAAGGCAATTGATGCGACCACAATCACGACCATGAAGCCGTGCGGCGGGACCAGTTCCAGCCCGGCGCCCGCAACGGGCGGGGAGATGACGTTGGCGAGGGTATAGACGAAAACCAACGCCCCGTTTGCGGCTGCCAGCGCCGCACCGGTCAGCCGGTGTCCCAGCTCGGCCAGCGCCAGAGAATACAGGGCCCAGACCGCCCCGCCCCAGAGGAACAGCAGCGGCACCAAGAACACCAGCGTTGATCCGAACATCACCAGCGCGAACGGGCCGATCAGGCTGACAATCCCGCAATAGACCATGGTCCGGCGGATGCCGATGCGGTCGGCGACCATGCCGATGGGCAACTGCAGAATGACATTGCCGACGAGCACGATCGAGACAAACAGCAGGGAAAGTTGTTCAGTATAGCCCAGCGACTTGCCCCAGATCGGCAGGAAGGTCAGGGCAACCGTGTCCGCCATGGCAGCAAGGATGATGGCCATGAACAGCACGGGCATGGAGAAGATCCGGCTGAAGAAACCCTGCGTCGGCGCGTCGCCCAGCGGGGTCTCAAACCGCCAGATCACAAAAATCGGCAAAATGGCGCAAACGGCGAGCCCGCCGAACACGAGGATCGGCAGGTTGCCTTCGATGCCCACGACCGACAGCACCAGCGGGCCGAGCGCAAAACCAGCGGCGACCCCGGCGGTGTAGAAGGCCATAACCCGCGCCCGCCACTGCGGTCGGGCGATCAGGTTGACCCAGGTTTCACCGATGATCCAGGGAATGGCCATGGCGAAGCCCGCAAGCAGGCGTAGGATGAACCAGGCCATTTCTGATTCGAACACCAGCAGCAGCAGGATACCCGGCAGCGCGATCACTTCGAACAGCAGGATACTCCAGCCCATGCCCAGACGCATGCCGATGCGGTGGGCAAAGGGCGCAACCAGCATAATCCCCAGAGGGTTGGCAGCAGCGACCAGCCCGATGGTCACGGCGCTGGTGCCCCGGGCTTCGAGCTTGAGCGACAACCACGGGATGAGCCCGCCCAGCGAGATACCGACCATGACCACGGACAGGGTCAGGCCGACAATGACCACCAGTCTGGCGCGGTCACTGAGGTCAGGCATGGGGTCTGCCGCAGCTTTGTGGGTAGGGGACATTGGGCGATCTCCGGGACAACAGTGCGAGCACCCTGAACCCGTTTATCGTCGGGCACAATCGGCTCAGCGCCTCTTGATAGGGCCGGATCAAGACATAGACCGGAGAGGGTCAGAACAAAGGGCTGTCGTGGGCGCCTTCGGCGACCTCAAAACTCTCATCGGTTGTGTCTTCACGGAAGGCCTCGATGCGCTCCAGTGCCATGACATAGCCCGCTTCGGCCAGCGCCGTGCTGTCACGGGCAACGCTCATGCGGCCGGTGATGGTCACCGGCTGCCAGTTGTGAAAGCGGCGGGCGTCCTTGTCCGAGTACACCGAGATCACCTGATTAGGTGGCGGTGCCGGGGTGTGGATGCAGGCCCCCTGATAGGGGACGAGCAGGAACTGGCGGGTTGTGCGCCGGTCGTTGTCGAGCGGGACCATGAAGCCCGAGATCGACAGAATCTGCCCGTCGAGCGTGGCATCGGTGCTGGTTTCCGCGATCAGCAGCAACTCGGGCTCAGGCTCGGTCGCGGGCTTGACGTTTGCGCTGGCTCCCTCCTCATTGATCAGGGCGGCGGCGTCGAGCGCGTCGTAGGCGGCGCGGGCCTCCTCCGGCAACAACAGGGACCAGGCCAGCGACACGCTTTCGGGCGCTGACCCAACCCCGCCGGGCACCAGCACGCGCTGGGCAACGAACAGGGCGCCGACGGCCAGCGCCATCAGCACGGTGATTGCAATCGCGAAGGTCTTCAGCAGGTTGATGGTTCCCGTCTCCCCGAGGTTTGTGCGCTAGAAACGGGCGCGCATGCCGTCCTGCAACGACGTTCTGTAGGCGAGCAGGCCGGCTGGTACACCGCTGGCCGCGCTCACACCAATAAATGCGGCCAGCGCCAGCGCTTGGGAAGGGGTCAGCAGGGTCGCGCCCAGATCAAGTTTCAGGACGGACCCGAGCACGGACCCGGCCAGCCCCGTACCGACGATGGCGAACAGCAGCCCGACGGCGGCAGCGATCAGGCCGATCACCAGCGCTTCGAGCACTAGCAGGCCGCCGATCAGACCCGGCTGCGCCCCGAGGGCGCGATAAATCGCAATCTCGCGGCGACGCAGGTCGAGGGTGGCCAGCAGTAGGGTAATCTGCCCCGCCAGCGCGACTACTACAATCAGGATCGCCAGCAGCTGCAACGCCTGCTCAGCGCTGCCCACCAGCACCCAGAGCTGGGACAGGGTCACACCCGGCAGCACGGCGGTCAGCGGCTCGGGACCGTAGTCCTCGACGTCCTCGACAAGCTGGAAGATCCGCCGCTTGGACTTCATGCCAACGTAGACGGCCGTTATCAACGACGGGGTGAAGGCCGGGTCGGCCAGATCAACCGTGAGCACGTCCAGCGCCGTTTCTGAAGGCACGCTGCCGCGCCAGCCGTTGTGCAGGGCCTCGAACGCACGGACGCTGACGAACACGCTGTAGTCGATTGGCGTGCCTGTGGGTTCCAGAATCCCGGTAACCGGCAGCGGCGAATCTTGATGGCTGCGATCACCGGCCGAAGCCAGACCGTGCTGGATCTCGATCAGGGCGCCGAGGCCGTAGTTCAGGTCCCGCGCGACCCACGCACCGACAACCACGCCGACGTCATCGATCCGTTCTCCGGATGACGCGGCGAAGCGCAGCGGTCGGTCACGCCCGGTCCTGACATGGTCGAAGAAGCCCGATGTGGTGGCCACGACGCGGTAACCGCGGTGGCTATCGCCGAGGCTGATCGGCACGCTCCATTCAACGCGGTCGTCTTCGGCGAGGTCTTCGAAGCTGCTCCAGCGCATCGACGGCGCCGCGTCACCGATCTGGAACACGGTATAGAGCAGGAGACCCAGCTCGCCCCCGCGCGCACCAACCAGCACGTCGACCCCACTGATGGTGCCATCGAAGCTGTCTCTCGCTGCGATGCGCAGCCGCTCGACGCTGAGGAACAATGCCACGGACAGCGCCATGGTGAGCACGGTCAGCGCCAGACTGAGACGGCGGGAGAGCACCGAGCCGATGGCCAGCGCCAGCATAGAACCGGGCATCAGTCGTCCTCCCCGTGGCTTTGCGCAGGCTCGTCGAGCCGCAGCACCTGATCGAAGCCTTCGACCAGACGGGGGTCGTGGGTGACGAACAGGAGGGCCGCGCCGGTTTCCTGCCGGGCGGCATTGAGCAGCGCCATGAAGCGCGCCTGATTGCCTTCATCCAGCGCCGAAGTCGGTTCATCGGCAATGATCAGATCCGGCGCACCGAGCAGGGCGCGCGCCGCTGCCACGCGCTGGCGCTGACCCACGGAAAGGTCGCTGGCGTGCCGGTGCAGCACGGCGGCAGGCTCCAGCCCCATCAGGGTCAGCAACCGCTCGATTTCGGCATCGACGGGCCCGGTCAGTCGTGCCCGTCTGGCGGCGCTGAAACGCACCCCCAGCGCCACGTTCTGGCGCACGGTCGCGAAGGGAAGCACGTTATGCTCCTGAAAAATCACCCCCATGCGATCACCGCGCAGGCGGTCGAGCGCGGTGCTGCTCAGCCCCGTCGCATCCTGCCCGAACAGGCTCAGCCGGCCGGCCGTTGGTCGTAGCACCCCGCCGATCAGGTCGAGCAGGGTGGATTTGCCCGACCCCGACGAGCCCAGCACGGCCATGGCCTCCCCCGCCGCCATCGAAAACGAAGGCAGGGTCAGCGAAAAGCCTCCGCCCCGGCGGACAAACTGCAGATCTTCGGCCTCGATCACCATCGCGCTACCCCCTGCACTCGATCACCGCGCGCTCGGCGAAGTGGATGCCCAGCCCCTCATCGGACTCGGCATTCTGGTCGAGGCTGGCGGCGAAAGCGGTCAGGTTTTCGGGCGGGTCGGGTTCGATGATCTCTCGGCGGCAGCCCCGAGGCGCGCCGCGCAATTCAGGCAGATGCCGGCTGGCATGCAGAATCTCGATGTAGTAGGTCGGGTCGAAAACGCTGTATTCGAACCGGCTCCCGCGCAGTTCCAACGGCTGGTCGAGGTCGAGGCGAAAGGTCAGTTCCAGCTGATCCCGCGTGACCCGGGTGCCGACAAAGGAGCCGCTGAGCTCGGTCACCGGCTCCCCGTCGAAGTGCCAATCATTGAGGAAACCGTGCTTTGCAAGGTTGCCGACCATCTCGGGGCCCAGTGCCTCGGCCTTGGCCGCGATGGCCGCGCGGTCGGGGCGCTGGTCGGTCAGTTCGTCCAGAACATAGGCGCTGAAAAACGGGTCAAACATCCACGATTGCTCCACCGCAGTGAGTCGTCGGTCGTCGTCAAAAATCAGGCGGACGCGCAGGTCGATCCATTCGTGGGGGTGGGCCTGGGCGTTGGGACTCAAGCCGAGGCCGACGCCGACACCGGCTGCGGCGATGACCAAAGCTGGCCAGAAGGACCGCAGCAGCGGGCGCAGCAGCAACGGCTGCAAGAACGATCGCGGGTTCAATGTCGGGGAAGGGCCAGTTCGCCGACCTCCGGAGGCCCAGAGACCAGACGCGGGCGGCGCCCGAAATAAGCTATTCAAGCCCCTTCCCTTTCACTGTTTCCGATCAGAGCGACATCTCCGTGCTCTGTGGCGTGAGTTCGGCACCGGACTGACCGGCAGGTGTCACGACCTCTATTTCTAAGCCTTCGAGGCTTGGAAACAAGTCGAACACGTTGGTTTGAAGACTGGTGAGGCTGCTGGTGTCAGCACAGGTCATCTCGAATTCGGCGTGGAACTCGGCGTGACCGCCCTCGGCCTGCATTTCATCTTCGTCGTGGTGTTCGTGTTCGTCGTGGTCTTCGTGGTGCTCATCCTCGTCGTGGTGCTCATCCTCGTCGTGGTGCTCATCTTCGTCGTGGTGCTCGTCCTCGCCGTGGTGCTCGTCCTCATCGTTGTGCTCGTCCTCGTCGTGGTGCTCATCCTCGTCGTGGTGCTCGTCCTCGTCGTGGTGCTCGTCCTCGTCGTGGTGCTCGTCCTCGTTGTGGTGGTCATGGCCTTCGTGATCATCATGATCGTCACCCGCAGCCTCGACCTCGAAGTCAGCGTGGGCGTCATCGATGGTACAGCCTGCGGCTTCGGGCAGCGTGATCAGGGCCGTGAAATCGGATAGCTTTGCAAGTGCATCAGCAACGGCTTGCTTCTCGGCATCGGTTTCCGGTTGGCGTTCGAAGCCAACGATGTCCGCGGCGGGAGATTTGAAGGTGGCGAGCGCGCCGGTATCGTCGATGACCAATTGCAGGACCGCTTCGCCGTGCACGTGGGCGTCCTGGGCTTTGGCGACCGTGACAGCCAGACCGGCTGTCATCAGACTGAGCGTCGCAAGAGTAGTAGCTTTCAGCATCTTTTAGCCTCGATATTTTTTTGTCAGAAACGGGATCACGAAGTTTTATTATGTTATTTTATAACGTTGCAAAGATGGTGGAATGGCCTCAGAATATCAAGGTTAATTGTTGGGCCTGAGGCCGTTTTTCAGGCGCTCTGTCCGTGGATCCCTGCCCTTGAACCGAACCGTCGAGCCCCACCAAATTTTCGAGCAGCATGATCACCAGCATTGCGTGAGTGATGTCATGGCCGCGACCGAAGCGACCTGCGCCGCGCAAGGGCTGCAGCTCACGGCCACCCGCCGCCGGGTGCTTGAGATCCTGCTCGAGGAACACCGCCCATTGGGGGCTTACGGCATTCTGGAACGTCTGCGTGAATTCGGGCACCCATCGCAGCCCCCAGTGGCCTATCGGGCGCTGGAGTTTCTCACCACCCACGGCTTTGCCCACAAGATCGCCAGCCTCAACGCCTTCGTGGCCTGCGCCAACCCGGCGGGCTGCGAGCGGCCGGCCTTCCTGATCTGTACCAACTGCGAGAAGGTCGCCGAGACGGCTGCGGTGGCCAGCGCTGCACCCGGGGTGGCCGATGCGGCGCGGTCGATCGGCTTTGCGATCAAGAAGGAAGTGGTCGAGGCGCAGGGGCAGTGCTCATCCTGCGTGGGCAATACCTGAACCTCGGCTGAACGCTTTCCAGAACGAGCGCTGCCTCAGGTGGCTTTGGCGGCCAAGTTGGTGGGTTTCCGTCCGGGATGATGTCGGCCCGATGATGGGGATTTCAGCCCGTCAGGGTGTGATGATCGGGGGTGGCTTGCGGCGGATGCCGCTGAGCGCATTGCCGACAATCGCGGCAAGCAGGATGCCGCCGCCGATCAGCGTGTTGAGCCCGACGGTTTCACCGAGGAACAGCCAGACCCAGACCGGACCAAGGACGACTTCGGCCAGCGACAGGAGGGCGAGCTCGGCAGCAGGCAGGCTGCGCGAACCCAGCGTGAACAGCACCAGTCCGGCCCCGACCTGGAATACCCCCATCCCCAGCGCAATTCCGCCGTCATATCGGCTCAGGATGAAGCCATCACCGGTGAACAGGCAGATGCTGCCCATTATGACCAGCGCGAACAGGCCGGAGAGGAACACGGCGGGGAGCATCTCGACCGACCTGCCCGCGCGCAGAGCGACGGTGAAGCACGCAAAACCCAGCGCCGACCCCAGCGCAGCGAAGCTGCCGAGCACGGTGCCGGCCCCAGTCTGGTCGGACACCATGACCGCAATGCCGCCGATGGCGATGAGGACGGCGACCCATGTCGCGCCGCGCACCCGCTCTCTGAGGACGATCCAGCCGAGCACGGCGGCCATGAACGGCGCCGTGGCGAATAGGAGCATGGCGTTGGCGACGGAGGTTGTCTGCATGGAGAAAATTGCGCCCGAGTAGGCGAAAACCAGGGACAGCGCCGCAATCGATCCCGCCAGTCCAGCCCGCCAAACAAGGCCGAAGGGGTCCTGCCCCGTGCGCCAACGGATGACGATGTAAAGCAGAAGGGTCAGGCTGATGGAGCGGTAGAACAGGATCTGCCACACCGAGGCGTCTCCAATCAGGCGGATGCCCAGCCCGACGGTCGACCAGAGCACCCCGGCGGCGAACACGAACATCAGGCCGCGTCGATGCTGAGCGGTGCTTTCGGGATGTATGGAAGGTTTGATCATGGATGTCCTGCCTGAAACAATCGGGAGGATGCTAGGGTTTTGTGTTGGAACCGGCTCGTCGGGCGACGACATGCTTGGGTGTCGCGGGCAGGCTGATGCCGCGGTCGTAAATCGAAAGTGCCGCACGGTCATTTTATTTGCGCGCTCGATTTGACGCCGCTTCGTGGCTTACAGATCTCCCTCGCGCAATTCCGGAGGCGCCAGCCGACCGACCGCAAAGCGGGCGCGCTGCGCGACGCCTTGGCGAAGGCCGCGAAGCGGTCGAGGCAAGGTCGGCGCAACTTCTTTCAGTAAACACTCAACACGCTCCGCTTTCAGTGTCGTTCCACCCAGTATCTGCAACGCGCTCACAGCGCAGCGTTTTGAGCACAGAGAGAATACGTCGCTCACAGCGCGGCGTTTTGAGCGCAAGGGAAATACGTCGCTCACAGCGCAGCGTGTTGAGCGCAAGGGAAACATGCGCTTGCGCGCTCGATTTGACGCCGCTTCGCGGCTTACAAATCTCCTACGCGCACTCAGCCAGTGGGACCACCGCCGCCGCCAGGAGGGCTTTTTTTGACATCAACGCCTTCGATCTGGGACAGCACCCAGGCCTGGAAGGCATGGACATCGAATTCCTGAGGCATCAGTCGCCCGCCATCATAGCGCGACGATCGCAGCCCCTGCTGGTTGAGTTCGCACGCCGCCCCGTCTTCAAGCAGCACGGTGGTCGCAAAGTCAGTAACGTTGGCAAGGTCAAAGTCCGGCTGCGCAAGGGTCTCGGGCAGAAACAGCCACTGCGCCCGCAACAGCACCCGCTCAGGGTCGAGTGGGACCAGCTGCACCGTTCGGACGTAGTCGATGTGCGCGACGATGAACATCGACGGATAAGCCGTGACAAAGTTGTGGGCGAGGTGCCGCTCCTCGTCGCTCAGATTCGGGAACGCGGGGCCACAGGGCTGGCCGTTCATGGTCCATGTGCTGGTACCCTCTTTCAGCACCCGGCGCGGTCCTTCGTCGGGGTGCCAGTCGGTGGCTTCCTGCCGGGTCATGATCCCGCGCTGGTAGACCGGGATCCGGTCGCTGAGCATTGGATGCACGCCGGGACAGTGCAGGCACTCGTTATAGTTCTCCCAGAAAACCTTCCAGTTGCAGGCGAGCACCTTCTCGAAACTGTGACCCACAACCAGCGCATCCATGGGCCAGTTGTCGAGGGCGTCGCGGCCCAGATCCGGCTCAAACGGCAGTGGATCTTCGGCCAGACAAAGGAAAACAAAGCCATTCCACTCCTCCAGCGCCACCGAAAACAGGCCGTGGTCTGCCTTGATAAAATCCGGCGTCGGCGTACCGAAAGCGGTCGACACCAGCCGCCCGTTTGTCGCGTAGGCCCAGGCGTGGTAGGGGCAGCGGATCACCCGACCGTCGAAGGCCTGCTGCTGCTCTACACAAAGCACCGATCCCCGGTGCCGACAGGTGTTGTGAAAAGCGCTCAGACTGCCATCCGCCGCGCACACAACGATCAGGTTATCTCCGGCGATCTCGACCCGGCGCAGCGTTCCGGGCGCAAAGCCATCCCGGCGACCGACGTAGACCCACTGCCGCGCCCAGATCCCCCGGCGCTCGCGTTCGGCCCAGTCCTGGTGCCAGTAAGCCTCGGGCGGCAGGGTCGAGGGACAGTGGTCGAGCAGCGGCGAGGTTCGGTCAGCGGGCGAAGTCATGGCAGCGGCTCCTGTTTTGTCCTCAAAGGGAAGAAGCAGGTAAAGGGTGAAGGGTTAAGGCCTCAGGCCGGAATGCGGATATCCCGCCGACCAAAGCGTTCGGCAAGGTCGACAGTCTGGCCCAATTCGACCCCGGCGCGATAGCCCGCGTAAACCGCTGCAGCGATGGTATTGGGCGCCTCGGCGTCGCCGATCCGTCGCACCGCATCGGCCGACCGCAGGTCGTCAGGCACCTCACCCGACTGCTGCAGCGCGCGCAGCTCATCGTAGAGGTCCAGCCTCGGGAGCCGTCGAGTGACGGGCATGAGCCCGTCGCAGGCCATCTCGCTCCGTCGCCCGGACAGGCTGCATTCTGTGGTCACAGACCCCGGCCCGGCCCCAACTATCATGGTGTTGGTCACCACCTCGACCCCCGCCTCGAAGAGACGGGCGTTGGACTGGTAGACCTCGCCGGTGAAGACCCCGAACTCGCAGGGCTTGCCCGCCGGGGTCACCAGCGTCACGGCGTGCCCGCGCTCACACAGCGACAGCGCCAGCACCGAACCCATATAGTAGTGGTCATCGTCGTAGACGATCAGGTGCCCGGCCTCGATCGGCTGTTGGTCCAGCACTGCCTCGGCGCTGATGATGGTCGCCCCGGGAGAGACCGTTTCCAACCCGGTGCCCGAATGCCGCCCGATGGTGTCACCCGCCCAGACCGAACCGGTGGCGATGATCACGTGCGAGGGCGCGAGCTCGACCACATCGACCGCGGTCAGGCGGCTTTCGGGAAAGACCTCGACGCGCTCGAGCTGGTCGATCTGGCCGATACGCCAGTCGCGCACCCGCGCCCATTCGGCGAGCCCGGGCAGGCGCGATTCCCGGCTGACCCGGCCGCCCAACCGGCGCTCGGCCTCGGCCAGCATAACCCAATGGCCGCGCTCGCCCAGCACCCGGGCGGCTTCCAGCCCCGCTGGCCCAGCGCCGACGACCAGCACCTGCGCCGGCTCGCCCCTGTCCGAGACACCACCAACCCCGGCAGCCTTGTCGATCCCAGTCGTCGGCCCCGCATAAGAGACTGTAGCGGCTGCCACAGGCGGCACGCGCTCAGGGTGCCAGCCTAGCCGCCACTCCTCGCCCATGGTCGGGTTCTGGGTGCAGCGGATCGGCACCCCAAGCGAGTCGTGGGCGTAGCAGATGTTGCAACCAATGCACTCGCGGATGTCGCCGGTACGGCCTTCGTCGATCTTCCGCGGCAGGAAGGGGTCGGCGATCGAAGGTCGCGCCGCACCGATCAGGTCCTGCTGCCCGGTGCGCAGCGCCTGCGCCATGGTGTCGGGCGAGGTATAGCGCCCAACCGCCACCACCGGCCGGTCGGTCAGGGTCTTGGCATGGGCGACGCTGTCACCGAAGTCGCCCTCCTTCACGAATCGGCTCGAGCCCATTTCGATGCTGTAATCCGGCACCGTCAGATCCCAGAGATCAGGCAGGTCAGCAAGCAGGCCGAAGGCGTCGTAGGTCTCCGGCTCGTCAAGGGCGACGCTGAACCGGGTCGCCACGGCGGCGCGATCGTCAACCGCCTCGCGGGTATCCTCGATCAGCTCGCGCACGATCCGCACCCTGTTCTCCAGTGACCCCCCGTATTCGTCACCACGGTCATTGACGCTGGCGTCGAGGAACTCGGAGAGCAGGTAGCCATGGGTGGCGTAGACATAGACGATGTCGAAGCCCGCCTCGACCGCCCGCAGCGCAGCGTCTCGGTGCCAGCGGCGGAGCTCACGGATATCCTGCTTATCGATCTTGCGGGTCTGGCCCGGGTTGTAGACCCCGCTGTCAGTCTGCGGCCGGTTACGCAGGCCGTAGGACGGCAACCGCGTCGCCAGGTTCATGACCATGCCCCCGCCCAGCCACAGCTCGACCCCGGCCAGGGCACCATGCTCGTGCACCGCGTCGGTCATCAGCCGGTTGGCGCGCACATCTTCATCGTTCCAGAGCGTGGCATTGGCAAAGGCTTCGTTGTCCGAGGTCGGGTGGACGGAGCAGAATTCAGTGTTGACTACGCCCCAGCCGCCTTCGGCCTTGACCCCGCGCATGGCGGCGAGCATCTGCGGCCGACGCCAGCCCATGCCGGTGCAATGGGGGACCTGGTAAAAGCGGTTCTTGGCGGTGACGGGTCCGATGCGGATGGGGTCAAACAGAATATCGTGCCGCGGGTCTCGCATGGTTGTTCCCTCTGTCACCGTCATCTGTCCTTGCCGGCTGGCCTGCCCGCTCGCTCTGGACACCCCATCCCTGATGTCATAAATTAATTGAGCGCTCAAACAATTTTTCGGCCCGCCCGTGGCGGATCCGGATTCTGTAGCTGAGCATGCGCGCCCCGACGCACCGGCTGTTCAGTCGCCCGGTCGTTGCCCGCCTTCGATGGCAAACCGGACGCGACCGATACGCTAAAAGCGAACGATAAAAGGACCCGCCCACCATGCGCCGCACACGCCGCCGGCCGAGCACAGCGATCCACGCCCCCGCCCCCACCACCGGCCGTCACCTCGGCCAAACCAGCCTGTATCAGCCGATGAGCGAGGCCGACGTCGACCTGATCATCGACACGTCGATCGCGCTGCTGGCCCGCTCGGGGGTGGTGTTTGAACCCGGCACAGCGGCCGACAGCCTGCTTGCCGCGGCGGGCTGCAGTGTCGGCGAAGACGGCATCGTGCTGATTCCCGAGGCTGTCAGCCGTCGGGCGCTGGAAACGGTCGGCAAGCAGTGCCAGCTCTTCGACCGCGACGGTGAGAACCCGGTCTCCATCGACTGCGCCCATACTCGCTTCATGCCCGGGATGACCTGCATCGGCGTCTATGACGAGACCAGCGGCGAGCCCCGCGCCTCGAACCGCGATGACCTCGCCCGCATTACCCGGCTAGCCGACGGCCTGCCCAACATCGACGCGGTCTGCATCGGCGCCAAAAACGTCGCCGAGTCCAACCTCTACGGCGAGGTGGACGAATTCCTGTGCCTGATGGAGAACACCACCAAGCCGATCGAATACCTGTGCGAATACCCCGTGTCGCTGGACGCCGCGATTGAGATGGCCAGCCTGCTGCGCGGCGGCGGCGATGCCCTACGCGCCCGGCCCTACTTCCTGCACCTGATCACCCCCCTGCCGGTGAACTTCGCCGCGATCCACATCGAGCAAATCATCACCGCCGTCCAGGCCGGCATCCCAGTCGGCGTAGGCACCCTGCCCATCGGCGGGGCCTCCTCACCGATCACGCTCGCCGGGTGCCTGACCCACGCGCTGATGACCGACATCGCCGCCATGGTGCTCGGGCAGCTGGTGGAGGAAGGCAGCTTCTGCATCGGCTGTTCGGACGTGAATTTCATGGAACCGGCGACCGGTGCCATCGGCAGCTTCTCGCAGAATTCGCTAGCCGACATGGCCGCCTGTCAGGTGCGTCACCGGCTGGGTATCCCGCCGCTAACCGGGACCGGCGGCTGCTCGGTCGCGCCGACCTTCAACCAGGATGCGGTGTGGGAGCTGTCCTCGAACATGATGCAGATGTTCTACAACCGCCCGGCGACCTGCGACTACCTCGGCTCGCTGGATCAGGGGCTGACCTTCTCCGAGCACGCGCTCTTGCTCTGTGACGACCTTGCCGGACTGCTGAAGAAAATGTGGGAAGGCGCCCAGGTCTCGCCCGAGCAGATCGGCGCGGACATGATCGAGCGGCTGGGCCCGCGCGGCCAGTACCTCGCCGAACCGCACACGGTCGAAAACTGCCGGATGCAGGTCTGGGATTCGCGCTACCTAGGCGCCAACTTCCCGCTCAGCAACAACGACATCCCGCAGGATGATCTCAAGGTCCGGCTCGACGCGGACCTGCAGACGCGGCTGGCAGCCCCCGGGCCACCCCGGCTGGATCCGGCGCTGCACGCGCAGGCCGGGGCGGTGGTCGACCGCTTCCGCTAGGCGGCCGTCCGTCCCCTAGCCCGGCTTGTGGCAGGTGATCAGCACCGGCGCGAGCAGCCCGTCTTTGATCTGGCCGAAGACGTTTCCGACTTTCTCCCGGGTATTGGCGCCCATGAGCAGGTGCAAGCCCAGCCGGCCCGGCCCCCCTGCGGCGGCTCCACCCACACCGTCACCGCCAGCAGCTTGAGCGGCGTTCATCCGCGCGAACATGGCCTCGAAGAAAACAACGGCAAAGTCGCGCTTGGTCTCGCTGGCTTCGATCACCAGACCAGCCGTCTGAAGCGCTGCCTCGTAGGCTGACAGACTGTCGACCGCGCTGTCTTCCGGCACATCGGACCAAGGCAGCGGATAGGTCACCAGCCCCTCGCGCTGGGTCATGACGTCGTAGACCACCAGTTTGCCGCCCGGCCGCAGCACACGCGCGGCCTCGGCCATCATCTGCGGCTTATCGGCGATGTTCATACCAACGTGCATGACATAGGCGGCATCGAACCCAGCGCCATCGCCGGTACTGCCGTCGCTGAAGGGCAAGTCGAGCGCGCTGGCCTGCTGCAGGGTCACGACCTCCGCCAACCCGACCATGGTGCTGAGCTGGTTGCCGACGGCAACGTAGTCGGCGGTCAGGTCGATGCCTGTGACGTGGTAGCCGAAGGTGCTGGCCATGAACCGTGCTGGACCGCCGATACCGCAGCCGATATCGAGCACCCGCAGTCCCGACGCTGCACCCAGCGCCTCACCGACGAAGCGGCTCGCCTCGCTGCCGCCGATGTGGAACTCGTCGACGGCACTGAGCGCACTGGCATCGGAGCTGTCGGGGTCGAACCCGGCGGCGGTCAGGCCGTCGCGGATGATGCTGAGCAGGTTTTCCCGGGTGTAGTGCGCTTCGACCCGGGCTTCGTCGATGGTGGTCATGGCCTGTGCTCCTGCGTTGTTTTCCCGGCAGGCTTTGGCTGAGACACTTTGCTTGAAGCCCTTGACCCGCGAGTTAATCTAATGACCATACATTATGTTTCGTCTGTGACCGCGCACCAACCCCGGAGCCCAGAATCGTCCATGATTGCCCGCCTCATGCCCTCCCCCTTGCACCGCCTGGCCCAGTTTGCATCGGCGCCGGTCGCCGTCCTGCTCGCCATCGCCACGCTGATGCTGACGCTGGTACACCGCCCGGCCGGCGCCGATGGCCTGCTGGGCGATCTGGTCTCCCGCCCGCTGAGCGTCGCCTTCCTCGGCCCCGCTGACGGCCCCTACAGCCTCAGCATCGACCTCAACACCGGTGACGTCATCGCCGAGGCGCCCAATCAGGCCGACCACCAGCAGTGGGTGATCACCCCGCTCCCCAGCGGACAGTACCGGCTGTCCAACGCTATCCTCGGTGAAGACTTCGCGCTGACCGCGCAGGGGCGGGACAGGTCTCTGCTGATGACCCCGGTCGACGGCCGCGCCGCGCAGCGCTGGTCCTTCCGCCTAAATGGGGAGGGCTACGAGCTGATGACCGGCGACGGCGAGCTCGGCCTGCTATACGACCCCGCCCACCTGTCCACGCCAATCCTCGTCAACGCTGGTGAATGCTGCAACAGCTTCCAGAGCTGGGATCTAGACGGGCAGGCGGGGGCCTTCGCCGCTGCCCGCGAAGTCCGCCAGACCAGCGATGACGGCCTGCTGCCCGAGGCCTGGTCGCAGCCCACCGACCTCACGCCCGACTTCTTCTTCGCCGACGACGTGGTCGAGGCTGCCCGCACCGGGATGGTGGAGACCATGGCCGCGGCGACTGAGGCCTGGGGCAACTTCGGCCCAATCGAGTACTGGGTCATGGGCACCGACCCCAAGGCCGCAAACGCCCTTCTCGACACCTTCTGCCAGCGCCGCGATGACCGGGGCGACTGGTCCAAAAACGCCTGCCTGCAGCGAGAGAAACGGTCCGAGCACGGCCTGATCTCCTACCAGCAGCTTGGCGCCGATGCCCTCGCCAACGGCCAGCCCGGCGGCAACGCCGGCCACAACGGCGGCTTCGACTGGGGCATCCACCGCTTTTCCTCCTCCATCCCGCTGGGTATGAGCGGCCTGCTCGGTGTGCCCGGCGATGAGGAACAGAAGACCGTCCTGCACGAATACTTCCACGCCGTACAGCACGCCCACGTCCGCGACCTTGACCGCGATGCCCGCGACCGCAAGCTCGGTCCGGTTTGGTGGATGGAGGGCGCAGCCGAATACATGGCCATGACCACCCACGCCCGGCTGCAGGCCGAGGGCAAAATACCGGTCTGGGACAACGGCGACTGGACCTTCAACTTCCGGAACTACCGCAAGAACATGGGGCGCAAGTTCCGCCAGGCTTCCAAGGACCACAAGCGCCACGACTGCGTCGCCGAGATGGTTCGGATCGACTATGACAGCCCCTGCCGCAGCTTCTTCTATGATGGGGGAGCCTGGGCGGTGGCGCTGCTGGTCTCTCAACACGGCGAGGCCGTGCTGCTCGACGAGTTCTACCCCCGGCTGGCAAGCATGGATTTCGAGGCTGCCTTCGAAGCCACCTTCGAGCAGACGCCCGAGACATTCTATGCCGAGTTCCGCCCCCTGATCGAAGGCCAGCTCGGTGTCGCCCTTGGGCTGCTGCCGAAATTCTGAGCTTGTGTTGGTCAGTCCCAAACGAGACGGGACGAGACGAGACGAAATCAGTCCTGACCCGAACGCCGGAGCCCGCCGCCCATGACCGCCCCCGCTTCTGCAGCCTCAGCCGCGAAAATCGCAGCGATCCGCACCTATTTCGAGCGGCTGACAGCCTCGGATATGGCGGGGGTGCTGGCGCTGTTCGCGCCGGGGGCGACGATTACCTCACCCTATCTGGGCACCCTGCCCGCGACCGCGTTCTTCGCTTCGCTGGATCAGGCCTCGGCGCAGAATCGGCTGACCGTCTTCGACGTGCTGCTGGGGGAGAAGGGGGACAGCGGCGCCGCGCACTTCGAGTATGACTGGACGCTGGCCAGCGGTGACCGGATCGTGTTCGAGGGCGTGGACTACTTCCGTTTCGCCGCTGCGGCTGATGCCGACGTCGGAGACGCCGCAGGCGAGACCCATTTCACGTCGCTGTCGATCTTCTACGACACCCACCCGGCGAGGGAACAAGTCGGCGATAAATACCAGCGCGCCTGGGGCGGTCGGCTGCCCGAACAACGCACCGCTCAATCAGGCGCTGGCGCGCATGCGCCGTCCGTTTATTGGAAGGCCGGTGAAAACGCCGTGACCTCCACCAGGGTCGGACCGTTCCAGTACCCAACGACCGGATAGACGTTCTGGTCCCGCGTTGCGCGGTAGTAGGTGTCGAGAGCTGGCTGGGACGAAGAATAGCCCGCCATGCCCTGTATCCAGCCGCTGAGCTGGCGGAAGGTATCATACTCAGCATTTTCAGGACTGAAGCCACGCTTCCAGAGTTCGTCCCGGTGGCAGCACTCGCGCGGGCGAATGTCGTTAGCCTTGGCATATTTCCAGTTGATCGACGGATCGAGAACAGCCTCGATGCTGTATCGGATGACATCCTCGACTGTATTGTCATGGATACCGCCGCCGATCGCATAGGCATCAACATTCGTGAAGTGGGTGATGAGGAAGGCCAGCGAGTCCAGACTGGTCTGGCCCTGCATCAGATAGCCTGTCGCGGCACCGCTGCGAAACGCATCGACCGTCCCGCCTTCAGGCGTGGTGTGCGCAGCGATGTGCTGGAGCAGGGCAATCGCTTCGTTAACCAGATCGTCTTTTTGAAGGGTCAGGCCCAGCAGGGCGAAGGAAAGGCCCTTCTCTGCGCCATAGTTCCCGCAGCTGTCGGTGATGTAGCCATCGTAAGCGGGAGCAAGGCGGATATCCGGCGGGCAGTAAAAGTAGCCCTCGGAAATGGGCGTGTTGTTGAGGGTCTCATGGAAATTGAAAGCCGACAGAACCGCTGCATCCATGTCCGGCGTTACGCCATACCAGTCGGAGTAAAGACCGTAGAATGCCCAAACCAGTTCGAAGGACTTGTCGCGGTAGAACCCAGCCTAGGAGACATTGTACCGATAACTCTTGGTCCAGCGCCGGGATGGCGCCTCTACAAGAAACGGCACCAGATCTTCGAAGAACAACGTCATCAGCGGCCCATCCCGCCGCCCGAGAACCATTTCAAGGTGGAGCCACTGGCGCATATCCCTCAGGCACCGCAGAACTGGATCCGCACTTGCCTCGCGCTGAAACGGCTCTTCGACGAGCATGGCCCTGCGACAGGCGTCGACGGAGGGTCTCGGAAAGTGGAAAGTTGGGTCAAATCGCTGCAGATAGAGCGGGGCATAAGCAGCCCACTCGGCGCTCAGGAAGCCGTCGGCGGCGAACGTGTATTCGATGGTGCGTTCGTAGTTGACCACGCCGTCGGTATTGCGGACGTGCGGATGGCTGGCCTGCATGTCTTCCGGCGCAGGGTCTTCGGGCGTGTCCGCAGCGCTGGCAAATCGAAACGTGGTCTGAGCCTGAACCTGCTCACACAGCAGCAGTAAGAACACCGCGCCCATTAGGCTGAATATCTGCAAAATCTTTTCCCGTCCTGATTGGGTCGCAGGATGAAAGTCGGCCCCCCGTGAAATTTCCGGTCCCGCAACATCAGCCCCCCGCGCTGCGCCTGCAGTACCGGGCGCAGTCGGTGTTTCGTGGCCGATGGAGGGGCGGGACGGCTTGCCCAAGAGAGCAGGTTTTGGAAATTCGCGGTCAAGCCATCAACAAAAGCAGGAAAATGGCGGAGAGGATGGGATTTACCACGACTACAGCCTTAACCCGCTTTTTTTGTTCATTTACAGTAGCTTATCTGTCAGTACACAATACGGGAAACAGTACGGGAACGCGATCTATAATCCACCGTCACGCCGGGAGCACGGTGGCTGATACGTACGGACGTGGAGTGGCGCTGGGGAGGATGAAGGAGGCACTTGAGAAGGGCTTTGAGGGGTTGAGGGGCAAGCAGTTGCCCCGCCCAATCTAAACGGAGACGAAAACGCGGACCACCGAACCAACCTGGCTTGAGTGTCAGCTACTTGCCTGACCACTCCTCTTGTGGCCTTTGCGCAGGCACACGGGGATGGTTCCGTTGGAGGTCAAACTCGCAATTGTTAGAGAGCCTTCATCACTTGGTCTAGGAGGGCTCCCTGTTTCGGTTAGATAATATCTGCCGCAAGCTGTGCGGACGTTGCCACTACGCCTGTTCCACCTGTGCCGATCTCTTCAAAGACAATGGTGTGGTTACCACCGCTATCGGTCCAAGTAAGGTCACCACTCGCATCTGCGATCTCTGCAGTAGTAGCGCTTACCCCCGCTGCAACGTCAATCGTGTCATGGTTGAAATTGAAGTTTTTAATCGTGACGCTTCCGCCTGCTGTAACGTTGCCACCACCAACTGAACCTTGGAACGTTACCGTGTCAGCCACTGTGTCGACGCCAAGGTCCAACGTTGCATCGCCATCGGTGTGGTAGGCCAGATTATCTCCAAATGTCAGACTATCCACACCCGAGCCACCTGTGTAGGCAAGCGACCCGATGTAGGCAGCATTGGTGCCAGCAACAAAAGTATTATTCCCACCCTCTGACATGTCGAACGTTGCATCGCCATAGGTGTCGTAGGCCAGATTATCTCCGAATGTCAGACTATCGTCACCTGAGCCACCGGTATAATCTAAGGACCCCGAAGCCGCTGCACTGTCTGCAGCAAGCAGAAGGTTGTTGCCGCCAGCACTCATGTCGAACGTTGCGTAGGTCGCAATTCCTTTACCTGCATCGATAAGTGCATCTTGCGCCTCAGTTGCGGCTGTGGCTGCTGTATAGCCTATAAAGCTATCCCCTGCTGATCCGGTAAATGCTCTCGCATTTGTGGGCGTAAGCGCCTGAAACGCTGTGTTGGACAGAAACTCTGGAGCAGGCGCGGGAGCCGAAGCTTCAGGCTGATCGCTGGTCATCAGCATACCCAGCAGGGCCATGGCACCAGGCGAGACAGACAGGCCAAGGGCAACTGCTTCTCCAACCTCGCTGGATGATCCATCACTG
>PAPT01000031.1 GCA_002708995.1 Geminicoccus sp. | reverse complement strand
TGATCTGGATGGGGATGGATTGGTTGGTTTCGATCTCTCATCGGTAGAAACCAACGGCGACTACAGCCTCGCCACGGCCTCGGGGCTCTATCACATAGTTGATCAGAGCACGGGCAGCATTGTCACCAGTTTTGGCAACACGACCCGAGGCGGTGGCTGGAGCATCACAGAGGTTGAAGAAAGCGCCGGTGATGGCTTTGAGCTGTTCTGGACCCACGAAAATGGCAAAACCCAGGTTCAGAAGATCGACGACGAAGGCAACAAGCAGTCAACCATTCGGCGCAAAATGGCAGAACATGAAATCGTGTTCGAGGCTGATCTGGATGGGGATGGATTGGTTGGTTTCGACCTGTCATCGATAGAAACCAACGGCGACTACAGCCTCGCCAAGGCCTCGGGGCTCTATCACATCGTTGATCAGAGCACGGACAGCATTGTCACCAGCTTCGGCAACGCGAACAGGAGCGGCGGCTGGAGCATCACCGAGGTTGAAGAAAGCGCCAGTGGTGGCTTTGAGCTGTTCTGGACCCACGAAAATGGCCGAACGCAGGTTCAGAAGATCGACGACGAAGGCAATAAGCAGTCAGCTATTCGGCGCAAACTGGCAGACCATGAAATCATATTTGAAACTGATCTGGATGGGGATGGGTTCACCACCATCGAAAACACCGGTGATGCCAAACTCCTGCACAACCTGACGCAGTACTACATAAAGGACGGCGACGATGTCTTGATTGGGCTCACCGACATTAGTGGCGCTGCCGTCGGCCCCAACACCTTCGCTTCGTGGCAGGCCGTCAATGTCGAAGGAGGTGATGCTGGTGGCTTTGAGCTCACTTGGAATGATCGTTCGCCAGAGGGTCTGGCACCAATCGCATGGAAGGTCAGCGGATCAGGCCAGTATCAGGAACACATTGACCCTGCATAATCGTGACGCGGCGCCAGGTCCCAAGCTGATATTTACGAAGCTCTTTGAGCTGGCATCTCTCTGATGACCACGACGGGGGTTTACCCGTCGTCTGACCCCCACACCTGCGGAAACGTTTCTGCACGATGAGCGCCGCAGACAGGCCGACACCGCGCTGAGGCTCAATCATCGTCTTCAGCAAAACATGATCGAGGATGGGGGTTCAAACAATGGGATACCCAGCCTCAAAGGCGCCAAGCAGCCAATTCGCGCGGCCTGACAACCCAAGAGCAGACAGTGGAACCCAATCCGATCCGTAAAGCGGTCTTTCCCGTTGCCGGGCTTGGCACCCGGTTCCTGCCTGCGACCAAGGCAATTCCGAAGGCAATGCTGCCCATCATCGACCGGCCGCTGATCGACTTCGCGGTCCGAGAGGCCATAGCATCCGGGATTGACACGCTCATCTTCATCACTGGCCGGCAAGAGCGCGCCATCGCGGATCACTTCGATCGCAACGTCGAACTTGAATTCGCGCTGGCTGCAAAGGGCCAGCATGAAGCCTTAGAGGCCACCCGACAGCCCCTGCCCAAAAACGTAAAGTGCTTCTTCGTGCGTCAGCATGCACCTGAGGGCCTGGGCTACGCGGTGCTGCAGGCACAGAGGATCATCGGCAATGAACCCTTCGCCGTGCTGCTGCCCGACGATTATCTGCCCGAGGGTCAGACAACGACAGCACTGATCGAGCGTTATCGGGCGACTGGCCAGTCGCAGATCGCGGTACAGGAAATAACCGGACCTGAGATTTCTGACTTCAGCGTGGTGATCCCCGGCAATACACCTTCGGCCGTGGCCGGGTTGACCAACAAACCAGCTCTCGAAGAAGCACCCTCGACGTTGGCCGGCCTCGGGCGCTGCGTCCTAAGCCCCGAGATCCTCGGAATCCTCGCTTCGCTGGGACCGGGCCAGGGCGGTGAGGTGCAGCTGTCTGATGCCCTGAACCTACTGGCGCGGACGGAAGGGTTGGGGTCTGTGATTATTGAAGAACCGTGGTTCGATTGTGGTTCGAAGCAAGGCTATGCGGCAGCGCTGAGCGACGCAATCACGCAGAAGCGTTGGTTGAATGGCTGGCTCAAGCGGCCCCAGCCAAAGGATGAGCAGCACCGGAAACGGGATAACTTTTCCACCGCGCTGTAATGACAGCATTCCTGGCTCAGATGAGCCTCCTCAACGCCGCTCACTGTGTGTCTCAGAGCGCTTCTACTCTCGCGCCCGAGATCTTTCGGGCAGGATCGGGCCAGACCGGCAGTGTTGTACGTCTCAGTCTAGGGAACGCGGTGGCTGTTTGATGTTTGATAAACCTGTGCGGATGTATTTTCCCGTTGAACGGCGTCCCAGGCGCCCAGCCTGAAAGCCAGCCTTGAAGCCAAACGGGAAACCCCGTCTCGCGCCAACTCGGGCTCGCAGGAAACCACGTCAAGCTGTGCGATGCGTTGGACGCATTCAGGTCTGCGGCCAAATCGGGAGGGCGTAGCGGCGCACCTGTGCCGTGGCTGTCGCAGGGTCACGGGCGAACCCGGAACCAGAGCAAGGGCGCCGCGGGACAGCGCGCAACTCGGCTGCCTGCCCCATCTGGGGGCAATCCGCCAAGCCGGCATTTATCAGGAAAAACAAGGGAATACGCCCGCAGCTAGAGCCTCCGGCGCTGTGTGCCCACCTCACTGATGGCATCGAATGGAATGACAAATATCCTAATTCTCCACGGCGTGAACTACTACAATGCGGGAGATCACGGCATCGCTTTGTCAATATTCCGAACTATCCATGACAGCTTTCCTGGTGCGCAGATCGCAGTTACCTCACCGTTCCTCTCCCGAACCCGCACCGACCAGGATTTCGTTGCGCGCACAAGGGAGGGCTTCGAGGACAGCTACCCGGAAGAAATTCCGGATCTCTACCAGGTCCCGGCTGGCCGCAGGCGCAAGGCACAGGTTCTGCTGTTCGCGGTCAAGCTCCTGTTCTACGGCATTGCGCTGACCGTGCTGCCCTACCAACTGCGGGCACCGCTGGCCCGGACGACCAAATTCGGCACCGCCGTGCTCAACGCCGACCTCGTGCTCAGCAAAGGCGGCGGCTTTCTGCTTGACCGTGGCACGACCTACAACATCCCGACCCACTTGGTAACGATCTGGATCTCGGTGCTCCTGCGCAAGAAGACGGTGATCTACGCCCAGAGCATCGGGCCATTCGAAAACCGGGTCGGCCGGGCAATTGCAGGTTTCGTCCTGCGCCGGGTGACACAGATTCTTGCCCGTGATGCCTATTCCGTCGACTACGTGCAGGCCGTGCTGGGAGTCCAAGCGGACAAGGTGCTGCTGACGGCAGATTCAGCTTTCGAACTGTCATCGGCGCTGGAAGACGGCACAGCTTCGGCTTCGGTTGAGGCGGGGACTGGGACTAGGGCGCGACGCGCGCGCCGCGGCGAGGTCTGCATCACGCTGGTTGCCCCGCGCTATTCCGGTCTGCCGGGCCAAGACGCAGAAGCCACCTATTGCGCTATCATCGCGAAGGTCATCGAAGCCCTTGTGGTCTGGGGCTACGAGGTTCTCCTGATCCCACACCTCGAGTCCGGTGCGCACAGCGATCGGATCCTCGCTAGGCGGGTGAGCGACCTTTGCGCGCCGGAAATCCGGGACAGGATCGAAATATTCGCCCCGACCAACCCGATAAACATCATCAAACGCATGGCCAGATGCGACTTTGGGCTGTGTTCGCGCATGCACTCGATGATCTTCGCCATCGATGCGAACCTGCCGTTCGTCGCGCTCTCATACCTCCCAAAATCGGATTCCATGCTTGCTGAAGCAGGCCTCGATGACTGGAGATTATCCCTGCCCGACCTCGCGATCGACCACGTCAGCAACTCGAGTGCAAAGATCATTGAAAAACTTGAAGCCATGAGGGCCGAGCTGGCGAAAAACCGCGAGAAGGTGCGCGCGACGCAAACATTCTTTCAGGGGCGGGCCCGGAACAACCCAGAGGTTCTGCTCAAGCTCCTCGGCGATGCAGCGCCCCCACCCATGCCCCATGCCCCCAAGCCCCATACCACTGGCCACTGAATGACTTCCCCGCGCACAGACACCAAGGGCGAGCGAGGTTCCTGCGTCAGCAGTCAGCTCGAAACGCTCCGTCAGGAAACCAAGACCTGGCCCAAGCAGGCGGTAATCCGACAGAACCTGCAGTGTTTCCTCCCGGAATTCGACCAGGAGCAGGAAGAATACTGGACAGCGGTGTCCCGTCTGAATGCGATCTTTGCGGCCAAGAACGTGCCCCTCAAGACCATCAAATCGATCCGCTGCTACCCCTACGTCGATAGCAATATCGATATCATCGTCGAGAAAAAACAATGGCGCCTGCTGAGCGACGCAGTCTGTGAATGCAGCTGGCGCAAGCCAAGACTTGATGAGCTGCTCGAGCAGACCTTCGTCGAGCCTTACAAGCTGAAATACAAGGCCATCGCCGGCGATCTTGCCGCCGCGCATTTCTATGCCGGGGTGCGCTGGCGGTATGCTGCGCCGTTCCGGTTGAGCGGGATCGACCCGGGCCTGCTTTGGCGGCGACTACCCGAGGACTATCGCGACACGGTCCGCTCGCCGGATGATCTCAATATCCTTGTGCCCACGGACGAGTTCGACATGGTGATCCAGGCCGCGCACGTGACGATTGAAAACTATCGACTCACCATCGGCGAAATCATCCATATCGGGAACACGCTGGCAAAGCCCAGTTTCGATCGTGCACGGATGGACGAAATCGCGCGCTGCCTCGGCCTGACGCCCTGCGTGAGCGCCATCATCGAAATAGCCTCGCGCTATTTTGCTGAACGTGCGGACGGGCCTTTCCCGCACAAGCCCCTCGAGATATCTATCAGCGTGATTCTGAAGTCACACGTGTGTTATGGACTGAAGTCCGGTCCGCTCGGGCTGGTGCGCGCCTTCCTGTCCCTGGCCTGGTACCCCCTCATGCGGATCGGCCGAAAAATGCTTGGGCGCTAGCACCAGTGCAGAGAACTGATGGTTCAGGCCAGCTGCAAACTGAAACCGGCGGGCGATAGCGGGCGGATCCCGGCAGGACACGCATGATCCCGTTCTTCTTCATACTTTCGCTGCTGGCGATCCTTGTGATCTTGCAGCTGATCGGCAAAGGCTTCGGTGAGCGCATTTTCTACGTCACGCTCGCCAGCGTCGCAGCGAAACTCATGATCGGCTTGCTCAACAAGGTTGCCGGACCGCTCCCGGGTGCCGATGTCGATGCCGTTACGTTCGAGGTTGTTGGCATTGAACTGGCTCAAACCTGGTCCATCTCAGGCGTGGAATTCCTCGCATTCACAGACCGCTACGCCTATGCCAACATTCTCGCGGTGCTGTTCTACGTGGATGGCCACAACATCGCGCTGGTGCCGATGTTCAACACGGCCTTGACGACTTTCGCCGCCTTCAACGTGTACGTGGCAGCACGGACCCTGAAAGTCGCGAAAAAGTATATTTACCTGATCGCGATCGTCCTGGCGCTCAACCCGATCATCACGCTGTATTCCGCCGTACCGATGCGGGAGGCAGCGATCTATGCGCTCATTACGCTGTTCTTTCGGGTTCTGGTTTCACGGCCGCGGCGGCCGATCGTCATTGCAAACCCGATACTGCTGCTGACGATCGCGGCGGCGATCTACCTGCATGTCGGCCTCGCCCCGCTTGTCCTCGTGCTGGTGGCCTACGGTTTCAATCTGTCAGTTTCGTTGAAGGCATTGCTGCGAGTGAGAAACCTCGCTGGCCTTGGGTTGCTGCTCATCATTGTGAGTGTCGCGCTCAACTCCGCCGTCATCCTCGAGCTGCCACGCATGGCCAAACTGCTCGACCCCGACACCGGCGCGCTGAGCTATTCAGCGTTGGAGAGTGCTCAGGAGGCGAAGTCGCGAGGCAGTGGCGCCTACACCTACCCCAGCGCGCTCACCGGCATCACCGTCATCGACGCGGCGATTACCGGGGTCTACATGACGGCGCGCCTGATCCTTTCGCCGTTTCCCTGGGAACTCCGCTCGGCAAGCGGGACCACGCTGGTCAAACTCTTCGACCTCGCCTTCCAGATCGGACTGAACCTGCTTGCTATTCGTGGCCTGAGAGGACGCCGGGGCGATGACCGAAGGGTCTTTTTGTATGCGAGCTACCTGTTCATGAGCCTGATTTTCGGGCTGAACACCGTCAATGACGGGATTGCCTTGCGCCATCGTGCGAAATTCATCTGGATTCTGGTTCTGGTGGCCTTTTCTCTGCGCATCGACCGGCGGCAGCCTTCAGCAAAGAAGCAGGCGCCGACTTAGTGGCTCGGGTTATTGCCATTACCGGGATCGACGGTTCGGGCAAGACGTCCACGGCCAAGAGCCTCCGGCGCAGCCTCGCCGATGCGGGCTTCAGCACCAGATATCAGCACCAGTTCGACAGCATTTTCGCCCGTGTGCTCAATGCGATGCGCCCGGCACGGACGACCAAGCCGACCAAAACACCGGCGACAAAGGATGGCGATCCTGCAAGCCGCCACCCTCGAAAAGCCTCGCCCTTGCAGCGCTTCACGGCCTATGCATTCCTTCTGGTGCAGGCTATCGCCGCCAACCGGGCGCGGTTATCGCGACAGGATTTCCTAGTCTTTGACCGGTATGTCTACGACGACTTCGTACGCCTGCGGCAGCGCTACGCGATCTCAGAACGCTACTTTTCCATCATCGAAAAACTGGTGCCCCGGCCCCTCCTCCTTGTAACACTCGAAGGCGATGAGCGCGTGACCTACGACCGACAGGTCGATATCGACACCCCGTTCGAGAGATACAGCGAAAAACTCCGCATCCACACAGCGACGATGGACAAGCTCCGGCGCCTCGGCCTGCCATGTCTGGCCATCGACACCACCACCAACGCTCCGGTTGAGGTGCTGCAAATGATCATGCAAACGCTGGGAGAAACCGGGCTCAGGTGATCATCGCCAAGGCGAAACAGGTGCTGTCAGATGCTGCTCTGCGTCGCTCTTCCGCCGATTGCGAGCGGATCGGGCGCACGGTCATGGCGCGCGCGGAACAGGCGTTGGGAGCGGCTTTCTCACAAGCCCGCAAAACCGTCGACAACCGCAACACAGTCGGCTTCAGGCTGACTGATGCGCGCGGCGAATACCTTCTGAAGATCAATAAGAACCCCGCCGCGCGCGCGGTCCGCGATGCCGCCTTTCGCATGAACACCATCGCGGCAGGCGACACAGGCGGCGCGTTCTCCGTGCCCTACTCGCACTACATTGACCGGGAATTTGATGCGGCGCTTATGGATTTCGTGCCGGGCACGCGGTTGGACACCCTCCTGGGTCAGGAGCGCGATCCCGGCCGGCGAGCAACTCTCATTCAGACGTCGGCCGAGGCGCTGAGCGCCATCCATAGCCTGCCGCACGACGGGCCTTCGCTGGACGGACAGGCCGAGCTGGACGGTTTAGTGCAGGACGTGGCTGATGCTCTGCCCACCTTTTCTGCGCGCAACCGCGCAGGCCTCGAACGCCTGGCCTTGCAAGCGCCGTTCGGTCCGGTCGCATTGCACGGCGACTTCTCACCGAAAAACCTGATCCTGAACGAGAACGGCACCCTTTTCGTGATTGATTTCTCCGACAGGCCGGACTCGCCTTCGCCGTTGCGCGATCTCTCGATCTTCGTCATCGGCATGGCGCATGCGCTTGCCCGCGCGCGCTGGTTGCACCCACCTTCCGCCTCAGCCTCAGCCTCAGCCTCACCGGGCCGCGCGGTGGAGCCCCTCATGCGGCACTTTCTCGAGGCGTATATCGCCCGGTCACCGCATATCGCACCGACGCCCGGCGCACTCGCCCCTCAACTGGCGCTGTTCGAACTCGTCCGCCTTGTGGAGACGAAGATCTGGCTCGATGGCTACTGGGCCTTTGATGAGGCCTCCCTTGGCTGGCTGAAGGCCATGCTCGGTCGGTTTTTCATCGCTGCTCAACTGCGGCGGCTGCAGGGGCGGTTCGATTGATCCGCTTCGGCTCCACCCGTGCTCCGCTTCTGCAAGGTAGCCAGATCACCTGATGCCCCTCGCTGTCGCAATCGTCGGAAATTCCGCATTCAGCATGATCAAATTTCGGGGGGAGATGATCTCGTTCCTGGTCGGCAAGGGTGATCAGGTGTTCTGTTTTGCGCCGGACTACGACGACGAGGCACGCGGCGCTGTCCAGTTGTTGGGCGGAACGCCTGTGGACTTTACCCTTAACCGCAGCACCCTGAGCGTGTTCGACGCCATGGCCTCCGTTCAGCACCTGAGACGCAAGCTGCGCCAGTATGGGGTCGACCTGGTGTTTTGCTATTTCCTCAAGCCAATCATCGTTGCCAATCTCGCGGCGCGTCTTGCGGGGGTGAAATCGGTTTTTTCGATGATCGAAGGCCGCGGCATAATCTTCAGCGATGCTGCGCGCCCCACGCTAAAGCTTCGGCTCCTGAAACTCGTGATGACGATGATGCTCGGCTTTACCCTGCGCATGTCGCAGCGCGTATTCGTCCTGAACCGGGAAGACCTGCATTTTGCCCGTCGACTGCTCGGCGGTAAGGCTGACCACACGGTCCACGTCAACGGCATCGGCCTCGATACGGACTATTATGCCCCGCTGGACGACCACCGCAGGGCGATCCGCTTCATCTTCTGTGGCCGCCTGCTACGGAGCAAGGGCATCGTTGAGTTCGTCGAGGCCGCGCGCGCCTTGAAACCGGTGCACACCGAGGTCGAGTTCACCGTGATCGGCGATGTCGATGAAAACGCAGACTCGCTTTCGCGCGAGCAAATGCTGGATTGGTCCCGCCAGGGCCATATCGATTGGGTCGGCTTTCAGGCCGACACCCGGCCTTTCTTCCATCGCCGCACAGTCCTCGTTCTGCCGACGTACTACCCCGAGGGCCTGCCCCGCTCGATTCAGGAAGCGCTGAGCATGGCCTGCCCGGTGATCACCACTTCGGCCCCTGGCTGTGGCGAGCAGATTGAGGAAGGGGTGACAGGTTTTGTCGTCGAAAGCCGCAAGGCGCGTGCGCTCACCGAAAAAATGCGCCATTTCGCCGAGAACCCCCACGCCATCATCACCATGGGCGATGCGGCGCGGCGCTACGCCGTCACCCATTTCCGCAGTGAGATGATCAACCAGACCATCTTTGCAGAAACCGATCCGGCAGAACGGGGCTAGGTCGCAGTGGCGTCAGACCCGATGACTTTCTCCGATAACAGAACCCCAGACTGATAGCTGCGTGGTTGCTACGAACATGAAGGGCAAGACCGCCTATATCCGGGCGCTCCTCGACCAAATCATCTACGGCGCTTCGGCCTCGTTGAATTTCATCGTGCTGGCGAACCTGATCCCGCTCGACACCTATGCGATGCTGGCCGCGATCTACTCGTACATTGTCCTCTACCAGATGGTGTCCAACGCCATGCTCATGGACGCGTTTACTGTCAATCTGCCCACCCTCGGCATTAACCAGTCACAGAAGTATTTCCTCTACGTTGTCAGACTGCTGCTGCTTCTTTCTCTGCCCGTCGCGGCCGTGGTTTTTGTCATCTATCTTGCCTATGCCGGCCTCTCGCTTGGACACGTGGTCGAGGTCTGGATTTTCCTCAGTGCGTCCGTCGCCTTCTCGCTGATGATGTTCGCACGGCGCCTGTGCTACTCGATGAAGTCGGAAACAGACGCCCTTCTGGGGTCCCTGACCTACGTCGCGGTCTACGCGGCTGCGCTGGCCATCGGCTATTCGCTTTCCATGCTGGGGCTTGATTTTATCTTGGCTAGCCTCGGGATTGCGTCTCTGGCCAGCTTTCTTCTGGTTTCCTTCCGGCTGCGCGTGCTGCGCGCTTTTCTCGCCCCCGCGGGCTGGCAACTCGATACGGCTGAACTGGACTGCTTCCACCGCAGATATGCGCGGATGGGTTTTCTCACCGGGTCGCTGAAATGGGTGCCGGACAACCTCCTGTTCTCGTTGCTCGGGGTCTCGGGCACGCTGGACCAGATTGCGACTTTTCGAATGGCCACCAACCTTCTGATGCCTTTCCGGTATCTCGTCGTTTCCCTGGTAAACGTGTTACTACCGAAATATGCCGCCTTGGCGGCCGAGGGGCGCAGCGCGGAAAGCTGGCGCCACGTGGTTCAGCTCATCGCAATCTTTGTCGCTGCCAGTGCAGGCATGTTCGCCCTGTTCTGGGTCTTCGGTGACCTCATTCTATCATTGCTTTACCGCTCCGCGACCGGACCTGTTCTGCTGGTCGTTCTGGTACTTTCCGCCGTGCCGGCATTTTCCGCCGCGCAAGCCTTTGCAGCCACTTTCCTGAAGTCGATCAGGAAGATCCGCGCCGTCGCTCTCCAATCCGTGCTCGGCGCTCTTGTGACGGCTCTGCCCGGGACGCTGCTGATCATAAACTTTGGCGCGATGGGCGCTGCGCTGACGCTTGTGGCATCAATGCTGTCAATGTCTTTGTTCGGCATCTTCTTGGTGGTCCGGTCCCAAAGAACAGACTGACGAAAAAACCAGATCCGGCGCGGTTGCCGCTGACAAGGGGCAGAGCGAACCCACTCAGTTCGGCCCCGCCAAGACTTGCTCGATATTCACAGCGGAGGAATTTGCCCGCAGACGCCGATGCGGACCTAAAATTTCGGCGCTTGGATTTCCGATTGCTGGGGTCGAATGACCCCGGGCACCGCCAAGGTGATCCGCTGTGAAGACGTTCAACTCGCTTCAGAAGACGGTCCGAGGTAGATAAGCATGCTGAACTTTCCGTCGCGGGAAGTCGTCGTTCGAATATGACCAGATCACTCATGCCCTTTTATCAACGCGCCATTACCGCTCTCACTCTGCTTGCGACAATCGCGCTCGCGGCGGTGATCAGCTGGCTGACCCTAACCCCGCAGGATATGCCCAAGGTCAACGATCTGCCCATCGACAAGCTGGCGCATGCCGCGGCCTTCGCTGCGCTGATCCTGCCTTCGGCGGTGCTTCGTCCCCGCTTTCTCTGGTGGACCTTTCCTCTGGCCGCCTTACTCGGCCTCGGCATCGAGCTGGCGCAGCCTTACGTCGGTCGTTCTCAGGAGTGGATCGACGTGGTCGCGGACCTCGCCGGCCTGCTCGCTGGCACGGGCCTTGGTTTGATGCTCCGTCGGTTCCTGAAGAGCGGGCCTTACAAGGACTGGTAAGCGGCGATTACAGTCGCGGACCAGTGGCAACACTCGTGACTGCAGGCCATGCCAGCGCGTGTCTGTCTTCGGCCGAAGCCCTGCTGTTTTCGACAGCGACACCCGCTAAAATTATGATTTCCATTGATATGCAAGGTCACTCCCACTCTTCAGTGTGGTCTTGAGGCCATGTTCACTGTAACCTCGGCGCTGTCCAACTGCCCGAGGAGCCGTCATTCTGATACCAGTTTTTCACCCGGTGCTTCTGTGTGGCGGGTCTGGAACGCGACTCTGGCCGCTGTCGCGCAAGTCCTACCCCAAGCAGTTCGTCGAACTCACTGGCGAGGAAAGCCTCTATCAGGCCTCAGCCCGGCTGCTCTCTGGCCCGGGTTTTGCCGCACCGGCGATCGTGACCGCCGCTGACTTCCGCTTCATCGTTATCGAGCAGCTGGCCACGCTTGAAATCCTCCCTGCCGACATCCTGATCGAACCCGCTGCCAAGAACACGGCTGCGGCGATCTGTGCCGCTGCGCTGGCACTAGAGGCCCGGGAGCCGGGCGCACTCATGCTTGTGGCGCCCTCGGATCACGTCATCCCGGATGCCGCGCGCTTCCAAGGCGCAGTTGTGGCGGCGGCCCCGACGGCCCAAGCCGGTCGGCTGGTGACCTTCGGTATTCGCCCCGACCGGCCCGAGACCGGCTACGGCTGGCTTGAACTCTCGACCCCCTCGCCCGACTTTGCGCCCGAGCCCCAGCCGCTCAAGGGCTTTGTCGAAAAGCCCGATCTGGCAACAGCCCAGGCGCTGCTTGCAGGCGGCATGCACCTCTGGAACGCCGGTATTTTCCTGTTCTCGACGACGGCGATCCTCGAGGCCTTTGGGTCCCATGCGCCGGAAGTTCTGAGCGCTTGCCATGCTGCGTTCGAAGGCGCAGAGAAAGACCTCTCCTTCACCCGTCTCGCATCGGAGGCGTGGGGCGCCCTGCCCGATATCTCGATCGACTATGCGGTTATGGAGAAGGCCTCGAACCTGTCAGTGGTTCCCTACGACGGCGCTTGGTCCGATCTGGGTGACTGGCAGGCCGTCTGGCGGGAAGGCAACGCCGACGCCAGCGGAACCGTGACCACTGGCCCGGCGACGGCGCTGGAGTGCAAGGGCACGCTGCTGCACGCGGGCAGCGAAGACCAACAGCTGATTGGCCTTGGCCTTAGCGATATCATTGCGGTTGCTATGCCAGATGCGGTTCTGGTTGCCCATAAGGACCGCGCGCAGGAGGTTAAGCAGGTGGTCAGCGCGTTGAAGGCGCAGGACGTGGCACAGGCAGAGACCCTACCCCGCGACTACCGCCCCTGGGGCTGGTACGAGAGCCTCGTGGTCGGTGAGCGGTTCCAAGTCAAGCGCATCGTCGTCCACCCCGGCGCCGCACTGTCCCTTCAAAGCCACCACCACCGCGCCGAGCACTGGATCGTGGTCGAGGGTAGGGCCAAGGTGACCATCGGCGAAGAGGTTCAGCTCGTCTCCGAGAACCAGTCCGTCTACATCCCGCTGGGCGCGGTGCACCGCATGGAAAACCCCGACAAAGTGCCCCTGACGCTGATCGAAGTGCAGACGGGCAGCTACTTTGGCGAGGATGACATCATTCGTTACGAAGACGTCTACGCCCGCGGTCAGGGTCAGAAGGGATGATACGAGAGCTGCAATAGGCTGAGGCTCATCCTCGACCGGGAAGAGGTGAGCCACCGGAAATCAAGGCTGAAAACAGCTCAACCCAGCGCGATGCCGATGTTCTTGGTCTGCACGTAGTTGTAGAGCGCTTCGCGGCCTTTTTCCCGCCCGTAGCCGGATTTCCCAAAGCCACCAAAAGGTGTTTCGACGCCGCCCGCAAACCATTCGTTGACGTAAATCTGACCCGCCCGCAGTTTTTGCGCGGCGGCTGTCGCCCGATCGAGATCGCGGGTAAAGACCCCGGCCACGAGCCCATATTCAGTCCCGTTGGCAATGCGCAGGGCTTCTTCATCGCTGCTGAACTTCATCACGGAAAGCACGGGCCCGAAGACCTCTTCCTGAGCGATGTTCATCGTCTCGGTGACACCGTCGAAGACCGTGGGCTCGAGGAAATAGCCCGGCTGGTTCAGCTTGCGGCCACCGGTGACCGCACGCGCGCCCTCAGCCTCGGCGCGCTGGCAGATGGCCTCGGCGCGGTCGCGCTGGCCCTCTGAGACCATGGCGCCCATGTTGGCCCCAAAGGTCGGGCGCTCGAGACCGGGGCCAACCGACAGGCCCTTGGCCATGTCCGCGACGCGCTCGACCATCTCATCGTGGATGCTTTCGTGCAGGACCATGCGCGAGAAGGCTGAACACACCTGCCCAGCGTTGAAGTAGACCCCCCACCGGATGCTGTCGAGCACCTGCTGCGGGTCAGCATCGGGGTAGACGATCCCCGCAGATTTTCCACCCAGTTCCAGCACGCAAGGCACGACCCGCCGGGCTGCTGCAACCGCAACCGCAGTACCGGTTGCGACCGAGCCAGTGAAGACGATCTGGCTCACGCCCGGGTGTGCGGTCAGCGCCGCGCCGGCCTCCGCGCCGTCGCCGCAGAGGATGTTGATGGCGCCCGCCGGGAAGCCGGCCGCCTCGGCAGCCTCGCCGAAGATGAAGTGCGAGAGCGGATCGATCTCCGGGGTTTTGACCACGACTGCGTTGCCGGTGGCCAGTGCCGGGCCGATGCCGCGCGCGGTGACTTCCAGCGGGAAGTTCCAGGGAATGATCTGGCCCGAGACGCCGTAGGGTTCAAAAGTGGTAAAGTCGAAGTAGGACGCCCCCAGCGGGATCGAGCGGCCCTCGAGGCTCTCGGCCTGGTTACCGTAAAACTCGAGAAAGCGAGCGGCGCTGTCGATCTCTATCTCCGCCTCCCACAGCGGTTTGCCGCTCTCCAGCGTCAGCAGCGGGGCAACGCGGTCCTTGTTGGCGCTGATATAGGCCGACATCTTCTGGATCATGCGCGCCCGCTCGACCGGCCGCAGGTCGGAAAGGGCGCCGGTGTCGTGTACGACTTGGGCGGCCTGCACGGCCCGGTCAACATCGGTAGCGTCGGCAGCGGCCTGCTGGCTGAGGGCTTCGCCGTTATTCGGGTTGTCGACGGCAATCGTGCCCGCCCCGCCCTCGACCCAGGCACCGTTGATGTAGTTCTTGTAGAGGTCGGCAACGGCGGTCATGGCGGGGTGCTCCGGTGGATTCATGGGGCCAAAAGTCTATCACGGGCAGCTAAACCCTGCGAGACGCCGCGTCCTGCGTTGCTGCGACCCCGGCACCGGATTTCCGACATGGCGAGGGGTCCATGATGGCGTGACGGGTTTGGCCGCGCGGCGGCGGCTGGGTTGCTGCGGCGCGAATGCGCCTTCGCCCGGTGCACAACCGAGCGTCGCCCTAACCTGCGACTGGCTATAGTACTTCGCGACGCTGCGTCCTAAACTCAGCGCCTGACCGGCAGGTCGCGCCAGCCTGCCACCCCTGACTGCATGCCCCTGCCCCACAACGCCAATCCAGCGGAGACCCGACGCGTGCCCCAACCGACCCGCCAGATCGATACGCTCATCATCGGCGCGGGTGCCGCTGGCATGCAGGCCGGTGCCTTTGCAGCCGCGCGCGGCGGGTCAGTCCTGGTCATCGACCACGCCAAGGCACCGGGCGAGAAGATCCGGATCTCAGGTGGGGGCCGCTGCAACTTCACCAACATGCACACCGAGCCGGGTGCTTTCCTCAGCCAGAACCCTCACTTCGCCAAGTCCGCGCTCAAGCGCTATACGCAGTGGGACTTCATCGATCTGGTCGCTCGTCACGGCATCGCCTACCACGAGAAAACGCTGGGGCAGCTGTTCTGTGACAACAGCGCCAAGGACATCATCCGCATGCTGCTCGATGAGATGGCCCGCACCGGGGCGCAGCTATGGCTGTCGACGAAGCTAATCGGGGTGGTCAGGACGACCGAGGGTTTTGAGGCCGAACTCGAGCGAGACGGCATACAGCACAGGGTGAGGGCGCGTCACGTGGTGGTCGCCTGCGGGGGCAAGTCGATCCCCAAAATGGGCGCGACGGGCTTGGGTTATGACCTGGCTGAACAGTTCGGACTGGCCGTGACCGAAACCCGTCCGGCCTTGGTGCCGCTGACCTTCACCGACGCCTTACTGGACTGGTGCAAGGCGCTGGCCGGGGTGGCAGTGCCGGCGGCGCGGGTGTCCTGCGATGGTGCAGGCGGGCGGACGCGGTTCGACGAGGCCGTGCTTTTCACCCACCGGGGGCTGTCGGGTCCGGCTGTCCTGCAGATCTCCAGTTTCTGGCGGGAGGGAGAGGCGGTCGCCCTCGATCTGGCGCCGGGCTTTGACCTTGCGGCGCATCTAAAGCAACGCCGGCAGGAGGCGGGGCGTCAGCAGCTGGCGACGGTCTTGGGGGAAAGCCTACCCAACCGGCTGGCCAGCGCGGTGATCGACGCGGTGCTGGACGAGGATGCCGGCTTCGGCCGGACAAAGGACGGGGACGCGCAAGGGAACGGGGACGGGGACGGACATCGGAACCAAACCAGAGACGAGACGCGGGCCGCGCTCCGGATCGGCGACCAGCCAGATCGGGTGCTGAGCGCCATTGCACTGCGGGTGGGCAACTGGCAGGTCACCCCGACCGGGACCGAAGGCTACCGCACCGCCGAAGTTACGTTGGGTGGGGTCGACACAACAGGGCTGAGTTCGCGCAGCATGGAGGCGCGTGAGGTGACGGGGTTGTTCTTCATCGGCGAAGCGGTGGACGTCACCGGCTGGCTGGGCGGCTATAACTTCCAGTGGGCCTGGTCATCGGGATGGGCGGCCGGCACGGCGATCGCCGAGCGCGCCTAAGCCTGTTCCGGCGCGGCGAGCGCGTTGGAGTTCGTCGCTGAAACGACACTCAAAGCGGAGCGTATTGAGTGTCAATCGAAACAGGTTGAGCCGACCTTATCTCGACCGCTTCGCGGTCTTCGCCAAGGCGTCGCGCAATTCTGAGCTTTGGGCTCAAAGCGGCGTCACCTTTGAGCTTGGTATTCCGAGACCAACAACAAAAAAAGCCACGCCGGGCGAAGCCGTGCGTGACCTTTTAACTGCGCGTGGGAGGGCCGAAGGTCGCGAAGCGGCCAAGGCCCGAGCGCGCCGCCAAAGCCCGGACGGCACTAGCCGTCCTGCTTGTCGTAGAGAATATCCGCGAGGAACTCCTGGAGGCGCTCCGACTTTGGTTTCTCGAAGAACTCGATCGGCGGCGCAACCTCGACGATCTGGCCCTGATCCATGAAAATCACGCGGTCAGCAACCTTCTTGGCGAACCCCATTTCGTGAGTCACCACCAACATGGTCATGCCTTCCTCGGCCAGCTCGATCATGGTGTCGAGTACCTCCTTGATCATCTCCGGGTCCAGCGCCGATGTCGGCTCGTCGAACAGCATCACTTTGGGCTGCATACAAAGCGAGCGCGCGATCGCAACCCGCTGCTGCTGACCGCCCGAAAGCTGCCCGGGATACTTATTCGCCTGCTCGGGGATCCGCACCCGCTCAAGGTAGTACATGGCGCGGTCCAGCGCATCCTTCCGCGGCATCTTGCGCACCCACATGGGCGCAAGAATGCAGTTCTCCAGAATTGTCAGGTGCGGGAACAGGTTGAAGTGCTGGAACACCATCCCGACTTCGCGCCGGATCGCCTCGATCTGCTCGAGGTTGTTGGTCAGCTCGACCCCATCGACGACGATCTTGCCGCGCTGGTGCTCTTCAAGCCGGTTGATACAGCGGATCAGCGTCGACTTGCCTGAACCCGAAGGCCCCGCGATCACGATTCGCTCCTTGGGCTTTACGCTCAGGTCGATGTCCTTCAGGACGTGGAAAGTGCCGAACCATTTGTTTAGGCCTGAGATGTTTACGATATCTTCCATAGGGCGCGTCTCTATCGCTGCTTAAGAATGCCGAACCGCTCTTCAAGCCACATGGAGTAGCGCGAGAGGCCGAACATAAAGATGAAAAAGAATACGGCGACGTAGATCAGGCCCTCGAGAAGGGTCTGGTTCCACTCCACCCGGGTCACAATCTTGTTGCGCATAACGGTCAACACGTCGAGCAGGCCGATCACGATCACCAGCGTGGTGTCCTTGAACAGACCGATCAGAGTGTTCACGATCGCTGGGATAACGGTACGGGTCGCCTGCGGTACGATGATCAGGTTGGTTTCCTGCCAGTAGGACAGTCCCAGCGACTGCGCCGCCTCGTACTGCCCTTTCGGGATAGCCTGCAGACCGCCGCGGATCACCTCGGCCATGTAGGCCGTGCCGAACAGACAGACAGCAACCAGGGTCGCGACCAGCGGCTGGGGCTGGAACTGGATCGGCAGGATCAGCGGCAGCACGAACACCGACATGATCAGGATGGTAATCAGCGGTACCCCGCGCATGCCCTCGATGAAGCCGGTGGACAGATAGCGCACGACCGGCAGCGTCGACTGCCGACCCAGTGCCAGCAGGATACCGGCGCGCAGCGCAAAGGCCGAGCCCACCAGACCGAGGATCATGGTGATCAGCACCCCGCCCCAGGTGTTCTCGACCGCCACGTGGGTCAGGAACACGACGTTGCCCGGCGCGTGATCACCGCGGGCTTCGGCCAGATCGGCGGCATCGATGCGGTCGTCGGCGTTCAGGTCATCGTCGGCGTCGATCTCACCATCGCGGTTCATGTCGTAGACCGGCTGGTCCTGATAGCCCGCCCAGGCCGCGTCCTGATCCGCCTGTTCCAGGTCCAGAGACGCCGGTTCACGGGTCATGGCCGCCGTCAGCAGGATCGGCTCAGGCAGCGCGCCGAGGTCACGGTGCGCGCCGTACTTGGCGGCCAGGTCCTTGACCGACAGCTCTTCGATCGGGTGCGGTGAGAAGTCCAGCAGGCCGCGCTTATGCTCGAACTGCGGGTTGTTGATCACCGTTCCCCAGATGGCGATGACGATCGCAAAGCCCATGACGAACTGCAGGAAGCGCAGCAGTGGCCGCGCCACCCGTCCCAGCCGCGTGCGGGCGATAATTACGCCCAGGAGCACCAGGATCACCAGCGCTGCCAGGGCGATCAGCAGGCGCCCCATCTCGGCCGAGGTGATGTCGTTGAAGGTCGACGACAGGCCGTAGAGCGTCCGCCCGAACCCGGGCGCCATCACTTCGACCGTCTCACCCTGGCTGGTCTGAACCGACCACTGATCGACAAACACCAGCGACTGACCCTCGACCCACTGGCCGCTCTCGCGCGACAGCCGCATGGCGACCTGCGCCCGGGCATCGTCGTACTGGGCCTGGGTCATCTCCTCGATCGGAACGTTGGGATAGGAGCCCTGGATCGGCTCGAAGTGCGTTAGCTTCAGGGCCGCGCCTGAGAGCACAAAGAAAGCGATGAACGGGAAGGCTCCGGTGGTCAGCCCCAGCACCATGCCAACGCTGCCTTCGCGCAGGCGCGGCACCATGACAAAGGCCAGTGCCGGGATCAGCAGCAGCGCCACCAGCAAAGGCCGCCACAACTGGTCGCGGTCGTAGGCGTTCACCAGCAACTGCCAGTAGTTCTTCTTGAACATGGTGTGACAGGCGCCGTCGTTGGCCTTGCCCCACTGCACGAAACCGCGCAGCTGTTCGACACCCTTTGCCGCCGGATCGAGGCTGCGCGCCTCCAGCGCGCTCGCGATCAGCGCTCCTGCACCCGCCCAGTCGAGCTGGTCGGGGCCGTCGACGAAGTACTTCTCGGCATGGGGGTGGACCGTATCGCCCTCATAGGCGCGCTTGAGCTTGGGGTCCCGGGTCTCGGCCGGGGCCTCGCCTTCGGCACCGTCGGAGATCCAGGCTTCGATGGCCGCGCGCCGGTCAGCCTGCGCGGCGTCAAACTTGGCCATTTCAGAGTTGTTGGCCTCGACGTTGCCAGCATTCTTGAGCAAGTCTGCGTAGGACTTGGGAATATCGGTCGCAGCAAGGTTGGCGAGGTTCTTGACGAAGGCCTTGAACCGGCGGTCGTCAAAGGCGCTGCCCGGAGTGCCGCTGATCCGCTCCAGCCGGCGCTGCTCGGAACGCAGCGAACCCAGCCGCTCTTCGAGCAAGGTCGCCTGCGTCGCCATACGGCAGGCCTGCTGGGTCTGACCGTGCGAAGTGCTGCTAAGCACCGACCAGTCAAAGAAGCCCCAGATCACCCAGATGAAAAGCAGCCCGATTACCACGGTGGCGATGCTGTTGAGCACACCGGAGAACAGGTTTTCGCGCAGCCACTTGACCGGACCGGTGTTACCCGGCGGCGGTGCCTGATCGGGAAGGTATTCGTCGAGGCGGCGGAAGAATGATTGATCTGACATCGTGCGTCTCCCTGCCCTAGCGCTCGACCAGCTTAACGCGCTCATTGACAGTATTCATCACGGCGGAGATCAGCAGGGAGTTGGTGAGGTAGGCCAGCATGATGATCGCGGTGATCTCGATGGCGTGGCCCTTCTGGTTGAGGATGGTCCCGTGGAAGATCGAGGTGATTTCCGGGAACGAGATAATGGCTGCCAGCGAGCTGTTCTTCATCAGATTCATGTACTGAGAGTTCAGCGGCGGAATGATCACCCGCAGGGCTTGTGGGATGACGATAAGGTTGGTGATCTGCCCCCGGCGAAGGCCGACGGAATTCGCAGCTTCGGTCTGGCCCTTGTCGACCGACTGGATGCCAGCGCGCACGGTTTCGGCGATGAAGGCCGAGGTGTAGATCGCCAGCGCGACCACGAGGATCCAGAAGCCGTTAACAATCTGCAGGCCCCCGGAAGCCGCCGTATAGCGACCAAACTTGTTCGGGGTGGGCACCGAGATACCGATTGGACCGCCGATGGCGACAAAGATCGCGACGATGACGACCACGAACACTGCGAGCTTGAGCAACAACGTGTTGGGCCGGTCGCCGGTACGGTTCTGCATGTCTTCTGCACGGATATCGATCAGCGTCGCGATGCAGTTGGCGATCACCAGCGCGATGATGAAGACCCAGAACATGGTCCAGCTGACCATGGGCGGGATCGAGCTTTCGATCATCAGCGCGTAGATTAGCAACACGATTACCGCCGCAGAGCGGAAGATGATGCCGATGGCCTTGACGCGGGGCTCGTTGTGCAGGCGTTCGCGCGCCTCGATCCGAGAAGAAACAAAGTACGCGGCCACGAACAGCACGGCCCAGACCAGGAGATAGAAAGCCGTCGCGGCAAAGACCACCGAATTGCTGATCCCGATCACCATGCCAGCGCCGAAAATCGCGAGGAACAGCACTGAGACCAGCAACAGCCCCAGCCAGACGTAGAGCGTATCCATCTCGCGGTCGTTGAAAGCGCGCGCCATGTCATCGCGGCGGGCCAGGACTAGCGCCGCACCGCCGCCCAGCAGAATAGCCACCAACAGGCCGACCAGAGGCTCACCCATGGACGAGCTGGTCAGCGAAACGGTTTTGAAAAGCTGCCAGCCAAAGGGCGCCAGTTTGAGCCATGTCGTGTCCCCGCTCACCCCGTCGCCGAACTGCAGCGCCGGTAGGATAAGTTTTTCGTTGGAGATCGACAGCCCCAGCGGGCCGGAAATCGGGGCAGAGGCGACGATATTGGGCAGCATCAGCGCTAGCGCAAAAGCGAACAGCAGCCAGACGGCCAAGGGAATGTTTCGCAGCAGCTCGACGTAGACCATCGCAGCGCGCGCAACCAGCCAGTTGTTGGACAGCCGCGCCAGCCCCATGAAGAAGCCGAGGAAGGTCGCGACAAAGATCCCGATCAGCGACACGATGATGGTGTTGACGTATCCTAGCGCCACGAATCGGAACACCAGATCGTTATTCTTGAGCGGGATCGGGAAGAAGGGTGAGGGGTCGTAACTGCCCGGTGTAGCCATGAAGCCCAGACCGAAGTTGCCCGACCGGCGCAGCAGGTTCACCTGGGCGTTGTTCACGAAATAGACAGTGGCAAAAACGATCAGCCCGACAATGAAGGTCTGGACCAAGATGTTTCGCAGCCAACGGGTAGCGAAGATGTTTCGCGGACCGCCCGTTTGAGGCGTAGGGCCACCGTCAGCGGACAGGTGTGAAGTTGTCATGGTGCTGGCAGTTTTCAGTGAATGTTTCGCGCGTCTGGAGCGACGCTGGTTGCTCGGGTGATTAGCCTCTATAGCTGCATTTGCAAAATCAAAAATTTGATCTGCGGAGCCAAAAAAATAAGGGCGCCTGCCACGCGGGGTGGGAGGCGCCCCGAGCTCAGCCCAGGCGGACCGGGTCTGAGCCTAGCAAGTCAGAGCTTGCGACGTTCTTAGCGGAACGGTGGAGCGTACAGGATGCCGCCATCGGTCCACAGAGCGTTCAGGCCGCGGTCCAGACCAACTGCGGTATCTGGGCCTACGTTACGCTCGAAGGACTCAGCGTAGTTGCCAACCTGAGAGATGGCGTTCAGGAACGCATCATCAGCCAGGCCGAGCATCGCGCCGTAGCCACCTTCGACACCCAGCAGACGCTTCACGCCAGCAGATGCATCAGCGTCAGCAGCCATAGCGGCAGCGTTGTCGGAGGTGATGCCGAGTTCTTCAGCAATGATCATAGCGTTCAGGGTCCAACGAACGATGTCGCCCCATACTTCGTCGCCCTGGCGGGTCACTGGGCCCAGTGGCTCTTTGGAGACGATTTCTGGCAGGATCACGTGCGCAGATGGATCAGGGAAGGTGGTACGGTTAGCAGCCAGACCGGAAGCGTCGGTGGTGTAAACGTCACACAGACCAGCGAGGTAAGCTTCGTTGGTTTCCGCAGCGGTGGTTACAACGTATGGGGTGTAAGAAATGCCGTTGTCAGCGAAGAAGTCTGCGAGGTTCAGCTCGGTGGTAGTACCGGTCTGTACACAGACGGTGGCGCCATCGAGGTCAGCAGCAGAGGAAACGCCAAGAGCGGTTGGGACCATGAAGCCCTGACCGTCGTAGTAGTTCACGCCCTGGAACGACAGGCCGAGATCGACGTCACGGGAGAAGGTCCAGGTGGTGTTACGGGACAGCAGGTCGTAGTCGCCGGAGTTCAGGCGGTTGAAACGCTCGGAAGAGTTCACTGGGAAGTACTCAACCATGTCAGCGTCGCCGAAGATAGCAGCGGAAACTGCACGGCAAACGTCTACGTCGAGACCGGACCAGCTACCATCGTCTGCTTGCTCAGCAAAGCCAGGTACGCCGATGTTAACGCCACAGTTCAGGGCGCCACGAGCGATGGTGTCGGACAGGGTATCAGCCTGCGCGCCACCGGCAAACGCAACTGCACCAGCAGCTGCAACAAATGCCAACTTTTTCATTTGGATTCTCTCCACATTGGGTTCAGCCAACCAACGGTTTCCTCTCCCCTAGCGGTCAGAAACAGAGCAAGAGCATTGACCCATAGCAACGGTGATTGACTATGAGCGGGAAACTAACCTGCGAGTTTCGCCAAGCAAGTAAGATTTAAGACATTGCAGTTTTTTTTGGCCAATTTATGCCCAATTGGGTGTGGAAAAGGCGATTTTGACTGGAAAAGCTTAACATGAGAACCACCCCTAGGGCGGTGCTGTCGTATAAAGCAGCGTCAATTCGTCTGAGAGTCTCACCGCCCCCCTTCGCGTCGCGACGAAATTATTCAATGCCAAGAGCTCAGCCAGAATTGTGGCACGGCCCCGCTGATAAAGGCTCAAGGCAGAAACCGCGACATCGGGCGCCTGTACCCCTCGACTGCACTGGTAAATATACACTTTGGGCCGCCCACCAGGTTTCTGACCAATTCTTGGGCATCGCCCCTGAGTGCAGGCTTGTGCCAGCGCAGGCACCGGGGTGAGCCACGCGGGAATTCAGCTTGCCCCCGCTGCCTCGATAAGGGATCAAGGCGCCTTAACGTACAGGGTATCAGGAGCCAATCGTGAAAGACGTCACCAAGCTGGTAACCGGCCGCCATGGCCACAAGATGGAGCGCCTCGACGTGCGCACCGTCAATCCGTCGATCAATCGTGGCTCGACCTACCTCTACGACAGCATGAACCATATGAGCGAAGTTCGCGGCAAGGCGCGCGAACTCGGCACCCAGTCCTACGGCATCAACGGCGGTGACATTACCGTCGATTGGCAGGAAGCCTTCTGCGAGCTGGAAAACGGCTTTCGCGGCGTGGCGGTCAGCTCCGGCCTGCTTGCGTGCACCGCGCCGCTGCTCGCCCTGCTCGGCCAAGGCGATAACCTGCTGATGATCGACAGCGTCTACGGCCCAGTTCGCACCTTCTGTGACAACTATCTGCCGCGCATCGGCGTCAGCGTCACCTACTACGACCCGCTCTGTACCCTCGACGAGCTCGACCGCCTGCGCACCCCGTCAACGCGAGTGCTATATCTGGAGACCCCTGGCTCGGTCACCTTCGAGATGCAGGATATCCCCGCGCTGGCCGCTTGGGCGAAAGACCATAGCCTGCGCACGATCATCGACAACACCTGGGGCACGGGGCTGTATTTCAAGCCGCTCGACCACGGCGTCGATATCTCCACCCACGCCGCGACCAAGTACATGTGCGGGCACTCGGACGTGGTATCCGGGGCCATCGTCTGCAACGAGGAAACGGTGCGCGAGGTCGAGGCTATCCGCGATTTGTTCGGGTTGTCGGTCGCGCCAGACGAAATCTACATGGGCCTGCGCGGCCTGCGCACCATGGCGATCCGGCTGCCCGTGCACTGGCACAACGGGCTGGCGCTGGCCAACCATCTCAAAGGGCTGCCAGAGGTCGCCAACGTGCTCCACCCTGCGCTGGAGCAGGACCCGGGCCACGCCCTGTGGCAGCGCGATTTCACCGGCGCCTCAGGCCTATTCTCCGTGGTCCTGAGCCGCGACGTCGGCTGGGAGCAGGTCGACGCTTTCCTGCGCGCGCTAAAGCTCTACGGGCTGGGCTACAGCTGGGGTGGGTTCGAGAGCCTGTGCGTCCCCCACCGCCCGCAGGCCGAGCGCACCGCCAGCACCTGGCCGCGCCCGGGCATCGGCGACGGCTTTTTCCTGCGCTTTCACGCCGGCCTTGAAGATCCTGACGACCTGATCGCGGACATCGATCAGGCCATACACGCCATGAAGAAGGTCTGAACCCCATGGATTTGCCCAAAGAACGCGTCGACGCCCTGGTGGCCACCGTCACGTTCAACGCCGACGGTCTGGTTCCAGCCATCGCACAGGACGCCGGGAATGGTCAGGTGCTGATGATGGCGTGGATGAACGAAGACAGCCTGCGCGAGACCCTTGCCACCGGCCGCACCTGCTACTGGTCGCGCAGCCGGCAGGCGTTCTGGCGCAAGGGCGATACCTCCGGTCACCACCAGCACGTCATCGACCTCGCTGTCGACTGCGACGGTGACACCCTGCTGCTCTCGGTCCGGCAGGAGGGTGCGGCCTGTCATACCGGGGCGCGGTCTTGTTTCTTTCGCGCGGTGAACGACTTCTAAGACAGACGGGGCGACCGCCTCGCCCCACCCCGATCGCCCGGACGATTATCGTTACCACCATCAGAGTAAAGCCGGACCGAGCCACCATGACCCTGCCCGCCGACCACCCCCCGGTCAAAGCCCCGAAAATCGGGGTCATTCTGATGAACCTCGGCACACCGGACGCGCCCGACGCCCCGAGCCTGAAGCGCTATCTCGCGCAGTTCCTTTCTGACCAGCGAGTCATCGACTACCCAGCCTGGCTGTGGCAGCCGCTGCTGCGCGGGATCATCCTCAACACCCGCCCCCGGAAGTCGGCAGCGCTCTACGCCAAAATCTGGGACTACGAGCGTGGCGACAGCCCGCTGCGCCTGATCCTCGAGGATCAGGTCGAGGCCATGCAGGCCCGCATCGACCCCGAGGCCGAGCACGTAATTTTCCGCACGGGCATGCGCTACGGTTCCCCCAGCACCACCGACGTGCTGCAGGAGCTGCAGGATCTGGGCTGCCAGCAAATCGTGATGGCGGCGATCTATCCGCACTATGCCGGCGCGACCACGGCAACGGGATACGATGAGGGTTTCGCATTTCTGCAGAAGGCCAACTGGCAGCCCGCTGTACGGACCATGCCCGCCTACTGCGACCACCCTGCCTATATCCACGCGCTGGCACAGTCTGTGGATCGCCATCTCGGGACGCTGGACTGGACCCCAGACGTGATCATCACCTCCTATCATGGCGTACCGCGGCGCTATCTGACCGGCAAGGGCGACCCCTATCACTGCCAGTGCTACAAGACCACGCGGCTGCTAGGCGAAGCCCTACCCGCCATCGCCGACAAGCTCAAAGTCACCTTCCAGTCCCGCTTCGGTCCTGAGAAATGGCTCCAGCCCTACACCGACGAAACCATCGATGCGCTCGGCGCGGAGGGCAAGAAGATCGCCGTGCTCACGCCCGGGTTTTCGGCTGACTGTCTGGAGACGCTAGACGAGATCGGCAACGAAGCCCACGAAGACTTCACCGAGGCGGGCGGGACGCACTTTGCCTATATCCCATGTCTGAACACCGAGCCTGCGCACCTCGATATGCTGGAAAGTCTGATCCGGCGCGAGCTCTCGGGCTGGTTCCCGTTGCACGAGGGCGCCGAAATGCGCATATCTGCGGGATGAATGCGCGCGGCTCCTTCCTGACCAAATACGCCCTGTTCCTGTTCCGCCGTGAACTGAGCATCCTGAGCCTGTTCCTGATGCAGGGGCGGCGGCGGCGCATCTTCCTCGCCGCCTACTGGCGGGCCTCGTTTTTCCCGGGCCTACTGGGCCTGTACTTCGTCGCCATGCGGCTGAGTGGTCTGGGGCTGGGGGCTGCGCTAAGCGCCATCGCCCTGTTCTGCGCAGGTGCGCTGGCGACTGAAATTCTGCTCTACCAGCAAAACCGCATGACCTGGCCGGTGTTCCAGCGGATCATCGACCCGGAGAAATTCCGCCGCGCCGTCCGCGACCACCTCGGCTCTGAGGACTATCCGGGCCGGGACCAATGGCAGACGGTCGAAGCGCAGGCGCCCGAGCAAATCCGGAGCCTGATCCTAAAAAGCCTGTAGCAGACCCGGCAGACCCCCCCCACCTGGCGCAGCTACCTGACCCAAGCGCCAGAGGTCAAAGCCGGGGGCGCTATGGTGCTGTTCACCGGGTTGATGCTGATGGGGCCAGTGGACACGTCGGTGATCACCGTGCCGGTGCTGTCGTTTTTCCTCGGGGTTACGCTACGCCGGGTGAAGCAGGGTCTGGACAGCGCGCTGGTCTGGCCCTTCGTTGAATCGCTGATCGACTGGACCATGGTCAACGCCCTGGGCGGCGGGGGTCGCTACGAGCGCGCCGAGTTCAACTAAATCCGCGCCTGCTGCGTATTCCCCAATAGTTAAAAAGCTGCTCCAGACCCTGTTGATGGGTTCCGGTAGCGGCCTTTTTCTTTGGATTGGTGGCCTGAGAGCGTGCTCTTGGCCTGCATGCCGAAGCCCAGCAGTTTAGATTATCTGAAGCCGCGGTTCAGGCCAAACGCGGTGGTGTTGTCGAGCACCGCGTCGAGGCCGTCGTTGACCTGCCAGAAGGAGGCACCGACCCACACTTCCTTGGTCACCCGGTACTCAGCACCGATGCTGAAGGAAGTCGACACCTCGGCCGAACCGCAGCGCGATTCAGATTGCGTTGCCCAGCTCTTCCCGGTCTTGAAGGCGGCGGCTGTCACCCGGCTCCCAGATGAAGGCCAGCGGACCGTCGTACCAGCCCGGCACCTGTGCGTAGAGATGCTCGCGCTCGGTGGTCCAGATTGGTTTGCAATGGGTGCCGCCCGGGTAGGTCCAGCAGATTTCATCATCTTCGATCTGCCATAGCCCGGCATTCGGGGCGTCATCCTGCGACCAGCTGTTGAGCGTCTGGCCGTTGCTGACATGATACTCCACTTCCTCACCGCGCGGATGGATGAAGATCAGCGTGTTGTCGGAGACTAGTTCACGGATTTCCGCGCCTGAGAGCTTGCGGATCAGAAAATGGCGCTCGCCCTCGTATTCGACCGACAGCCGGGTTTCCTCCGGCTGGCTCAGCCCGGTCGCTTGAGCCGCCACCCCGGCCACCAGCAGCAACAGGGCGGGCAACAAAAGACCAGCGGTCAGCGCACGAGCGGCCTGCCGTAGCAGCAGGAATGGCAGGAATCGTCGGTTCAAGGGTATGGCTTGATTGATGGTGATCATATGCGACTAGTCCAGCGTGAAAATCTGTGGGGCGCCGCGATCATCGACAGCCCGGTCGGAGGTATTCGGGTCCTCGGTCGGCGCGATGTCGGGTTGGATTGGGTTGAGTGGAAGGCGTTCTTCGCTATCCTGACTCTGAGTCACCAACCAGACGACCTTACGGTTGGACAGCCCCAGCGGGTCACCGACTTCGAACCGCGCGGGCATCAGCGGCTTGTCCGGCCCGATTGGAATGGCGAAGAGGTCGCTGCGCTCGGTACTCCAGATCCGGCGGCAGAAGGGTCCATTGTAGGTCCAGCAAATGCGATCCTCGATGATCTGCCACGCCCCGGCAGCGACGATCGTCGAATTCTGGTTCCAGCGGAAAACGTAGCCGTCGAAGGTATGATACTCCCACTGCGTGGTGCCATCTTCGCGGTAATAGACCCAGGTCACGCCGGGGTAGAGCAACTGCATCTGATCGCGGGTCAGCGCACCCCCGCGCAAGTCGTAGTCCCGCCCGTCGTAGGTCACGAAATCAGGCAGCGAGTAGAAACCTTCGGCCACCGTCTCCTGCTGCCCGCTGGCCGCATTGATGCTGTCGTCGACGGCCCCCGCCGGGCTCGACGCCATCGCGAGCGTCGCGGCTGCCACCAGCAGCATCACGCCACGTAGCCAAATGTCGCAGAGGGCAGTCTTCACAGTCGGGATTGGCAAAGCGGCGGTCTTCCGTCCAGAGGGCTGAGAACCAGAGAGGGACCCGTGGGCACCGCCGCTGGCAGGTGTCTTATTGCCCTGTGTTTACGGCAAGAGCGCGGCGAATTCACCCCACCAAATTTTCGCAATTTAGTGAGATTGAGCTTTTCCCGCCGCCGGGCTAGCCTCAGGTCAATCAACACAAGCAGGCGCCGGGCTCCGGTCGGCGCTGCGCAAGGAGTGCCGTTCATGCCGCTGATCAATAGTCTGTCCCAGAATCTCGATGACATCAAAGCCTGGCGCCACGATATCCATGCCCACCCCGAGCTGCAGTACGACGTGCACCGCACCGCCGGCCTCGTCGCCGATAAGCTGCATGAATTCGGCTGCGATGAGGTGGTGACGGGCGTCGGTCAGACCGGGGTGGTCGGCGTCATTCGCGGCCAGAAGAGCGAGAGCGGCAAGGTCATCGGCCTGCGCTCGGACATGGATGCGCTGCCGATCCAGGAAGCCCGCGACATCCCGCACAAATCCACCGTGCCCGGGAAAATGCACGCCTGCGGTCACGACGGTCACACCGCCATGCTGCTCGGCGCGGCCCAGCATCTGGCCGCCAACCGTAACTTCGACGGCACCGTGATCGTCATCTTCCAGCCCGCTGAAGAAGGTGGCGCGGGCGGCAAGGCCATGGTTGAAGATGGCATGATGGAGCGCTTCGGCATTCAGGAAGTCTACGGCATGCACAACGTCCCAGGCCTGCCCGTAGGCAGCTTTGCCAGCAACGTTGGGCCCCTGATGGCCGCCGCCGATCACATCGAAATCCGGGTGGAAGGCAAGGGCGCCCACGCTGCCCTGCCCCACGACGGCGTCGACACCATTGTCGTCGCCACGGCGCTGGTTCAGGCCCTGCAGTCGATCGTGTCCCGCAACCTCGATCCCATTGATCAGGCCGTGGTCTCGATCACCCAGATCCACGCCGGCGATGCCTTCAACGTCATACCGCCTGTGGCCGAACTGGCCGGAACCGTGCGCACCTTCATGCCCGAGACCCGCGATATGGTGGAGCGCCGGATCGAGGAGATTTGCGGCGGGGTCGCCGCCGCCTACCGGGCGACCATCACCCCGGCCTACCACCGGAACTATCCGGCGACGGTCAACCACCCAGCAGAGACCGACTTCGCGCTCGACGTCGCCGCCGGGGTCGTGGGGGAGAAGTCCGTTGATCGAAATATGGCCGCGATGATGGGCGGTGAGGATTTCTCGTTCATGCTGCTCGAACGGCCGGGCAACTTCATCTTCGTGGGTAACGGCGACACCGCAGGTTTGCACCACCCTGACTATGACTTCAACGACGACTGCATCCCCTACGGCTGCTCGTACTGGATCAGCCTCGCTGAGAACGCGATGCCGCTGACCGCCTAAGCCGCCTGTGGGTTCGCCCGAAGCGCAAGCCAGCCTCGCCAACGGCGGCGGCAGGCAGAAAGGCGCGCTGCACCCCTTCCGCTTCAGCGGACAGGACCTGGTCGCCCACGTCTACGGCGCCCTGCTCTGGCCCGGTGCCAAAGCGCTCGTGGTCAGCGATCTGCATCTGGAAAAGGGCGCGGCTTTCGCCCGCAGTGGCACCTTCCTACCGCCCTACGACAGCCTCGAGACCCTCGACCGGCTCGACGCACTGGTCGCACAGACCCGGCCCCAGGTCTTGATTTCGCTGGGGGACTCCTTCCACGACCCGCAGGTGATCGAGGCGCTGGGCCCGGACCTGCTGGCGCGGATCCAGCACCTGACCGGTTCGGTGCAGCGCTTCGTGTGGGTCACGGGCAACCACGACCCCGATATTCCGGCAGCACTGGGCGGCGAGGTGCGGCAGGATCTGGCGCTGCAGGGGCTGCACTTTCGCCACGAGGCCTCGCCGCTGTTCCCCGAGTCTGGAGAAATCTCCGGGCACTGGCACCCCAAGGCCAGCATCGCCTTGAGCGCCAAACGGGTCATCACCCGCGCCTGCTTCATCCATGACGAACAGCGGCTGATCCTGCCCGCTTTCGGCACCTTTACCGGCGGGCTCAACGTTCGGCATCCGTCGATTATGAGCCTGTTTGAGGCAGAATCTGCACTAGCGGGGACTGGTCTTACCAACTGCGCAATCTATCTCTTGGGTCAGCAGCAAATCGCATCGGTGCGGGGGAGCGATCTCCTGGTCTGAGCGGTTTGCACGACCCGAACAGCCACAGATTTGCCGTGACCCGAGACGAAAATCCTACGCCATCTTCCCATGCGGAAGCCGCTCCGACCGACAGCGCCGCCGGCCCCCGTCCTTCGCTGGTGTGGTTCCGCCACGACCTGCGGCTGGGGGATAACCCGGCGCTCTGGGCGGCGGTCAACCGCGGTGCGCCGGTCGTTTTCCTCTACGTGCTCGACGATGAAACCCCCGGCGACTGGGCGCACGGCAGCGCCTCGCGCTGGTGGCTGCACCACGGCCTGCGCGCACTGGCCGACGATCTGCAGCGCCTGCACGGGCAGCGGCTGATCCTGCGCCGGGGCCGCGGCGAGCAGGCGGTCGCAGCGCTGGCCGAGGAAATCGACGCCGGCGGCGTGTTCTGGAACCGGTCTTACGCACCTTTTGACCGCGAGCCCGACTCCCGGCTGGAAACCAGCCTGCGGGAGGAGGGGCGCGACGCGCGTTCCTTCAATGGCAATCTGATCGCCGAGCCCGCGCACCTGCGCAACAAATCTGGCGGCGTGTTCAAGGTCTTCACGCCGTTCTACCGCACCATGAGCGCTCAGGAGGTGAGCGAGCCCCTGCCCGCGCCCGCCGCTGGCGCACTGCCTGCACCCGACGCGACAATGAACGCGCGTCTGGACAGCCTGTCGCTCGAACAGCTCGATCTGCTGCCAACGGCGCCAGACTGGTCTGCGGGGCTGCAAGCGACCTGGACCCCCGGTGAAGCGGGCGCCATCGCGCGCTTTACGGCCTTCGCTGAAGGAGGCGGCATGGCGGACTATGACGAGGGCCGCAACCGGCCCGACCTCGACGCCTGCTCGCGGCTGAGCCCGTTTCTTAAGTTCGGGCATATTTCGCCGCGGCAGGTCTGGCACTGGACGCTGGCTCGGATCGGGGCCGATGCGTCAATCAAAGAACCGGCCTCGGCCTTCCTGCGGGAAATCGGTTGGCGGGAGTTTTCCTACTACCTGCTGTTCCACTTCCCCACCCTGCTGAACCGCAACTGGCGCCAGGCCTTTGATGGCTTCCCCTGGCGCGATGACCCGGACGGCCTGCGGGCCTGGTCGCGGGGGCAGACGGGCTACCCCATGGTCGACGCAGGCATGCGCGAGCTGTGGCAGACCGGCTGGATGCACAACCGCCTACGAATGATCACCGGCTCGTTTCTGGTCAAGCACCTGCTGATTTCGTGGCAGCAGGGGGAGCGCTGGTTCTGGGACACGCTGGTCGATGCCGATATCGCTAACAACCCCGCCTCGTGGCAGTGGGTGTCGGGCTGCGGGGCTGACGCTGCGCCCTATTTCCGGATCTTCAACCCGATCACGCAGGGACCGAAGTTCGATCCCAAGGGCGCCTATGCCCGCCGCTTTGTGCCAGAGTTGAACGCTCTGGATACCAAGCAGCTGTTTTCGCCTTGGGACGCCGGCCTGCTGACCCTGAGTGCTGCAGGCATTCGACTGGGCAAGACCTACCCCGAACCGATCGTCGATCACGCCGCCGCCCGTATTCGTGCGCTGGCCGCTTTCGCCAGCATCAAGGGCGCGCCCGACGACGCCAAAACGCCTGAGCAAATCTTAGAAAAAGAGGCACAAGCCGCATGAGAAACAAAATTGCGATCGTTGGTTCCGGTATTTCCGGCCTTTCCGCTGCTTACGCCCTGCGCGAGACGGCGGATGTTACCCTGTTCGAGGCCGACAGCCGGCTGGGCGGCCACAGCAATACTGTCGATGTCGATCTGGGCGACTGGTCCGGGCCAGTGGACACGGGCTTCATCGTCTTCAACCACGTCAACTACCCCAACCTCGTGCGGCTGTTCGACGAACTGGGGGTGAAGACCAAGCTCTCCGACATGCACTTCTCGGTCTCGATTGCCGATGGTAAGCGCGAGTTCACTGGCCGCAACCTGCTCGCCGGGGCCGGAAACTGGATGCGCCCGCGCCACTGGAAGATGGTGCGGCAGGCGATCCGGTTCGTCGATATTGGCAACAAGATGCACGGCGACTGGGTGGACCCGACCCTCACCGTCGGCGACTTCCTCGACGCCCATGACCTCAATTCGCCCTTTGCGGAAGACTTCCTGCTGCCCTCCTCCGCTGCGATCTGGTCGTCGAGCACCGAGGGCTTCCGCGACTTTCCGCTGGCCTCCTTCCTGCGCTTTTTTAAGAACCACGGCCTTATGCAGAACGGGCTGACGGTGCAGTGGTACACGGTCGACGGCGGCTCACGCGAATACGTCAACCGCATCGTGCAGGCCCTAGGCCCGGGCCGGGTGCGGCCCGGCTCGCCGGTGGTGGAAATCGAGCGCGGGCCGCATTCGGTGCGACTGAAGACGGCCGAGGGCTTCGAAGATCTGTTCGACGATGTCATTCTCGCTTGCCATAGCGATCAGGCGCTGAAGATTCTGGGCTCAGAGGCGACCGAGGCCGAACGCGCTGTCATGGGGAACCTGAAGTATCAGAAGAACCACGCCGTGCTGCACACCGATGCCAGCCTGATGCCGCGCGACCGCTCGCTGTGGGGGGCCTGGAACTACCTCAGCCGGGACTACGGCAATACCGACAGCCCTGTCGCCGTCACCTACCATATGAATGACCTGCAGGGGCTGAACAGCCCGCGCCCGGTGTTCGTGACCCTCAACCCCTATCAGGAGCCCGCCGCAGATACGGTGATCGAGCGCTTCGCCTACGACCACCCTCTGTTCGATCAGGCTGCGCTGGACGCCCAGTCACAGTTGGCCGCCCTGCAGGGGATTAACCGCACCTGGTTCGCAGGCGCCTATGCGGGCTATGGCTTCCACGAAGACGGCTGTCAGGCGGGCCTGAGTGTCGCCTCTGCCCTCGGCGGCGGGGTCAGCTGGACCCGCGATATCATGCCGATGAGCGCTTCGGTCCGCTGTGTCGACACCGCCCGTGCGGTGCAGCTGCAGTTCGAGCGGACGGCACCGCTGGCCGCGCTCGAAGGCCAGCGCAGCGCTGCAGAGTGATCCCGTGACCCTCGATCTGAACCCCGTCGGGCGAGCCAGCGACAGCCCCGCCGAGGCCGCCAGAGCCGCCGGAACAGCCGGAACAGCCGGAGCCGAAGGTGCGCCGGGCCGGCGTCAGCCTTTGCGCTCGGCGCTGTACTGGGGCCGGGTCATGCACCAGCGGCTCAACCCACGAAAGCACCGTTTCCGCTATCGGGTGTTCTCGCTGCTGTTCGACCTCGAGGAGCTGCAGGAGCTTGACCGGCGCCTGCCGCTGTTCGGCTACAACCGCTTGTCCCTGTTCAGCTTCAACGAATGCGATCACGGCCCCTGCGATGGCTCGCCGCTGCGCCCGTGGATCGACGCGCAGCTGGCCCGGGCGGGGATCGACCTGCAGGGCGGCCGGGTGCAGGTGCTGTGCATGCCTCGCGTGCTGGGCCATACCTTCAACCCGATTAGCGTCTGGTTCTGCTACGGGGCTGACGAGGCGCTGGCGGCCGTTCTCTACGAGGTCCACAACACCTTTGGCGACCGGCATACCTATCTGGTTCCGGTCTCAGCGGGCGAAGCTGGGCAGCGGGTGCTGCACCACGATGCTGCCAAGAAACTCTACGTCAGCCCGTTTATGCCGGTCAGCGGCAGCTACTCCTTCCGCCTCGAGCCTGCTGGCGAGGATTTCTCCCTGCTGATCCGCTATCAGGGCGAGGAAGGTGACCGCCTGATCGCCACCCACCACGCCCGCCGGACCGAGTTGAGCCTGGGTACGCTGGCGCAGGCGTTTTTCAAGGCGCCGCTGGTGCCGCTCAAGGTGGTGATGGGCATCCACTGGGAGGCGCTCCACCTGTTCACCCGCAAGCGCGCGACGTTCTTTCACCGGCCCCAGCCACCTGAGACAATGGTCTCGCTCGGGCGGTCTTCATCGGGGTAATTGTTGTTGAACCCGGCGTGAAATCAGTCCGGTTTTTCGGATGCAGCCGTCTTTGTGGCTTTTTTGTCCCGCCCGTGGGCGCGCCGGGGCTGTCTGGTTGCCAAGCTAAAGCTTATGATTTTTAATGCGCGCTTACGTATGCGGCGCCAGTTTCGGGCTGCTATTTTGACTGGTAATTTCCAAGTTGAAGTGTCGGTGGGGAGACTTCAGAGATGATAGGCGATGCGATCAGTCAGGCTTTTGCGCGGCCTGCTTTCACCCGCTTGTTCAGTACCATGGAAGGCAGCGTTGAGTACGGCACGCTGAGCCTGACCCTGCCCGATGGCAGCGTGCACAAGGTTTCCGGTAAAAATCCCGGCCCCGATGCCGTGCTCGAGCTGAAGAGCTGGGGCGCCATTCCACGCATTGCCGGGGGTGGCGAGCTGGGCGTGTCAGAGGTCTACATGGACGGACTGATCGACACCCCGGACCTGAAGTCGGTGCTCGACTGGGCCCTGAGCAACACCGAATGGTTTGCCGCCAACATGCGCTCCTACGGCTGGTCTGGCGTGCTCTCGCACCTGCACCACCTGTTCCGCCGCAATTCCAAGTCCGGCTCGCGGCGCAACATCGCCGACCACTATGACCTTGGCAACGCCTTCTATTCGGAGTGGCTGGACCCGTCGATGACCTACTCCTCCGCCGTGTTTGAAGGCCGGAACAGCGCGGATCTGTTCGCCGCGCAGCAGGAGAAGTACAAGCGCATTGCCGAAACCGCGAACATGAAGCCCGGCGATCAGGTGCTGGAAATCGGCTGTGGCTGGGGTGGTTTTGCCGAGTACGCGGTCAAGAACATAGGCGTCAACATAACCTGCATCACTATCAGCAAGGAGCAGCACGACTACGCTGCCGCGCGCTTCCAGCGCGAGGGCATCAGCGACAAGATCGAACTGCGCCTGCAGGACTATCGCGACACCGAGCCCGGGCGCTACGACCGGGTGGCGTCGATCGAGATGATCGAGGCTGTGGGTGAGCACTACTGGGACACCTATTTTGGGCAGATCGCCAAGGTGCTCAAGCCCGGCGGGGCGGCGGCCATTCAGGCCATCACCATCTCCGACGAGGTGTTCGAGGACTACCTGACCAAGATAGACTTCATCAGCCGCTATATCTTCCCCGGCGGGCGACTGCTCAGCCCGGGCAAGATGCAGGAGTGCACCGAACGCGCTGGCATGGCCTACGAGCCGACCGGTGAGTACGCCAGCAGCTACGCCAAGACCCTGCTGCAGTGGAATGACAAGTTCCAGAGCGCCTGGTCGAAGATCAAGGGCATGGGCTTCGACGACCGCTTCAAGCGCATGTGGGAATACTACCTGATCAGCTGTTCGGTCGGCTTCGACTTCGCCCAGATCGGCGTATCCCAAATCCGGTTGCAGAAGCCCGCCTGAGGCGGTGCTGAGCGAACTTTTCTGCCCGATGGCGCGATATTTCCGCCTTTGATGACGGGACAAGGCTGCCCCCCCTGGCCCGGGGGCGCCGGCAACACGGGGGAAACAAGCCCTGTGATCGCGTGGGGGCCGCCCTGCGGTTTACCGGTTTTACCTGCGAGCGTTTGGCCTTAGTGTCGCAGCCATGAACACGACCTTTCCCCCGGCCACTGTGGGCTATGGTTTCGCGCACCGGCATCTGCTCGGCATCGAGCCGCTGCAACCCGGTGAAATCGCCTATTTGCTTGACCAGGCGGCGGCCTTTGCCGATCTGGCACCCGGGGAAGCGCCTGACCGGCTCGCCGGGGCCACCGTAATCAATCTGTTCTACGAGAATTCAACCCGGACGCGGTCTTCGTTCGAGATCGCTGCCCAGCGTCTGGGCGCGGACGTGGTGAATATGGACGTGGCGACCAGTAGCGTGAAAAAGGGCGAGACCCTGATCGATACGGCCGACACGCTCAACGCCATGCGCGCCGATTTTCTAGTGGTCCGGCACAATCAGGCCGGCGCGGTCAAGCTGCTCTCCCGCAAGCTGGACGCGCACGTTCTCAACGGCGGTGACGGCAAGCACGAACACCCGACCCAGGCGCTGGCCGACGGCCTGACCATCTGGCGCCACAAGGGCAGGATCGACGGGCTGCAGGTCGCCATCTGCGGCGATATCCGCCACAGCCGGGTGGCGCGGTCGAACCTGCTGCTGCTGCAGAAAATGGGTGCCAGCGTGCGCCTCGTCGGCCCGCCGACGCTGCTGCCGCGGTCCTATGAGAACCTTGGCGCACGGCTCTACCACAGAATGGAAGAAGGGCTGGAGGGCGTCGATATCGTGATGATGCTGCGCCTGCAGGTTGAGCGAATGGCAGGGACCTTCATTCCAAGCGGCCGCGAGTTCTTCCGCCACTTCGGGCTGGACCGGGAGCGGCTGGCGCGGGCGCGCCCTGATGCGCTGGTCATGCACCCGGGTCCGATGAACCGGGGCGTTGAGATCGCTTCGGATATTGCCGATGACCTTGACCAGTCGGTGATACGGGAGCAGGTGGAAATGGGGGTTGCGGTGCGTATGGCCTGCTTCGAGGCGCTGTCCCGGCACCGGGCTTCACCACCGCTGAGGGCTGCCTGATATGTCGAAGCGTACGCTGATCCGGAATGTCCGTCTGTTCGATCCCTCGCAGGGCCACGATGGCCCGGGCGGCGTGGTGCTTTACGGCAAGCGCATTGTTGCGGTGTTCGGCGGCGCCAGCGCCATCGCAGCCGAGGCCGAGGTGGTCATCGACGGCCAGGGCGCGACGCTGCTGCCGGGGCTGATCGACAGCCGCGTGCACCTCTCTGAACCGGGGCTGGAATACCGTGAAACGGTGAGCGAGACCGTGCAGCTGGCCGCCGAGGGCGGGATTGCGACGATTATCGCCCAGCCCGATACCACCCCGCCAACCGACCGACCGCAGGCGGTTTTCGCCGTCTCGCACCGCAGCCGGGAAGCACGGCACGCGCGGGCGCTGACGCTGGCGAGCCTGACGCAGAACTGCGAGGGCGAACAGCTGGCCGAACTGGGCATGCTGGCCGAGGCGGGTGCTGTCGGGTTTTCCAACGGGGTGTGGCCGGTCGAACGGCTGGAGGCGATATCGCGCGCCCTGACCTATGCGCAGGTGACCGAGCGCCCGGTGGTACTGGGGCAGACACCGGCGACCTGGGGCCAGCCGGGGGTTGTCAGCGGCGAGCTGTTCGCGCGGCTGGGCTTGGGCGGTCTACCGATGCTGGCCGAGGTGATGGCGATCGAGCGTGACCTGCGACTGGTGGAGATGACCGGGGTGCGCGGGCACTTCGATCTGGTGACATCGGCTGAGGGCGTTGCTGCGATCCGGGCGGCCAAGGCGCGCGGGCTGCCGGTGACGGCCGGGACCGGGATCGCCTACGCCACGCTGACCGAGATCGCCATCGGTGACTACCGGACCCACGCCAAGCTGCATCCCCCGCTGCGACCGGACCGCGACCGGCTGGCGGTGATCGAAGGGCTGGCGGACGGCACGCTGGACACGCTGGTCTCCGACCACCGCCCGGTCGATACCGACCACAAGCGGGTTCCGTTTGAGCAGGCCGAGCCGGGTATGGTGGGGCTGGAGAGCTTCCTGTCACTGGCGCTGTCGCTGGAGGATCAGGGCGTGGACAAGGCGCGGATTGTCGACGCAATGACCACAGCACCCGCCCGGATCTTCGGGCTGGAGAGCGGGATCTTCCCGAACGCGCGCGCAGACCTGAGCCTGGTGGACCTCGAGCGGCCGCGCAAGCTGGATGCGGCCAAGCTGTCGAGCCGCTGCCGGAACTTCAACTACGACGGCATTCCGGCGCGGGGCGTTGCGCTCAAGACCTACTTCAACGGCCAGCTGGTCTACGAGCGGACTTGAGAACCCGCTTCAGGCCCGGTTGGTTCGCGTGAAACTAAGAGGTTGCGCCAGGGAGGGCCAAAGGCCGCGAAGCGGCCAAGGCCCGAGCGCGCCACCTATCCATTGACACTCAACACGGGAGTCCATCCTGAAACTGTCGAAAGGCGTTCAGTATCGCTCCATCAAGGGTCTCCAAAACGGTCAAAGGCGCAGCCGTTTTGAGCGTGAAGTGAAGAAGTTGCGGGCTCGATTTGACGCCGCCTCGCGGCTTACAAATCTCCCCCGCGCAGTCAAACGGACAGGCCGCGCTGCACGCGGCCTGACGTCTTTTGTCTGAGGAGTAGCGCGACGCTCGGCCCCGCCGCGCGAAGCGCTATCGGAGACAAGTCGGCTCAACCATTCAGCGGCAGGATGAAATACCTGTCCAAGCCTATTTCGGCGCTGCGTCCTCGCCCAGCTTTGGGGCCAGAGGCCGCATAGCGGCAAAAAAGAGCCAGTACGGCAGGCTCATCATCGTCTTGAAAATCTGGGCAAAGGTCTTCGGGAAGGTGATTTCGAACCGATTGTGTCCCGTCAGTCCGCGGTAGAAGGCCTGCGCGGCATCCTCAGTTTCCATCAGCATCGGCATAGGAAAGGCGTTGGTCTCGGAGGCCTCAGACTTTACGAAACCCGGACAGGCAACCTGCAGCACCAGCCCGAGGTGATCGAGCTCCGGCTTCAGGCTCTCGCCCATGGCGATAACGGCTGCCTTGGTCCCGGAATAGGCTGGCGCGGTCGGTAAACCGCGATAGCCCGCAGTCGAGCCCATCAGGCAGATCCGTCCCCCTGCCCCGGCTTCAATCATCCGGGGCAGGATCGCTTCCAGACCCTCGGCAATGCCACCGACGTTGACGCGAAACATCTCGTGCACGTCGTCCGCGCGGAAGGCCGTGGCCATCTGGGGCCAGTAGATCCCAGCGTTCAGCACCGCCTGGTCCAGTCGCCCACTCTCTTCGAAAATGCGCGCGACAGCGGCTGCTGTGGCCGCACGGTCGGTCACGTCCAGCACCAGCGGGCGCAGGTCGGCGCCGGGCCGCTCAGCCGTCAGTTCGGCGGCCAGAGTCTCGAGCCGGTCCGCGCGACGGGCGCTGGCGTAGACCCGCCATCCGTCACGGGCCATGACCCGGGCGAGTGCCTCGCCGATGCCAGAAGAGGCGCCCGTGATCCATACCACCTTCTGTTCGCTCATGCGCTTAGTTCCATCTGTTTGTCAGCTGGCACGGACCCTGCGTCGCTCGGTGCGTCTTCGGCGATGCCCCATACGCCCAGCGTTGCAGCAGCCTTGGCCCGCAGCTCGGCGCGGCGCTCCGGGCTGAACTTCGCTAGGCTGCGGTAGACCAACCCCATGCGGGGGTTTCCGGCGAGACGGTCTTCGTTCTCCATCAGAAAGTGCCAGTAGAGTGCATTGAGCGGGCAGGCATCAGGGCCGGTGCTGTCCTTGACGTCGAAGCGACAGCCCTTGCAGTAGTCCGACATGCGGTCGATGTACTTGCCCGAGGCCGCGTAGGGTTTGGACCCAAGATAGCCGCCATCGGCATGAAGCACCATGCCGTGGGTGTTGGGCAACTGCACCCACTCGAAGGCATCGGCGTAAACGGAAAGGTACCAGCGGTTGACCTCTATGGGGTCCAACCCGGCGATCAGCGCCAGATTGCCGGTGACCATCAGCCGCTGGATATGATGGGCATAGGCGCGGTCTCGTGTCTGCTCGACCGCGTGGCGGACGCAGGCCATATCGGTCTCGCCGGTCCAGAAGAAGTCTGGCAAGGGCCGGTCAGCGCGAAAGGTGTTGCGGTCGGCGTAACCGGGCATGGTCAGCCAGTAGATCCCGCGCACGAATTCGCGCCAGCCGATGATCTGCCGGATGAAGCCCTCGACAGCATTCAAGGGTGCTTTCCCGGCGGCAAAGGCCGCCTCGGCCGCGGCGCAGACCTCCATCGGGCCGAGCAAACCCAGATTGAGCGAGGTTCCCAGCAGTGAGTGATAGAGGCTGTCGTCGCCGGCCTCGCCGCGGGGCCGCCGCATAGCGTCCTGAAAGTCGCCGAAAGCCGGGAGGCGGCGTTCGATAAAGTCGGCAAGCCCGGCCAGCGCCTGCGCCCGGTTCACCGGAAAGTCGAAGCCCTCAAGGCTGCCGAAGTGCCCGGCAAAGCGCTCCTGTACCAGCGCCAGTACAGCCTGCGTGGTGGCATCAGGTGCGAACGACAGCGCAGCAGGCGGCGTTTCTGCGGCGGGCATCTTGCGGCGGTTATCGGCGTCGAAGTTCCACTGCTCGCCGACCGGCTGATCGCCATCCATGAGCAGACCGGTGCGCCGGCGCATATCACGGTAGAAGAACTCCATGCGCAGCTGCTTTCGGCCCTCGGCCCAGCGCTTGAAATCGGCATGGGGACAGAGGAAACGATCATCCTCGAGGATATGCACGGGCAGGCCCAGATCTGCCTCCCACGACCGCAAGTCAGCGAGCACCCGGTACTCGCCCGGCCAGGTGGCAACAATCTCCTCGGCACCAAGCTCAGCCGCCGCCCGTTGAACCTCCGCAAAGAAACTGCCGCCGTTGTCAGGGGCATCCAAAGTGACGTAGCGAACCGCAACCCCACGCGCCTCGAGTTCGGCCGCAAAATGGCGCATGGCGGAGAAAATCAGGGCAATCTTGCGCGGATGGTGGGGGACGTAGGTCGCCTCCTCCATCACCTCCATCATCACCACAGCGTCACCGGTGCCGGGATCAAGCTGGCGCAGGCTGGCTAAATCGTGGCTGAGCTGATCGCCGAAGACGGGAAAGAGTCGCACGGGTCCCGGTCGCCTCAGACCACGCGCCGATATTCGAAGCTGGAGCCCAAAACCCTGAACTGCAGCCCCGCCCAGCTGTTGCCAAGGTCGTAGTAAATCTTGATACCAAGCTCGCCGCCGAGCTCCCAGCCGCGCACAGTTGTGCCGTGGAAGCTGCCTTCACCAAGGAATTGCGGTGCGATGCTCAGCACCTGACCACGCTGGGTGTCGAGCACGGCGCGCTGTTCGATGAAATTCGGCATCCAGTAGGTTGTCGGCAGGATTTCCGGCGCGACGGGCAGAACCTGGTTTCGCTCATTGGTGACCACGAGGGCGCTACCCTGTCGTTCGGCCCGGACCCAGAAGGGATCATTGCGGAAGCTACCTTCCGACTGCAACTGCTGCAGTTGGCCATCCTGCCACTGCTCACGGGTCGCGAGTTCATAACGGGCTGAGAAGGCCAGAACCCGCCCTTCGAACGCGGCCTGGGTCATCACCGCCGGAGCGGTCTCACTGCCGCTGATTTCGTAACCATGCTGTCCAATCGCCTTCTTTCCCTGAAAGAGGTCGAAGACGCCGCGACTGGCACCCGGCATGACCAGAGCGGCCTGCGCCACACCCGATGGCAGTAAGGGCAGCGCCGCGCAAGCGGCCGCAGCTCCGCCGGAGGCAGCGATTTTCAGGACAGAACGACGGTTCAGGGTCATGGTCATCCGGCAGACGTGGTTGGAGTATTCGGCTGACGTTTCTGTCAGGCTGACCATTTCCAAAATAGACCCTTCCCGGGACCTGAAAAGGGGCACGAGCGGTCAATTCCGGGTGAGCAGGCCGGGGTTCTGATCCTCGGGGGGCTCATCTGACCGCCGAGCCAAAGACACGTGGCACGCTCTGTCCTTGACCGCTTCGCGGCCTTCAGCCCTCCCACGCGCAGTTAAACGGTCACGCCAGGCTTCGCCCGGCGTGGCTTTTTTTGTTGTTGGTCCCGGAATACCAAGCTCAAAGGTGAACCCGCTTTGAGCTCAAAGCTTAGAATTGCGCGACGCATTGGCGAAGACCGCGAAACGGTCGAGACAAGGTCGGCGCAACCTCTTTGGGCCCAAAGGAAACCCCAGCCTCTGCAGCAAACCCGATCAGGCAGCCCGGCGACGACCGCCGCCACGACGCCCGCGGGTCTTGCCGTCCGCACCCTCAGGAGCTGGTTCGCGATACTTCGCCATCCAGTTCATACACGAGCTGTCGTGCCCAAGCAGCGCATCGGCCGCACGGACGGACGTCATCTCTTCGGCGTGAAGCGGGTTCATGATCGCCGAGGTCATGCCGTAGCCCGCGGCCATAGCAACAAAGATGCCGTTCATCCAGTGCCGGTTGGGCAGGCCGAAGGACACGTTGGACAGGCCACAGGTCGTGTTTGCCCCCAGCTCGCGCCGTATCTTGGCGACGATCGCGAAAGCTTGCTGGCTGTAAGTCAGCACTGCATCAGCCGGCGTCGCGCCCAGCGGCATCACCAGCGGGTCTATGACAATGTCATTGGCCTTGATGCCGTGATCCGCGGCCCGTTCCACGATCTTCTTTGCAACCGCAAAGCGCACCTCCGGGTCGGGCGAAATCCCGGTCTCGTCGTTGCAGATCGCCACCACCGGGCAGTCGTATTTCGCCGCCAGCGGCAGCACGACCTCGAGGGACTCGTCCTCGCCAGTGACCGAGTTGATCAGCGGACGGCCGTTGGCGGCCTCGACACCGGCGACCAGCGCCGGCTTGACCGAGCTGTCCACGGCCAGCGGCAGATCCGTCAGCGACTGCACCAGATTGATCATGTCCACGAGGATCTTCACTTCATCGCCCATATGCGGCGGGATCCCGGCATTGACGTCGAGCATATGCGCGCCGGCCTCTGTCTGAGACAAGGCATCGCGCTCGACCCGCTCGTAGTTCCCGGCTGCCAGTTCCTCGATGAAGGTCTTGCGGTTGGTCGGATTGAGCCGCTCACCGATAACGGTAAAGGGCTTGTCATCGCCGATAACCCACTCGCGGGTCGCGGACGCTACAATCGTGTGAGCCATGTTCAGGCACTCCGGTAAAGGGACGGTCCACGGGCGTGGAGGTTGACCTTCGGTATTGTTTGGCAGGCCGCAGACCGCTGGCCTGAGCGCGACGCCTTATGGCTCAGCCGAGGTCAACGCTGACCTTGAGTTGATCTTTGCCCGTCACCTCGAACAGGCCATCCCGCAGCGCGTAGGACCATGCCGAGGTCCGCTTCAGCCCGCCGATGGCGTACATATGCACGCCGCTGATCCCCGCCTTAGAGTCTTCGGCGGCGTAGCGCGCGAGATCGATGACCTGCTTATCGGGTGCGTTGATGCTCATCAACTTGGTGACGTCGGCGGCCCGCTTGACGAGGAACTTGATCGAGTTACCGACCCCGGCCGCACGCGAGAACCCGAGCAGGGTCTTGATCGTCGCCAACCCGGGCAGGCCGATGCGGATGGGCAGGCGGTTGCCCTCGGCGTTGATCCGCTTGTCCCAGGCGATGATCGGCTCAGCCTCGAAGGCGAACTGGGTGACGATGTCCAGCTCGGCGCCGGTCCGCTCGGCAAAGCCGTTCTTCCAGGCCAGCGCATCCTTGATCAACTCGTCGGTGATGTCTGGCGAGCCCTCGGGGTGGCCGGCCACTGACACCCGCCGGATGCCGGCCTTATCGATCAGGCCGCTTTCGAGCACGGCCATCGAGCTGTCGTAAGGCCCCAGCGGGTTGTCGACACCCCCGGCGATGGTCAGCAAGTGCTCGACCCCGGCCTCACCCACGTAGCGGTCGAGAATGTCGCGCAGCATGTCTTCGGACTGGATCGAACGCGCAGCGATATGAGGGATGGGGCTAAAGCCCTCTGCACGCAGCCGCTTGGCCAGCGTCACCGTCTCATAGACATCCGAACCGGGCAGGAAGGTCACGTAGATCGGCGTATCGGTCCGCAGACGCGCGTTATAGTCGGGGATCTTGGCCGCCGAATTCGGCGTGGTTTCGACGGTAAAGTCGCCGAAGAGTTTCATCACCGCCGCTTTAGTGTCTGTCATCGTTTGGCTTCCTTGAATGGATCGGGGCTGAGAATGGATCGGTGTTTGATTTTGATGTTGCAGGGTCTGACCTGACCGGCTTGGGGATACGTACCCGAACACGCGAAGGCTCGGACACTCCTCCGCTCAGGCGCTTGGCGCCCGCGTCCGGTTGACGGCTGCGTCACCCACGGAAGGTCCGGGCGACGGTCACCGCTGCCGTGCACTGGCTCAGCCAGCACGGCCGCCGTTGGCAATCAGGGTGCGCAGGCGCTCGGTGTCGAATTCGGCGTCGAGTTCTGCCGCCCGGGCGTCGGCCAGCGCCTGCAGGGCGTCGCCCTCGCCCTCGACCTCAACCGGGTCGGTGCGCTTGAATTCTGCGAGGTAGTCGTCGGTGCTGGTTTCGCCATCGCGCATTGCGGCCGCATCCACGGCCTTTTCGAAGCGTTCGGGCAGATTGGCGGTGAAGCGGGTCCGCCCCTGCCGGATCTGTACGGTGGTGGGAATATCGCGCCAGTAGATGATCTGCATGCTGGCCATGGTGCACCTCGCAATAGCCGTGGTCTGCTGTTCGGCTATGACATGGTGCAGGTGGGTTCAGGAAACTACTGCAAAAACGACCCTTTCCGGTGTTATCGGACCTATGGGCAGCGCAGGCAGACACGGCGCCCACACACCGGGCTAAGCCCCCTCTTCGCCCAGCAGATCGGCAACCAGCGCCTCCGCAGCCCTGGTGCGCTGGTCAAAGTGAGCGCCGCTGACCACCGCAAAACGCGCCCTGCGGCGTTCCAGTTCAGCGATGCAGCGATCGTAGAAGGCTTCTCGCCGGGCCTGCCGGGCGTGCATGCGGATCACATCCTGGACAAAAGGCGTCTCGGGCGTCAGCAGCAGATAAAGGTCCGGCAGCGCCGCCCCGTCCCAGTCAAAGCCGAGGTCGCGGGTCCCGCACAGCAAATCTGACCAGATCGCGGTTTTCACGACGTCGGTATCCTCGACCATCAGCCTCGTACCACCGCGCGCTTCGATTTCCTCGCGCAGCATGGCGTGCTGGCTGGCAATCTCGGAAAGCTGCTGGGGCTGCCACGCTGCTTCTTCAATGCTCAGCGCGTGGGTGTATACCCGGCCGAATTCCGGCATATACAGCCCGTCAAAGCGCCGCGAGAGATGCCGCGCAAGCGTGGTCTTGCCCGTACTCTCCGGCCCGAACACCGTCACCCGCAGCATGGCCTTCGCCTCGGCACCATACCCGGTCTCTGCAGTCGTGGTCTCAGACATGGATGGCGCGCTTGTCGATCGCCATGGCGGCTTCCTTGACCGCCTCGTTCAGGGTCGGATGGCCGTGAATAACGTGGATCAGATCATCGTAGGAGCCGCCGAACTCCATGATCGCACCGACCTCGTGGATCAGCGTGCCAGCGTCCTTGCCAAGGATGTGCGCACCGAGGATACGGCCAGTCTCCTTATGGGCGAGGACTTTGACCATACCATCGGTCTCGCCCATTGCGCGGGCACGGGAGTTGGCCTTGAAGGGGAACTTACCGACCTTGTAGGCCACGCCGGCTTCCTTCAAATCCTGCTCGGCGAAGCCGATATTGGCGACCTCGGGGGCGGTGTAGACGATCCCCGGCACGGTGCCATAATCGATGCTGGCGGACTTGCCGGCGATTATCTCGGCGACGGCCACGCCTTCTTTTTCGGCCTTATGGGCCAGCATCGGACCATCGATCACGTCGCCTATGGCAAAAATGCCCGGGGCGCTGGTGAGGAAGCCGCCATCGACGGGAATGGTGCCGCGCTTGTCGGTCTCGATACCCACCGTCTCAAGCCCCAGCGCTTGTGTGAAAGGGCGGCGACCAATGGCAACCAGCAAGTTGTCGGCGGTCAGCGTCTCCGCCTCTGCGCCGTCGGCCAAGCCCTTGGAAGGCTCGATGGTCACCTTGACCTTCTGACCGCTGGTCTTGGCCTCGACCACCCGCTGGCCGAGGCGGAAGGTCAGGCCCTGCCCCTCCAGCGTGCGCCGGAACTGGCGCGCAATTTCGTTGTCCATGCCCGGGCAGATGCGGTTGAGAAACTCGACGACCGTGACCCGCGCACCCAGCCGCTGCCAGACCGAGCCCAGTTCGAGGCCAATTACGCCCGCCCCGATGATCACCAGATGGTTGGGCACCTTCTCCAGCGACAGCGCCCCGGTCGACGACAGGATGCGCTTCTCGTCGATCTCGACCCCGGGCAGCGGCGTGACTTGGGAGCCGGTGGCGATGACGATATTCCGGGCGCTGACCGTGCTGGATTTACCATCAAGCCCGGCGACGCTGACCAGGCCCTCACCAGCAAGGGTCGCCCAGCCTTGGATGTAGGTGACCTTGTTTTTAGCGAGCAGCAGCTCGATCCCGGAGGTCAGCCCCTCGACCACTTCGTCTTTCTTGGTCATCATCTGCGCCAGATCAACCGAGATCTTGCCCAGCCGGATGCCCCAATCCGCAAAGCTGTGGTGAGCCTGTGCCACGCGCTCGGAGGCATGAAGCAACGCCTTGGACGGGATACAGCCAACATTCAGGCAGGTCCCCCCCAGCGAACCGCGCCCCTCGATCAGGGCTGTTTTCAGTCCCAGTTGCACCGCACGGATAGCGGCGACATAGCCACCGGGCCCACCGCCGATAACGACGACATCAAAGGGGTCAAAAGGGGAAGGGTAGGACATGGTCAGGCTCCTGCAGATCGGCACGGCTAAGGGCGAATGGGTTCAGCGCTTCAATATAGGCAGGGACAAGCCCGCGCGCGATGCTCAATTTTGACGAAGGTCCCATATCCACAGCGCTTGAGTGTTGACCACTGACACGCGGGTGCGTGCTGACCGGGTTACGCCAAAGGGGAAGATTATTGTCTTCACGGCGCCGTTATTTAATAAACTTATACTTATATTCTATGAAATTCTGCAGTTGATCGACATCCGTCTCAACCCTGACCTAGCATTGAGGAAACAGGCATGAAGGTAATTACCGTTTTTCTGTCGCTGGTCGTGGCACTCGCCACGGTGACCGGCACCGCCAACGCACAGTCCGCCGACGAGGTTATGATGTGTGAGGGGTCTAACTTTTCCATCAAGAACAACCGCGACTACGCCATCCTCTCCGTGGACGTGCGGTACAATAACCAGGCCTTGGGCAAATGGATGGAATTTCCCAATACCCGGAACCGCTTGGTAGGGCCGGGCGGGTCCGTTGAATGGCAGCGGTCAGTCAAGGGCGTCGGTTACGGTAAGTGGACCGCGGCCCGCCTGCGTTACAAAAAGCGTATGGGTGACCGCTGGGTCCCCGTGCGCAAGGAAGCGCGCTCGACCAAGGCGCCTTGCGAAGGCCATAACACCTACTTCATCTTCTGGCTGTACTAGGCCTGCCGGGCAACGCCCGCCCGCTCTAGCAACAGACCCGGGCACTGGCTTACTCAGTAGCAGCCAATTTTCACCACGCGCTTGTTGTCGTCGCGATAGACGATGTTCAGACGCGAAGGGATCAGATCCATGGTGACCATGGCCGACTGCGGGTGAACGCGGTCGCCGGGTTCGATCAGGTCCGAAGGAACGATGAAGTACTTCTGACCCATGTAGGGCAGCACCGGGGTTTTGCCGCAGGTATCATCGGGGTCCGCCGCCGTTGCCTTACCGTCGTCATTCAGCAGGGCGTTGAGCAGCAGCAGTCCACCGAGCACCAGTCCCCCGGTGACGATCTGCTCTTCGAGGCTTGCGCCCCCACCCCCACCATCCGCAGCCCCCGGATCAGCCACAACCGGGTCGTCTTCGGGGTCTCCGGCTTCAGCCAGCTCATCACCGCTATCCGCCACGACACCGCTCGGATCAGCCGCAGCCCCACCGGCCAGCGCCGCCACTTCAGCCTCGCTCATCCGCGCGAAGATCAGCGTGGCCGAGATCATCTCGTCGGTCGAGGCCAGCTCGCCAATATAGTCGATCAGCACTTCGCCATTGATCAGGTAGGCATCGAATTCGTGGAAATCGTCGTTCACTTCCATGAACGCCTGCCAGCGGACGACATTGCCCTCTGCATCGTAGAGCAAATCGGCCCGGGTCGCGCCCCAGCTGCAAAGCCCTTCGTCACAGTTGCCAACGACTTCGAGGATCGGAAACTCCGGCGTACCGCGCAGGTTGAGGTAGCGCGGCACACTGTTCTGCTGCCCCAGCAGCTTCCAGAATCCGGCCACATCGGCGAACTCAGCCGCCGCAGGCCGGGCAACAAACAACCCAAAGAGAAAAATCAGTGGAACGAAGAAATACGTGAACCTCAGCATGGCATCCTCCATTGTTTGGGTGCAAATTCACCGGCGCAATTGCGCCCAGCACCGCTCTGGGATTGTAGCACCAATCAGGTCAATTCCGCAGAACTGGTTTTCCCACATGAAGCCATTCATCCCTTGCTAAGCCCGCCTCGCCTCGCTAGGTCAGTGAGTACAGCCAAAGTCGGGCTGTAGCGCAGCCTGGTAGCGCGTTCGTCTGGGGGACGAGAGGTCGCGGGTTCGAACCCCGCCAGCCCGACCATTTTACCACGCACATCATTAGTCTGTTCGAACCATCAACCTCAACAGCAGTTCTCGGCAGCCGTTATAAGCAGCAGGATTGAATCCCATGGCCAGAGCCAGTCTGATGTCTTCCCTGATTTCGTCGATCATCGACGCCCCCACCAAGTGGCTGGGCGGTGGCGGATCAGCGACCACGGCCGAGCGCCTGATCGAACAATGCCAGCGGCTGATCAGCTCGGCCGGTGAAGCCTCCGGCGTGGCGTTGGCGCAGGACGTGCTCGCCTCCTACGCTGCGCTTGATCAGGACTATCACCTCGAATTCTTCACCCGGCTGGCAACAGACTTCGACCCAGCCCCGGATCAGGTGCTGCAGGCCGCGAACCGCTTCGCTGCCGACAACACTCCGCAGACGCTGAAAACCCTGATGGCGACGGTCGAGCCCAAGCGCCGGAGCCTGCTGCGCAAGCTCAACCAGGCGCCGGGCGGGACCGAGGCGCTGGTGCATATGCGCGAAGCACTGCTGCCGCTTCTGCGCGACTATCCCGAGCTCAAGCGGGTCGATGCCGATTTCGAGTTCCTGTTCAACGCCTGGTTCAACCGCGGCTTTCTGGTGCTCTACGCCATCGACTGGTCGTTCCCAGCGAACGTGCTGGAAAAGCTGCTCGAATACGAGGCGGTGCACGAAATCCAGAGCTGGGACGACCTCAAGAGCCGGGTACAGCCGCAGGACCGGCGCTGCTTCGCCTTCTTCCACCCCGCCATGCCCGACAAGCCGCTGATCTTCGTGCAGGTGGCGCTGATGAAGTCCATGCCGGCGGCGATCGACGAGGTCTTTGACCCCGACCGCGCGGAAGTGACGGCGGAGCAGGCGACGACGGCGGTATTCTACTCGATTACCAACTGTCAGGTTGGCTTGCGCGGTGTGTCCTTCGGCAACTTCCTGATCAAGCAGGTGGCCAGCGACCTTTCCCGCGAACTGCCGGGGCTGAAGACCTTCTGCACGCTCTCGCCCGTGCCGGGCTTTGGTAAATGGGCGCGGCAGGACACAGCTGCCACCGCCGCAGTCACGAGGCTGGAGACGATCCAGAAGAGCCCCGACTGGCAGGGCGATAAAGTGCTGTCGGCCGAGGCCCGCTCTCTGCTGGAGCCATTGGCCGCGCGCTATTTCCTGCGTGAGCAGCGCAGCGACGGCCAGCCGATCGACCCCGTGGCGCGCTTCCATCTGGGCAACGGCGCCATCCTCGACCGGCTCAACCCGGCGGGGAACCTGTCAGCGCGCGGTCTGGATGAAGCACTGGGGCTGATGGTCAATTACCGCTACGACCTGAGCAAGGTCGAGGAGAACCACGAGGCCTACGTCAACGACGGCGTCGTGACCGCCTCTAAGCCCATCAGCGATCTGGCGAAATAAGCTTGGCGACCGTTGCGGCGACGCGCTCAGGCTGCTCCATGACCAAATCGTGGCTGGCGTTGTCGACGACCTCGACCGTCGCGCGCGGGATCAGAGCGGACAGCACTTCGGCCGACTCTACCGGGATCAGCGCATCCTTGGTGCTGAACAGCGCGTGGACCGGCGTACCCTGAATGCTAAGGGTCTCGAAGCTCTCCCCCATGCCGTCGAGCGGGAAGTTGCGCAGCGTGCTGAGTAGTGCCGCGTAGTAACCCGGGATTTCCGCCTGCTGCTTGACGGCGGCGTTGGCCATCTCCCGCACCACCGGGTCGGGCGAAGACGAAACCGCGATATCCTGGCCGATCCAGCGCCAGATCAGGTCGCCGATCACCGGCACCCCCAGCCATCCTAGACTCATGGGCCGCGATAGCCGCAGCCCCGCCGTGACCACCAGCACCAGGCCCCGCACCTGCCCCGGGTAGTGCGCGGCAAAGTCGGCAACGATCGCCCCGCCCATGGAGTTGCCGACGAGGACCGCCGGCTCTTCGATGCCGACGGCATCGAGGAATTCGGCCAGCATCTGGTTATAGAGCCCCCGGTCGTGGCGCACGTCCGGCCGGTCGCTGAACCCGCGCCCATAGAGGTCGGGGGCGAACACCCGGTATCCGGCGTCCTCGAGCAGCGGCCCGAGGAAGTTGAAGCACCAGCTGGCGAAGGAAAAACCGTGGATCAGCACCACGACAGGCCCGTCGCTTGGCCCGGCTGCGCGATAATGCACGCGGCCGTGGGAAAGGCTGACAAACTGCTGGGGTTCCTGAGCCATGGGGCACCTTGTTCGATTTTTATGAAAAAATGGATCGGGCGTAAACGCTATGCCAGTCTGCCTGTGTAAGGCTTCTGAAACAACGAACTTTCGTGTGCTGGAATGGATTTGGATCAAACCGATTTCTCAGCCCTGCTGGCAGGGGAAGAACGCGCTTGGAGCCGGTTTATTCTCAATGCACGACCCGTTTTGGAGGCCGCCGTGCACCGAACCTTCGCCAGACAGGGACTGAAGCCCGACGCCGGGCTGTTTCAGGACGCGATCAGCGCGTCGCTGGAGCGGATCACGGCGGATGACTTTGCCCTGCTGCGGCGGTTCGATCCCAGCCGAGGCTCGATCCGGGCCTTTCTCGCCGTGGTCGGGGGCTCGACTGCATCAAACAGCCTACGGGCCGCCCGGCGGCACAGCGGCGCGGACCTGAACGCGGCGGAGGCGATGGCCGTCGCCCCCGGAGCCGGGGGTCAAAAGATCGCCGAGGTCGTGCCCGAGGGCCTGGTCAGCGATCGTGAAGGGCTGGTCCTGCGCCTGACCTTCGAGCGGGACATGCAGGGGCCGGATATCGCCCGGGCGCTGGATATTTCCGAAAACACCGCGCGCGTGCTCAAGGCACGGGCGCTGAAGAAACTGCGCGACGCCGGCTTGCGGCCTGATGGGACCTTCCCCGATGACCACAACGGCGCGCACGACACAACGTCGGCAACGACCGACGACCGACCTGTGGGGGACAGGCCATGACGGACAACAACGATATTCTTATCCTGATCGCCCGGCGGGCGGGTGGGGAGCGCCTGAACCGAGAGGAACAGGCCGCGCTAGACCGCGCCATGCTGGCTGACCCAGACCTTGCCCTGCTGCTGCTGGATACGGCCGAAGTGGCGGCGGAGGCGTCGGAGACCGCCGCCGCTGGTGCTGCCCGGCAGCAACGCCAGACCTCGGGCGGACGGTTGCGGATGGCGGCGCTGGTCATGGGACTGGCCGTCTGCTTCGGGCTGGGCGCGACCGCTGGGGCACAGCTGGCCAGCGGCCTGCTCTCTGGTGGCGGTCTGGGCAGCGGCAGCAGCCCGCCAACCATGCAGGTCGAGTTCCGCGGGGTCGGCGACGCGCTGAACCTCAAGGTCCGCAGCGGCAGCCGGGAGAAATAGACCATGAAAAACCCGCTTATCCTGTGGATTGCGCTCGGATCGCTGTTCCTCAACATCGGTGTGGTCAGCGCCGCCGGTTTTGTCATCTGGCAGAACTGGGGCAACCCGGCCGGAGAAGAAGAAGGCCCCTGGGCCGCGCTGGAGGAATCCGGCTTTGACGAGAATGACTGGGCCAACCTCGACGCCCTGCTCGAAAGCCGGGACATCAGCATCGACGAACTGGTGGTGCGGATGGACGAGCAGACCGACTTCGTGCTCGAGCAGCTCTGGGAAGAAGACATTCGGCCCGAAGTGCTGTTCGAGACCTTCAACCAGATCGAGGACGAGCGCACGGCCCTGTCCCGGGCGCTCTTCGAAGATTTCGTGGGCTATCTGGCCACCCTGCCGCTGGACAAGCGCGGGGCGCTGATGGAGCTGCTGTTCGAAGGGGAGGATTTTGTCCTGTGGCCCCTCTGAAAAGACCGACCGGAACCAAACCGACCTGATCTGACCTAAAGCCGGGCCGGTACCCTCCCACCAAAATCCGGTGCTGCCCGGCACCGACCGACCAAAACTGACTGGCGAAACACCCCTCATCTTCAAGGAGACAAAAGATGAAAACCCTGAGTCCTGCCCGGCTTCTGGCCGGGGCCGCGACCCTCGCGCTGGGAACCACGATCGGGGCGGCTGTGACCCCCGCCTTCGCCCAGACCAGCGCAGGCAGCGCCGACCTGAGCCAGCCGCTGAGCGCCGCCGACGTGCGCCACGCCCTGACCCGCACCAGCTTTGGCGCGGCGCCGGCCCACCTCAGCGCCTTTGTCGGACAGCCGCGCAGCGCGCTGCTCGCCAGCATCCTCGACGACACCCGGGCGCCGGAAACCCAGCCCCTGCCCCAGTACCTCTACGACTGGCCGATCCCGGTCGAATTCCTCTACGCCAAGAATGAGACCCTCGGCGAGCTAGCGCTGGGTCAGCAGTTCCTCAACCTGCAGGCCCTGCAAGGATGGTGGGTCGTGGAGATGATCGGCTCTGACAGCCCGTTCAAGGAGCAGATGACCCTGTTCTGGATGGACCACTTCGTGACTTCGTTCGAAAATCACGAAAACGCGCAGCTGACGGCGAGCAAGTTCCTGACCATCCGCAACAGCCTCAATGGCTCGTTCCGGGAAATGCTGGCACTGCAGCTGCGTGACTCGGCGATGCTGCTCTATCTGAGCAACGTCGAGAACGTCAAAGGCGCCCCGAACGAAAACCTCGCCCGCGAGCTGCTGGAGCTGTTCACGCTGGGACAGGGGCGCGGCTACACCGAGGCCGACATCCGCGAGGTTGCCCGCGCGCTGACTGGCTACGGCATGGACGAGCACGGTCAGTTCCGCTTCTGGGAGGGTCAGCACGACGATGGCACGAAGACGATCTTCGGCCAGTCGGGGCGGTTTAACGCTGACAACCTGCCCGACCTGATCCTCGCCCAGCCCGCCTTCGGCGCCTATATCGCCGAGCAGTTGTGGCGCTACTTTATCTCCGAGACCCCCGACCCGGCGCAGATCGACACCATGGTCGCGCGCTGGCGGGCGGCGGACTGGGACCTGCCGACCCTGTACCAAGCGCTGCTTGAAACCCCGGCGTTCTGGGAGCCGGGCAATCACGGCACCCTGATCAAATCGCCAATCGAGCTGTTCGTCGGTTTCAACCGCAGCTTCGGCACCGCGCCGAGCTATCTGGGCGAGATCGCCGACTGGAGCGAGCAGGCCGGACAGGCGCTGTTCTTCCCGCCGAACGCGGCCGGCTGGCAGGAAGGGCCAAACTGGATCAACGATTCAAGCCTCGCGCTGCGCTCGACCGCGCTGCGGGATCTGGGTGAGATGTGGATTTACGATGATTTTGAAGCCGGCTCCGTCCCCGCATCCCCTGCAATCGGGCAAGCAGGACAGCAGGCCGAAACCGGCGGCTTCCGCGTGGGCGAGGTTGCCCTGGGCTGGGCCTGGCAGTTCCGCGACGAAGACTGGCAGGAGACCGGGGTCGAGCTGCAGCTCTACGACGTCGGGTTCCGGGGCCAGACCTTCCGCGATTTCCGGTTCTTCGTCGGCGCCGGGCAGGAGGCTGGCAGCGGCCGCGGGGAGAGCGAAATCTACCTCGGGGTCGGCAGTGAGAACTGCGGCGCGGGTTGCCCGCTGCAGGCCCTGCTCGCCCGCACTTTGCCCTATGTCGACGAAGACCGCTTCGAAGAAGAGGCTGACGCGGAAGCTGGCGTCGAATTCTTCATCTCGCCCGACGATATGTCCGATGGCGTGCGCCGGCTGAGCGGGGACGAGGCCGATTTCCTCGCTGCGCTGGTCAGTGCCCTGCCCGAGCTGATCAAGGCGGTCCGCGACGACCAGACCTGGGCCTATCTGGCCGAGGACGCAGCCGAAGAGCCCGGCAAAAGCTTGCCAACCTTCGGCGATGTCCAGCGGGCTGCGACAGAAGTTACCAACCGCTTCGCCCGGCGCGGCACCCTCGCCCGCGCCCTGCGGCAGGCCCCCAGCCTCGAGCGTGGCTACAGCCGCCCGAACAGCCTCGGCCTCGCCCCGGAGTTGCTGGCGCTGGCCATTCCGGCGAGCGCAGGCGCAACCCCGGACGAAGAGCGCGTGGATGACGTCTACGGCACGCTCGATGAAGCGGTTGTCGCGCGCTATCAGGCGCGGCTGAGCGAAACTCACGCCGGGCCGCAGGACTGGCTGGCCGCCCTGCCCGCTGATCTGCGGACCGCAGAAGCCATCGAAGGCCTGCTGCTGCCCGTGCCGAACCCGGATTTGGCCACGGCATCCTTTGCGATCGAGGACGACGAAAGCCTCGAACAGCTGCTGACCACGCTGATCCTCGACCCCCGCTTTAACCTGAAATGACAGCCCCGCTGTGACGGGATGAAAGGCCGACGACCATGACCACCGAACTCTCCATGAACCGCCGTAGCTGGCTGCGTCTACTGGGGACCTCTGCTGCTTCCCTGCCCGTGCTGAGCACGCCTGTCTGGGCGGCGGGTGCCGCCACCGGGGGCAACCAGAGCCTGATCCTAATCGAACTCGAAGGGGGCAACGACGGGCTCAACACGCTGATCCCCTTCCGCGACGACAACTACCACCGCGCCCGCCCGACGCTGGCGCTCTCCGGCTCGGAGGTGCTGGGGCTGAACAGCGACGGCGGCCTGCACCCCAGCCTCGGCGGGCTGGCAGGGACGTGGGAGCGGGGCGACCTGCGCCTGATCGAAGGCGTGGGCTATCCCGACCCCAACCGCAGCCACTTCCGCTCGATCGAAATCTGGAACGCCGGAGTGGGGGCAGACAGCAAGGCCACCCAGGGCTGGATCTCGCGCCTGATGAGCAGCCCCGATGGCGGGCTGGAACTTGACACCGACGGCATTCGTCTGGGCGGTGAAATGGGGCCGCTGCGCGGGCCGGGACGCTTTACCGGGCTGGAGGAAATCGAAGGCTTCTTCGAGCAGACCGACGCCCTGCGCGCCGCCGGGGTGCTGGGCGGCTACGAGGACATAGACGAGATCGGCGGTACCATGGGGGCTGGCATGGACGACACTAGCGCGGTGGCCCATGCGGTCCGGCCCTCGGGCGGGAATGCCGCGCTGGACCACGTACTGAGCGTGCACAGCAACGCGCTGGGTACCGCTGACCTGCTGGAGCGGAAGATCCACGCCTCGGCGCAGCGTGACTTCGGCATGCCTGACAGCCTGCTGGGGCTACAGCTTACCGTGGCGCTGCAGCTGCTTGACGCCGGTGTGAGCACCCCGGTGTTCAAGGTCAGCCACGGCGGCTTCGACACCCACGCCAGCCAGGCCGAGGCGCACGCCTTCCTGCTCACCGAGCTCGATGAAGCGCTGGCTGGCTTCGAGCGCGCCGCCCGTGACATTGGCCTGTGGGAGCAGGTGACGCTGATGACCTACTCGGAGTTCGGTCGCCGGTTCTACGAGAACGGCTCGGCGGGCACCGACCACGGTACGGCAGCGCCGGTGATCCTCGCTGGCGGCGCGGTTAAGGGCGGGCTGGGCGGCCAGCGGCCGTCGCTGGAGGCGCGCGATCTGGTCGACCGCGATATGGTACACACCACCGATTTCCGCAGCGTCTATACGGGCGTTGCCCGGGACCTGTGGGGCCTCGATCCGACCCGTGCGGTCGGGGGACAAGGTGCTGGCGGAGGGGCGTTCTCGCCAGTCCGCATCCTCGGCTAGCCCCTATGGGAAGGGGGCCTCACCGCCCCCTTCTTTCTTTTGTCATTTGCGGGCTAGCCGTGAACCGATGCAGCCGGTCCAAAAGGCCTGCAAAGCCACTCCATCGCCTCTCCCATTCCCGCACAGCAAGTGACAAAGCCCGCGGAAGCGCGCAGACCTAATCCAGCACCGTCGCCCGTCCAACGGCGACCGACCTGCATCAGCGGCAGCGCCAGCAACGCAAGCAACGCCAACAAACAACCAAGGCAGGCCCGGACACCAGCATGGGAATCCTTGCGACCTTTGCCCTCGGCGGGGCGGGCGGACTTCTGTTCTTCGCCCTCAACCTGCCCGCGCCGTTCATGCTCGGCTCGGTGGTCTGCTGCTGGGTGGTCGGCGGGCTGATCCGCCCCCTCTCCCGCCTCATGGACTCTGTGCACCGCATCCGGCAGGGCGCGCTGGCGCTGGTCGGGGTCGTGCTCGGCTCCTACGTCACGCCGTCGCTGGTGCAGCAGATCCCGCAGTGGTGGCCGAGCCTGCTGCTGGTCTCCACCGTGTCCATGGTCATGGTCTGGGGGACCTACGGCTTCCTGCGCCTGTGCAAGCTCGACCGCGCCACCGCCTGGTTCTCCGCCCAGCCTGCGGGCCTGTCTGAGGTGATCGCCATTGCCAAAGACTACACCGACAAAGACTACGTTGTCGCGCTGATCCACCTGATCCGGGTGTCGACCGTGTTCATCGCCTCGCCGCTGGTGGTGTGGCTGTTGGTCGAGGATTTCGACGGCCAGAGCCTGCCTGGCGGCCAGACCCACCTGTGGCAGACCCACTGGCTGACCTGGGTGCAGTACCCGGTGATCGCCATCGTCGGGGTGCTCGCCGGACGCGCGCTGCGCTTTCCGCTCGCCTTCTTGCTCGGCCCCATGCTGCTCAGCGCGCTGTGGGCGGCGCTGGGGGTGCTGCCCTTCGAGCGCCCCTTCGAGGGGGTGGCGGTGCTGCAGGTTATCCTTGGCAGTTCCATCGGCGCGCGCATGGCGCAGGTGAGCTTCGCCAAGCTGTGGCGTTACATCCCCATGGCCTATGGCGTGGCGCTGTTCATGCTGCTATGCGCGGCGGTGGGGGCGTGGCTGTTCAGCCTTCTCACCGGGCAGCCCTTCGCCCGCAGCTTCATCTCAGTCTCGGCGGGGGGCGCCTCGGAACTGTCGCTGCTCGCGGTGGCGCTGGGCTATGAAGTTGCCTTTGTCACGCTGCACCACCTCTACCGCATGTTCTTCGTGCTGACGCTGATGCCGCTGGGCAATCCACCCAAGCGCGACCGGAGCAATCCGGGCGATCCGGACAGCCCGGGCGACGGTGCCCCATAATCCCCGCCATCGAGCGCGTGCATGGCAAGTTCGCAGTGCGAGCGAAAGTTATGACTTGAAGGCCCGCGCAGGCCGGAGTAAACCCGCCTCCACCAATGGCGTCCGCCCCTGTGGCAGGCCGTAGCGGGAATGGGCGATTAGCTCAGTTGGTAGAGCATCTCGTTTACACCGAGAGGGTCGGCAGTTCGAGCCTGTCATCGCCCACCATTCCCCCCCATCTCTCTGCATGTTCAATTCTCGGAACGTTTCTACGCCCTTCCTGTCCCCTGCCCGCGCCCAGAACGTGCAGGCAAAACGTGCAGGCAGAACGCACAGCACGGCGCCGCCGCAACGCCCCTGCGCGCGGGCTGGTCTTTTGTCTCTGGTGGCTTCGAGCTAGATTGCGGGCCATGGACCTCGACCACACCACACCAGACGCGGCGGCACCCGCCACAACTAGCGGCGCGGATGCCGGCTCTGGACACAGCGCTGAAAACGGCGCTGCGCCCGATCAGCCGCGCATTTCCCGCAGCAGCACCAACTTCAAGCGCCTGCACAGGCGGCTGGCGCGCGAAATGGGCAAGGCTATCGCCGACTACAGCATGATTCAGGACGGCGACCGCATCATGGTCTGCCTCAGCGGCGGTAAGGACAGCTACACCCTGCTGACCCTGCTCAGCGAGCTGCAGCGCCGGGCGCCGGTGTCGTTCGAGCTGATCGCTATGAACCTCGACCAGAAGCAGCCGGGCTTTCCCGCCGAGGTGCTGCCGCGCTTCCTCGACAAGCTGGGGATCGAGTACCGGATCATCGAGGCCGATACCTATTCGATCGTGCAGGAGAAGATTCCGGCGGACAGGGTCGCCTGCTCCCTGTGTTCGCGCCTGCGCCGCGGGGTGATCTACCGCACCGCCGAGGAGCTCGGGGCAACTAAGATCGCGCTCGGCCACCACCGCAATGATATGGTTGAGACGCTGTTCCTCAACCTCTTCCACGCCGCCCGGCTTAAGGGCATGCCGCCCAAGCTGCTGACCGACGACCGGCGGCACGTGGTGATCCGGCCGCTGGCCTACTGCGCCGAAGCCGATATCGCCAAGTTCGCGCGCGGCATGGAATACCCGATCATCCCCTGTACCCTCTGCGGCACCCAGCCCCAGGCGGAGCGCGCGCAGATCAAGGCCATGCTGCAGAACTGGGAGCGCGCCAACCCCGGTCGGCTCGATACCATCTTCCACGCCATGCAGGACATCCGCCCCTCGCAGCTGGCCGACAGCGCCTTGTTCGACTTTGCGGGGCTTGAAGGCCAGCGCGAAGCCATGCCCGACCGCAGCGACGACGCGCCGGTGTTCGAGCACTATTCGAGCACCCACGCGCTGTTTTCCTTCGACTGAAACGGCCCCACCGAACTTCAGCCTTCCCAAATCATCCTATGGTTATATAACTTGTAACGAATTCTCTTCTTAGAAAGATTGACCATGCTCGACCACAGAAAGCTGCTGAGGCACGCAGCCTCGGGCGCCGCGCTAGCCGCGCTGGGGCTGGGCGGTGATAGACGCCGACCTCGCCAACGCCTCGGTGACGCGCGCGGACAGCGCCGAGCTGCAGAAGGACGGCGTGGTTGACCACAGCCGTCCGCTTGCCGTCGGGCACTACGTCATTTTCCGCTGGGATATGTCGGCGGCGATTGCGGTCGTCTGGCCTGAATAGGCCTGGGAACAGGCCAACCGTCCCGGGCTAAATGGGACGGCGCACCAAGGTCGGCAAGCCTGCGCCAGCAGCTTCTATCCTCGCGACCGCTTGTGCCATCGACTCGGTCACCACGGCCATGGCGTCGGCGCTGGCGTGTATCAGGTGCTTTTCATCCACCATCAGCCCGACATGGCCATCCCAGAACAGCAGATCGCAGCGCTGGAGCGCCGTGCCAGCCCCCTCGCTGGCTTCCTGCCAATCCGCACCGAGGCTGTCATCGAGCCAGTCGAGCGCATCGCCCGCCTGCATATCGCTGTCCCGTGGCAAGGCACGGCCACAGGCAGCAAAAGCGCGCTGCACCAGCGCCGAGCAATCCAACCCCAGCGACGAGCGTCCACCGCGAAGGTAGGGCGTGTGCAGGAACATTGCCGCCACCGTCACCGGATCATCAGCGACGTCATCTGCCGCCAGCAGATGGCCGGTGAAGACCCACTCATCCGGGCCGATACGGCTGAAGTCTCCGTCTTGTTCCTCGACCCGGACTTCGCTGCCCATGGACAGCGCTGCGGAAACGGTGCCGTGCAGGTCAGAGGTCGCATAGACAAAGCTGCGCAGCGCCCCCAGCCGGTGGCTCGGCGCGGCGATATCCGGGGAAAGCGCAGCGGTGGGGATGTAGCCTACGGTGCCGTCGGCCTGCAGCTGGCACCACGAAAAGCCGTCCCGGTCCTCGAACACCATCACCCGCTCGCCCAGAAGCGCTTCGCTGGCGCGCTCGGCGCGGGCATCGGGCTGAGCGAAAATCGGCACGACTGGGGCGCTGACCTGCTCCAGCGCGCCGTCAACGACCGCATGATCCTCCGGCAGCAGGTCGGCAAGGCGGCTGTCGGCGAGGTCGGGGCGGACGGCGTGGCGGCGGGGGTCAAACACGGGCGGATATCCGGCTGGTGGGCGCTGTTTCGGGGACGCGCAGACCTAGCATGTTTGCCCACCTGACCAAAACCCGGTTCACCAGACCTCGGCCGCCACACGCCGCATGTTATGCCCCAGCACCTTGTCAGCGATCCGGGGGCCAAGATGATCGTCCAGCAGCCCCGGCAGCACGTCCCATTCCTCGGGAGCAAGATAGCCCCCGCCGATGGCGCTCGCGCTGTGGTCATAGTCGAAGGCTTCGGGCCACCAGTAATGCGGGTCGAAGTCCTGCCCGGTCGCCGGATCGGGTGGCGGGGTCTCGTCCACCCCGTCCTGTCCGAACCACATGTCCGACCCAAGGCCGACGTGCTCCTCGCCGGCGGTGGCCAGCGCGTGATCGATGTAGGGTAGCATGTCCTGCGCCGTGGGCGCCCGGTCCAGCCCCATGAACTTCCCGACCCCGGTCGGGCAGACCACGCCGCCGGTCGCGGCGACCGCGCGCATCTGTGCGTTAGAGATGTTGCGGGCGTGCCCGTGCAGGGCGGCGGCGTTGGCGTGGCTATAAACCACCGGCCGGGTCGAGGCAGCGATGATGTCGAAGGACGACGCCTCACCGGTGTGTGACAGGTCGAGCAGAATGCCGAGGCGGTTGGCTTCGGCGACCACGTCGTGGCCCAGTTCGGTCAGCCCCATGGGTCCGTCGTGGCAACCCCCGGCGACCTCGTTGTTGCGGTTGTAGGCCAGATGCATCATGCGCACGCCCTGCGCGTGGAAGGTGGCGACGGCTTCGGCCCGGCCCTGTAGCGGACGGGCGCCTTCCAGATCGAAGGCGACGCCGGTGACGCCCGGTTCCAGATCGTCGACAGAGCCGACCAGCTTCAGCCCCGGTGTGGCGGCGATGGCGGCGGTGAAGTGGTCGATAACCGGGCCGATCTGCGACAGGGGATTCATGCACATGCCGATGTTCAGCGAGATGAAATCAACCCCGGCGCGCAGGTACGCCAGCAGGTCGCTCACGTCTGTCGCCACCGAGATCGGCAGGCAGACGTGGGCATCCCACTTGAAGCGGTGGTCGACCATATCAGGCGCCTTCGTCGGCCAGCGAAGGATCGGCCGTAACCGGTTGCACGGTCGAGGCGAAGCGCGGTCTGCGCGTGCTCAGCATCCGGTTGATGACCACCGTGGCCGAACGCAGCGATGAGGTGATGTCGTGCTGCACGGCGAACAGCGCCGGGGCCAGCACCAGCACCACGATCGTTCCCAACCCAAGGCCGTAGACGATGGTCAGCGACGGCGGGATCAGGAACTGCGCCTGTACCGAGGTCTCGAACAGCAGCGGCATCAGTCCACCAATGGTGGTCAGCGAGGTCAGCAGCACCGGGCGCAGCCGGTCGGCAGCGCCGTCGAGGATGGCGTTTCGCACCGGCTGGTGCCGCGCCCGCCGCTCGATGGTGCTTATCAGCACGATGCTGTCGTTGACGATAATCCCGGTCAGGCCGACAAATCCGATCAGCGACAGGAAGCTCAGCACCTGCCCGTGGATCAGGTGGCCAAAGATCATCCCGACGAAGCCCAGTGGGATGATCGCCATGACGATCAACGGCCGGAAGAATGACTGGAACACCCACGCCAGCGTCAGGAAGATCAGCGCCATGGCGATGATCAGCACGTTGCGGAAGCCAATCAGGAATTCGCGCTCTTCCTCGGCTTCGCCTTCGAAGGCGACCTGCACGCCGAAGTCACCTTCCAGCGCGCCGATAGCACCGATTTCGCGCAGGCGGGCTTCGACATCACCGACGTTGCCTGTGTCTTCGTTGAGTTCGGCTTGCACAGTGATCCGGCGCGCGCCGTCGCGGGACTGGATCAGGGAGAAACCGGCAATTTCGGTGAAATCGACCACGTGACTGAGCTTCACCGGCGTGCCCGCAGGAGTATAGAGGTCGAGCCCGGCGAGGAAGTTAGCGGTCTGCACGGCTTCATCGACCTTGACCGTCACCGATATCTCGCCGTCGTCGCGGACCAGATTGACGGCCGTCTCACCGCTGATCCACGCGCGCAGCTGCTGGCCAACACTGCTTGCGTCAAATCCCAGCGCCGCGCCGCGGTCAGAGACCTGCGCGACCAGCTGCGTGGTGCCATAGGGCGTGTCGTCCTCAGCCTCGGAGACCCCTTCGATGCCATTGAGGAAGGCCGAGAGCTGCAGCGCTGCGGCCTTGAGCTGCTCGGTCTCACCGCCGACCAGTGCCACTGAAATCGAGGAGGCATCGCCCCCGCCGAAAGAGCGGCGCGAAGCAAGCCCTTCGAGCTTGGGGTGCTTGGGGATCGACTGCAAGCCGAAGAACAGCGAGCGGGTGCCGTAGATGCGGGTATCCTGCTCGACCAGCTCGACCCGGACATTGCCCAGCAGGTCGGGGTCGGAGACTGAGCCGGTGCCGCCGAAACCAAAGCCGCCGCGCGCGCCGACCTGGCTGAAGATCACCACCACGTCGTCCTCGGGTGGCACACTCTCGATCCGCTCTTCAAGGCGCTCGATCTTGGCGGCGAGCACGCGCTGGTCGTACTGGCGCTTGGGCCAGGAGTACCAGGCCCCGTCTGCCATGTCGCCCAGCTCGCGCTGCATGTTGGAAAGATGGCTGGTGCGGGCGTCGCGGATCAGCTCGGGCACGTAGGTCTCGGCCATCATCAGCTGCTCGAGCGTGTCGGCGCGGGTCGCGCCCTCGACCATGGTGAGGTTGACGTTAACCGCATTGTTCTCGGGTCGGATGAAGAAAGACCACCGCGGCGAGCCGGTCATCACCATGGCAATGGCGTAGACGAAAATCACCAGCCCCCCGACCAGCAGCGGATAGCGCGCCCAGACGAAGAAGGCGACCATGGGCCGGAACAGGCGCAGCCGCACATACTCGAAGCCGGCGTCAAAGCGGGTGCGTAAGCCCGCAATCGCAGCGTTGACCGGCGTCGGGTGGCCATTGCCCGAGCGCAGGCGTCGCTCGGCACGCTCCCGCTGCTTGAGGGCGTGGTACATATGCCCGGGCAGGACGAGGAAACACTCGATTAGCGAGGCGATCAGCACCGCAACCACCGTCACCGGGATATCGCTGGCGATCGACCCCAGCCGGCCGGGCAGGAAATACAGCACCCCGAAGGCGACGATGGTGGTGGTCGCGGCGGCGACCACCGGCCCAATCATGCGCTTGGCCCCGATGATGGCCGCCTTGGCGGGCTTGTAGCCCTGCTGGTGCAGGAAGTCGGCGTACTCCCCCACCACAATGGCATCATCGACGATAATCCCCAGCGACAGGATCAGCGCGAACAGCGTGAACATGTTGATCGACAGGCCCAGCGCCCACATGACCCCCAGCGTCGCAGCGATCGACACCGGAATCCCGACGGCGATCCAGAACGCCGTGCGCATGTTGAGGAACATGAACAGGAATGCGAGCACGATCAGCACGCCGTAGAACGCGTTATCGCGCAGCAGCAGCACCCGGCCGAGGATCAGGTCGGCGCGGACATCGTAATTCTCAATGGTGATGTTGGTGGGAAGGGTCGGCCGGATCTCTTCGAGGTACTCGCGGATCACGGCCTGCTGGCGGATAGCATCGCCCTCCGGCCCACGCCGGATCTGCAGCGAGATGGCCGGCTCGCCCTGGAAGTAGATGGAGCGGCCGGTGTCGGGGACGGATTCAGTGACCTGCGCCACGTCGCCGACGCGGATCACGGTGCCGTCGGGCTCAGCGCGGATCGGCGAGTCCGCGATGCTGTCGGCGCTGGCTTCGGTGCCCACCGTGCGCACCGCCCGCTCCCCGCCCAGCGTCCCTGCGGGCAGATCATTGGCCCGGCGGGCAATGGCGGCGGAAACGTCGGCCGGGGTCAGGCCCAGCCGTCGCAGGGCGGATTCATCGACCTCGACCTCGATCTCCGGATTGCGGGCGCCCTGCACGTTGACTTCGAGCAGGCCACGGTTCAGCAGGTCGTCGCGCATGCGCTCGGCGATGGTCTTCAGGCCGTACTGCGACACCGGTCCGGCGATCAGGATCGACGAAACGGGGTCGCGGAAGGCTGACACCCGGATACGGGCATCGGCGGCGTCTTCAGGAAAGCTGTTCTCGACCGCGTCGACAGCCGAGGTCACGTTGGCCAGCGCCTGCTCCATATCGGTGCCGGTCTTGAACAGCAGCGAGAACACAGCCGCGTTGTCGTTCGCCGAGGCAAAGACTGAGTCGACGTTTTCAAGAAAACGCACTTCGGGCTCGAGCACCTGCACAATCGCCTCGTCGACCGAGGCTGCTGGCGCATCGGGCCAGCTGACGTTGACGGTAATGCGCTCCTGCACGAAGTCCGGGAAGAATTGGGTGCGCAGGTTGAAGAAAGCCCAGATCCCCGCCGCGATCATCAGCATCATCAGGATGTTGGCCGCCGTGCCATGACGGGCAAAGGCGGCGATAATGCCCTTCTCCACGTCGGTGTCGCGGATGACTTCGGGGCGTTCGGGGCGGTAAGCGGTCAGTGCCATGGTTCGGCGTCTCCCTCAGCCTGCAACCGGCAGGGATGGGGGAAAGCAGCTATCCAGATCGATCCCGGCGCGCTCCTTGAGACCGGCCATCCGGGACGGATCCTGAATGGACCCGCGTTCGAGTGCGGGAATGATGAAGCCCTTGGGCGTGGCGGGCAGGTCGGAGTTGTCGACCAGCTCGATCAGGCAGGATTGCTGCTCTGGGGTCAGATCAACGGGTCCATCGCCGGTCGGGAACCCGCCCGGATCAGTCTCAGTCACCGCGGCCACCTCAGGATCGGCGGCGGGTTGGGAGGCCGGAAAGCAGCTGTCCAGATCGATCCCGGCGCGCTCCTTGAGACCGGCCATCCGGGACGGATCCTGAATGGACCCGCGTTCGAGCGCAGGAATGATGAAGCCCTTGGGCGTGGCGGGCAGGTCGGAGTTCTCGACCAGCTCGATCAGGCAGGATTGCTGCTCTGGGGTCAGATCAACCGGTCCATCGCCGGTCGGGAACCCGCCCGGATCAGCCTCAGCCAGCGCGGCCACTTCTGGCGAGGGGAAACAGGAATCGATGTCCAGCCCCATGCGCTCCTGCATGCCTTTGAGCCGCTGGGGATTCTCGATCGTGCCACCATCGATCGCGGCGGTGATCCGCTCGCGCGCCCGGTCGGGCAGGCCATCGGCCCCGGCAATCAGGCTCCGCATGCAGTCCTGCTGGGTTGCATCCAGCTCGACCGGACCGGTGTCCGGGATACCGCCGGTCGGCGCAGGGGCGTCGGCAAACTGCTCAGGGATTTCAGGGCGGTTTGGATTGACCTTGGTGCCCTCGCCCAGCTGGATGAACCGACGGGCCACGAAAGCATCGCCGGGTCGAACGGCGTCACCGGCGACCAAGGTGACATCGCCCACTCGGCGCAGGACGTCGACCCGAAACACCGTAATGCGGTTACTGTCATCGACGGCGAACATCTCACCCGCCGGGCTGACGGCCTCGGCCGGCACGACAAAGGCGCCCTTCACCGTTGGTTCCGGGAAGCTGTAGGCCATGAACGCACCCACCGGCGGGACATTGCCCGGATTGATGTCTTTGAGCCGGGCAAAGATATCTATCCCACCCTGGTTCTCGGTGATGGCGACGGCGGTGCGGTCTATCTCGGCCTCATAGGTCAGGATCTGGCTGCCCACATCCCACGACAGGGTCAGCGGCAGCCCGCGCAGGGCGTCGCGGTTGCCACCTGCGCTGATCAGACCGCCCAGCTGCTCATCGGAGAGCTGAAAACGCAGTTCGAGCTGCGACAGGTCTACCAGCCGCGCGAGGATATCGTTGCTGCCGACCTGCCGACCCAGCGCGAAGGAGACGTTCTGCGCAAGGCCGTCGAAAGGGGCTGTCAGGGTGGTGTTCTCGAGGTTCCGCCGGGCGCGCTCGATGTTCAGGCTGGCCCGCTCGACAGCCAGCTCGGCGGTGGGGACTGCGGCCTCTGATCGGGCGATACTGGCCCGGCGTGCATCGACGCTCGCACGCGCTGCAAGCGTGGCGTTCTGGGCGTTGTCGACTGCAGCGGCTGAAACCACTTCCTGATCGAGCAATTGGCGCTGACGTTCGAGGTCTTCTTCGCTCAGCACCAGTTGGTCTTCGGCCAGCAAGAACGCAGCAATTTCGACGGCGAGATCAGCGCGCGCGGTCTCAAGCCGGACCCGGGCGTCGATGAGCGCAATTTCGGCATCCTTGACGGCGAGGTCAAATTCGAAGGCATCGACGCTGAACAGGGTTTGGCCTTCGCGGATAAAGGCTCCCTCGACCAGCGCTGGCGCGCTTGACTCGAGCAAGCCACTGACCAGCGGGCGCAAATCTGCCGTCCGACCGGCGGAGATGGAGCCAAAGCCGGTGATCATCGGGGTGAAGTCCTGAGCCTCAAAAACCTGCAAATCCACCGTGTAAGTCGGCTCCTGAGACCCGAAAAAACCACCCCCGCGCCCACCGGCAGCCTGGTTGTTCTCAAATCGGGAAGAAATCAGGAAAGCACCCACGGCCGCAATGGCCAAGGTAAAGCCCAACAACATGGTGAAACCGGCAACGGCACGAAAGGTCGATCGCATGGAGGCTCCGGCACGGCAGTGCATAGGTGAATACTAAGGAACGATGTACGTCGAACCGTGTCTGATTCATCCCCTCCGCCCCGAAAAAAACGTGCTCACAGCCAAAGGGTTCAGGCCTGTGAGTGGATTATCCCTGTTCCATCGCATTTTCAGAGCTAAGGTCCGCAAATTCGTATAAGTTACGGGAACGCCTGAAGGAGCTGTGCCCATGTCTGTTGTCATTCGCGCCGTCGGCAGCGCCTTACCAGCCCGGGCGGTTCCCAACGATGACCTCCCGGCTGCGCTGGAAACCAGCGACCAGTGGATCAAGTCCCGCACCGGCATTGCGCAGCGCTATATCGCTGCCGAGGATGAGACAACATCAAGCCTCGCCATCGCTGCGGCTCGTTCGGCGCTGGACAGTGCAAGGCTCACGGCGGCCGATATCGACGGCATCATCGTCGCGACCACCACCCCAGACCTAACCTTCCCCGCTGTTGCAACCATGGTGCAGCGCGAGCTGGGGGCTCCTGCAGGCACCCTCGCCTTCGACCTGCAGGCCGTTTGCGCCGGCTTCATCTACGCCGTCGGCGCGGCCGATGGCTTGCTGCAGACCGGACGCATGCGACGTGCGATCGTCATCGGCTCGGAGACCATGACCCGCATTCTGAACTGGGAGGACCGTACCACCTGCGTGCTGTTCGGTGACGGTGCGGGCGCAGTGATCATGGAGCGGGATGACAGCCTGGACGCCCTGACCGGCGCGAACCCGCGCGGCCTGATCGACCTGCAGATGAACGCCGACGGCAACCTGATCGATATCCTGCATACCACCGGCGGGCCGAGCAGCACGCAGAGCGTCGGCCACCTCTACATGGCTGGCAAAGAAGTTTTCCGCCACGCCGTTGAAAAGATGTCCGGCGCGGTGCTCCAGTTGCTCGACGCCCACGGGTTCACGCCTGATGACGTGAAGTGGTACGTCCCGCACCAGGCCAACCAGCGCATCCTTGCCGCCGTAGCCGCACGCATCGGTGCGCCGCCGGAACGTTTCATCTCTACCGTTGCCTCCCACGCCAACACGTCTGCGGCCTCGGTACCGCTGGCCCTGCACGAGCTGGAGCAGAGCGGCGAATTGCAGCGCGGGGATCTGATGGTGATGGCGGGACTGGGCGGCGGTCTGGCTTGGGGCGCGACGCTGCTGCGCTGGTAGAGCGCGCACTCTTTTCCAAAACGAAGACAAAAAAAATACCGCCAGTAAAAACCCCTTAAGGGGGCCTTCACTGGCGGCCTGATCGTGCCAAAGGACTCGGTTATGAAACGCCGATTTCTGAAAGACAACGTATTGAAAAGTATGTTTTTCATATCTTAAGCCGGAGTCGCGACTCCAGACAAAATTTCGCCCTGATTCGCCAAAATTGCCCCATTGCTTAAGTTCGTTGTTTGTTCACAACGCGTTAGATTATTGGAGTCTCTTGAACGGACCTCGGGTCGACAAAGGGCGGCGCATGGTTTCGCGGCTCCCTCCGCCCTCAACCCCTCGGGGTGTAATGCAGACGGGGCGGGCGCCGGATGGTTTTGAAACGCACGTTTCATTCAGCCCCGAAATAGGCCCATTCAACCCAGCCTCCCACAGGCGTTCAGCGGGCTGGCGTTGAGCCGCTCACGTTTTCACGCACAGGGTGAGGGGCCGTGCAGGGTCCAACCGCGCGGCTGTACGTAACCCAGCCGCCTGCGTGTTCCACCGCGCCGTGTCGGCACGACCCGCCGGAGACCCAGCCGGTCGTTTTTGGAGGCTTAAGCATGACCCACCTGGGCGCTGTTCCCCCTTCCGCTGAAACCCTGTCGTTCGCCGCGCAAGCGCGCGAGGCGCACTGGAACCTGAGCCGGGCCGACCTCGTCGCCTGGTCACTGCGCCTGAATGAGGGTGAGCTCAGCGCACACGGCGCGCTGGTGGCCCGCACCGGTGAATTCACCGGCCGGTCTCCGAAAGACAAATTTACCGTCCGCGACGCCCTGACCGAGAGCAAGGTCGACTGGGGCACGGTTAATCAGGCGATGTCGCCCGAGCACTACGAAAAGCTTGAAGCGCTTATGGAAGCCGGTGCCGCTGACCAGCGCCTGTTCGTGCAAGACCTGACGGCCGGGGCCGACGAAGGCCTGCAGATCGGCGTGCGGGTGGTGACGGCCTACGCCTGGCACAATCTGTTCGCGCAGAACATGTTCCTACGCCCCTCGCCGCAGACCCGCGAGAGTTTTGTCCCCGACTGGACCGTCATCGACCTGCCCGATGTGACCGCAGAGCCATCGGCGCATGGCACCGCGTCGGGTACCTTCATCGTGGTCAACTTCAGCAAGCGAACCGTGCTCATCGGCGGCACGCAGTACGCGGGTGAAATCAAGAAGTCGATTTTCGGCGTGCTGAATTTCCTACTGCCGGAAACCGGCGACCTGCCCATGCACTGCTCGGCCAACGTTGGCCCGGCGGGCGATGTCGCGCTGTTTTTTGGTCTCTCAGGAACGGGGAAAACGACGCTTTCGGCCGACCCCGAGCGCGCCTTGATCGGCGACGACGAGCACGGCTGGGGCCCGAATGGGATCTTCAACTTCGAAGGCGGCTGCTACGCCAAGGCTATCAATCTGACCGCCAAGGCTGAACCACAGATTTACGCGGCCAGCAACCGCTTCGGCGCGCTGCTGGAAAACGTGGTGCTGGACCCGATGACCAGCGAGCCGGATTTCACCGACGTGAGCCTGACTGAGAACACGCGCTCCTCCTACCCCATCGACTTCATTCCGGGGCACGTCAAAACTGGACAGGGGCGAAACCCACGCGCGGTGATCATGCTTACGGCAGACGCATACGGCGTGATGCCGCCGCTGGCGCGGCTGTCGACCGATCAGGCGATGTACCACTTCCTCTCGGGCTACACGGCCAAGGTTGCCGGCACCGAGCGGGGTATGGGCAATGAACCGCAGGCGACGTTCTCGACCTGCTTTGGCGCGCCATTCATGCCACGCCAACCCAGTGAGTATGCGGACCTGCTGCGTCAGAAGGTCGAAGCCACAGGCGCGGAGTGCTGGTTGGTGAACACTGGCTGGACCGGCGGCAAGTTCGGCACAGGTCGCCGGATCCCGCTGGAGGCCACCCGGGCGATGATCAGCGCCATCCTCAGCGGGGCCTTCAGGGAAATCGAATTCCGCAAGGACTCCTACTTCGGCCTGATGGTGCCCGAAGCCTGTCCGTCGGTGCCTGCGGATCTGCTGACGCCGTCTTCGACGTGGCAAAAACTGTCCGAATATGAGGATACGGCCGACGATCTTGCACAGCGCTTCGCCAGCAACTTCGAACGGTTTGTGGATACTGTGCCACAGTCTGTCGTGGAATCTGGGATTCGCCCCCGAGTCTGAGCCAGAGTGCTACGGCGACGGCCTCATTCCGGTTGTGTTTGGCCCAAGTCATGCTTAGGTCAGGGCATGAGTGAATACAGCGCCAAGTTCAATATCGGGCAGGTCGTCTCCCACCGCCTATTCGGCTTTCGTGGGGTCATCTATGATGTGGACCCCCAGTACGCCAATACTGAGGAATGGTACCAGTCAATTCCGCAGGAAATCCGGCCTGCCAAGGACCAGCCGTTCTACCACCTGCTCGCACAGAACGACACGGGCAGCTATGAAGCCTACGTCTCCGAACAGAACCTGATCCTCGACGAGAGTGACAAGCCGATCGAGCACCCCGGTATTCTTGAGTATTTCAACGAACCCAAGCCCGGCTTTTACCAGCTTCGCGAAGTTCTGGCGCATTAGGCCACCAGGGAAACGTAAATTGCGGTTTCCTCAGGCTGTTGGCCGTACTACTTCAACAGAAGCAAGCGTAACTCTAGGTCCCTTCTGATGACAAAGTTTTCCCCACTGATCGTCGGTGTTTGTGGTTCAGCCCGCGAAGGGTCCTTCAACCATGTCGTTCTGAACCACGCTCTCGCCCACGCGGAGTCGCTTGGCGCTAGGGTTACGAAGATCGAAATGAAGGGTGATACCTTCCCAAATTTCTGCGAGGATCTCGAAGACCGCGACGGTCGCCCCACAGCGCTAAATGATATCCGACGCCTGTGCGTCGAGGCCGACGGCTACATCATGGCTTCGCCCGAATACAACGGTGGGCCGACTGGCATCCTCAAAAACTTCATCGACTGGGTTTCGCGCTCTTCTAACGAAGTACCAGGAACGCCCTTCCGCCACAAACCCGTAGGGCTGCTGTCGGCCTCGACCGGCCGGCTGGGCGGGATCAAAGGGTTGCAGTGCTTGCGCATGGTGCTGGGTCACCTGGGCATGCATATTTCGGGTAAGGAGTTCGCCTTCGCCGGCGCGCGCGAGAACACTGCTGACGGCAAAGTCACCAACGAATTCATGGCCAGTGAAGTTGAAGCAGTCGCTGAACGCCTCGTCGAACTTAGCCAATGACCCAATCCCCGAAAGAAGCGCGCTGGGGTTCGCTCCAGTCCTATTGCTATGGGCTGATAGCGAAAGCGGAGGCGGCTGCAGAGCCCCCTGCGCCTGCGCTGTTTTTCCACGGTAACGGTTTTTCCGCCCTGACATATAACGGCCTGCTGTCCCGGCTCGCGCCAGACCTGCCAGTGCGGGCTTTCGACCTGCAGGGGCACGGCCGCAGCGACGATATTCCGAGCCTCGCCCAGCTGCACAACTGGCGGGTTTACCGCGGCAATGTCGAAGACGTGCTAGACCGCAATGGCCCGGCGATTCTGATAGGGCACTCCATGGGTGCGCTGTGCTCGATGTTCACGGCGATGGAACGCCCCGAGGACGTGCGAGGGCTGGTGCTGCTGGAACCGGTGTTTTTCCCGCCGCTGTTCATGCTCGGGCTTTCGCTTGCCCGCTTGCTCAACGTCGAGGCGCGCAGCAACCGTCTGATCCCGCAGGCGCGGGAGCGGCGGCAGTATTTCGACAGCCACGAGCAGGCAATCGACTACTTTCGCGGCCGCAAGGCGCTGAAGAGCTGGCCCGAAGAGGCGATCCACGACTACAGTCAATCCGTGCTGCGAAAGCGCCGCGATGGCCAGCCGGGGCTGGAACTCAAGCTCCACCCGGAGATCGAAGCGATGAACTTCTCCACCCTACCCGCCGGTCTGTGGCCGGCCAAGCGCCTGCCCATGCCCGTACTGGTGCTGCGCGGCGGGGGTAAGGGCAGCACAGTGACCGACGGGCGCTTGCGCTGGCTAGAACGTCTGGCCCCGCGCCTGAGCGTGCGGAAACATGGCCGCAGTGGACATATGCTGCCCGTCGATCAGGGTGACTGGTGCGCCGAGGCTATCGCAGTCTGGTACGGCACTCTCAGCGACAGCACAGCAGGCTGAGACAATCGGGCATGGCTCGGGCAGTCGGTGTTCAAAATCTGGCGCCCCGGTGGGAGCGGAGCAGGGTCTAGAAAATGGCCGTTCTAAGCCTCTTGCACGCGACCCCGCCGATCAATATTATCCCGGCACTTTCAGGCCTCAGCGCCTGAGAGCGGTCGGGGCATGGCGCAGCCTGGTAGCGCACCTGTTTTGGGTACAGGGGGTCGCAAGTTCGAATCTTGCTGCCCCGACCATCTTCACAAAAAGAATTCGGCGAGTTCCGTTTGCCGCCGGATCCCATGGGTCGCTGAGCACCGAGACACGCCATGCAAGTAACCATCTCCCAGCCACCGAAATCCGCTATGCAGTCTGGCCGCAGCAATGCGAAGAAGTGGCTGATGGAGTTTGATCCGACTTCGCGCCGGACGGTAGAGCCGCTGATGGGCTGGACTTCCTCTGACGATACCCGGCAGCAGCTCAAGCTGTGGTTCGGCTCAAAGGAAGAGGCGATCGAGTACGCGCAAGCCAAAGGGCTAGTGTACCAGATCGTAGAACCCAAGGCGCGCAAGATCCGACCCAAGGCCTACGCGGACAACTTCGCGAACGACCGCCTGCTGCGCTGGACACACTGATCGAGACCATCACCGCGCCGATAACGCCGCGCTCTACCCGCCGGTCGAGGGGATTAGCGTCCGCTACCTGGGTATGGCGGGAAAGGTGGTCTGGCTGCGCCGCTGAGTGCGACCAATCTACGGCTTAGGCGATGCCTGCGCCCGTCCCCTCAGAGTTCGAGGCTGAACTGACCGCTAGTCTGCGCCAGCACTTCACGGGCCAGCGGCACCGTCACTGCGCGCTTGCGTGACAGTGCCAGTTCATCGAGGCGCTGCACCGCCGCTTCCAACGCAGCGAAAGACCGATCCATCCGGCTGACCATATAGTCGATCACCGGCTGCTCAACGCCGAGTTGGCGGTCATCAAAGCGCTTGCGCAGCACGGCTTCGAGCAGGGCGTCGTCGGGTGCGGCAATTTCCACCACGGGCACGGCGCGCAGGCGCGAGGCCAGGTCGGCCGTGGTGGTGGCAAGTCGGCTCAGCGGCTGGCGGCTGACCAGCAGCAGCCCGCCGCGGGCCATCAGCCGGTTGTAGAGATGGAACAGCGCGTTCTGCTGCGCTTCGGTCGGCGCGTCGACATCGTCGACGACGGCGCACTGTCCCGGGCTGATGCGGTAGAGGCTGCCCAGATCAACGAAGTAGGCCCCGGCCTTATCCGCCCAGATGCGGGCGAGGTGCGATTTGCCGGCGCCATCGGGGCCGACGAGGTTGATAAAGGGCGCGGGCCAGTCCGGCCAGGCGTCGAGCAGCGAAAAGGCACGACGGTTGGCCGGTGAGACGGTAAACGCCTCACGCGAAAACGCCGGTGCCGGGTCGAGGTCGAAGCCCAGCACAGCCTGACCATGGCTGTCCCTGTCACTCATCGTCCAAGGCTATCAGTTCGACAGTTGAATGTCATTGAGCGGGAGTATGCGGACATTGGTTGGCGGCGGCTGAACGTCTGGTTGGGCGAAGAAATAGACCTGCATGGCGTCCTGCACCACCGCTTGCGCGGTGTAGGCTTCAAACCGCAGGCGCACCGACCGGAACACCTGCTGCAGGTCCAGAAGCCCGCCGACGAACTCGACCGAGACGTCGAAGGCGCCCTCGCGCTGGCCCATGAAGGTGAGACCCCGGATCTCCGGGCGGGCGGAAAGCAAGGCTTCTGCCTGCAGCCAGCTGCTGTAGTCCATGCCGATAACCACGATCTGGATGGTGGTCGGCAGGGCGACCGGGGCCGCGGTGAAGGTGCGGCAGTAGGCGGCCGAAGCCTGCTCCTGAATCGCAAAGGCCCCCCGGCGCAGCAGGCTGTCGTTGCTCTCGTCGGTTTCGGCGACCAGGTTCGCCTCCAGCCGGACTTCGCCCGGACCGTCACCGATGCGGATGGCTTCGACGTAGAGGCTCGCGGGCGCTTCCTCGCCCAGCGGCGGGGTCAGCTGGGCCTGGATCACCAGCGCCGCCGCGAAATCGTACTTTTCCATCAGGCTGAGCACGGCGGAGCGGGAAGGCACCTCGGGGTCGAAAATCGCCCGATCCTGCTCGTCTCCGCGCATCAGGTCGTAGGTCTGCAGCAGGGTTGGTTCCGGGCCTCTGGACCAGATCCGTAGCCAGGGGTTGTCGTCGAAGGTCAGGGCTGGGCTGCCCTCTTCACGCAGGATCGGGATCGCCAGCTGGCGCGGGGCCGGTCCGGTGGCATGGGGCACGCGCTGCCCGGCCAGATAAGCGCCAACGGCATCGGGGTCGAAGGCGATGTTGAGCAGCCCGGAATAGCTGCTGCCGATGATTTTCTGATCTGTCAGCTCGGTCGACTGCACCATGGCTTCGAGCTGGCTGTCGGCGGGGATGCGTAGCTGGGCTTGATTTTCCGGGCAGACAAGGCGGGATGCAACCTCGCGCAGACCTGCGACGCGGGCGTTGCGGAAGGCCTGCTCCTGGGCTTCGGCGCCGGTGCCGGCGACCGCCTTGGTCTCGATGTTCTCGACGGTGTAACCTTGCCAGAGCGACGGGGTCTGCGCCCGCGCGCGGTCAGCCATGGCGGCGAACAGGGGCAACAGCCCAAGCAGGATGACGCCAAGCCACAGGGCAAGGCGACCCTGCGGCCTGGTGCTCGCTGGCCTTGACTGTCCGTGCAAAACCCTGTCTCTGGGCGCCATCACCTCGATCATCCCTTTCTCGTCTCAGGCCCGTTGCCGGGCGCCGCTCAGGCTGGTCCTGAACGCCATTCATAGCGCCATCGTGGCAGTCCTAAAGCATCCCGCGCGCCTTGGCTTGTCAAAACCGCGCCGCGTGCCCTGATCGGGGTGCAGTCCGGGGGCGGCGCGGGAGCCGTCCAGGTTCGGAAACGACCGGAAACGGGAAGAATGCAAGACTTCGCGCGACCCTTGCAGCAAGGAGTGTTGCTCCGCCCCTCAAGCCCGGTTATTTAAGGGGCCAAACCTTTAACCGCGATATGTTCCAAGGATCCGAACCGACATGTCTGACCACGATCTCGCCCCCGAGGCTCAGAAAACCACCTTTTCCGGCATGATGGCCAATTCGCGCGTGCTGGCGCTGCTGTGCGGGATGATCATTCTGCTGCTCGCCGCCCTGTTCGGGGTGCCTATGCCGCTGATTATCCTGGCCACCGTCGTTATGGCCATTGCCTTTGTGTTCATGGGCGGATCGGTCAGCACGGCCGTGTTGCTGAGCATCGGTTTCGGTATTTTTGGTCTACTGTGGAAACTCGGCGCCTGGCTGCTGGGCTTCCTCTGAGCGGGCACCGGCAAGGAGCCATAATCCAACGGAAACGGCGCCGAGGCAGTAAGCCCCAGCGCCGTTTTTCTTTTGTGACCCGTGCTCGTCAGCGCGCGATTTAGCCGACGATTTCCGCCTCGGAGAACCACTGTGCGATTTCCAGCGCCGCGTTCTCATCGGAGTCCGAGCCGTGGACGGAGTTCTCGCCGATCGACTGGGCGTGTGCCTTGCGGATCGTGCCTTCGTCGGCTTCGGCCGGGTTGGTTGCGCCCATGACTTCGCGGTAGCGGGCAACGGCGTTCTCGCCCTCGAGCACCTGCACGACGACCGGTTCGGACATCATGAACTCGACCAGTTCGCCGAAGAACGGCCGCTCAGCGTGGACCGCGTAAAAGCGCTCGGCCTGGGTCTGGGTCATGAGCACGCGCTTCTGCGCGACGATGCGCAGGCCCGCGCCCTCGATCATCGCGTTGATCGCGCCGGTGAGGTTACGCTTGGTCGCGTCGGGTTTAATGATGGAAAAAGTGCGTCCCATGGTGGTGGTTCCCTGAACAGAATGGAGTGGAAGGGGTAGATTCCACCGCCGTGTAGGCGGCTTTTGCGGGCAGGTCCAGCCTTCATTGGGAAAGGCACCCTTGTCCTGCCCTGCCCCGCCCCCTAAACCACTGCCATGCTGTCGATTTCGAACCTGACCTACCGCATTGCCGGGCGGCCGATCCTTTCGGGCTGTTCGGCGACGCTCTACGCCAACCACCGGATCGGGCTGGTCGGGCGTAACGGCGCGGGTAAATCGACCCTGCTGCGGCTGATCAGCGGTGATATCGTCCCCGATGCCGGTGATATCCAGCTCCCCGGGCGCTGGTCCATGGGCATAACCACGCAGGACGCCCCCGGGGGTGAGCGATCGCTGATCGATACCGTGCTGGACGCCGACCGTGAGCGTGCCGACTTGCTCGATGCGCTGGAGCGCCCCGACCTGCCCCCCGAGCAGATCGCCGGTATTCACGCCCGGCTCGAGGACATCTCTGCAGCCTCTGCCCCCGCCCGAGCGGCGCGGATCCTTGCCGGGCTGGGCTTCAGCGAGGCAGCACAGGCCCAGCCGTGCTCGGCCTTCTCAGGGGGCTGGCGGATGCGCGTGGCGCTGGCCGCGCTGCTGTTCACCCAGCCCGACCTGCTGCTGCTCGACGAGCCAACCAACCATCTCGATCTGGAGGCCACGCTGTGGCTGGAGGCCTATCTGAAGGCCTACCGCGGCACGATCCTGATCGTCAGCCACGACCGCGCCCTGCTCAACTCGGTGGTAACCGATATCCTGCACCTCGAGGCGCAGTCGCTGACTGCCTACAAGGGCAACTACGATTTTTTTGAAAAAACCCGCGCCGAGCGCATGGCGCTTCTGGTCCGGCAAAAGGAGAAGCAGGAGGCTCAGCGCGCCCATATCATGCGCTTCGTGGACCGCTTCCGCTACAAGGCGACCAAGGCGCGGCAGGCGCAGTCGCGGCTGAAGATGCTGGCGCGGATGCAGCCCATCGCCTCGGTCGCCGACGAATGGACTGTGACCTTCGATTTCCCCGAGCCCCGGCCGCTGGCGTCCCCGCTGCTGACCATCGACAACGGCGAAGTCGGATACGGCGAAGGCCCCGCGGTGCTCAAGCGGGTCAACCTGCGCATCGACAGCGATGACCGCATCGCCCTGCTCGGCGCCAACGGCAACGGCAAGTCGACCCTGCTCAAGGTGCTGGCCGGGCGGCTGCGGGTGCGCGAGGGGCTAGTACAGAAGTCGGGCAAGCTCAAGATCGGCTACTTCGCCCAGCACCAGACCGATGAGCCGTCAGTGGACAGCACGCCGCTTGAGACACTGAAGACGCTCATGCCCAAGGCGACGGAGACAGTGGTTCGCGCTCAGCTGGGCCGCTTCGGCTTTGGTGAGGACAAGGCGGAAACACGGATTGGGGCTCTGTCGGGTGGGGAGAAGGCGCGGCTGCTGTTCGCGCTGATCAGCCGGGAAGCGCCGCACATCATCCTGATGGACGAGCCGACCAACCATCTGGACGTCGACAGCCGTCAGGCGCTGGTGCAGGCGATCAACGGCTATAAGGGGGCGGTGATTCTGGTCACACATGACCCGCATCTGGTCGAGCTGACGGCCGACCGGCTGTGGATTGTGCGCGGTGGACAGGTCGAGCGCTTCGAGGGCGATATGAATGACTACCGCCGCGAGCTGCTGGCCGAGCGCCGTCATGCCCAGCGGGAGAACCGCAGCGGGCGAAACGGGCGTGCTGGCTTCAGCAACGACGGTCAAGGCGACGGCGCTCCCATGCAAGCGGGCCAGAGCGACGGCGCCCCGATCGAAGGGCGCCAGAGCGAAGGGCACCAGAGCGAAGGGAGCCAGAGCGCAGAACAGCGTCGGCAGGCCCGGCAGGCAGCCGCCAACGCCCGTGCAGCGCTGGCGCCGCTGAAGAAGCAAGTGGCCGAGGCCGAACGCCGGGTGGAGAAGATTCAGGCCGAAATCGATAAAGGCCACGCCCTGCTCGCCGACCCAACCGTCTATAGCGATCCGGTCAAGTCAGCCAAAGTGCCTGCGTGGCAGAAAAAGCTGGGTGAGCTGGACAAGCTGCTCGAAGAGGCCGAAGAGGCCTGGCTGGAACTCTCGACCACGCTCGAAGCCGCGTCCGGTGAATGAAGCCAGAGGTCAATCGCAGGGGTTGCGCGGGCGCGCTTTGAAAGCCGCGAAGCGGCGTCAAAGCAAGCCCGCCACCAAAGCCCCGTTGATTGGTGTGCGGCGGCGTTGGATACCAGCGATCAGCAGCCGGTGGCGCGCTCGGTTCTGGGCCGCTTCGCGGCCTGCGACCCTCCCACGCGCAACGTTCTTCTCTGCGTTGAACCAACACACAAGCCAAGGCCGGACCGCTGAAACTACTGCGCCTGCACCCAACTGCCGCGATCGTTTTGCTGCCAGTAACTGAGCGCGTGGGGTGCCTCGCTGGCTGGTTCCTTGGCCTCAGCCGCTGCCTTGACCACCGCCCACTGGCTGCGGGCTCGGGCGACGGCTTCTTCAACCCGGCCGTCGAACAGCACTGCACAGACCTCAAAGGCTTCAAATCCAGCCAGCTCCGCCCCCTCGCCAACGAACAGAAAGCCGGCCCCCGCCGGGTTATCCTCGCCCAGCGTCAGCCACACCGGCTGGTCGGCCGCGTGCTGCCCCCCCTCACTGCTGTGGGGGATGAAGGCGGCATCGTCGAAGGTCCACAACCACTCGTCCAGCGCCTTCAGCCGCTCGGGCGTGGCCAGACGCACCACCGCCCGGCCGCCGCGCTCGAGCGTGCGCCCTAGCATGACCGGCAGGGCGTCTTCGAGCCGGGTGCGGGTAAGGTGGTAAAAGCGGACGTCGGTCATGGGTGTTCTGTTCTACTCTCTTCTGCTTGCCGGCTGTTATCGAGCCTGCGCGCCCTTTTCAGCACTCCCGCTCAGCGGCCTTTTCAGCGCCCCTCCAACAGGCGTGCCATGGCATCGAGGTCCATGGCGCCCAGATCGACGCCCTCAGCATCGGACCCGCCGTCCTTTTCATCACCAATCGCCTCGCCGATCAATGCCGCCGCGCTGATATCCAGCAGTTCGTCCATGGCCGAGCTCGCCGAAGCCACCCCTTCCTTGCCAATATCGAGCATGACCGGCACCGCCATGGGGGATACCCGCGGCAGGTGCACGTGCTCGATCCGGTCCTGAAACCGCACCAGCATATCGGCAAGCCGGCTGACGTCGGTCAGCCCCCCGGCCGCATCCTGCCGGGTCGCGCGCAGCAGCACGTGACCGGGCTCGTGGCGGCGCAGCACGTCATAAATAATATCATTGTTGAAGGTCACCTGCCGCCGGGTCCGGTTCGGCCCCATGACGTTCTGATCGATCAGTCCACCTATCACCGCGCAGCGCCGGAAGGTGCGCTTGAGCAGCGTGCTTTCATCCATCCACGCCTCCAGATCGTCGCCGAGCATGTCCTGATCGAACAGCTCAGCCACCGCCTCGGCCGTCTCCGGCACCCGCAGCGACCAGGTCGCGATGCAATAGTCCGAGGCGACAAACCCCAGCGGCGCGTAGCCAAAGCGCTCCAGCCGCTTGGTCAGCAGCATGCCCAGCGTCTGGTGCGCATTCCGCCCCTCGAAGCAGTAGGCAACCAGATACATGCGCTCCCCGCGCGGGAAGGTCTCGACCAGCAGCCGGTCAGCGCTGGGCAGGCGCGACTTCGCCGCCTGCAGCTGCAACCACTCGCTCACCGGGTCGGGCAGGCGCGCCCAACCGGACGGGTCTTCGAGCATGACCCGCACCCGGTCGGCCAGGTTGGCCGTCAGCGGCATGCGCCCGCCGCCGTAAGCCGGCACCGCCGGGTCGCGCACGCTCTTGTGCGCCGCGCGGCAGATCAGGCTGGTCTCGTCGATCTTGATGAACTCCAGCAGCCGCCCGGCGAAAATGAAGGTATCCCCCGGGCGCAGCCCATTAGCGAAGAACTCCTCGACCTCCCCCAGCGCCCGCCTAAAACCATTCCCTAGCCGCACTTTCAGCGTCGGCGCCTCGACGATGGTGCCGATGTTCATGCGATAGCGGCGCGCGTGGTGGCCGTCGGCGATCCCCCGTCGCCCGTCGCGCAGGGTCAGCAGGCGCTGGTAGCGCTCATAGGCGCGCAGGGCGTAACCGCCATCGGTGACAAAACCGAGCGTATCGTCGAAGTCCTGCCGGCTGAGGTTGCGGAAGGGCCGCGCCCGGATCACCTCGGCGTAGAGATCGTCGGGCTGGAAGGGCCAGGCGCAGGCCATGCCGATGATGTGCTGGGCCAAAACATCCAGCCCCCCGGGCCGGGCCGGGTCGCCATCGAGCTCCTCCGCCCAGACCCCGTCCATGCAGGCCTGACACTCCAGCACCTCGAACCGGTTGGCCGGGACCAGCACAGCGCGGCTGGGCTCGTCAAAGCGGTGGTTGGCCCGTCCGATGCGCTGCATCAGGCGGCTGACCCCCTTGGGCGCGCCGACCTGCACCACCAGATCCACGCTGCCCCAGTCGATCCCCAGATCCAGCGATGAGGTCGCCACCACCGACTGCAGCGTCCCGGCGGCCATGGCAGCCTCGACCTTGCGGCGCTGCTCACGCTCGAGGCTGCCGTGGTGCATGGCAATGGCGAGGCCGTCTTCATTGAGCCGCCACAGCTCGGCGAAGCACAGCTCGGCCTGCGCACGGGTGTTGACGAACACGATCGACATCCCGGCATCTCGGATCAGCCGATAGACCCCTTCCATGGCGTGCACGGCCATGTGCCCCGACCAGGGCATGTGGATATGGTCTTCGGGGGTAAGGATGCGGATATCGGGCCGCGCCCCGGCCCGGCCGCGGACATGGACCACGCGCGCCGCGCCTGCCGCAGCGGCGCCTTCGTGACCGTCTTCTGCAACGCCGGCGCCGGCCTTCGGGACAGCCCCCGCGTCCGGGTGCAGCCAGTCGAGCAAATACTGCGGGTCGGCGACCGTCGCCGACAGACCCAATCGGCGGTGATCCGGCGCGAGGCTCTGCAGCCGCGCCACACCCAGACTGAGCAGGTGCCCGCGCTTGTTGGTCGCCAGAGCGTGCAGCTCGTCGAGGATAACGCAGCGTAGATTGCCGAAGAAAGCGTCGCTGTCCTCGTAGGACAGCAGCAGCGCCAGGCTCTCCGGCGTGGTCATCAGGATATGGGGCGGGCGCTCACGCTGGCGCGCGCGGCGGTTGGCGGGCGTGTCACCCGTCCGCGCCTCAGCGGTGATAGCCAGCCCCATCTCCCCCAGCGGGGTTTCGAGATTTCGGCGGATGTCGGTCACCAGCGCCTTGAGCGGCGAAATATAGAGCGTGTGCAGCCCCTCGAAATCCGGCTGACCGGCAAGCTCGACCAGCGAGGGCAGAAACCCCGCCAGCGTCTTGCCCCCACCGGTCGGTGCGGTCAGCAAGGCCGACTGCCCCGCCTGCGCGGCCTCGAGCATGGCCAGCTGGTGGGCGTGGGGTGCCCAGCCTCGAGCCTCGAACCAGCGCGTGAAGGTCGGCGGCAGCCCGACATCCGTGCCCAGGCTTGGGGCCTGATGGCTCGGTTGCTGTAAGGCACCCCGGCTCACGGGCCTGCCTGATCCCAGGAGGTTCCGCCCTCGCCAGTGCCTTGATCGCCAGTGCCTTCTAAGCCCTCAATAACCGCGATGACGTCGTCGAGGGCCTTGCGCAGGCCCTTGTAGTCCCGCTCTGCCGGGGTCAGCGCCTGCAGGTTGGTCTTGAGCGCGGCCAGCGCCTCCGGGTATCGCGACAACGCCGCGATCGGGTCGATATAGATGCGGATGGTGAACAGGATATCGCCGCACTGCGGCAGCTTGCGCAGGGTCTGGCGCTCGACCCGGATGAAAGACTCCGCATCGAGGGTGTGTCGGTCGGGGTTGGCGCCACGGTCGCGCGCTGAATAGGGATGGTGAAGCGTGGGCGTGGGGTAGAGCGTCCAGTTCATGCGCTGCACCGGCTGCTCGACCTTCAGCCCGTCAAAGATCCGCGCCATCAGCCCGGCATTGCGGGTCTTCGGGCCGAACCCGGGAACATTGTCGTGGATTTCATCGAGCGGGCGGCTGATTTTCTCGCCCAGCTTCCAGCTCGAGGGGAAATGCAGTGAGGCCGCGACCATGCGCCAGCGCGCCGGGTCGGCATCCGGGTCCAAGCGCATCAGCACGAGGTCTTCCTGCACGCAGCGCGCCGCCTCGAGCAGGTCCGGCCTGCCGCTGTCTTCGGGCAGGCTGATATCCGGGTGGTATCGGGCGAGATTGTCGGTCAGCAGCGCGCGCACTTCCGCCTGCGCAGCCTCAGTCCCCGGTTCAGCGCGAAACACCAGATCGCCCTCACTGGCCGTCAGCCGGTCCTTCTCCGCCCGGTAGGCGGCAAGATCACCATCGGGCTCGAACCACTGCGCCAGATCGAGCGGCTTCAGCCCGACCTTGAACAGCGGCTCCAGCCGGTCCTTGCCGAAGCTGACCATCAGCCCGCCTCAGCGCCCGCCGGCGCCTCAGCAACAGCCGCCGCGGCGTTCATAGCCTCGCCGCCACGCAGCACGTCGCGGATCTGGCCGATCATACCGCCTTGGCTGAGCGGCGTACTCAGCCGCGCGCTGGCGTCGGTGACGACTGCCGGGTCGAGCCGGTGCTGATAGGCCTCAAGCAAGTCCCCGATGAAGGCCAGGGTGAATTCCGGGTGCGGCTGGAAGCTGATAGTCGGGCCGGGATAGGCCAGCCCGGCAAAGGCGCAGAAATCGGTGCTGGCGATGACTGCGGCCGCCTCGGGCTTGGCCGTGATCTGGTCCTGATGAAAGGCGACGACGGTCTCACGGTGACCGTCGGCAAAGGCGTACTCTGTCGGGCCGATCGACCAGCCACCGTCGAATTTTTCGACCCGTCCGCCCAGCGCCTGCGCCAGAACCTGATGCCCAAAGCAAATGCCCACCAGCGGCACGACGGCCGCATAGGCCGCGCGCAGAAAATCTTCGAGCGGCGGAATCCAGGCGTGGTCCTCATAGGCGCCGTGGCGGGAGCCGGAGACCAGCCAGCCGTCCTGCTCGTCGACCGCGGCCGGCATTTCACCGTCCACAACGAAATAGGGCTGGCAGTCGAAGCCCTCGCCCAGCATGGGCGCATAGAGCGCACGGTAGTCCTCGTAGACCGCCGCGACCTCCTCGATAAAGTGCCCACAGATCAGGATGCCGACCTTTACACTCACCGCTGCTACCCCTCCTGCTTCACTGGACAGTCGTGCTTACCACAGGCCCTGCTGACGGCGCTGCGCCATCACGCACAGCCAGTCGTAGGCGACGGTCGCTGCGGCCAGCGCGGTGATCTCCGCGTGGTCGTAGGGCGGGGAGACTTCGACCAGATCCATGGCCACCATATTGAGGCTGCCCAGACCCCGGATCAGCTCCAGCGCCTGCCAGCTGGCGAGCCCGCCGCTGACCGGCGTGCCGGTGCCGGGGGCAAAAGCCGGGTCGAGCACGTCGATGTCGAAGCTCAGGTAGACCGGCCGGTCGCCGACCCGCTTGCGGATCGCCTCCAGCGTTGCATCGACCCCGTAGCGGTGCACCCAGGGCGCGGTCAGCACTTCGATGCCGACATCGATATCGTTGTGGGTGCGCAGGCCGACCTGAATGCTGTGATCGACGTCGAACAGGCCTTCGTTGACCGCCGAGAGGAACATTGTGCCGTGGTCGAGCGGGCCGCTGCTCTCCCACGTGTCGCAGTGCGCGTCGAACTGCAGCAGCGCCACCGGCCCGTGCTTTTCTGCATGGGCCTTGATCAGCGGATAGGCCACGAAGTGATCACCGCCGAAGGTCAGCATGGCCGTATCGGTCGCGAGGATCTCACGGGCATGGGCGGCGATATCGTCGGGCACGGTCATCGGCGCGTGGGCGTTCAGCGCGCAGTCGCCATAGTCGACCACGGCCAGCGTGTCGAAGGGGTCAAACCCAAAGGGAAACGAGTTCAGCTCGGCCAGCTGGGTCGAGGCCGCCCGCACCGCGCGCGGGCCGAGACGGCAGCCGGGGCGGTTGGTCACCGCGCTGTCGAAGGGAATGCCGGAGACGGCGATATCGACACCCTGCAAATCGCGGCTGTAGCGCCGCCGGGCGTAGGACAGTGTGCCCGCATAAGTCAGCTCATAGGCCGAGCCCTTGAGCGCGTCCTTGCGCCAGGCCTGATCGATGATTTCCGGTGCGCCGGTGGGGGTGTTGGACATGCTTTACCGCCTCGAAAAAATGCAGAAACATCATCTGCGTAACTCATTTTAGGATGCGCCAGCATGCGAGGCAATCGTCGCAGTCAGCGCTGACGTTACCTAAAACCGGTCTCGCAGCGCGTACCAGCTCATGGCCGCAATCAGCAGTGGCTGACGCCAGCGCCCGGACCCGGGGAAAACCGGGGTTGGCAGGCCCTGCATGACGCGGAAATCGCGGTCGTCGCCGTCGAGCATGTCGGCGAAAATCTGCCCCGATTTGGTCGCCATGGCGACCCCGGACCCCGAATAGCCCGACAGGCTATAGAGGTTCGGTCCCAGCTCAGCATAGTCGGGCAGACGCTTCATGGTGATGCCGAGCGTGCCGCCCCAGCCGTAGTCCAGCGCGACGTCGGCAAGCTGGGGAAAGACCTCCAGCATCGGGCGCCGGACGAACGCCCGGATGTCGCGCGGGAAGCGATAGCCATAGGTCTCACCGCCGCCAAACAGCATCCGGCGGTCGGCGCTCAGCCGGTAGTAGTTGACTACAAAGCGGCTGTCGGCGACCGCAACATCGTCGCGGATCAGCGACCCACAGCGCTCCTCGCTCAGCGGCTCGGTGGCGACGACGAAGGAGTTAATCGGCATCACCCGGGCCGAGGTCCGCGGCTCCAGCCCGCTCAGATAGCCGTTGCAGGCGTAGAGCACGACTTTGGCCCGCACACCGGTTTCGGTCCCGCCTCCAGCAACAGGGCCGCGCAGCCGGACCTCGTGCGGGTCACCGGGGCCGACGGTGGCAACCTCTGCCCGGTCAAAAATGCGCGCGCCGGCGGCCTCGGCGGCCCGGGCCAGCCCAAGCGCGAAATTCAGTGGGTGAACATGCCCGCCGCCGGTATCAAGCGTGCCGCCGAAAGCATCCGCCGCGCCGAGCATCTCCAACATTTCCTCGCGCTCGACGAAGCGGATCTGGTCGTAGCCGTATTCGTCCTGCAGCTTGGCCGCATAGTCTCGGGACTCAGCGTCGTAGCGTGCGCGGTGGTTGGTGTGCAGCAGCCCCGGCTTGTAGTCCGCGGGTATGGCGTGTTCGTCGATCAGCGCGCGCAGCAGCGCCGGGGCCTCGACCCCGATGCGGAAGGCCTCGTGGGCATGATCCACCCCGACCAGCGCTTCGAGGCTGTCCTGATCGATGCGCTGGCCCGCCCCGACCTGTCCGCCGTTGCGCCCGGAGGCGCCCCAGCCCGCGCGGTGGGCGTCGAGGACCACCACCGACCGCCCCTGCCGCGCGCAGTGTAAAGCCGCGCTCAGGCCGGTGAAGCCGCCGCCGATGATGCAGACATCGGCGTCCTCGATGCCGCTAAGCCGCGGGCGCTCGACCACGTTCTTCGCCGTCGCAGCGTAGTAGGACGGGGGGAAGGCCCCCACCCGGTCGTTGAGGTGAAGAAGGCTGTTCTGGCTCACGTCGCTGGCTGCCGTTTCACACCAGCGCGCGCTACACGTTGAGCAGGAGGTGCTGGCGCTCCCACGGGCTGATCACCTGCATAAAGGCGTCGTATTCCTCGAACTTCAGCGCCGTGTACATGTCGACGAACTGCTGGCCCAGCACCTCGGCCAGCTCTTCGCTGGCGGCGAAGGCCTCGATCCCTTCGAGCAGCGAGTAAGGCAGCGCCCGGCCGCCAGCAAAGCCGTTTCCGGTCACCGGTTCGCGCGGCTCGACCTTGTTGCTGATCCCCAGCAGGCCCGCGGCCAGCGAACCGGCGATGGCGATATAGGGGTTGGTATCGGCCCCGATCAGGCGGTTTTCCACCCGGCGGTTCTTCGGCCCCGAGCGCGGCACCCGCAGCCCCGTGGTGCGGTTATCATAGCCCCATTCGAGGTTGATCGGCGCAGACATGTCCGGGACCAGCCGCCGGTAGGAGTTGACGTAGGGCGCCCACAGCGCGGAGGTGGCGTAGGAGTACTTCTGCTGCCCACCGATGAACCAGCGGAACAGGTCGGTCGGCTCACCCTTGGCGTCGCTGAAGATGTTCTCCCCGCTGTCGATATCGACCACCGACTGGTGGATGTGCATGGCGTTGCCCGCGTGGCCCTCGATCGGCTTGGCCATGAAGGTTGCGTAGCACCCGCAGCGCAGCGCCGCCTCCCGCACCGTGCGCTTGAAGATGAAGACCTCGTCGGCCTTCTCCATCGCATCACCGTGAACGAGGTTGACCTCGAGCTGGGCGGGGCCGAATTCCTGGATAATGGTGTCGATCTCGACCCCCTGCGCGGCGGCAAAGTCGTAGATATGGTCAGTGACGCTCTCGTACTCGTCGATCCCCTGCATGGAAAACGCCTGATTGCTGCGCTGTGTCCGGCCCGAGCGTCCCTGCGGCGGTTCCAGTGGCAGGTCGGGGTCGGTGTTCGGCTTAGTCAGGTAGAACTCGAGCTCCGGCGCGACGACCGGCTTCCAGCCCAGCTTCTCAAAGCTCTTGAGTACGCGGCGCAGGACCGAGCGCGGGGCAAAGTCGATCGGCTTGCCGTCCAGATCGAGCACGTCGTGGATCACCTGGATCGACGGCACCGTCGCCCAGGGCAGCGAACTCGCCGTGCGCAGGTCGGGCTTGAGGATCATATCCGCATCAGACCACAGCTCGCGGTGCGGGCTGTCGGCGTAGGACCCGGTGATGGTCGAAAAGAACACGGAGGTCGGTAGGCGGGTTTCGACCCCGCCGAACCACTTCTCCGCCGGCATGACCTTGCCGCGCGCGATACCGGCGAAATCGGGCGTATGACACTCGATTTCCTCAACGCCCTTCTCGCGCGCCCATTTGCGCAGCTCGCTCATCCGCCCCGATACGAGATCGGGGGACTCTTCTAGAGTGATTTCAGGTTCAAGACTCTGTGGCAGATCGTTCATGATGCACGGTCCTCAGGCCATCTTGTCCGCAACCGCGGCGGCCGTCTGATCCAGCGCTGCCCATGCGCGCTCGACGAGCAGGTCGATTTCATCATCCGCAATCGGCAGCGGCGGGCTGCAGACCATGGAGTCCCGCACCGCCCGCATCACCAGATTGTTGCGGAAGCAGAAATCACGGCAGATGCCACCGACCTCGCCGCTGTTCTCGAACCGCCGCCGCGACCCGCTGGCCGCATCGGGGACGAGTTCCAGCTTGCCGAGCAGGCCGAAGGTCGCGGCCTCCCCCACCAGCGGGTGGTCGCCCAGCGCGGCGAACTTCTCCGCAAACACGTGCTTGGTGTGGTAGCCAACGCGGTCAACCAGACCCTCGCGCTCCATGATTTCAAGATTGGCGATGGCCGCCGCTGCGCTGACCGGGTGACCGGCATAGGTGTAGCCGTGGGCGAACTCGCCGTCCTGACTGACGCCCTCGTAGACCTCATTGGTCAGCCCGACCCCGCCCATGGGCAGATAGCCACTGGTCAGGCCCTTGGCCATGGCAATCATATCCGGGTGCAGGTCCAGCCGCTGCGAGCCGAACCACGTGCCCAGCCGGCCGAAGCCACAGATCACTTCGTCGGCGACGAACAGAATATCGCGCTCCTCACAGATGCGGCGCACTTCAGGCCAGTAGCTGCCCGGCGGAATGATGACCCCGCCCGCGCCCTGAATCGGCTCAGCGATAAAGGCCGCGACCCGGTCTTCGCTGAGCTGGTCGATGGCCTGCTCGAGCTCGCGCGCGCGCATCAGGCCAAAGGCATCGGGGTCCATGTCGCCGCCTTCGTCGAACCAGTACGGCTGGCCGATGTGGTGAATATCGGGAATGGGCAGGCCGCCTTGGGCGTGCATGAACTGCATGCCCCCGAGGCTGGCCGCGGCCATCGACGAGCCGTGATAGGCGTTCTTGCGCGAAATGATGATCGTCTTGTCAGGCTTGCCGCGCCCGGCCCAGTAGGTCCGCGCCAGGCGGATCACCGTGTCGTTGCTGTCCGAACCCGAGGTGCCGAACATGAACTTCTCGATCCCGTCGGGGGTGAGCTGGGCCAGCTTCTCCGACAGCACGATCACCGGCGGGTGCGTGGTCTTGAAGAAGGTGTTGTAGTAGGGCAGCTGGGCGATCTGGCGGCTGACGGCCTCCCCGATTTCCTGCCGGCCATAGCCGATGTTGACACACCACAGGCCGGCCATCCCGTCGAGGATCTGTCCGCCGTTGCTGTCGTTGATGAACACGCCCTCAGCTGAAGTGATCACCCGCAGGTCACCCGGACCCAGCGCGTCGTGATCGGTGAAGGGATGCATGTGGCTGCCGAGATCGGCTGCAATCATTTCATCGGTGGTCGGAAGGTTGCCCAGAGAGAACATGAGCGCCGCCTCGAACTGTTAAAGATGGTGCGAACCTACGCCCAAGATAGGTTGCGGGGAAATGATTCCTTCGGCGCAAGCTGCGCAAAAGGGCCATTTTCCCGAATCCTGACCGGTTTATGGCGAATTGACAGGGTCTTATCTTGTAATTTCCTGCGAAAATGCGTCACCATAGGCGTTAATTCCTAACCTGAATCGGGAGTCCATACATGGAACTCGTTGCCGTTGACTACACCAGCCTGACCGCAAAGCAGGACTTTGTCCGCTCGCTCCGGGATACCGGTTTCGGCGTGCTGAAGAACCACCCCCTGCGACAGGACCAAGTGCAGGAAATCTATGACGACTGGCGTCAGTTTTTCAGCGAGGAGCGCAAGAACGACTACGCCGTCCCCCACAATGGTGCGGGCGGGTTCTACCCGCAGTCGCTGTCCGAGACGGCCAAGGGCAACACCATCAAAGACATCAAGGAGTTCTTCCACTACTACCCCGGCGATGTCTGCCCTGACGACCTGCTGCCCAAGGCGCAGGCCTACCACCAGCGGGCGACCGACCTCGCCGCCGAGCTGCTGCAATGGATCGAGGACGAGTCCCCCGAGGACGTGACGACGCTGTACAGCGAACCCCTCTCGACAATGATCGAGGGCAGCCCCAAGCACCTGCTGCGCATCCTGCACTACCCGCCGCTGACCGGCGACGAAGAGCCCGCGGCGATCCGTGCTGCAGCGCACGAAGACATCAACCTGATCACCATCCTGCCGGCCTCCAACGAGCCGGGGCTGCAGGTGCTGGCCAAGGACGGCTCCTGGCTGGAAGTGCCCTGTGACTTCGGCAACCTGATCGTCAACATCGGCGACATGCTGCAGGAAGCCTCGGGCGGGTACTTCCCCTCGACCACCCACCGCGTGGTGAACCCGGAAGGCGCAGATAAGACCATCGGCCGGATCAGCCTGCCGCTGTTCTGCCACCCACGGCCCGAGGTCGTGCTGTCCGAGCGCTACACGGCAGATTCGTACCTGCAGGAGCGTCTGCGCCAGCTGCGGGGGGGCTGAAGACCAGCCGGGCTTAGGTCGTCTCCGACCACCAGCAGCAAAACGAAGTAAATCGGGGCTGTGGCAGCTTGAAAGACTGCTCCAGCCCCTTTTGTCTGGGTTTTACCCTCTGGCAGAAACCTTCTGAAACACTGCCACACTCACTGTTTCACCAATGGCGATAACTGAAAGCGATCCGAGAAACGCGCGCAACAGAACGGGCCTACACCGGTCTGCGTCAACCACGGGAAACGACCTTCCCGCCCCGTTCAAACGTCTCTCTGAGGATCAAATCATGAAAATCGCTTCTCTGCTCAGAAAAATCTCTGTGACCGCAACGGGTGCCGTTGCTGGTCTGCTTCTCGCCACCTCGGCCCACGCCGGTCTGGATGACCTCCGCGGCGCCTGGATCAACGTCGACGACAGCACCCGCGGCATCACCAAAGTGGTGATCGGCGGTGAGGGTGCTCACCCGACCCTGAACACCTGGGGCGCCTGCCACCCCAACGACTGTGACTGGGGTGAAGTCTCGGCCATGCCGCTGGCTTCTTCGGTCAGCGCCTCGCCCCTGTCCGCCGAGCGGGTCATGGCGCGCTACGACAAGTCCCACGCCACGTCTCTGGTCAGCGCCTACCTGCACGGTGACAAGCTGATCATCGAAAACGCAACCGACTTCAAGGACGGCCGCACCGATACCTTCTACCGCTACACCCTGAAGCGGATGCCCGTGAGCATCCCGCCGATCATCCAGCCTAACCCAATCCTTCCGCTGCTGCCTTTGCTGCCCCTGCTGCCGGTTGAAAGCAACCTCGACCAGCTCGAAGGCGCTTGGATCAACATCGACGACGACACCCGTGGCGTCACCAAGATCCGCGTTGTAGTCGATGGTGCGGCCGTGAAGGTCAAGGCCTGGGGCTCCTGCCACCCCAACGACTGCAACTGGGGCTGGACCCAGGGCATTCCGCTGACCGACAGCGTCGGCGCTCACCCAACCACCGCCAAGCGGATTATGGCCAAGTGGGACCAGGGCTTTGCCACCCGCACCATGGTTCTCAAGCGCTACGGTCACAAGCTGATCGCCGAGGTTACCACCGTCTACACCGACGGCCGCTCGGACCGCTTCAACACTTACATCTTCCGCTAACCGAACTGGCGGGCTGAAACCCAGCCCGCCAATCACCCGGAAAATACACAAGCAAAACGGCGCTCTCTCGGGCGCCCTTTTTGTTTGTCGTTCTGGTGAAGTCTCGCGGTGAGATCAGTCCGGCTTGAACGACTGCCGCAATCAGAACCGGCAGTGCTGCAGCCTGCACACGCCGGCGCCGAGGCTCAGCACCTGCGCCCCAGCGGTGGTCGCGCCGTCGAGCACGTCACCCGTGACCCCGGCCAGCACCAGATGAGCATGACCGGAGGCGAGGCCGGACAGCGCGAAAATCGGCCCCTGCTCTGCCGGTTCAAGGCCGATCCGCGCCGCCCGCTCGCGCTCATCATCGTCGCGGAAGATCAGCCGTCCGAACATGCTCCCGCCCAGCGCCTGCAAACCTGCCGCCGCCAATACGCCCTCTGGCGCCCCGCCGCTGCCCACGTAGAGATCGAAGCGCGGGCTGCTGCTGGCGACCGCCCCGGGCAGCGCGGTCAGCAGCGCGCCCATGACATCGCCATCGGGGATCAGGCGCAGCGCCGCGCCCGCTGCCTGCACCGCTGCCATCATCGGCCGGTGGCGGTCGCGGTCGAGCATGATCACCCGCAAGGGTCGCCCGGCCTGCCCCTGCAAGCGGGCCAGAACCTCATTGAGCGGCCGGTCGAGATCGTCATCGCGCAGGTCGAGGCCCGGGCGGGCCGCAATCTTCTGCATGTAGACGTCGGGCGCGTGGAGCAGCTCACCGCGCGGGGCAAAGGCCGCCACGCACAGCGCGCCCGGTCGGTTCTGCGCGCACAGGGTCGTGCCCTCCAGCGGGTCAACGGCGATGTCGACCTCGGGCGTCGAGGCCAACCGGGGGCCATTGCCGAGGGTCTCGCCGATATAGAGCATCGGCGCCTGATCGCGCTCGCCCTCGCCGATGACGATGCGCCCGTGCATGGGCGCAGCGTTGAAGGCGGTGCGCATGGCATCGACGGCGGCGGCGTCGGCGGCTTCCTTGTCGCCCTGCCCGACCCACGGCAGGCAGGCCCGTGCGGCCAGCGCGCAGGCGCGTTCAAAGTCGGGCAGCAGGGCCTTCACGCTGTTGTCGGTGGTCACGCGGCTCTGGATCCGTTGGCGGCCGAGCGCATGGCCGTTTCGCTGGCAGCCTGCTCGGCGTAGACGCCGATCAACTGTTCAAGCATGTCCAGTGCATCCTTGCGCGGGCGCTGGAAGGCGTTGCGCCCGATGATGGAACCGTAGCCGCCGCCACGGGCGATGGCCGCGATCTCCTCGTAGACCGCGTCGGTGCCCTTGGCTTCCCCGCCGGAGAAGATGACGATGCGGCGGCCGTCGAAGGCCGACTGGATGACGTGAGCAATCCGGTCTTCCAGCCGCGACCAGTCGCGGTTCTCGTAGTGGGGCCGGGCAGCGTCCTGCTCGATCTGGGGCTTGGGCGGTTTGACCTTGATGATATGCGCGCCCATCAGCGCCGCGATGTGGGCGGCGTAGGCGATGACATCGAGGCTGGTTTCGCCCTGCTTGCTCAGGCCGCCGCCGCGCGGGTAGCTCCAGACCACCACGGCCAGCCCGGCGTCGCGGGCATCCTTGGTCAGCTGGCGCAGCTTTTCCTGCATGTCGAACTGCTGGTCCGAGCCGGGATAGAGCGTGTAGCCGACCCCCGCGCAGCCCAGCCGCAGAGCGTCTTCCACGCTGCCGGTCAGCGCCTGATCGGCGGCGAGCGCGTGGCTGTTTGAGCTGTTGACCTTGAGGATCAGCGGGATCTGACCGGCAAAGTGCGCGGCCCCGGCGGAGAGCAGGCCGATCGGCGCTGCAAAGGCACTCAGCCCAGCGTCGATCGCCAGCTGCCAGTGATACAGCGGGTCATAGCCCGCCGGGTTCGGGGCAAACGACCGCGCCGGGCCGTGCTCGAAGCCCTGATCCACCGGCAAGATCAGCATCTTGCCGGTGCCGCCCAGGCGGCCGTGGTTGAGCATCTGCACCAGCTTGGAGCGCGTGCCCGGGTTTTCGCTTTCGTAGTTGTCGATGATGGCGGAAACGGCTGGGGTCAGGGGCACGGTCGGTTCCTTTCGATCCGGTTTATGCGCCCTTACTCTAGCGGAGGGCCGCGAGAGCCCGCCAAGCCAAAGCCGGAGATTCGGCCCACATGGCGGCCGTGCAGGCCCTATCCTGAAATCACAGGCGTGGTTACGGAAACCGGCTTTGAAACAAACATTACATGTAATCGTTTACGGTCGCCGGCGGGGTGCGGACGAGGTAATCGGTGCCGAAATCCTCAATGTTGCGGCAGCCGCACAGCGCCATGGTGGTGTCCATCTCCTTGCGGATCACCTCCAGCGCCGTGGTCACCCCCGCCTTACCCATGGCGCCAAGGCCATAGATATAGGCCCGGCCGCTGTAAGTGCCCTTGGCGCCCAGCGCCCGCGCCTTGAGCACGTCCTGCCCGCTACGGATACCGCCGTCCATGTGTACCTCGATCTGGTCGCCGACGGCTTCAACGATCCGGGGCAGCATGGAGATCGACGATACCGCGCCATCCAGCTGCCGGCCGCCGTGGTTGGAGACGATGATCGCATCCGCGCCGGTCTTGGCCGCCATCCGGGCGTCTTCCTCGTCGAGGATGCCCTTGAGGATCAGCTTGCGGTCCCAGCGTTCCTTGATCCAGGCCACGTCGTCCCAGCTCAGGCGCGGGTCGAACTGCTGGCTGGTCCACGACATCAGCGAGGACATGTCGCTGACCCCCTTGGCGTGGCCGACAATGTTGCGGAAGCTGCGCCGCGAGGTGCCAAGCATGCCCAGCGACCAGCCCGGCTTGCCCGCCATGTCGATCATATTGGGGATGGTCAGCTTCGGCGGCGCGGTCATGCCGTTCTTGAGGTCCTTGTGCCGCTGGCCGAGGATTTGCAGGTCCAGCGTCAGCACCAGCGCCGAACAGGCAGCGTCGTAAGCGCGCTGGATCAGGCGCTCGATGAAGTCGCGATCGCGCATGAAGTAGAGCTGGAACCAGAACGGCTTGGTGGTGTTCTCGGCCACGTCTTCGATCGAGCAGATCGACATGGTCGACAGGGTGAAGGGCACCCCCGCTTCTTCGGCGGCCTGAGCGGCCAGAATTTCACCGTCGGCGTGCTGCATCCCGGTCAGGCCGACCGGTGCCAGCGCCAGCGGCATGGACACGTCTTCTCCGACCATCTGTGTGGCGAGGCTGCGGCCTTCCATATCCACGGCGACGCGCTGGCGCAGCCGGATCTTGTCAAAGTCGGAGGTGTTGTCGCGCAGCGTCTGCTCGGTGTAGGAGCCGCTTTCGGCGTAGTCGAAGAACATCTTCGGCACCCGGCGCTGGGCCAACTCCCGCAGATCGTCGATGGTGGTGATTACTGGCAAAACCCTCGTCCTTCCTCAACGTGACTCAATCCCGGCCGGACCGCGCCTCAGCTCCAATCCACAGGCACGACCCTCAATCTTCTTCGAGGGCCGGAATGCCCCTGAAGTGGTCCAGCGCCTCGGCATTGGCCAGCGCTTCGAAGTTGCGCACCTCCTCGCCCATGACCACCGAGCGGACCGCCAGTTCGACGATCTTGCCCGACCGGGTGCGCGGGATATCCGGCACCTCGACGATCTTGGCGGGGACGTGGCGCGGTGAAGCACCGCTGCGGATCTGTACCCGGATTTTTTCCTTCAGGCCATCGGACAAAGTTTCACCCTCCTGCATGACCACGAACAGGACCACGCGGGTATCCCCCGCCCAGGGCTGGCCGATGACGATGCTTTCCTTGACCTGCGGCAGGGTCTCGACCTGCCGGTAAATCTCGGCCGTGCCGATCCGCACCCCGCTAGGGTTGAGGGTGGCGTCCGAACGGCCGTGGATGATGTAGCCGTGGTTTGGGGTCTGCTCGATGAAGTCGCCGTGGGTCCAGACACCTTCGAAGCGGTCGAAGTAGGCGGCGTGATAGCGGCTGCCGTCGTCGTCGCCCCAGAAGCCCAGCGGCATCGACGGAAAGGGCGTGGCGCAGACCAGCTCGCCCCGCCCCTCGCGCTGGGGCTGGCCTTCGTCGTTGTAGACCTGCAGATCAACGCCGAGGATCGGCACCTGCAGCTCACCGCGGTAGACCGGCAGGGTCGCCGGCCCGCCGACGAAGCAGCCCAGCAGGTCCGTGCCCCCGGAGACCGAGGCGACGTGCAGGTCGGTTTTCACGTGCTCATAGAGATAGTCGAAGCTCTCGTGGATCAGGGTTGAGCCGGTCGAGGCGATGGCGCGCAGGGCCGGGTAGTCACCCAGCGACTTGGGCCGCACGGCCTGCTTCTTCAGGGCGTCGACGTACTTGGCCGACAGCCCGAAGCCGGTCATGGCGTGCTCGCGGGCGAAGCGCCACAGCACCAGCGGGTCGGGTGCAAAGGGCGAGCCGTCGTAGAGCATGATGGTCGAGCCCGTCGCCAGCCCGGCGATCAGCCAGTTCCACATCATCCAGCCGCAGGTGGTGAAGAAGAAGGTGCGGTCGCCCGCGCGGGTGTCGTTGTGCAGCATATGCTCGCTGAGCTGCTTGAGCAGCACCCCGCCCTGACCGTGAACGATGCACTTGGGCTTTCCGGTCGTGCCCGAGGAAAACATGATGTACAGCGGCGCGTTGAAATCCAGCCGCTTGAAGCTTGGGCGGTCCGAGGCGGTGTGGCGCTCCAGTGCCCGATCCAGCGGCTCGGTGGTGGGCCGCGCGGTCAGCAGCGCCTCGCCGACCTCGGCGCGCTCGTCACAGAAACCGAGCATGAAGGCACTTTGAACCGACGGTAGCGCGGTCAGTACTTCAGCGAACTTGTCCTGCGTGTCGAAGGCCTTGCCGCCGTAGAAATAGCCGTCGCAGACGATCAGCACCTTGGGCCGGGTCTGGGTGAAGCGGTCGAGGATGCCGCCAACCCCGAAATCCGGCGAGCACGAGGAAACCACCGCGCCTAGTGCGTTGGCGGCCAGCGCGACCACGATCGCGGTCGGGCAGTTGGGCAGCACGAAGCCGACCCGGTCGCGCTCGCCCACCCCGCACTCGGCCAGCAGCGCCTGCATGCGGCCGACCCGGGCGATCATCTCGCGCCAGCTTACCTGCTCGGCCTTGCGGTCCTCGGCCTGGAAGATCAGCGCGATATCGTCGCTGTCCGCGCGCTCTGCAGGGCGCAGTAGGTTTTCGGCGTAGCTGATCCGGCCCTGCGGGAAGTAGCGGGCGCCAGGCATCTCCCCGGGGTTCTCGACGACGATCTCGCCGGGCTCGCCGATGATATCGGCAAAAGCCCAGAAGCCGGTCCAGAAGCGCTCGTTGTCGTGAATGCTGAAATCGTGAAGGTCCCAGAACGACCGGCAGTCGCGATCAAAACGCGCGTTGATAAAAGACTGGAAGCGCGCCAGATTTGTCGCAGCGATCTGATCTTCCTGGGGCTGCCAAAGCAGTGTCATGGGAGCGTCCTTGATCTCGTGTTCCTGTCGGCTCGGCTTGAGCTGGCATTCTCGCAAGGAGTAAGGTTCATGCGCAGTTTCGAGCTTCCCGGCCGGTCTACTGTTATGGCGGAAAAGGGGGCGGTTGCAACGTCTCATCCGCTTGCGACATCGGCAGCGCTGCAGGTGCTGGCCGAGGGCGGTAACGCCGTGGATGCAGCCGTGACTGCCTGTCTGGTGCAGTGCGTGGTCGAGCCTCAGTCCGTGGGGCTGGGCGGGGACATGTTCGCGCTCTACGCCGAGGGTGGGAAAATGCCCGTCTACGGGCTCAACGGCTCGGGCCGCGCACCGGCAGCAGCGACGCTGGAGCAGGTCAGCGCCGCCTTCTCCGGGACCAGCAAGGTCGACCGCCAGCACCCGCACGCAGTGACGGTCCCCGGGGCCGTGGATGGCCTTATCACCCTGCACGAACGCTTCGGCAGCTGGGATCTGGCGCGGGTGATCGAACCGGGGCGGGTCTATGCCGAGGTTGGCTTTCCGGTGCACGCGCGGGTGCGCAGCGACTGGGGGCTGGAGCGGGATTTGCTGGCCAACGATCCCGACGCCGCCGCCCTGCTGCTGCCCGGCGGGGCCCTGCCCCGTGTCGGCCAGCGGATGGTGTTCCCGGCGCTGGCGCGGACGCTGGGGGAAATCGCGGCCAAGGGCCGGGCGGGTTTCTACGACGGCTGGGTCGTGGACGACATGCTGGCCAAGCTGCGCGCGGGCGGTGGCCTGCACAGCGCCGAGGATTTCGCCGCGACCCGGAGCACGTGGGTCGACCCGATCAGCACCGCCTACCGCGGCCACCGGCTGTGGGAGATACCGCCCAACGGTCAGGGGCTGGTGGCGCTGGAGATGCTGCAGATCCTCGACCGGCTGGGCACGCCCGGCTCGGTCGACGGGCTCGACCGTTACCACCAGCAGATCGAGGCCGCGCACCTCGCCTACGCCGACCGCGAGGCCTTCTTCGCCGACCTGCCGTCGATGCCGTGCCGCGTCGAGGACGTGCTCAACCCCGCGCGCATGGACCGGCAGGCGGCCCGCATCCGCGACGACCGCAGCCTCTCACCCGTGCCGACCCCGGACTATCCGGCCAGCGGTGACACCGTCTACCTGGCCGTGGTCGACGGCGACCGCAACGCGGTCAGCCTGATCGCATCGGTCTTCGACAGTTTCGGGTCCGGGCTGGTGGCGCCGGGGTCGGGGATCTGGTTCCAGAACCGCGCCCGCAGCTTCCGCATCGATGACCCCGGCCACCCCAACGCCTACGGGCCAGGCAAGCGGCCCATGCACACCATTATTCCGGCCATGCTGACCAAGGGCGATGACGTGCAGATGGCCTTCGGCGTCATGGGGGCGGACTACCAGCCCCAGGGACAGGTGCACGTGCTGACCGCCATGCTCGACTTCGGGCTGGATATTCAGGCAGCGCTGGACCAGCCGCGGGTGCACGCCTCGCCCAAGACCGGCGGGGTGCAGGCCGAAGCCGGGCTATCGCCACTGCTGCGTCAGGGTCTGCTGGACCGGGGCCACCGGCTGGCAATCCCCGAGAAGCCGATCGGCGGCGGTCAAGGCATCTGGCTGCACCAGGACAGCGGCTTTCTGTCGGCCGGTTCAGACCCGCGGAAGGACGGCCAGGCCGCGGGCCTGTGAACCTCTCAGCGTCTGAGCACCTAAGCGTCTGAGCGTCTGAGCGTCTGAGCGTCTGAGCGCGTGGGCCTCGCACCTTTGGGAATGGGGCGCTAAGAGCCCACGACAGGACGCGGCGCGGAAACGGTTCTGGTCGACGCCTCCGCGGGCCGGCTGCACAGGACCGGTCACAGCCGTGCTGAAAAGCGCTTCAAAGTGGCGTGCTTCAGGCGTCGAATTCGGCGCGTAGGGCCTCAGCATCGGCGATGGTCGCCAGCGGCACCATGACAAAATCACGCTCGAACATGCGCGGATGGGGCAAGATCGGCGGCCCCACCGGGTCGCGCTTGCCGTGGTAGATCAGCAGGTCGAGATCGAGGATCCGGGCAGCGTTCCGCACTCCCCTGACCCGGCCGAAATCGGCCTCGATTTCGTGAAGAACCGCCAGTAAGTCACGGGCAGACAGGGCCGACTCGACCGCGCAAACCGCGTTCTGATACCAGGGCTGGTCGGACACCGGGACTGGCTCAGTCGCGATAAAGGGTGAAACGCGCAGAATCTTTACGCCCTTGGCGTGCAGTCGGGCCAGTGCCTCCCGCAATACGGAGGCTGAATCGCCGATTTCAGGGTGTGGAAGGTTGCTTCCGAGTCCGATTAGGATCACGCGCGGCCGCCTGTGGATAACCAAAGTTGCAATGCTGGGGCGGGTGTACCATCCTAAGTCTCGTACGAGCAAAACTAAAAGTTGCCCCTATGTCTGCGGAAGCTATTACCGCGGTCGCTTCATTTTTTTGCGCCCAGGCATTTTTGCGCCACCGTGACGTCGGGACATTTAAAGCAAGGCGGATTTTATGAGTAACTTGCGCTTCTACCCGCAGGAAAGAATAGCCCTCTTCATCGACGGCTCAAACCTCTATGCAACCGCGCGGGCGCTGGCCTTCGACATCGACTACAAGTCGCTGCTCGGCATGTTCCAGAAGCAGGCGATGATGGTGCGTGCCTTCTACTACACGGCATTGCTCGATGATCAGGAATACTCACCGATCCGGCCGCTGGTCGATTGGCTGGACTACAATGGCTACACCATTGTCACCAAGCCGACCAAGGAGTTCACCGACGCCACCGGACGGCGGAAGATCAAGGGCAATATGGACATCGAACTGGCGATCGACGTCATGGAGATGGCCGACCGTCTCGACCATATTGTGCTGTTCTCAGGCGACGGCGACTTCCGCCGGCTGGTTGAGGCGGTGCAGCGCAAGGGCGTGCGGGTGACGGTGATTTCGACAATCAAGTCCTCGCCGCCAATGATCGCAGACGAGTTGCGCCGGCAGGCGGACAGCTTCGTCGAGCTGACCGAGATCCAGGAGTACATCTCGCGCCCGGTCTCGCAGCGAAACACCCGCCAACCGGCGGACGATATGGACCCTGACAGTGATATGGCGCCGCTAATTGAGGAGTGAACCAGTTAATCTGGTCAGGGCTACATACTGGGAAATAATGTCAACTGTCAGCAAAGGGTCGCTACTGAAACAGGTGGACAGCCCATGGACCACTCTACAGAAGCAAAGCAGTTTACTTACTGCCACGAAAAGTCTGCGCCGTCGACTGCTGCTGCGCTGATCTAGCTACACGGCTACCGAATTAATATGATCTGCTTTTTATGCAGCTACGGAAGGCGACCCCTCACACAAATATTGATGATAATAGCCGGCCTCCTTATAAAAATAGTAGAATCAAATGAATATGAAGTGCTACCCCGAATTTTCTGTCAATGGAGATAAATTATGAAATACCGAGTTGTTCAAGACTCTTTTGGTGAAGAAAAAATTCCTGCGTCAGCGTATTGGGGTATACAAACGCAAAGATCTTTAAGAAATTTTTCGATTGGCGAGGAGAGGCAGCCCGTCGAGATCATTCATGCATTAGCAGCAATAAAAAAAGCGGCAGCAATTGTAAATAAAAGACACAAATCTATTAGTGACCCTATTTGTATTGCTATTTGTGAAGCCGCAGAGGCAATTATGAGTGGTAAGATGGATCAGCACTTTCCACTATCAGTATGGCAAACTGGATCAGGAACCCAGACAAACATGAATGTTAATGAAGTATTATCAAATTATGGCGCTTATTTATATAGAGAAAAACATCAAAAAGAAATAGTCATTCATCCAAATGACCACTGTAATTTTGGACAGTCATCAAATGATACATATCCTACTGCCATGCATGTCGCCACTATAATTGCAGTAAGAAATAATCTTGTGCCGGCTTTGTTAACCTTAATAGAAACATTTGATCAAAAAGCGCAGGAGTTTCAAGGTATTGTAAAGATAGGCAGGACACATCATATGGATGCAACACCTATTAAGCTCAGCGACGAATTTGAAACCTTTCGAGAAATGATTCAAGAAAATACTAGAAGGGTGAAAGTCGCTACTGACGATTTACTATTTATTCCACAGGGGGGAACAGCAGTTGGAAATGGTGTGAATACTGCTCCCGGATGGGATGCACAAATTGTAGCCAAAATTAGTGAAATCATTGGTGAGGATTTTCGAGTTCCAAAAAACAAGTCTCAGCACATGGCTTCACACGATGCGCTGGTCAATTTTGCCGCGACTTTAAAAGTTTTTTCGGTATCACTCATCAAAATAGCTAATGACCTTCGCTTTTTGGCTTCGGGACCACGCTGTGGACTGGGAGAGTTGAATCTTCCCCAAAATGAACAAGGCAGCTCAATTATGCCAGGTAAAGTCAATCCAACTCAAATTGAGGCACTGACGCAGGTATGTGCTCAAGTAATTGGTAACGAAACTACTATCGCATTCGCAGGGTCGCAGGGGACCCTCCAGCTGAATGTCTATAAACCTGTGATAATTCACAATATTTTGCAGTCAACTAGGCTACTATCAGACAGTATTAATTCGTTTTGTTCGAATTGCCTCGTTGGGATCCAGCCGAATCGGGAAAATATCAATAATCACGTGCGCCGTAGCCTTATGCTGGTGACAGCGCTAGCGCCAAAGATTGGGTATGACAATGCCGCGCTTATCGCAAAACGCGCTTTTGAGAATAACACTTCGCTCAGAGATGAAGCGATAACCTCAGGATTAATCCAGCCTGAAGAATTCGACGAATTAATTGATCCAAGCAGGATGACTTCGCCAAAATAAATGCTCTATCGTAGCTTAGTATTGGTTCTTAGGAATCTGCGCCTACGAACAAGTTATATGGACAACGCTTCGAGTTCTCTCATGAGGGACAACTGCTGTTGCCTCAGCGTCCATTATGATTAGCCGGTTACCGTCCTAGATCACCCGCGCCATGGCGATCAGGGTGTCTCCCTCGCCGGTGCTGAGGAAGTTGATTTTGAGCTTTTAGGTCAGCGCCCTTTCATTGAGGCCGACTATCGTCACCGAACACATGCCGGTTGCCGTATCCATGAGCGCGCCGATAGCCCCGCCATGGACTTGGCGTGCTGCTGCAACACCAGCGGCCGCACCGGCAGGTAAAAGCTTACGCGGCCGTACTCGATTGACACCGGTTCGATCCTCAGCGTCTTCGCAAAATGCTGCCCGGCGAGGGTCTCGCGCACCCGGGGATCGAATTCCTCCTGCCGCCAGGGCTGGGGCCGACGAGGGCCCCGGGTAAACTGTTCGACCACGCGGGACACACCCCTTTCACTGTTTGGAATTCCTCACTAGAGTGCGGGATCGGCCTGCGCGTCAAGGGGCACCGGCCCGCCGCAGTCTTGGTACCTGAAGTGCTCAATCGCGGGAGTTGGGGGACACAATGAAGATTGCCATACCGAGCCTGCTGGGCCTGTGCCTGCTGGTTTGCGCCTGCGATCAGTCGCGCCTCCAAACTGCGCTGCAGAACCGGAATAACAGCAGCTTCAGCAACATGGAACCCGACACCACGATCGAGGTCAGCCCTGACTTCAGCGCTATCGACCGCGCCCGTCCGGCGGATATGGACCCGCTCGCGTTCCAGATGATTGTCGAAGTTTCGGGCGATGCCTTCCCGCACGCGCTATTTAAGTCAACCGTCCACGCGCAGGAAGCAGGCTACTGCATCAGCTCGGGCTTCGGCGACGTGGTCAAGGTGATCGACGCCACCGACCCGACAACTGGTCAACGCTTCTACTTCCTCGAGTGCAGCGAGACGGACCCGAGCGCCGCCAGTGCCGTGGCAGAAGGTGCAACGGTGAACACGGCTGGGAACGAGGCTGGCGCTGGCGCCTCGGCCGAGGCCATGATCGAGGGTCTGGCTCAGGGCGCTGCTTTAGGGACGGAAGCGGAAAACAGGGCACCTGAGTACTTCGACCCCTACGCCAACTGCCCGGTGGGTCAGGGCGGCTATCCGATCGTAACCGAGGACTGCGTTTCGCGTTACTGACCAGCAGACCCTTCAGCCGGCGTTGGAGCCTTCCCCACGCTACGGCGGCGTACCGGAACCCGGCTCAGGTCTCGCGCCGCGCCATGAACGCCAGCCGCTCGAAAAGTTGCACGTCCTGCTCGTTCTTCAGCAGCGCGCCGTAGAGCGGCGGGATCACCTTCTTGGTCGCCGACTCACGCAGGATGCTCTCGTCGATATCTTCGGCCATCAGCAGCTTGAGCCAGTCGAGCAGCTCTGAGGTCGACGGCTTCTTCTTCAACCCCGGGATCTCGCGCAGGCCGAAAAACGCCTCCAGCGCGGCCTTGAGCAACGTCTTCTTGATCCCCGGATAGTGCACGTCGACGATCCGCGTCAGGGTCTCGCGATCGGGAAAGGTGATGTAGTGGAAGAAGCAGCGGCGCAGGAAAGCGTCCGGCAGCTCCTTTTCATTGTTGGAGGTGATGATGATGATCGGCCGGTGCTTGGCCTTGATCACCTGATTGAGCTCGTAGACGAAGAACTCCATCCGGTCGAGTTCGAGCAGCAGGTCGTTGGGAAACTCGATATCGGCCTTGTCGATTTCATCGATCAGCAGCACCGCCCGGCTGTCGCTGTCGAAGGCCTCCCACAGCTTACCGCGCACGATGTAGTTGCCGATGTCGTGCACCCGCTCCTCGCCCAACTGACCATCGCGCAGACGGCTGACGGCATCGTATTCGTAGAGACCCTGCCGCGCCTTGGTCGTCGACTTGATATGCCACTGGATGAAGGGCGCACCCAGGGCCGTTGCCACCTGCTCGGCCAGCATGGTCTTGCCGGTGCCGGGCTCCCCCTTCACCAGAATTGGCTTTTCCAGCGTAATCGCGGCGTTGACCGCCATCATCAGACCGTCGTCGGCAACGTAGGCATCGGTGCCGGTGAAGCGGGGTGTTGTCATGGGTCGGGGTCTCCTGCGGTCTTGGGCCAGCTTGGGGGATTAGGGATCGGGCCTGCTTGGGGAATGAGGGATGAGGGATGAGGAAAAGGCGATGACGGCGAAGCGCGGCTTAGGCCGCACGGCGGACGATCACGCTGCCCGCCGAGTATCCTGCCCCAAAGGAGCAGAGCACGCCGAAATCACCCACACTCAGATCACGGCTGTGGCGGTGGAAGGCGATGACGCAGCCCGCCGAAGAGGTGTTGGCAAACTCATCCAGCACCACCGGCGCCTCGTCCTCCTCCGGGACACGCCCCAGCACCTTGTTCGCGATGAAGTCGTTCATGTTCTTGTTGGCCTGATGCAGCCAGAACCGGCGCACGTCGGCGGGCGCGAGATCGTGCTCGCCCAGGTGCTCTCCAATCATGGCGGCGACCATGGGCACCACTTCCTTGAACACCTTGCGGCCTTCCTGCTTGAACAGCAGATCCCAGCCGGTGCGCGGGTCAGCCTCGGTGCGGTTGAGGAAGCCGAAGTTGTTGCGGATGTTGTTGGAGAACTGGGTGCGCAACTTGGAGCCGAGGATTGACCAGACCGGGCCTTCACTGCCGTGCTTGCGGCGCTCCAGCGCCAGGTCTTCGCACTCGATGATCGCGGCTGTGCAGACGTCGCCGAAGATGAAGTGGCAATCGCGGTTTTCCCAGTTCAGATGCGCCGAGCAGATCTCTGGGTTGATCATCAGGATCCGCCGCGCCTGCCCCGACCGAACGGCAGCAGCGGCCATGTCGATGCCAAAGGTCGCCGAAGAGCAGGCCACGTTCATGTCGAAGGCCCAGCCCGCTTCCAGCCCCAGCGCCGCCTGTATCTCGATCGACATTGCGGGATAGGCGCGCTGCATGTTCGAGGCTGCGCAGATCACGCCGTCGATATCGCTGACCTCCAGCCCCGCTTCCGCCAGCGCGTCAAGCGATGGCTGGATCGCCATTTCCGCCTGTATGGCGATTTCATCGTCGCCGCGGGTCGGCAGGCTCGGCGCCATCCGGCCGATGTCGAGCACGCCTTCCTTGTCGAGCACGTAGCGCGATTTGATCCCGCTGGCCTTGACGATGAACTCGTCCGAGGACGGCGACAGCGCTTCAACCTCACCCGCCTCGATGGCGGCGGCATTCTCGGTGTTGAAGGTCTCGACGAAGGCGTTGAGCGCCTCGACCAGTTCGTCGTTGGAAATGCTGTTGGTGGGGGTGAAAAGCCCGGTTCCGGTGATGGCTGCCGCGTGCATGACCTGCGCCTCAATACAATAGATGGCAGGCTTTATGCCGTAGTTTCTCCCCCCTGCCTAGCAAGCGGCGGCAGAAATCCCTGGGCAGATCAACCCGGCGATGGTGCTACTGAACGCGAACGAGGAAGTACCAGCCCTCTGGCGCCCGGTAGACCTGATAACCGGCCGGCACGGCGAGCTGAAAGCCGGGGGTCCTGGTGACCAGCTGCAATTCGACGGGGAAGGCCATGGTCTCGCCCGGGATCAGGCGGCGCAGGCTCGGGGTGGTTCCGCCGACGGGCGCGCAGGGCCACCACACACGGTGCTTTTCATCGGGTGGCGGGCCGTCAGCCTGCCGCTCCCGAGCGAAGTCCGGGCTCGTTCCGAGCGCCTTGCCAGTCTGATTTTTTCCCTGAAATGCCGGTTTACCGGTGGACTTTTGGCCCTCGATGCCCGATTTTAGGCGCATAACGTTATGGGGCTGCTGCCCCGTCGCAAAGCGCGGAAAACGACCGGCTCAAGGTCGCGCGGGCTTGAGGGATACAAGATGCAACTGCCTACGCCACAGCAACACACCGCTCAGGGCACAGAACGCCAGCAGCGGGGGACCCGTGCCACAGCTGGGGGCGCCAGCGCCGCGATCCTTGCTGCGGCCAGTGCATCGACCCTGCTGCCGGCGGCGGCACAAGCGCAGGACGGCGCCTTCACGCCGTCCCCGGCTGTCGCTGGTGCCGAAGCAGCGCAGACGGCTCCGGTTGCTGAAATGGCAGCAGAACCCGTCCTGCTCAGCAGCCTCGCAGCGCAGGCCGCGCCAACGATGGCACCCGGCAGCATCGCCCCCTTGGCTGCGCCAGGGGCTGTTCCGGGGTTTCTTCCGGGGGCCATGCCCGCCGTCAGTTTACTGGGAGAGACCAGCGAGCTGGCGCAGACGGTGACGGCTACGGCGCCTGTCGCAGCTGAGGAGAGTTATGAATCATTCTGGCCCGAAGGGCACTGGGGTGACAGCGGCTCGGGCGGTTGGGCCGGTATCATCGGTACCAGCCTGTCGCTGACCGGCACGGTCGCCGGCGTCGGCGGCGGCTACCTGCTGTGGCGCTCGCTGAACCAGGCACCGACCTTCGAATACTCGATCGTCAACGAGACCTTCACCGAGCAACCGTGCGGCACAGCGGTCTACACGGCACCAGGCAAGGACGCCAACAACCAGGACGAAGACCTCACCTACTCCATCGTAGCCAGCGAGTTCGATGACTCTGACCTCGTGGAAATCGACAACGATGGTAAGGTCACGTTCAAGCAAGACCCCCTGTACGACTCACCCGGCGACCGCGACCGAGACGGTGTCTACAGCTTCACGGTGCAGGTCGAAGACCCGCGCGGAGAAACGGCGGAGCAAGCCGTTTTTCTCACAATCGAGAAGAAGTCAGGCTTCCTCGCAATCGACACAATTGCTGATCCCTTGCTTTTCACGCAGCACGGTGGCTCCGTTTGCGCTGATCACTTCCAAATCGATGATATGTCAGAGAGCCCGAGCCTGTTCGACATCTCGGGGGGCAGCGGCAACGACCTGGCCGATATCAATGCACCGGATGTGACCGACATCGGTATCCGGTTGGGTGCGGGGGCGGATACCCTGTTCGTGGACGCCGCAGCGACGGGTGTACAAGACGTGTTGGTCGACCTCGGCGAGGGCCGGGACACGATCGAACTCGACTCCCACGTGCAAACCATGGTGGTCCAGAACTTCGACGCTGACGACCTGCTCATCCTCGATGGCGGGCGGCTGACGGACGGGGGCGTCCTTGGCGTTGCATTCTACGCGGCCGCGCCAGTCGTCTTCACCAGCGAACTGCTGGCACTGGACGCCTTGACGACCACCCACGACGAGGTTGTCGCCTATCAGAACGGTCAGGATTCCTATCTGTTGGTCGAGAACGGCGCGGGCACGATCAGCACCACGGTCAAATTCGAGGATACGATCCTCACGGACTACAGCCAGATAATCGTATAATCTCGGCGGTTGGCGCCCTGTTCGACCAAACTGCGGCACATATCCACCATTTTTGGCGCGTAATTTGCAATTGTTCAGGTGAAAGCCTGTACACAGCACGCATAATTTGGCATTTTGCTATCGATATTTGGCATTCAGCCACCGTTTAAAACGATTTCATAAATATTTTGGGTACTTTTCGCCCGCAGGAGAAACAAGATCATGGCTACGGCATTTCACCATTTGACCCCTGAAATCCTCTTTTCCCGGCGCGCTCAAAAGCGGCAAATGGCCCGCGCTGCCAAAGCCTTCTCGGCGATCAGCCTTGGCGCCGCCTTCGCCTTCACCGCGAGTGAGGCCGCTGCGCAGACCGCGCGCGCGTCGACCGACAATCCCTTCACCACCATCGACGGCACGCCGCTGGGCTTCACCGAAGACGGCGATCTGCGGGTCATGCTGGCCAGCGGTGAGGAAATGATCATTCCACGCGGTGAATACGGCCTCGTTGGGGACCAGATCATGGTCTCTGACCTGATCGAGGGCGTGGAAGTCGCGCAGAACGGGTACATCCCACCGACCTCCGGCGCCTACCCGACCTACAGCTCGCCGGGCTTCTTCGGCGGTCTGGGCTACGGTGGTATTCTGATCCCCGTCGGTCTGGTGGCAGCGGGCATCATCGCCTACATCGTCATCACCCGCTCGAACAACACCGCACCAGAGCTTTCCGAAACGGCCTACAGCACCAGTTTCGACGAAGATGATACCGGAACAGTGCTGACTGTATCCGCGACCGATGCTGAGAAAGACACCATCACCTTCACCCTGTCCGGGGACGATGCTGAGTTCTTCTCGATCAGCACGGCAGGTGCCATCACCTTCAAGGATGAGCCGAACTTTGACTCGCCCGGTGATGCGGACCGTGACAATGACTACCAGCTAATTGTGACCGCCACCGACGATCATGGCAAAGCCAGCTCTTCGCCGATCACAGTCACCGTAGACAGCGAAGCTGACGCGGATACTACTGCGAGTGGCGACATGAACAGCGACCTGTCGGCGAACAACGACGATATTGCTTCAAGTGGCGCCATCACCGCCTCGTTTGACGCCGCGGCAGGTAACGACTCAATCACGCTTGGGCACAGCATGGACGCCAGCCTCACGGGTGACATGGGCTCCGGCGCAGACCTTCTGAACTTGACTGTTGACATTACCAACGCTGTTACATTCGACCTTGGCACGGGCAATGATGAAATCGTGCTGGGCGTTGATCAATCGGCAGTTCTGACGATCGATCTGGGCACGGGCGGAGACATCGTTGATTTCGAGGTGGCTCAGGTAACCTCGGTCCACGTAGTTCAGGCCTTCAGCTCGGACGATACGCTCGATCTCACCGCCTTCAACCTGACCAACGGTCTGGACACCACGCTGCACGCTGACTCCGCAGCAGCACAGGCCGCGCTAGCAACCGACAGCGTCGCGTTCTACGACACTGGCACGGACATCCGGGTGCTGGTTGATGTGAACAAGAACGGGGGCTGGAATGCAGGCGCCGACATGGAGTTCACCATCGAAGACGTGCAAACACTCTCGTCGACTCAAATCGACTTCTAGCCGTCTCCTAACGAGTACGACACGCAAGAGCCCCGCCGGTCAGGCGGGGCTTTTTTTGTTGTGCAGGTATCGCAGCCATGGGGCGAAGGGAAGATGCCGGGTTCCGGCCTTCGTCCTCAAGTCAGGGCGTAGAGCGCGGCTGTCACCCCGAAGGCGATCAGCGCCAGCAGCAGAAACCGGGCCCAGTAGGGCCAGCGCGGGTGTGGGTTGGGCATGGCTTCTGGTTGCTGGCCGGCTCTGATTGCTGCTTCAGGCAGCAGGCGCGCCGTCGTCCTCTGGCCACGGAATATAGGCCGCCTCGAAGGCCGGGTCATCCAGCGCCACCGACCGCGCCGTCCCGTCCCAGTCGCGCTCATAGAAGTTCGGGTAAGTCGCGTAGAGCTGCGCTGTGGACTCCGCCACGTTGTTCCCGATCAGGTTCAGCGGCGCACCGGACTGCTGGGCGACCAGCTGCACCTGGATCGACTTTTCTAGGTAGTACATGGCGTTGAAGGCGTGGCCGGGGTTGGCGCCGACAGTCAGCAGGCCGTGATTGCGCAGGATCAGCATCTCGTGCTCACCGAGGTCGCGCTTGAGCCGCGGGCCTTCATCGGCATCCAGCGCAATGCCCTCGTACTCGTGCGCCGGGCAGCGGTTATAGAAGCGCACGGCGTGCTGGGTCAGTGGCTTGATCTCCACGTCTTTGAGCGCTGAGAAGGCCATGCCGGCCACCGTGTGGGTGTGCAGGACCGAACCAACCTCGGGCCGCCCCTGCAGGATCGCACCATGGATGGTCAGCCCGGCGGGGTTGGTGGGCGCCTGCTCGCCTGCGCCGACCGGGGTGCCGTCGAGGTAGACCTTAACCAGCCGGTTGGGCCGCATCTCGTGGAAGTGCACGCCGAGTTCGTTGATCAGGTACTGGTCATCGGTGCCGGGCACGCGGCAGGAAATGTGGGTCGAGCTGAGGTCGGTCCAGCCCTCCTGCGCGCAGGCACGGTAGCAGGTGGCGAGTTGCAGCCGGGCTTCGTCCTCGGTCGCCGGAGTATAGCGGCTGGGCTTCATGTTGTGGATGACGCTGCTCATGGGTGCCGGCTCCCCGGTATTGGTGGGCATCGGTGGGTTTCGACGGGTGTCGGTGGCCGATTGGTTCGGACGATAGCCGCAGTTGCCGGCCCTTGCCTAGGGGCCGTCAGTCATCCCCGCGTAGCACCCGCGCCTTGCGGCGGTCCCAGTCGCGCTGCTTGATGCTCTCGCGCTTGTCGTACTGCTTCTTGCCGCGCGCCAGACCCAGCTCCAGCTTGGCCCGCCCGCGCTCGTTGAAGTACAGCGCCAGCGGGATCAGGGTCACGCCCTTGGTCTTCAGCTTGCCGATGATCTTGTTGATCTCGCGCCGCCGGAGCAGCAGCTTGCGGTTGCGCACCGGGGGATGGTTGAAGCGGTTGCCCTTCTCGTATTCCTGAATATTGGCGCCGGTGAGGTACATTTCGCCATTGATTTCAGTGGCATAGCTCTCGGCGATCGACGCCCGCCCCGCCCGCAGCGATTTCACCTCGGTGCCGCTCAGGGCAATCCCGGCTTCGAGTACTTCGTCGATAAAGTATTCGTGCCGGGCCTTGCGGTTCTGGGCGATGATTTTGCGGGCCATGGTCTGGTTTGTTCTGGTGCGGCGCCGGGCTCAGTTGAGCAGGCCGACCTGCACCAGCGCATCATGGACCCGCTGCTCGCTGGCCTCGGACAGCGGCACCAGCGGCAGCCGCAGCCCGGGCTGGACCAGGCCCAGCAGCTCGAGCGCGTATTTGGCCGGCACCGGGTTGCTCTCGACGAACAGGGCGTCGTGCAGCGGCATCAGCCGGTCATTGATCGCCTGCGCCTGCGCGTGATCACCCGCAGCCCAGGCCGCATGGAATTCCGCGCACAGGCGCGGGGCGACGTTAGAGGTCACGGAGATACAGCCGTGCCCGCCCGCGCCCATGAACGGCAGGATCGACGCGTCTTCGCCCGAGAGCTGGATGAAATTTGGCCCGGAGGCAAGGCGCTGCTCGATCGGGCGGACCAGATCGGCGGTGGCGTCCTTGACCCCGACGATCCGCTCGAGCGCGGACAGGGTGGCCATGGTCTCGACCGACATGTTGATCACCGAGCGCCCGGGGATGTTGTAGATGATGATCGGCAGGTTGGTCGCGTCATGGATGGCGCGGTAGTGGGCAATCAGCCCAGCTTGGGTCGGCTTGTTGTAGTAGGGCGTGACCACCAGCAGCGCGTCGGCCCCGGCCTTCTGCGCGGCCAGCGACAGCGAGACCGCCTCTTCGGTGCTGTTCGAGCCCGTCCCGGCGATGACCGGCACACGCCCAGCGGTCACCTCGACGCACAGGCGGATCGCCTTCTCGTGCTCGCTGTGGGACAGGGTCGCAGACTCGCCCGTGGTGCCCATGGGGACCAGCCCCTGCGTGCCTTCGGTAATCTGCCAGTCCATAAAGGCGGCGTAGCGGTCCTCGTCGACCCCGCCATCGGCCTGCATGGGCGTGATCAGGGCGGTGATGGAACCGCGAATTCGGTCGACAGTCATGGCGTGTCCGGCTCTCTCTGTCTCAATATTGACGTTTGAACCCTTTAACTAGGGATGAACGGTGGCCTTGAAAAGGAATTGTTAGCACGCTTGTGTGTAACTGTGCTGCCTTACAGTGGCGTTTGCGCCCTGCGACCGGGGCGACGTGAGGAAGCAGGCGGGCCGCCAGACAACGGCCCCAGAGACGAAAGGGGCAAAGGGGGCAGGATGAGGCAGGACCAGTCTCCGGATGATTTGCGCGACCGCCTCGTCGGCATGCTGACCAGCCCCTGGGCGCCGGTTACCGCCGGCCTGCTGTTCCTGCTCGCCTTCGGCATCGCCCTGCTCTCGGTGCTGCTCGGCTCGCGCGCTGAAGACGAGCGCGACGCCCTCGCCGCCATCATCCGCGAAGCGCGCGTGGGCAATCACCTGCAGGCCTCCCAGCTTGCCCTGAGCATGCGCCGCCCGCCCGAGCAACTGCCCAAGCTGCTCGAATGGTTCTATTTCAACGACCCCGACACCCCGCTGGATCAGATCGACCTGCCGACGCTGTCCGCCTTCATCGACGCCAACCAGCACTGGCCGGGCACCCGCACCCTCGAAATCAAGCGCGAGGCCAAACTCGCCCGGACCCGTCCACCCGCGGAGATGCTGGCCTACTACGCCGAGCACCCGCCCGCCTCGACCAGCGCACAGCGACGGCACCTGATCGCCCGGCTCGAGGCCGGCGATTTCGACGCCACCGCGTCCGAGATCCGGCACCAGTGGGCGACCCGCTGGATGAAACCAGACGACGAGCGCGCCTTTGAAGCCACCTTCGGCGAGCTGCTGCAGACCGAAGACAGGCGCCGCCGGGTTGCCTTCCTGCTGATGACCGGAAAACGCGCCGACGCCCGCCGCCACTACGACGATCTGGATGCCGACTGGCTCGCCTTCGCCGAAGCGGTGGACGCCGATCGCGGCGGCGATGTCAGCCTCGCCGAGGCCCTGCCCACCGACATGCTGCGCCACCCGGCCTTCGTGGTGCCGAAGGTGCTGACGCTGGATGCAGAGGGCGAGCACGAAGCCGCACAGGCAGCGCTGCTCAGCATCCCCACCGAAATGCGGATGCCGGAGCAGGAATGGCGCGCGCGGCACATTATGATCCGGCAGGCGCTGAAGGATCAGGACTTCGACCTCGCCATCGGCCTCGCCCAGCGCCACGGGCTGGAAGAAGGCCGCAACCGGGCTGAAGCCGAGTGGCTCAAGGGCTGGGTTGCCCTGACCCGGCTGAGCCTGCCCCACCCCGCACAGGAAGCCTTCGAGCGCTCCCTGAGCGCGACCGATGAAACCCGGCTGCGCGCCCGCGCCCGCTACTGGCTGGCCCAGGCCCTGCGCGCACAGGGCGATGAGTTCGGCGCTGACAATCAGCTCGAAGCCTGCGCCGACCACGCCCATACCTTTTACGGGCAGGCCTGCCTGAGCGCGCTGGGGCGCAAGCTGTTCGACGCGCGCTATCCCCGGCCCCGGCCAGCCCGCGGGCTGAGCGATCCCGACCTCGCCGAGCTGGTGACGTGGGCGCGGATGCTGCACGGGATGGGCATCAACTCGCTGGGCGAGCGCTTCCTGCACGCGCTGAACAGCGCCGCCCGCACGGAAGACGATCTGGCCGCCCTGATGACCTTGCTTGACGAGTTGGACCGAGGCGACCTGAGCCTGCTGTTCGCGATCCGCGCAGCCGACCGGGGGCTCTATAACCCCGACGCCCTACTGCCGCAGTTGGATATCCAGCCCGCACGCGGCCTGCGGGTCGATGAAGCGCTGGTCCACGCTATCGCCTGGCAGGAGAGCAAATTCAGGATTGGTGCCGTCAGCCGCTCGGGCGCGCTGGGGCTGATGCAGGTGATGCCCGCCACCGCCGAAGCCATGGCCGAACGCCACAAACTGCGCTTCGACGAGGCTGCGCTGACCAAGGATGCGCGCTACAACCTGACCCTCGGCGCGGCCTATCTTCAGGACCTGCAACGCCGCTTCGAGGACGCCGACCTGCTTGCCATCACCGCCTATAATGGCGGGCCGGGCCACACCCGGCGCTGGATGCGGGAATTCGGCGACCCGCGCACCAACGCCATAGAGGCGCTGGTCTGGATGGAATCCATATCCTTTGGGGAGACCCGCGACTACGCCCGCCGCGTGACCGCGCTCTACAACCTCTACCGCACGCGCATCGCCAGCGGTGCGGTCGAAATTCTGATGCCGCGTCACTTGCTTGGCTCGCGCAAGTAGCGCAGGTTTCCCCCTGACTGTTAGCGCAGATCGCGCTGCTCCCGCGACACACAGGCCCCGCCATGAATCCCACCACAAACGCCAACCTCGCCGTGCGCTACGAAGACGTGGCAAAGGCCGCCGACCGCATCCGCGATCTGGTCGTCGAGACCCCGCTGATCGAAGTCCACGCTCTGTCCGAAGCGACCCAGGGGCGGTTCTTCGTCAAGTGCGAGAACCTGCAGCGCACGGGTTCGTTCAAGCTGCGCGGGGCCATGAACAGCCTCGCCAGCCTCAGCGCAAACGACCGCACACGCGGGGTCGTCGCCTACTCCAGCGGCAACCACGCACAGGGTATCGCCGCCGCCGCCCGTCACTTCGGGGTCGCGGCCACCATCATCATGCCCGAGGACGCTCCGGCGATTAAGAAGGCCAACACCATCGCTTTGGGCGCCAAGGTTGTCACCTACGACCGCTATTCGCAAAGCCGGGAAGACCTCGGCCGCCGGATTCAGTCGGAGACCGGGGCGGTTCTGGTCCCCCCCTACGACTTCGCCCCGACCATCGCCGGACAAGGAACCAGCGGTATGGAGACAACCAACCAGCTGCGCGCCCGGGGGCTGAGCCTCGACCTTGCCATCATCTGCTGCGGTGGCGGTGGGCTAACGGCGGGCAGTGCGCTGGCCCTGACCACCAGCTTTCCCGGCGCAAAGGTCTGGGCGGCGGAACCCGACAGCCACAACGATACCGGCCGCAGCCTGCTCAGCGGCAGCCACGAGCACAATGACCCGGCGGCCCGGTCGATCTGTGACGCCATCGTTACCCCGACCCCAGGGGAACTGACCCTGCCGATCCTGCAGGCTTGCGGGGTGGAGGGGCGCAGCGCCAGCGACGAGCAGGCGCTGGACGCGGTTGCCTTAGCGGCCACGCGGCTCAAGCTGATCGTCGAGCCCGGCGGCGCCATCGCGCTGGCCGTGGCCCGCAAGCATCTGGACGAGTTGCAGGGAAAAACGGTCGTCGCCACCCTCTCAGGCGGCAATATCGATCCGGCGATGTTGGACATTGCCATAACCCGAGATGTCGGGCTCATCTAGGCAAACGGCCAAGGCCGGGCATAACAGGTATCTTGGGAAGGTAGAGGGCTGAGGCCCCGCGCGCGGTACCCCGGAAACCGGGCTAGGCCGCGGCTTCGTCGTCCATTTCACCGTCTTTCAGGTTCAGCGCCCGGATCAGCGAGTACACGCCGTCGCGGATGGTGTCGTCCTTGATCTCACCGTAGTGGTGGACCAGCCGCAGCTCACGCTCGCTTAGCGCGGTTGGGGCGACCTGTGCGCGGGCATGAAGGTCGTCGCGGAGGTTCTTGATCGAGGCGATGTCGTCGGTCATGCCTTCGAAGAAGTAGGCGACCTCGACACCGACGATCCGGCCAATTTCCCAGAGACGGGAGGAGGACATGCGGTTCATGCCCTTTTCATACTTCTGCACCTGCTGGAACGATAGGCCCAGCGCATTGGCCATGTCTTCCTGAGTGATGCCAAGGCTGATCCGACGCTGACGGAGCCGCTGTCCAACAAAGACGTCTACGGGGTGAATATCCTTAGCCATTCGGCCCTCTTGTTCTTTTTTCTGTGCGCGGTACCGAGACACCTATAAAATCCGAGAGTGTAGAGTTGTCGGCGGGTCTCTTAACCCTTGATCGTGGTCCAAGGGGCCTGTCTGCTTGCGTGCATTGAATAGACCAATGCAACCCTTAAGTCTAGTAATTTACAACTATTTTATGGAATAAAATGCATCGTACGAGCGGCCGCAGCCGTCGGGTCGACAGGGTCTGACGACGGAGCTCAAGACAGCCAAAAGAACCAACAACCGCCTGTTTTACAATGATTTTTCGCTATCGATCGCGCCGGACACAGCAGCGCCGGTTGGCTCTGCACTCTGGGGTTTGGGTCGGATGCCGCTAGGCCATCATTAATGGTTTCAGCGTGCTTTTAATTGCGATGTAGGCGTCCCGTTCCGGACCAGCCTCCGCGTCGAGGACCACCGGCGCGCCCTCATCTGCCCCCTTGCGAATCGGCATGGACAGCGGCACTTCGCCGATGACGGACAGGTTCTTGCGGTCCTTGAGATGCTCGGCTGCACCTTCGCCAAAGATCCGGTGCAGGCTGCCGCAGTCTGGGCAGACGAAATGAGACATGTTCTCGACCACGCCTAGCACCCGCGTGCTCACCTTTTCCAGCATGGAAACGGCCTTGAGCGCGTCGATCAGCGCCAGATCCTGCGGCGTGGTGACAATGATGGCTGAATCAAGCGCCGATTGCTGCGCGAGCGAAAGCTGGATATCGCCCGTGCCCGGCGGCAGGTCGACTATTAGCACGTCCAGCCCTTCGCCCCCGCCCCACAGCGTCGAGCCGTAGAGCTGGAAAAGCGCGTTCTGCACCATCGGCCCCCGCCAGACCGTGGCGCTGTCCGCGGGCACCAGAAAGCCGATCGACATCATCTCCAGCCCGTGCGCCTGCAGCGGGATCATCCGCTTCTGGTCATCGAGGTCCGGCTTGGCATCCGGCCCAAGGCCTGAGAGCAAGGGCACACTCGGCCCGTAGATATCGGCGTCGAGGATGCCGACGCGAAGCCCATCCTGCGCCAGTGCAACCCCGATGTTGTAGGCGGTGGTGGACTTGCCAACCCCGCCCTTGCCCGAGGCCACACCCATGACGTGCCGCGCCGGGCGGGGCAGCTTGGCGTCAGTCGGGGGACGTCGTTCGGGGGCTGCACTGCCCTGAGGGACCGCAGTAGCGGCCGCAGGCGAGCCCTGAGCGGCGGCAGGCGGGCGCTGGGTGGTGGTGATGATTCGGGTGCCCTTGACGCCCTCGACAGCGCGCACGGCCTTGTCCACGGCTGCCTTGAGCGGCACCAGCGCTTTGACGCGGTCCGCCGGGGCCTCGAGCACAAGACGGACGATGCCATCATCCTCGTCCAGTCCCTGCACGTAGCCTGCGTCAACCAAGCCCTGCCCGTCGGGGGCCTTGATACCATTCAAAGCGTCGCGTACCTGATCAAGCATAGGAAACCCCCTGATGAGCCCGTGAGTTCTGTAGTGACTATAGATCGACGATCGCGAGAAACTAAGCCCGGTGCAGCAGGGCAGCCAAATGCCGCAGCGCCGCAGGTGCTGGGGCTGGCCGGCTGGTCGGGCAGCGGCAAGACCACGCTGCTGCTCGCCCTCGTGGCCCTGCTCAAGCGCCGGGGTCTGCGCGTGGCAACGCTCAAGCACGCCCACCACGGGTTCGACGTCGACCAGCCGGGGAAGGACAGCTTCGCCCACCGCGAGGCCGGCGCCGATCAGGTACTGGTCGCCTCCAGCCGCCGCATCGCGCTGATGGTCGAAGCCCCCCTGCCCGACCCCAATGCGCGGCGCGCGCTGGACGACCTGCTGCCGATGCTCGGCCCGGCGGACGTGGTGCTGGTCGAGGGCTTCAAGACCGGGTCGCAGCCAAAGATCGAAGTCTGCAGGCCGGGGTTGGGTCACCCGCGTCTGGCCGGCGACGTGCCCGGCGTGTTTGCCGTGGCGTCACCGGGCGGTGACGTCAGGGATGAGGGACGGCTGGCGCTGGATCTGGACCGGCCCGAAGACTGGATCGACGCCGTGCTGGCGGAGCTGGGCTGAGGCTGGGTCACCGAAGCCGGCGCTGACCCGACGGAGCGGGGCTTAGTTCCCGCTCAGGCTTCGCCCACCGGTGACCAGCCGCGGGGGTACCTTGACGAAGATTTCCACCCGGCGGTTCCCCTGCGAGGTCATGCCGTTGACCTCAGCCCAGACCGGGCGCAGATCGCCGAACGACTCCAGCTGGATTTTTTCAGCTGGCACCCCCATGGACACCAGCGTATCCCGCACGCGCTCGGCCCGCTGCCGGGAGATCGCCATATGCTGGTCGCGGTGGGCCTGGGTCCGGGTGAAGCGATAGCCGTTGGTGTGGCCGTGCAGAATGATGTTCTGGTCCAGCCGCACCACGATATCGGCGATGGGCCGGAGAATTGCCAGCTCACGCTCGCCCAGATCGCTGGAATCGGGGCCGAAGTAGACGATCGCCACCGGATCGCCGACCGTGGTGTCGTAGAACAGGGCGCCGAGGTTGGCGGGCTGGGCCTGCGGCCCGGCGACGACCTCGACTTCCGCCGGGCTGTCGAGGATTTCGCGCATCGCCTGCTGCTCTGCCATCATCGCCAGTTGCTCAGCGCGGCGGCGTTCGAACTCGGCGGCGGCTTCCTGCCGGGCCTGCAGCGCTTCAGCCTGTTTGGCGCGGGCGGCCGCATCCTGTGCAATCTGCTCTTCGATACCGAAGAAGGCATCGGCCTGCGCCTGACGGTCGGTCAGCGCAGTCAGGACATCGGGGCTCAGCGCCAGGTCGGTGAACTCGGTCGCGCCGCGCGCGCTCTGGATCTCGCGCGGGGGCAGCACCGGCGCGTTCAGCAGGCTATCGAAGTCGACCGCCAGCACCGGCGCCTGATCGGGCTGGGCCTGAAACGCGTTGTACTGCTGGACCAGCGACCGGGGGACCGAGTTGGAGCGCGTCTTGTCTTCAGGGATCGAGGCAAGGTCGGGGTAGGCCTCGGTATAGAGCACCTCGTCGTCCCGCCCGGGCCGCTCGCCACAGGCCGCCAGACCGAGCACAAGCCCCAGCCCGGTCAGCACGACTACCCGTTTAACCAAGCGCTGCAGAATGATGCCAGCAACCATGCCCGTGACTACGTCCATACGTCCAGTTCAGTTCGATCGTAGTGCTCAACCAAGATGGCAGAAATGAGTCACTGCTCTCGGCTCTCGTTTTAGGGAAAAGCCGTGACCAGGTGAAGGCCCGTCTGCTCCTCCAGCCCGAAAGCGAGGTTGAAATTCTGCAGCGCCTGCCCCGATGAGCCCTTGGTCAGGTTATCGATGGCAGAAAGCAGGATGAACCCGCCCTCGCGCCGGTCGGCGACGAGATCGGTCAGCACCCGGTTGGTGCCGCGCACGGCGCGGGTGGTGACGGCCGCCGGCGCAGCAGCGCGGTGGACGAAGGCCTCGCGCGCGGCAAAGTCGTCGAGCACGGCCTGCGCCTGCGCGATCCCGACGCCGTCGGCGAGGTCGCCGTAGATGGTCGACAGGATGCCGCGGTTCATGGGCACCAGATGCGGGGTGAAGGTCGCCCGCACCGCCCGGCCCGCCCGGGCTGACAGTTCCTGATCCAGCTCCGCCGTGTGCCGGTGCGCGGCGACACCGTAGGCGTGGAAGCCCTCGGACACCTCCGAATGGCTCAGCGCCTCGCTGCCCTTGCGCCCGGCCCCGCTAGTCCCAGACTTTGAGTCGGCGATGATCCGCGAGGGGTCGATCATCCCCGCCTCCTGCAGCGCCAGCAGCGGCACCAGAATGCTGGTGGGATAGCACCCGGGGCAGGCAATGATCAGCGCGTTGCGGATATCTTCGCGGTAGTGCTCGGTCAGCCCGTAGACCGCGTTGGGCTGCAGCGCCGGGGCGCAGTGCTCGCCGTACCAGCTCTCGTAGGCGCCGACATCGCGCAGGCGGAAGTCAGCGCTCAGGTCGATCAGCCGCAGGTCCGACGCCGCGGCGCGCAGGCGCGCGGCAACCTTCTGCGTGGTGGCGTGGGGCAGGCACAGGAAGGCGGCATCCAGCCCGCGCAGGCTGACATCGTCGATGCGCACCAGATCGGGCAGCCCGAAGCCGGCCAGATGCGGGTAGACCGCGTCGATCGGCTGGCCCGCCTTGCTCTCCCCGGTCAGCGCCGCAATCTCGATCGCCGGGTGGCCGAGCATCAGCCGAATGGCCTCCGCCCCGGTGTAGCCGGACGCCCCGAATATGGCGACCTTCAGTTTCTGGGACACAAATCGCCTCCACGGTTGACCCCACCTCGATCCGCCAAGGCTAGCCAGTCTTGACCGCAACGGCCAGCCCGGCGCACGCAGGTCTGGCTCTGAGCCTCGGCATCCACCGGCGGCAGGCATAAAAAAAGCCTGGCTGCGCTGAAGCGAGCCAGGCTTGATTGTTCGGACGAATGTCCGCGGGGACCTTAGGCCTTGCCGCGGCTCTCGTCGGAGGTCGCAGCAGCCCAGATTACCAGACCGAAGGCAATCTTGTTGACGAAGTCAGCAAGGTTGTAGATCAGGTTCAGGGTGCCGTCGCCGGACATTACGCCCGCGTAGCCCAGCAGGTAACCCAGCGGGTAGATTGCCCAGCCTACGGTTACAATCCAACGCATGGCGTTGAAGGCCATCTTGGACGATGCGGTGCCTTGCTCGGCGTTGATCTTGGATGCTTCACCCGCGAAGATTTCGTAGATGATGTACAGCCATGCCGCGGTACCGACGATGAAGCCACCCCACAGCAGCGCGCCGCTATCGGTGTTTACTTCGCCCAGGTAACCGGCGACCAGCATTACGACAGAAGCGATCAGCAGACGCCAGAATAGCGACGCACCGACCACAGCAATCGCTGCCAGGATCAGGTAGAATTCAACAATCTGCAGCGGAACGGTCAGCAACCAGTCCACGTAGCGGAAGACCGTTGGGCTCTCACCCGTGTCCGCCCAGACGCCGCGCATGTAGAAGTAGTGCAACGCAGCAATACCCGTCACCATGGCGGCAACGGTCAGGGACGTCTTCCACTTGCCGACGGCGCGATCACGCTCGACGTAGAAGAAGTAAGTGGCAGCGAGCATCGCTGCAGAAATAATCCAAAAAGATACCCCAACGTAGTCGTTCGGGTTCAAGCCTCCATTTTCCACGATAATGCCTCCTCAAGAAAAATGAACAGAGCGTAACCTGTTCGAAATTTTGCCGAAGGCAAGCACAACCTGCATGATTTGGCCGGGTTCGGCGCGTTTCAGTCAAAAAAGCAGCGAAACTGCGGTATTTTCGCACCATATTGATACTTTTTTACAATTTTCAGCAGACTCTTACATGCAAAAAAATGAATGCTTAACCCATGATTTCAAAGGGTTTTCGGGATCGTGCGACGGCGGCGCCCCCCGGGCCAAATCGCATAAGAACAGCAAAAAGGCCGTCGCCCGGTGAGAGGCAACGGCCGCTTCGAATTGTCAAATAAGACGTGTCCGGCGTGCCGGACCAGGACGACCTCAGGCAGGCCCTCCCTTACTCAGCCCGGGTCAACTTACTTGTTGCTCCAGATCAGCCAGAGCACCCAAACGGCCAACAGGCCGACGAGGCCGCTCGAGCCCAGAGAGTCAACAACGTTAGTGACGTTCGAGATGACGCTCACGCCCTCAGGCATGAACGGCACGGAACCCAAGCCGAGAAGTTCAGCCACAATGGTCAGGGCAAGCAGGCTGACGCCGAGCTCAGCCAGACGACCAACCCAATTACGAACGGTACCGATAATGTCCATCATGATCTCCTATACTTTACATGACGGGCGCATAATGCACCGCTGACCAAGCCGATCAAGAAAAGCCCTTAATTTTGGTAGTATTATCTCGCTTCGGCTCTAATTAGCCACATTTATTCGTCTTTCTGCGACATTTTTAGTGATTTAGCGCTGTTTTGCCACGCTTGTTCCCCTTTGGTTGGCGTCATACCTGCGGCAGAATGTGCCACATTTTTAGAACAAAATAGTAACATTCAGTGGCACTGCACTTGGCCTTGGCCGTACCTTGGCTGGAGACCCAGTCGGCATTGATCACAACATAGAAGATAGAGTGTTTAGGCAGCTTCAAGGCTAGGATCGGGAGGCTGCTAAATTCATTTCAAGTAATCTGGAAAGCGCGTCTTCTTCGCTAATATCGGCAAGTCATCCACACGCACAAAAAAAACGGGCCGCTGGTCCTCACAACCAACAGCCCGTCTGCCAAAACAGATGCTCCAGAGCGCGTCCTGTGCCAGAGCGTAGATCGCTGAGCGATTAACGCTTGGAGAACTGGAACGAACGACGCGCCTTCCGGCGGCCGTACTTCTTCCGCTCCACCTTCCGCGAATCCCGCGTCAGGAAGCCAACCTTCTTCAGCGCCGGCCGAAGCTCGGGCTCGTAGAGGCTCAGCGCGCGGGAGATGCCGTGGCGCACGGCCCCGGCCTGCCCCGACAGGCCGCCGCCCTTGACGGTCGCCATCACGTCGAACTGGCCCAGACGATCAGTCACCTGGAACGGCTGGGGCAGCAGCATCTGCAGCACCGGACGGGCGAAGTACTGGTTGATCGGACGGCCGTTAATCATAACAACGCCGGAGCCGGGCTTGACCCAGACCCGCGCCGCAGACTCTTTCCGGCGACCGGTGGCGTAGGAGCGGCCGAACTCGTCCCGGACTGGCTCGTAGGTCGGTGCAGCGGTCTGGGCCTCAGGCGCAGCACCCTGAGCCGACAGCTGGTCGAGGTCTGCGAGGTTTTGAACGGTATCATTCATCTTCTGTGTTCCTCAGCCTAGCGCACGTTCTTGGGGTTTTCGGCGCCGAAGTCGTAGACGCGTGGGCTCTGCGCTTCCTGCTTGTGCGCCGGACCGGCGTAAACGCGCAGGTTCTTCATCTGCTGACGGCCCAGCGGACCGCGCGGGATCATGCGCTCGATCGCCTTGGTCAGCACGCGCTCAGGGTAGTCACCGTCGAGAATCTGGTTCGCGGTACGCTCCTTGATCCCGCCCGGGTGGCCGGTGTGCCAGTAGTAGGTCTTGGTATCGCGCTTGTTGCCGGTCAGGCGGACCTTCTCGGCGTTGATGATCACGACGTTATCGCCGCAATCCATGTGCGGGGTGTAGGTCGCCTTGTGCTTGCCGCGCAGGATGTTAGCCACGCGGGAGGCCAGGCGACCCAGAACGACACCATCGGCATCGATCAGGATCCATTCCTTCTTGATGTCTTTTGGCGTAGCGGAAAATGACTTCATGGTCAGACCCGTTTTCCTCAGAGATGTTGAACAGACGGACGCATCCACGCGCAAGGGGGCGGGCGCCGTGTCGATGTCGACGGTTTTAACAAGAAGTTTTCGGACATCAAGCAGAAAAAACCGCATGAAATCAGTACTTTATAAAATAGGTATAATAATACCCTATTTTCTCGCCCGCTCAAGGGCGCTCGTAGGGCGGCTGAGGTCACCATTCGGGACCGGCAGCAGCCTCATGGGCGTGCGCAGTGCCGTGTGCCCGACCGCCGATCGCGCCACGAACTCGTGACACAAGCCCCTGAAACCACTGGATTCTTCGGCCGACAGCACGGCCTGCAGCGCCGCGTCGAGGCCAGCCTCGCCCCCGCGTCGCTGGCTATAGCGGTTTGCGGGCTGCGCAGGAAGCTCAAGCGTGATCAGGCGCTCAGCCATGCCCCTGGCGGTGAGCTGGTTCAGCGCCGAATGGCCCTGCCGCTCCCAGACGGCGGCATTATCCGCGGGGTAGGGCCGGGCGCCGGTGGTAGCGCTCGTGGGCGCAGGCACGGGTGTGGCGGCAGGCGCGGCGAAGTTGAGCGACAGGATCAGCAGGCTGCCGGCGCGCTGATACAGCTGCCGGCCGAGCAGGCCGGCGAGGCTCACCGGGTCACGGGCCAGCGCCCCCCCCCCGGCGCCCTCG
>PAPT01000030.1 GCA_002708995.1 Geminicoccus sp. | reverse complement strand
TGCGGGTCCCGTGGTAGGCGCCTACGGCATCGGCGCCGTAGCGCGTTCCTGCCAGAAAGGCGAAACTACCGCCAAAGCAGAACCCGAGCACCGCCAGCTTGCCGTTGCAGCGCGGGTGGCTGCGCAGCTGGGCCATGCAATCGTCCATGTCCATCAGCCCCTGTGCCATGTCGAAGCTTTTCATCCGGTCCAGCGCGGCTTGAAAGTCCGCCGTGGGCCCGGGTACGCTGCGGTGAAAGTAGTCGGGCGCAGCCGTCAGGAAGCCGTCGTGGGCAAAGTATTCGATCAGGCCCTCCATCTCCGCATCGGTACCGAAGATCGCCGGGATGATCAGGATCGCCGGGGCTGTGCCGTCTCCCGCCGGGGTCGACATCCGGCCATCATAAGTCGCGCCGTCTCGGGCCGTGAAGGTCATATCAAAGCTGCTGACGGTCATAGCGGCGGTCTCATTGTGCAACAGACTGGTTCGGGTGTGGGGTTGTTCAGATATCAGGTCTCAGGACGTTCGGCCCAGCCGGCAAAAATCTTCTCCAGCACCACTACCGCGTAGAACAGCAGAATGCCGAGGAAGGCCAGCGCCAGCAGCACGGCGAACATAAGCGGATAATCGGCGTTGATCTTACCGCTGTCGAACAGGTGCCCCAGCCCCATGCCGTGGGGTTCGATGATCTCGACAAGATTGGTGCCAATGAAGGCCAGCGTGACCGCGACCTTGAGCGCCCCGAAAAACTCTGGCAGCGTTTTGGGCAGGGCAATTTTCCAGAACACGGTGAACCGGCTGGCCCCCAGCGCGCGCAGGATATCGCGGTACTCAGTCTCCAGCGTGTTCAGGCCCACCGACACCGAAACGGCGATCGGGAAGAAGCTGATCATGAAGGCCATCAGCACGGTGTTGGTGTTGTCCGCACCGATGAACAGCAGCGCGATCACCGGCACGACGGTCGCCTTGGGCACGGCGTTGAAGCCGACCAGCAGCGGATAGAGCGCATCGCGCGCGACCTTGGAAAAGCCCATGATCATCCCCAGCAGCGTGCCAACGAGGATCGAGATCACCAACCCAAGCACGGTCCGCCAGAGCGTCTGCCACCCGTAAAGCAGGAACAGCTTCCAGTACTTGGAAAACGCGCCGGTCAGGTCGCTGGGCGAGGCCATCTTGTAGTTCGGCCAGTCGCGCCACCACACCAGCAATTCCCAGAGAATCAGAAAAACGACGATCGACACCAGCGGCACGAGAATCTGCCGGATCAACCGGCTCTGTTGCGGGTTCATCAGGCGGCCTCCCCCTGCTGGTCTTCGCCACGGTCGCGGCCCTGTGCAATCTGAATCTGGCGGCGGAGCTCGGCGAGGTTTTCGACGATCTCGGGCCGGTAGAGGTCTTCGATCTCGCGTTCGCGCCCCAGCGGCACGGTCATCCGGTGCTGGACCTGCGCCGGGCGGTCGGAGAGCACCAGCACTTCGTCGGCGAGGAACACGCTCTCGCGCAGATCGTGGGTGATGAGCATACAGGTCACCCCCTGCTCGATCCGCAGCTTGAACATGATCTGCCACAGGTCTTCGCGGGTGAAGGCGTCGAGCGCGCCGAAGGGCTCGTCGAGGATCAGCACGCTGGGCTGGTGGATCAGGGCGCGGCACAGCGAGGCCCGCTGGCGCATGCCCCCGGAGAGTTCGGAGGGGCGCTTGTCTTCAAAGCCCGCCAGGCCCACCAGATCGAGCAGCCCCGCCGCGCGGTCTTCTGCCTCCCGCCGGCTCAGGCCGTGGCCGTGGACAATCTCCAGCGGCAGCAGCACGTTTCGCAGGATCGAGCGCCATTCGAGCAGGACCGGGTTCTGGAAGGCCATGCCCACCGTTGGGCGGGGCGAGACCACCGGCTTGCCGTCGAGGATTACCCGCCCAGCATCGGGCTTGAGCAGGCCAGCGACTAGTTTGGTCAGTGTGGACTTGCCACAGCCCGACGGGCCAACGACGGCGGTAAAACCACTCTGTGCGATCTCGAAACTGACGCCATCGAGCACCGGAAGGGGTCCGGCGTCAGTCGGGTAAGCGTGGCTGACGTTTTCGAGGGCGATAACGGATTGATCAGACATAAGAGCACCGCAGGACAAAGACGCCGCCCAGCCTAGGGTCAAATCCCGGAGAAAGAAAGCGAGGAGCCCCACCCCTCCCCGGATAAACCGGGCGGAAAGCGGATGCGGGTCGGCCCCTGAGGAACCGACCCGCCCCGATCAGGTCAGCTGAACTTACTTCAGCATCAGGGCATCACTGCCCGGCAGGTAAGCATCGGTGTAGTACATCGACGCATCGGGTGAGTTCTGGAACTCGTAGGTTTCAGCAAGCTGGCCCAGAGCCGCAGCCATGCGGTCAGGATCGATGCTGCCCATGCCGTTGGCCATGGTGTAGTCGGTCATGACGTTGCCATCGATCGACAGCTGCAGACGGCGGGTTTCCAGCGCGACATCAGCCGCCGGGTTGCGCATGGCAACCGCCTTGGCGCCCATCTCAGGGTCAGCAATCACGTCACGCCAACCCGCAGCAACCGCCGTCAGGAAGGCCGTCACATGGTCTGGGTTCGCCGCAGCAAAATCGGTGTTGGCGATGATCGCGTTGCCGTAGAGCTGCAGGCCGTGGTCGGCCATCAGAATGGTCGAAATATCGTCTTCGGACACACCCAGACGCACGAGGTTCAGGTAGCTCGAGAACGAGAAGCCAGTGATGGCGTCAACCTTACCTTCGGCGAGCATGGGCTCACGGGTCGGGAAGCCGACCGGCTCAACGGTGATCGCGGAAACGTCCAGACCGTTCGCGGTAGCGAAGGCCGGGAACTGCGCCCAAGCGCCATCTGGCGGCGGTGCACCGAGGATTTTGCCTTCGAGGTCAGCCGGGGTAGAGACACCCTGCGACTTGCGACCGATTACGGCAAAGGGCGGCTTGTCGTAGACCATCATCACTGCGATCACGGGCGCGTCGGGGTTCTGGTCCTTGAACTTGATCAGCGAGTTGATGTCGGCAAAGCCCATCGGGAACGCGCCGGTCGCAACCTTTGGAATGGCATCCAGCGAGCCGGAGCCCGCGGAAATCTCAACGTCGAGACCGCCCGCGGCGAAGTGGCCATTATCGATGGCGGCAAAGTAGGCCGCACTCGGGCCTTCAAATTTCCAGTCAAGGGCAAAAGGGACGCTGGTCTGCGCCTGGGCACCAACCGCCGCGCCAAGCGCCGTCACGGTCGACAGAAGCCCTGCCCAAATCATCTTCTTCATGATCTTCTCCTCTTTCAGGATTTGCGCCGCTGATAACCGCGACATGCCCTAACCTTAACCATGGAATTGCCTGTTTGGAGAGCAAAAATGTAACCGGCAGCCAATATTGCCTATCCTTTTGGCGTAATGCCTCTGACTTAATCAGTTCGGGAACCAAGCGGATCGCTGCCTTTGCACAAGCCAGTCCTTTTGATGCTCGTCAACCTCGTCTAGACACGGGGTATGGACGATCTCGACTTTCGCTTTCCGGCCCTGTCTGACCTGCGCCACCGTGCAGCGCAGCGCCTGCCGCGCTTTGCCTTTGAGTATCTGGACTCAGCCACGGGCAGCGAAGCCGGTGCCCGCCGCAATCGGGCGGCGCTCGACCGGGTCGGCTTCCTGCCTGCCATCCTCAGCGGAGACGTTCAGCCCGATCTGACCCGGAGCTTTCTGGGTCGAGCCTGGACCTTGCCGCTGGGCGTCGCCCCGGTGGGGATGTCGGGGCTGATCTGGCCCCGCGCCGAAGACATCCTCTCCCGCCGGGCGAGGGCTGCCGGCCTGCCCTTCTGCCTCTCGACCGTCTCCAGTTCGACCCCCGAAGCCATCGCCCCGAACCTCGATGCCGATAACGGCTGGTTCCAGCTCTACGCCCCCGGCGAGCCCGAGGTCTTGAAAGACATGCTGGAGCGCGTGCACAAGGCCGGCTTCAGCGCAATGGTCCTGACCCTCGACGTACCGGGTGAAAGCCGCCGGGAGCGGCAGCGGCGCGCGCAGCTGTCGATCTCGCCGCAGTTCACCCCGCAGATTCTCAGCTCCGTGCTCAGCCACCCTGGCTGGGCGCTGCGCATGCTCGGCGCGGGCGTGCCACGCATGCCCTTTCCGGAAGCGTACATCGCCCCCGGGCAGTCCAGCGCCGACCGCTTCGTGCACGCCGGCCGGGTGATCCGGGGCTACCCGGACTGGGCCTATCTGGAGCGGCTGCGCGCACTCTGGCCCGGCACGCTGATGGTCAAGGGCGTGCAAGACCCCGCCGACGTGCCACGCCTGCTCGGCACCGGGGTCGACGTGCTGTGGGTCAGCAACCACGCTGGCCGCCAGTTCGAGGCGGGGCCAGCAACGATCGACAGCCTGCCCGCCATCCGTGCGGCGGCGGGCGAGGACGTGCCGATCATCTGTGATTCCGGGATCGACAGCGGGCTGGACATTCTGCGCGCGCTTGCCCGCGGCGCTGACTTCGTCATGCTCGGGCGGGCCTTCCACTACGCACTGGGCGCGCTGGGGGAGCGGGGCGTTGACCACCTGCTGCATATCCTGCGCGCCGACATGATCGCCAATATGCAGCAGATCGGTGCGAGGTCGCTCGATGATCTTCCCGTACGCTTGCTGCCCTCCCCCTGCTGAACGGACCCAAGCCCTTGTGACGACAGACAACGACGACAGCCCCCTGACGACCGACCAAACCACGGGGGCCGAAGTACTGGTCGACGCCGATGCCTGCCCGGTGAAGGAAGAAATCTACAAGGTTGCTGGGCGGCACGGCGTGCAGGTGACACTGGTCGCAAACAGCTACATACGCTTCCCGCGGGGGGGCCTGATCCGGCTGCAGGTCGTGGACGACAGCTTTGATGCCGCTGACGACTGGATCGCCGCCGCTGCGCATCCGCAAGCCGTGGTCATCACCGCCGATATCCTGCTGGCCCAGCGCTGCCTCGATGCCGGAGCCAGCGTGCTGGCGCCCACGGGAAAGCCCTTCACCGATGCCAGCATTGGCGGCGCAGTGGCGACACGCAGGATTATGGCGGACCTCCGCGCCTCGGCCGGCACCAAGGGCGATGGCCCGGGCGCTGGCGGTCATTTCGGCGGTCTGGCGCCATTCTCCAAGGCTGACCGCTCGCGCTTCCTGCAAGCGTTGCACGAGGCGCTGGAGCACCACCGCCGCAGCCGCTGAGAGCACCTCCCTCCGGGCACCGGCAAAGAAAAACCCCCGCCTTCCTGCGAAGACGGGGGCTGTCGTTCATTGCCGTTCAGGCCACGGCCTTACTTCGGCATCTCTGCGATCACACCGCCACTGATGGACTCTACAGGGGAAAAGGCCACCGAGTAGATGATCTCCGGCAGCGGCTTTTCTTGCAGGTAGAAGCTGCGGCGGGAGAACACTGAAACGTCCACGTAGTCATAGATCGTGCCGGCTTCCAGCTCTTGACGCAGGATCACGTTCTTACGGCGCTTGGAGTACTTCTCTTCAAACTCGGTGCCGGGCATAGGGTCAGTCACCAGCGTGTAGCGCGCCTCAATGAAGCCCGTGTCCAGCGTCAGACGGGTGAGGCAGGTCTTGCGCGTCCGGGTGCTTGGGCTAACTTCGCGGGAGGTGATTTCGCCACCTTCGAGGCCCGCGTCCAGCCGGTCCTTCTGCGCTTGCAGGTCAGCGCGCGTTGCGTCTGTCACGCGTGGGTCTTCCAGACCATCAGCAAGGTTTTTGTAGAAGGCGGATTCTTTCAGGTAGTTCTCCACCAACTCCGGCTGCAGGTAGTCCTTTACGTAGCCCTCAGAGCACTCGCCACTTCGTTCACGGTTGTAGTTGATGAACCCACCAACGCCCAGGAGAACCAGGACAACTCCGCCGATAATATATTTCAACATGCTAGTTAGCCTTTTAAATTGTCGCTGCCCCGCTCATTGCACGGGCCCTATGGATTAACGGTAGACTGTGCCAGATGCACTTTCAGGCGCAGGTCGCTCAATAGCATCCAGTAGAGCACGCATTTCCAACGCCCCAACAGCTTTGCCATTCTGCATCACCGTTGCAGGTTTAGATGGTTCGTTCTTCATCTTCTGGATGGCGTCCTCAAGCGCCATATCGAAGTCGATCTCAACCTTGCCACCCTTCTTGCCGGCCTCCATCAGGGAGCGGACCTTGAGGACACGGCCCCGGTTAATATCCATGATGAAGTCAGACACGTATTCGTCGATCGGGCGCAGGACAATGTCCTGAGGGTCGCCCTGCTGCACCAAACCACCATCCCGCAGGATGGCGATATCGTCACCGATGCGCAGCGCCTCGTCGAGGTCGTGAGTGATGAAGATGATGGTCTTATTTAGCTCGGCCTGCAGCTCCAGCAGCACGTCCTGCATATCGGTTCGAATCAGCGGGTCCAGTGCCGAAAATGCTTCGTCCATCAGCAGGATGTCGGCGTCAGTGGCCAACGCACGGGCGAGACCCACGCGCTGCTGCATGCCTCCGGAGAGCTGGCTGGGGTAGGACTTTTCAAAACCGGTCAGACCGACGCGGTCGATCCACTTCTGCGACCGCTCCAGTGCTTCACCCCGACGCACACCCTGCAGGCTCAAGCCATAAGCGACATTGTCAGAAACAGTCCGGTGCGGCATAAGCGCGAACTTCTGGAACACCATGCTCATTTTGCTCTGCCGTAAGTCACGGAGGTCGCGATCGTTCATTTTCAGAACGTCGACACCATCGACTTCGACTTCACCGGCTGTTGGATCGATCAGGCGGTTCAGATGTCGAATCAGGGTGGATTTCCCCGATCCCGACAGGCCCATGATAACCTGCACCCGCTTTTCTGGGATGTCGATATTGATGTTGTTGAGTCCGAGAACGTGTTCGTGCTGCGCCAGCAACTCGACCTTGCCTAGACCGTCATAGACGTGCCGCAGCGCTTCGGTCGGGTTGGCACCAAAGACCTTGTAGAGGTTTTTGATCGATACTTTGACGTTTTCACTCATGATCAGTGCCCTACCTTGCGGTGCTGCTGCATGCGTTCGCCGTAGAGGTACAGCGACCGGTCAATCACGATGGCGATCAGTGCGACGGCGGTACCCGACTGGAGCCCCAGCGCGAGGTTTACCGTGCCCTGTGCCGAGAGGACTTCAGCCCCTAAACCCGGCGCACCAACCAGTGCAGCGATCACGACCATGGCCAGCGCCATCATGATGGTCTGATTAATACCGGCGAAGACGTTGGGCAAAGCCAGCGGGATCAGCGTGCCGAATAGGCGCTGGAGATAGGTCGCGCCGAAAGCGTGGCTGGCCTCGACAACCTCGAACGGCACCAGCCGGATCCCAAGGTTTGTGAGGCGCACCACCGGCGGCATGGCGTAGATCACCACGGCAATCAAGCCCGCAACCGGGCTCACGCCGAACAAGATCAGTACCGGAATGAGGTAGACGAACGAAGGCATGGTTTGCATCAGATCTAGGATCGGCTTGACCGCTCGATCAACCGCATCAGACGCGGACATGAAGATGCCCAGCGGGATGCCGAAAACCACACAGAGAATAATAGACAGTATCATCAGAGAGAAGGTCTGAGAGGCGAGCTCCATTAGACCGAAGACGCCGATGAACACCAGCGCAGCCAGCGCAAGCATGACAACGCCAATTTTGCGGGAGATCAAATAGACCAGTAGCAGCACGAGGGCAAAGAACACCGGCCAGGGCATGAAGTCGATGAAGTCGCGCAAGTCATTCATCGCGCGTCGGAGCGGCAGAATAAACTCCTTGACCGCGAAGCCGTAGGAACCGGCGAAGTAGTCGAATGGCTGGTTGATGCCACCAAGGTTCAGCAACACGCGGAACTGCGTCGTCAGCGACGGAAAATCGTTCAGCGAGTTCCAGCTCCATTCGTTGCTGACGACAAATAAGTAAAAGTTCTTGATGACACCCCAGCCTGCACCGACAAGGATGCGCGCTGCCTTGAACAGCGTCTCCGGCAAGCCGATGGCGGTATTCCACAGCCAAATGGCAAAGTGGAAGAGGGTAATTGGCAGGCTGATGACAAGGAACTTTGCGAGCCCAAAGATCATATTAAAAAGGTGTCCAGGCACCGTCAGCAGGAATATCCAGATATCCCCAAACTCTTCAAACTTCAGGTCACCCATCCGGCGTACCCCTTGTTTTCTTTAGAACTTTACTTTTGGTGGAAGCAGCCAAGAAGAAGGGGACCTGCTGCTCATGGCAGGCCCCCTTTAACTTTAGACGTTAAGCCAAGGCTTAGAGAGCCGCTAGGACGGCGTCAGCAACGTCAGCGTCGACCCATGACGTCCACATGTCCTGATAGTCTCTCAGGAACACCTTCGCAGTATCAGCCGCGGAAGCCTGGTTTGCACCCATGTAGGAGTCCAGGGCGCCGAGAACCGCCATTGGCAGTTCACGAGCCAATACGTAGTCGTACGCACCGGTATCACGCAGAGCCGGGGTGGTTGCTGTAGCGATGTCGGAAGGTGTCCAAGATTGAGGCGTTTCTTCACAACCGCTTGGCAGCTCGGAGGCGTCGCGGTACCCCATCACACAATTGGTCCAATTATCCGCGCTGTGCTCGATACCCCAATCGAGTACGACAAGTTCGTTCTCGATCGCGATTGCAGTCGGCGTCCAGTAGTAGCCAACCCAATATCCATTGGAGACGTACGCATCAGTGATGATTGAATTCATGCCTTCAAAGGATCCAGGGTTTTCAAGATTCCAACCTTTTTCGGCCATGTCCCACATATGGAACAGTGCGGTGTTGTTGTGCTCACAGCCCCAGCCGATGCCAATTGGGCAGCCATGGAATGCACCCATGCCTTCAACAGTTGGAGATGGGAACAAATCTGGACGCTCAACGAGTTCCGCTACCGTGTCGATTTCTGGGTAAGCTTCGGCAAATGCAGGTGAAACGTACCAGAATTCACCGGCTTCTGGGAAAGGCTTCCCTGTCAGTTCAATTTCGCCGTCTGCGATAGCAGCCGCCAGAACGTCCTGGTCAACGCCAAGGTTCCAAAATTCGGATACAACCAGCGGGCCATCGGAGCCCTGAGCCAGAGCTAGAGTCTGAGTAGTGGATGTTGGGGTAAAAGTTACAGAACAGCCAAAGCCGTGTTCCATTACAAATCCGTCGATCTGCGCCAGAATTTGTGCGGTCGACCAGTTGGCTTCGCCAACAGTCACTTCACCACACTCAGCCTGTGCTGCAGAGCTAAAGCCAACCAAAGCTGTGGTCAGCGAAGCAGCAATAAGTGCTAGCTTTTTCATGATAAATTGTCCTCCCAAGACATTTACAGGGGTCACAAGCAGGACGAGGACGCGCCCCGCTCTCTATGAACCACCACAATGTTTAGGAAAAAATAACCAAGCGAGTCAACTTTCTCCCCAGATCGAGAGGGGTTTTGATCGCTGGAGCGGCCAAGTGCGCGATGTTGTCGCTATTGTGAAACCAACAGTCGCTCTCAATGAGAGCTGCATAAAATTTCTGGCTGTGGCCCCGATACAATCTCCCGCATAGCGATTGTAATTCTGATCGCATCGCGAAAACGCCCGCGTGATTCTGTCGGTCCGCCAATCCTTCGCCGGCAAACAGTCCGGCGACCGGATTGCAGTGGCTAGCCGGCCAGGACGCGCCGGAACATGTCCCCGATCTGCCCAATATGCTCTTCGGTCACAATTAGTGGCGGCGACATAGCGAGGTTATCTCCGATAGGACGGCACGACAGGCCTGCGTCCCAGAGCTTCTCGAAGGCGGCCCGGCCCCGGGCGCCCACAGTCTCGTCGCTCTCGAGCTGTAAAGCGCCAACTAGACCCATGTTGCGGATGTCGATGACACCGGGCAGATCGGCGAGGCTGTGCAGCATGTCTTCCCAGGGGCCGGACATCGCATCCGCGTTCTCGAAGACGCCTTCGTCTCGGTAGAGATCTGCCGTGGCGATCGCTGCCGCGCAGGCCAGCGGATGACCGGAGTAGGTGTAGCCGTGGAAAAGGTCAGGCATAGTCGGTGGCCCGCTCAGGAACGCCTCCCGCACGCCACCGGTGGTGAAAACACCACCCAGCGGTACGGTCGCATTGGTTATCCCTTTGGCGGCCGTCATCAGGTCGGGTTTGACCCCGAACTTCTGGTAGGCAAAGGCCGTACCCAGCCGTCCAAAGCCGGAAATCACCTCGTCAAAAATCAGCAGGATGCCGTGCCGGTCACAGATGTTGCGCAGCCGCTGCAGGTAGCCCTTGGGCGGCGGGAACACGCCCCCCGCCCCGGCAACCGGCTCAACGATGCAGGCTGCCACGGTATGGCCCCCGTACGTCTGGCAGATTTCCTCAAGATCATCGGCAAGGAAATCACCGTGCTCGGGCTGGCCGCGGGAAAACGCATTGCGGTCGAGCAGGTGCGTATGACGCATGTGCTTGGCATCGGGGTAAAGCGTGCCGAACTGTCCCTTGTTCAACCCGATACCGCCCACACTGAGACCGCCGAAGTTGATGCCGTGGTAGGCCTTCTGCCGCCCAACCAGCACGCGGCGCTGCCCTTCGCCGCGGGCCTGATGATAGGCCAGCGCGATCTTCAGCGCCGTGTCGACGGCCTCGGAGCCGGAATTGGTGAAGAAGATGTGATCGAAGCCCGGGGCCATTTCCGTCAGCCGATTGGCCGCCTCGAAGGCGATGGCGTGACCTTGGTTAAAGCTATGGGCAAAATCCAGCGTGGCGGCCTGCTTCTGGATGGCTTCGACGATCGGCTTGCGGTTGTGGCCGGCGTTGCAGCACCAAAGCCCGCCGGTGCCGTCGATCAGGCGGTGGCCCTCCATGGTCGTGTAGTGCACGCCGTCGGCCGAAGCGATGATGCGGGGATTTTCCTTGAACCATCGGCTCGCCGTGAACGGCATCCAGTAGGCATCGAGATTGTTTGGCATCTGATTCATGAGACACTACCAGTCAAGATCATCAAAGGTTGAGGCGCCCAGAGCGGGCGCGGTTTTTGTCACTCTGAGCGGGCTTTCTGAAAAGTTCAAGGGCGTGCGCAGACCGGGAACACCCTCGGGCTCAATGGCCACAGACCGATGCTGAAACTGCGGATCGGCCTGCGCCTGTGCGATGGTGTTGATCGGCCCCGCAGGAACCCCCGCGACAAGCAGTTGATCGATCAGTTCCGCGCGCCGAAACCATGACGCCGCGGCGTTGATTTTGCCCGCCAGCGCCTCGACATTTTCGATCCGCGCAGCATTGCTGGCGTAGGCTGGATCCTCGGGCAGATCATGCAGGCCGAGCACGGTGCACATGGCTGCGAACTGCCGGTCGTTGCCGGTGGCGATGATCAGATGACCGTCGGCGCAGGCGAAGACCTCGTAGGGGACAAGGTTGGGGTGGCGGTTGCCCTTGCGGCTCGGCGCGGTCCCGGAAACCATGAAATTCAGCGCCTGATTGGCGAGCACGGCCGACATGGCGTCGAACAGGGCAAGATCGATCTGCTGCCCCCTGCCCGTCTTCTGGCGCTCGGCCAGCGCCGCCTGCACCCCGATGACCCCGTAGAGCCCGGTGAAAATATCCCCGAAGGCGACGCCCATTTTCTGCGGCTCGCCCCCGGCGTCGCCGGTGATGTCCATTATCCCGCTCATGCCCTGAATCAGCAGGTCGTAGCCGGGCTGCTCGGCGCGCGGCCCATCCTGCCCGAAGCCGGTGATCGAGGCGTAGACGACGCCCGGGTTGGCGGCAGCGACGCTAGCGTAATCCAAGCCGAACTTCGCAAGACCCCCGACCTTGTAGTTTTCGATGATCACGTCGGCGCGCCCGGCAAGGCGCTGCACGGCTGTGAGGTCTTCGGGGTTGCGGAAGTCGGCAACAACCGAGCGCTTTCCCCTATTACAGGCGTAAAAGTAGGCGGCGGTGGCGCGGGGTTCGGCCTCGCCATCTGCCCCGGGACGGTCGACGAAGGGCGGCCCCCATTGGCGGGTATCATCCCCCGTCGGGCTCTCGATCTTGACCACGTCGGCACCGAGGTCGGCAAGGGTCTGGCCCAGCCAAGGTCCCGCAAGAATGCGCGAGAGGTCCAGCACGCGCAGCCCGTCGTAGATCGGCAGCTGGTCCGCAGCCATCATCAGAAGAAGGCCTGAATGCCTGTCTGCGCCCGGCCGAGGATCAGCGCGTGCACGTCGTGGGTGCCCTCGTAGGTGTTGACGGTCTCCAGATTGGCCGCGTGGCGCATGACCTGATAGCCGATCTGGATGCCGTTGCCGCCGTGCATGTCGCGGCTCATCCGCGCGATATCCAGCGCCTTGCCACAGTTGTTGCGCTTGACCACGGAGATCATTTCAGGCGCAGCCTGACCGGCCTCGAGCAGCTGCCCGACGCGGAGCGACCCTTGCAGGCCCAGCGCAATCTCGGTCTGCATGTCGGCGAGTTTCTTCTGAAACAGCTGGGTGGCGGCGAGCGGGCGGTCGAACTGGCGCCGGTCCATGCCGTAGCTGTGGGCGCGGAACCAGCAGTCTTCGGCTGCGCCCATGACCCCCCAGGAAATGCCATAGCGCGCCGAGTTGAGGCAGGAGAACGGCCCCTTGAGACCATCGGCGCCGGGCAGCAGAGCATCCTCGCCGACCTCGACACCGTCTATGACAATCTCGCCGGTTACCGACGCCCTCAGCGAAAGCTTGCCCTCGATCTTTGGCGCGCTCAGCCCGGACATGCCCTTTTCCAGCACGAAGCCCTTGATCCGGTTGCCGTGTTCTTGGGACTTGGCCCAGACCACGAAGACGTCGGCGATCGGGGCGTTGGAGATCCACATTTTCGACCCGGTCAGCCGGTAGCCGGTCGCGGTTTTCTCCGCCCGCGTCTTCATCGAACCGGGATCTGACCCTGCCTCGGGCTCGGTCAGACCAAAGCAACCGATAAGCTCGCCGCGGGCCAGCGCGGGCAAATACTTCTGCTTCTGCTCTTCGCTGCCGAACTGGTTGATCGGGTGCATGACCAGCGAGGATTGCACCGAGGCCATGGAGCGGTAACCGCTGTCCACGCGCTCGATCTCACGCGCAACAAGGCCATAGGCGACATAGCCGGCGCCGGCGCCGCCATACTGTTCGGGGATGGTCACGCCCAGCAGGCCCGCCTGCCCCATCAGCCGGAACAGACCCGGCTTGACGCCTTCGTTCATGTACATGTCTTCGACGCGGGTTTGCAGCTCGGCTGCGGCGAAGGCTGCCGCGCTGTCGCGGATCATCCGCTCTTCGTCGGTCAGCTGATCGTCAAGGCGAAAGGGGTCTTGCCAGTTGAAGGCGGCCACGGGTTTCTCCATCCAGATGCCGGTGCCGGCATCGCTGTGCATGGCGCATCATAGCCGCGGATTTGTCACAGGGGAAAGCCAACAAGAGCCCCGAACTTCTGTCAAAGCGACGCAGGCAGCGGGGATCGGGCAGGACTGGCTGCCCAGAAGGCTCGGGCGATCAGATGCTTGGCTGAAAGCTTTACAACAGGGCGCAAGCGACGGCGGCTGTGCCGGAGCACCGCATGACCGCGCTCGCGCGCCTTAGCGACAGAACTCGTCGTAGAGGATTATAACCACCTGCTTCACCACCTCATTTTCCAGCCGGTAGAAGATGAACTTCTCATCGCGGCGACTGGCGACCAGCCCGGAGAGCTTGAGACGGTTGAGATGGTGGGATGTCAGGCTCTGTTTCGCACCAACCAGATCCGCAAGCTCTGAAACAGTGCGCTCGCCCTCCATCAGGTGGCACAGCAGCATGAGCCGCGTCGGCGTGGCGATGGCCCTTAGGAAGTCACAGGCACTCTCGGCTTTGACCAGCAGGGCCGTGGCGTCGACCTCGACGCTATTATCTGCAGCTACGGCATCGACAGTGGGCGCTGTATTCGGAGGGTTCATCGGTCGGAATCTCTCGTCATGTCGTGTTTGGCCTCGGGCGCTATGGCACTCTGATCGGCCATCGTGACCAGCGGTACAAAAGTGGCGGCCACGTCGCGTTCAAACACTGTTAACCAAACGGCTGTGCTCAACAACACCCCTATGTGTGTTACATTATCACCTCCCAGGCTAAACGGGTAAGATTTATTTGTGTAGTTGAATTGATATGATGGTGCTGAATTAACACGCCCATGCGTCCCGCAAACGCGTCCGCCTTAGGAGCACAGACAGAAGGCCGAACGGCGATAGCGGTGGCGGCGAAGGCGGGTGTGCATCGCAGCACCAGTCAGGGCCCAGAGTGATTTGATCTTTCTCGGATATTGTGAGACTATGCGCTAGTTCTCGTATGTTGAGTTCACGTCTGATCGCCCGGTACGGGCTCATTTTTATTTTTGAGTTTTTTCAATGTTCGCGTCGCTTTTTCAGGGCGCTCAGGTCCTCGCTGGCTGGGCCTTTGGTTGGCTTGTGCCCGCCCCACTGCATCCTTCAACCGAGCTCTCTGGCGTCCTACCAGAGGCCACCGGATCGCCTGCTGGCACCCCGTTGCCAGGTCAGGGGGCGGCGTTCGAACACCTGCCGGGTGGCGGGACCGGGGGTGGAGCCGGGGACAGGGTTGGCGATGCCGATGCATCCAGCGCTCCCACACCGCGAGGCAGCTTCGAGCAGATCGATCGCCAAGCCGTCCGGGAAGCAACCGAACAATGGCAGGCACAGGAGCCGGCCCCGGGCGAGTGGACGGGACAGGACACGGAAGTCCTCGCTAGCCTCGCTGAAATCGACCAGACGTCCGGGCAGGATCCGCAACTGTCTCTGGTGCTGGCGCTGGGCGATGGCGATGGCCTCGACCCGGCTGCTTTGAGCCGCTTCGCCATGGAACTCAGCACCGCCGCCGTGTTCAGCCCTATCGTTCAGCCGCAGGTCGAAATCGCCGTAAATGATACGCTGACCGGCGCGCGGATCACGCTGCAGGGGACGGCCAATGCCGCCCTCGATGACGTATACTGGCGGATCGATGCCAGCTTGCCAGACGCAGGCGGCGATATGACCGACCTCAACCACAATCTGGCGATCTGGAACACCGACTTGCTCTGAGCGCCTTTTCACCTTGTTTTGGGCCAGAGATGTTTCTAGGAAGCAAGCTCCCCTGACGGAGTTCCCCCGCCCGCCATGTTCGGATTGTTTGACCTGATTGGAAGCTCATTCCTGCCACTTATGCAGTTCAGCTTCTGGGTGCTTGAGCTCGGCGAGCAGGCCGAGGCTATTGCGCGCACCGACGATGACCCCAGCCGAAGCACTGGCGCGTCGGGGGACACCGAAAAGGTGAACAACAGCCATGGATCGATAGAGGGTACCGCAGACCGACCCGCGGTGGCCGAAGATCGGAGTTTTATTGCCGACCCCGATATGATGGGCGACGAGATGATGGGCGACGAGGCCGGATCCACCCCGCCCGGCGCCTTTCCTCAGGTCGATCGGGCGGTGCAGTCCTACGATGGCGCCCCGGACCTCAGCACTGTGCGGGCCCCCGCCGATATCGACGCTCTCACCCGGGTTTCAGAAAGCCTTGCGCACTTCGACGAAGCCAGCAATCAGCTCAGCCTGCATCTGCTGATCAGGGATGACAACGGCCTGTCCCTGCCCCGGCTCAAGGCAGGCGCGCTGGAGAGCCTGCAGGTGCACCAAGCCTATTTCAAAGCGCCCATGCTGGTGGACATCGACACCAGTCTGATCGAAGCCAGCCCGGCGGAAGTCACATGGACGGGAACGGCAGCGGAAATGCCGTCACTGTATCTGCCGTTTTCCATGGTGATCGAGGACGAGGCGGGCTTCACCACAGCCTTTGAGGCCCGCCTGCCGGTCCTGACCGACGGCACGGACCTAGGCTAGCCCGGTCCTACTGACCAGTGCGGCTCAGATCGGTTCGGCGGACTGCTGCACCTCAGGTTGGCTTGGCAGGCTTGGGCCGTTCGCGATTAGCGTGGACGCTTTACCGGTAGTCTGCAATCAGATCGGTAAGGCGCCGGTGCTGCTGGCCCTCGGCGTCGAAGTTCGACGGGTCGAGCCAGGCCTGGTAGGCCTGCTTCAGCACCGGCCATTCGCTGTCGATGATCGACCACCACGCCGTATCGCGGTTGCGGCAATGGTTGATCATGTCCTGGCGGAAGGTGCCTTCGTAGGTGAAGCCAAGACGCTCGGCGGTGCGCATCGAGGGCTGATTGTGGGCGTTGCATTTCCACTCGTAGCGGCGGTAGCGCAGGTCATCGAACACGTGGGCCATGAGCAGATACTGGGCCTCGGTTGAGACCCGCGTCCGTGCCATTTGAGGCGGGAAGCGGACGAAGCCGACCTCGACCGATCCGGCAGCCGGCCGCAGTCGCAGGAAGCTGAACTGCCCGGTAGCGACCTCAGGCAGGCCACAGGCCGGGTCGGTCGGAATGACCACGTAGGTGAGGTTGTCGACGGCCTCGGAGAATTGTTGCCAGGCGGCGATATAGGCGGCTTGGTCTTCGAACGGGCCGAGACCGGCGAGAAACATCCACTGCCTCATCTCGGGGTCAGCGACCGCCATCTGCGCCCAGAGGTCGTCGGCATGGTGCTTGAGGGACAGCGGCTCGAGACGGCAGTAACGGCCTTCAAAGGACTGTGGCTCGGGGCGGTGCCATGCTTGAGGACCTTCGACAACGGGGCCGAGTTCGTCGAGCCAGTCTGGCCTGGATTCGACGTCGCTCATGGTGTCTTGGCCTTCTGCGGGTTGCTCCCCTCGGGTGGTGATGAGGGTGATGGGGGTGATCCCTCCGGCGGCAGCGGTGGCGGGGCCGCAGGCTGGCGGGTCTGGTTGATCAGCACGATCCCCACCAGAACCAACGGCAGGCCGATCAGCGCCGACCAGGTCCACTGGTAGCCCTCGACGAGGGTGGAGATACCCAGCGCGATGGGTGGGAACAGCACGGTGGCGTAGGCTGCCCGACTGGCCCCGATCCGCCCCAGCAGAGTGAGGTAGGCGCTGAAGGCAAGGACGCTGCCGAAGACAGCCAGCCACAGCCCGCCGCCGATGTACTGCCAGCTGACTTCGATGGCGAGTTCCTGTCCCCGGATCGAACTCAGCGCCAGCATCAGTAAAGCGCCGTAGAGCATGGCCCACGCGGTCGACCCCATAACCGGCAGATCCCGGCGCTGTGCGGCGGTGGAGACCATGTTGCCCGAGCAGAAACTCAGCGTGCCGAGGATGCACAGGCCCAGAGCTGCGAGGGCCGAAACAGCGAGTGTGGAGTCCTCGCCAGAAGGCCCGCTCCCCTGCCCCGCGATTTCAGGCCAGTACAGCAGAAGGATGCCAGCAAAGCCCAGCGCTGAAGCCGCCAGACCCAGCGGGGTGATAGGGGTCCTGAACACCGCAGCGCTGTAGAATAGGTTGATCAGCGAGGCACTGGCAAAGACCACGGCGAGCAGACCCGAGGGCAGGATAAGGGCCCCAGTGTAGAAGAAGAAATAGTTGGTGGAGAACAGGAACAGGCCGATGACAAGTGCCACACCGTGCCCCCAAAGGGGCAGCGCCAGCCGGCGCCCACTGAGCCGGGTGATGATCATCAGCAGGCTGCCCGCGATTATGAACCGCCACACCAACGAGACTTCGGGGGCGATTTCTCCGACTTGCCACTTCAACGGCAGCCAGCTGGTCGACCAGCCGACAACGACCAGCGCATAGAGCAGAATGTCAAAGGGTTTCACAGGCCAGTTTGCCGGGCTGCGGGGTTAGTCGACCCCCTCGACCAGCACCACGTCGCGCACGGACGACTGCGAGGAGAAGCCAACGGCCTTCTGATAGAGCTCGGAGTTGTAGCAGGCCTGAGCCACTTCGAGCGATGGAAACTCCACCACAACGTTGCGTGAGCGGTCGCGGCCTTCGAGTTGCACGTGGCGACCGCCGCGGGCAAGAAAGCGCCCACCGTGGCTCTCGATCGCTTCTTTGGCGACACTGGCGTAGTTGCCGTAGACGTCGGCATCGGTGACTTCGACGTTGGCGACCCAGTAACACTTCGGCATTTCTTTTCTCCTCACAAAACCTTGGTCTCTATCTGCAGTGCCTGCCGGCTTTCAGACAAGGGTTAAATTGTTCTCCTAAGCTGCAGGACAAGATTGCAGCATGCGCGACGCTTGCCCCCGCCGCGCGCAGCGCGGTCGGGGGCAAGTCGGCGCAACTTCTGACCGATGACACTCAACACGCGGCCGTTCATGCTGAGCCTGTCGCAGGACTGTGAGTGCCGTTCCAACGAAGAGAGCCAACGCGCTCACAGCTAAGCGTTTTGAGCGCAAGGTGAAGACGCTCACAGCGAAGCGTTTTGAGCGCAAGGTGAAGACGCTCACAGCGAAGCGTTTTGAGCGCAAGGTGAAGACGCTCACGGCGAAGCGTTTTAAGCGCAAAGTGAAAGAGGTTGCGGGCTCGATTTGACGCCGCTTCGCGGCTTTAAAATCTCCCCCGCGCAATTAAATGGACCGGCCGCGTTACACGCAGCCTGACGTCAATTCTTTAAGGTTCCCCGTGGGAGGGCCGAAGGCCGCGCAGCGGCCGAGGACCGAGCGCGCAATCTGTTTCGTCTTACCCCAAGACGGCTTCAGCGCTTACCGTAGTAGAGGCCAACGACATGCTCCGCCTCAGCAAAGAATAGCCAGCGGCTGGCGAAAAGCCCGACCAGATGCACGCCCAGTGCCACCAGTCCGGCCCACCAAAGCGGAACCGTCACCAACAGCAGCGCCGGCACCAGTCCAACCATCACCGCCGCGATCAGCCGCAGCCGACGCTGGTGCTTTCGCCCAATCTGGAAGGCCATTTCACGAAGCAGGTAGTTCGTCCCCGAATGCGGACTCTCGAGCAAGCGCACCGATCCGATCCCGCCGAGGCCCGTTGCGGTTTCCATGCTGTGCCCAGCAGCAGCAAACCGGCGGTCACCCTGGCGCCAATAGCCCCATTGCAGCACCGTCAGCACCAGCAGCATGACCACCGTGCCCATCACCGTCTGGGCCACCGGCGCGGTCACCAGCGCCCCACCCGAAATGGAGAACAGCACGAACAAGACAGGCACCAGCCCCATGTTCCAGCGCGGCACGGTCTTCAACTGGGCATAGATCATCGAGGTGCAGATCACCGTCAGCAGCGACAATGCAGCCCCCAGCACACCCAGCCAGCGCAGCCACTCCAGCCCCGCCAGCCCATCCAGCCCCACCAGCCCACCGACACCGCCGGGCACTAGAAACACCCGCCAGAAGGCAAAGGGCGCCATCACCAGCAGAGCGGCGACGGAAACCACCCCTTCCCGGCTCAGCCAGCTCGACCGCCACTGCGAGAACGCCTTGAGCGCGCGCTCGGGGTGCCCCAGATGCAGGGTCGATGAAATCAGCCCGACAACCGAAAGGCCGTAAGCCAGCCCAAAGGCCCAGAACGCCGTCCAGCTGGATAGGACGGGAACCCCCAGCCCCAGCCAGATCAGCAGGCCAAAGCCAACCCCGGAGAGCGCGGTAAACATAATGATAGAAGGAGCTGGATGCATGGTACCTTAGCTCGTTTTCAAGTAGGTTCTGGCAGCTCAGCTGCGCGCTTCAGTCTCAGAGATGAGCCGCAACGGCGGCTCGGCCGGGCTTAACGCGATGTTTCTTCGTTCAGCCCATCTTATCGAGCGCGCGGTCCAGCCAGCCAAAGAAGCCCGGGGCATCCTTGGCCTCGGCGGCGAGCGCCGTTCCGCAGCCGCCCTGAAAGCCACTGTTCTTGGCCGCCAGATCGGCCAGCGTCTTCTGGCGTGGGGGCAGATACTGGTTCACCGGCCGGGTCCCCTGCTCTTCCATCAGGCTGATCCCACCCCGCTCGGCAACCAACTGTGAGACGTTGCTGTCGGGGTCGGCAAAATCACCAAAGTGCCGCGCGCCAGCCGGACAGGTGCGCACGCAGGCGGGCTCACGGTCTTCTTCGGGCAGGTTTTCGTTGTAGATCCGGTCCACACAAAGCGTGCACTTCTTCATCACCTGCTCGACCGGGTCCATCTCGCGGGCGCCATAGGGGCAGGCCCAGGCGCAGAGCCCGCAGCCGATACAGTCGTCTTCGTTGACCAGCACGATGCCGTCTTCGGTGCGCTTGTAGGATGCACCCGTCGGGCAGACAGTGACGCAAGGGGCGTCTTCACAGTGCAGGCAGGACTTGGGGAAATGAACCACCTGCGCAATCGGCGTCTCTCCGATGACCTGCTTTTCCGCCTCACCCAGATCCGGGGTCACCTCGAAGGTATGCACGCGGTTGAGAAAACTGCCCACCGGATCGGCGCCGTAGGCATCGGTGTCAGACAGCGGCGCGCCGTAGTTCGAGGTATTCCACTCCTTACAGCTGATCACGCAGGCATGGCAGCCCACACAGGTATCCAGATCGATGGCCAGACCCAGCTTCTTTTCGGTGGTGGCGGGTAAAGTCGTCATGGGTTCAGCCCTCCTCGTGGCCGAAGCGAATGGTCGCCGGCCCCTGCCCTACGGGCGAAGCCTGCGTCTCGGTCTCCGGCAGGCTGGCGGCATCGGCGGGCGGCCCTGTCTTCTCGATGCGCACGCGCAGATCGTACCAGGCGGCCTGCCCTGTCACCGGGTCAGAATTCGACCAGCGCAGGCCGTCGCCCTTGGGCGGCAGCAGCTCGTGGATCAGGTGGTTGAGCAGGAAGCCCTTCTTGGCCTCAGGCGCGTCGGGATCAAGCGCCCAGGCGCCCTTGCGCTTACCGATGGCGTTCCACGTCCAGACCGTCTGCGGGTTGAGGGCGTCCATGCGCGCCACCGGCACCGTGATCGCACCGTGGGGTGAGGTCACCAGCGCCCAGTCGCCCTCAGCGAAGCCCTGCGCCTTCCACACGGCGGTGGGGACGTAGAGCGGATTGTGACCATGGATCTGACGCAGCCAGGCGTTCTGCGAGCCCCAGGAGTGGTACATGGCCGCCGGTCGCTGGGTGATGGCGTGCAGCGGGAAATCGCTGTGGCTCACGGCCTGCTCTTCGAGCGGCTCCCACCAGCACGGCAAGGGGTCGAGGGTCTCCAGTATCCGCGCGCGGAGATGCTCGGGCGGCTGGCGCTCGCCGTGACCGCGCGCGGCCTGCTGGAAGCGCGCCATGGTCTCGACGTAGATTGAGAACACGTAGGGCTGGGGCTTATCGAAAAAGGCCTTTTCGACCGCCCAGTCCTGATAGGCCTGGTTCCAAGGTTTGAAGTACAGCGCCTCCTCGGGCACGTGCTCCATCCAGAAGCCGCCGTTTGCGATGTAGCGGTCGAGCTGCCCGGGGTTTGGCGCCCCGCGACCCGCGCCGCTTTCGTCTTCCCCGCGCCAGCCCGCCAGCGGACCAACCCCGGGGCGGCGCTGGTGGTTAACCATGTAGTCGGCATAGTCCTCGAACGCCGGCTCACCGGCGTCGGTGACAAAGCCCGGGAGGCCCAGGCGTGCGCCCAGCTGCACCAGAACCGTCTGAAACCCACGCACGTCACGGTCGGGCTCGACCACTGGCCAGCGGATGCTGTCGGCGACCGCGTCGGCCTCGCAGATTGGCCGGTCGAGCAGCGAAATGCAGTCGTGGCGCTCAAGATAGGTGGTATCAGGCAGCACCAGATCGGCGAAGGCCACCATCTCAGAGGAATAACTGTCGGCGTAGATCAGCTTGGGGATGACATACTCACCCGTCTCCAGGTCGGTGTCGGTCAGCATGTCCATGACACCGCGCGTGTTCATGGACGAGTTCCACGCCATGTTTGCCATGTACATAAACAGCGCGTCGACCTTGTAGGGATCACCGGCGTGGGCGTTGGAGACCACCATGTGCATCAGCCCGTGGGCCGACATCGGGTTTTCCCAGGTAAAGGCCTTGTCGATCCGGGCCGGGCTGCCGTCATCCTTCATCGCCAGATGCTCCGGCCCGCGCACGAAACCAAGGTGCGGGCCGTTGAGCGGCGCGCCCGGTGTCACCCCGACGTGCGGGGTCGGGTGCGCCTCGACCGGCTTGGGATAGGGCGGCTTGAACCGGAACCCGCCGGGAACCTCAACCGAGCCGAGCAAAATCTGCAGCAGGTGCAGCGCGCGGCAGGTCTGGAAGCCGTTGGAGTGCGCCGAAATCCCGCGCATGGCGTGGAAGGCGACAGGGCGACCGATCATGGTCTCGTGGCGCTGGCCCCGGAAGTCGGTCCAGGGCTGGTCGATGACGATTTCTTCTTCGAACGCCGTATGCGCCAGCTCGGCGGCCAGCCGCCGGATGGTCACGGTGGTGACGCCGGTGCGTTCGGCGACGGCTTCCGGGCCATAGGCAGGGTCGAGGTAGCGCTCGGCCAGCAGCATGAACACCGGCTTGTGTGCCTGCCCCTGCGCATCGGTCCAGGTCTTACCCAGTTCCGGCTGCACCCCCGCTTCATTCCAGGCCTTAACCGTGCCGCTGCGCCGGTCGAGCACCAGCGGCTCGTCGTCGTCATTGCGCAGGAACAGACCGAAATCAGGACTTTCCGGGTCGCTCTGGACCAGATAGCCGGCGTTGGTGTAGCGGCTGAGGTAGTCGAGATCGACCTTCCCCGCCTTGAGCAGTTCGTGCACCAGCGCGAGGATGAATAGGCCGTCCGTGCCGGGGGTGATGCCCACCCACTCATCGGCAATGGCGTTGTAGCCCGAGCGGACCGGGTTCACGCCGACAACCTTGGCGCCGCGTTCCTTGAGGCGGCCCAGCCCCATCTTGATCGGGTTGGAATCGTGATCCTCAGCGACGCCGAAGATCATGAACATCTTGGTCCGCTCCCAGTCCGGCTGACCAAACTCCCAGAATGCCCCGCCCATGGTGTAGATCCCGGCAGCGGCCATATTGACCGAGCAGAACCCGCCGTGCGCGGCATAGTTGGGGGTGCCGAACTGCTGCGCCCACCAGCCGGTAAAGGACTGGGACTGATCGCGGCCGGTGAAAAACGCCAGTTTCTCCGGGTTCTTCTCCCGGATCGGTGCCAGCCACTCGACAGCCAGATCCAGCGCCTCGTCCCAGCTGATCTCGCGGAACTGACCCGAGCCGCGCGGACCGGTCCGCAGGAGCGGCGCACGCAGGCGTGCAGGCGACTTATGCTGCATGATCCCGGCGCTGCCCTTGGCGCACAGAACGCCGCGGTTGACCGGGTGATCACGGTTGCCCTCGATGTAGGAAACCTCACCACCGCGCAGGTGAACGTTGATGCCGCAGCGGCAGGCACACATGTAGCAGGTTGTCTGGCGGATCTCGTCCGCCACCGGTGGCGACGTTTCGATCTTTGGCTGGTGGTTCATCTGTCTTCCTGGTGCCCCCGGGATCGTCGCGGGACAACCTACGGCAAAGCCCGGGATCAAAGCGACCCCTTTTTATTCCAATGTAGATTAATATGACCCGAACGGCACACAAAGCGCCGTTTCGGGGACGACGCGCTCAGGGATCCAGCCATGAAAGCAGGTCCGGCAGGTCGGCGATGGTGTCGATGACGTGGTCGGCTCCGGCTTTCAACAGAATGCTTCCGGCTTTCTCACGCAGCGAGTCGACCTCGGCAGCGGGCAAGGCGGCAAGCGCCTCCAAGCTCAGTCCCACGGCATTGCCCGAAAGCGCGACCCCGACCGTCAGCGCCCCGGCGCTCACCCCTTCGAGGATTCCGGGAACGGTGTCGTCGACCTTGATCAGCGCCCGCGGGGAGTCCACGCCAAGGTCGGCGCAGCAGCGCAGCATGCCCCCCGGTCCGGGCCGCCCCCCGGGCAGATCGTCCGAGCAGACCAGATTGTCCGGGCTGAAGCCCTGTGCAGCCGCCACCGGCAGCACGTGGGCCATGATCGAGCGCGTGTAGCCCGTCGTCGAGCCGATCTTCAGCCCCCGCGCCCGCAGCGCCGCCATAGTCTCGACCGTACCCGGCACAAGGCTCGCATAGCGCGCCGCCACCGTCTCGTTCTTCGGCACGAACAGGGCATAGAGGGCATCGACATCGGCCTGCGTCGGCACCGCGCCCCGCGTATCCTGCCAGGCGGCGGCGATCCGGGGTGCCGCCAGCATCGCCTCGATATGGGCGCGCTTGGGCAGCCCCATGGGCGCGCGGGCTTCATCGATGCTGACCTCGATCCCGAAGTCGGCAAAGGTCTCGACGAACACACCCATGGGCGCGAACGAGCCGAAATCCACGGTTGTCCCGGCCCAATCGAAGATCACCGCCTGATAGCGCATACACACCCCCTCCTGCTGACGCACTGCGGCCCTATCCCTTGCCGATTGTGCAGCACGGGTCAAACTGTCACGGACGTGCGCCGTGTCGCAAATCGGCCGGTGAGCGGTCCGGGTAGGATTGTTGAACCCGGACGCCCGGGCTAGCCCCTTGGGTCAGACTGATCTCAACATGCAACCCGAGCCTAAAACACAGGGGGCAAGGACCTTGATTTACCCACGTGACCCGGACCGCCCGGAAATTGCAATGGGCGCCCGCGCCCGCCGCTCACCCTTCTTCGACCGCGCCAAGGCGCGCGGCGCCTGCATGTATTCGATCTACAATCACATGCTGATGGCGACCAGCTACGGCAATCCGGGGCGCGAGTACGACCTGTTGATGAACCACGCGGCCATCTGGGACGTGGGTGTCGAACGGCAGGTTCAGCTCGAAGGCCCGGACGCGATGAAGCTGGCACAGCTGATGTCCCCGCGCGACGTCTCCAAATGCAAGATTGGTCAGGGCTTCTACACCCCGATCCTGTCGCGCGACGGCGGGGTGATCAATGATCCGATCCTGCTCAAGCTCAACGAAGATAAAATCTGGCTGTCGATCGCGGACAGCGACGTCAAGCTCTACGCCATGGGGCTGGCCGACGCCATGGAGCTGGACGTGGTCGTAACCGAGCCGGACGTGTCACCGCTGGCCATTCAGGGACCGCGCGCGGAAGACGTGGTCGCGGCCGTCTTCGGCGAAGAAATCCGCGCCATCCGCTACTTCTACTTCATCGAAACCGAGATCCAAGGCATCCCAGTGGTGCTGCAGCGCTCGGGCTGGTCCAAGCAGGGCGGCTTCGAGATCTACCTCTGCGACGGTTCGCGGGGCGGGGAGCTCTACGACCTCATGTGGGCTGCCGGCGAAACACTGCTCGGCGAGAACTGGGGGCCGGGAACCCCCAACCCGATCGAGCGGATCGAGAGCGGTCTGTTCAGCTGGGGCACCGACTTCGACGAGCAGAACAACCCCTTCGAGTGCCGCTTGGGCAAGTGGTGCGACCTCGACGGAGACCATGACTTTCTGGCCAAAGAAGCCCTGCTGCGTATCCGCGAGCAAGGCCCGCGCGAGCAACTCGTCGGGCTCCACCTCGCCGGCAGCGAGCCCCTGCCCGGGGCGGTCAAGCCCATGCAGCTGACCCGCAAGGATGGCAGCGAGATCGGCACCCTGCGCGCCAGCACGTGGTCGCCGCGGCTGGAGCGCAACATCGCGCTGGCCCGCGTGCTCACGGCGGAATCCGAGCTGGGCAACACCATCCTCGCGGAAGTCGCCGACGGCAGTATGGTCGAAGCGACCGTGGTCAACGTGCCGTTTGTCTGATTGGCTGGGGCAGCGGCGTACGATCAGAAAGATGCCTGGCGCCGCGTCGTAAGAATTTGACTCTCCGCTGCCTTTCAATAGACCTTGGGGCGAAACTGTATCGGACCCTTGGCCTATGCCCTCAGCGGACACCTCTGCCCCGGCCCATGCCCCGGACCCTGCCCCGGAGGCTGCCACGGGCCCTGCTTCAGACGCTGCCCCGATCATCGCGCTTGCCGGCATCGAAAAGTCTTTCGGCTCGCTCGACGTACTCAAAGGCGTAGACCTCGAGGCGGGGCGCGGCGATGTCGTCGCCATGATCGGCTCTTCGGGTTCGGGCAAATCGACGCTGCTGCGCTGCGTGAACCTGCTCGAAGTGCCGGAGCGCGGCGAGATCACCATCGCCGGTGAGGCCATTACCTTCTCCAACAAGGGCCCGGCCCGGGTGCCTTCAAGCGCAGGTCAGGTGAACCGGATCCGCGCCGACCTGTCGATGGTATTCCAGCAGTTTAACCTCTGGGCGCACCTTTCCATTCTTGAGAACGTCATGCTGCCGCAGCGTCGGGTGCTCAAGCGCGACCGGGCCCAAGCGCGCCAGCGCGCCATTGAAACCCTCGATCGCGTTGGTATCGCCGACAAGGCCGACGCCTACCCCAGCCAGCTCTCCGGCGGTCAGCAACAGCGCGCCGCCATCGCCCGCGCGCTGGCCATGGACCCGACCGCACTGCTGTTCGACGAACCGACTTCGGCGCTCGACCCCGAGCTCGAGGGCGAAGTGCTGCGGGTGATCAAATCGTTGGCTGAAGAAGACCGGACCATGCTGCTGGTCACGCATGACATGCGCTTTGCCCGCGATGTCGCCGACAAGGTTGTATTCCTGCACCAGGGGCGCATCGAAGAAGAAGGCACGCCCGCCGAGATCTTCGACAGCCCCAAATCTGATCGGCTGCAGCAGTTCCTGTCAGCCTCGGATCATCGCTGATGTTCGAGCACTGCCCCGCCATCGCCGAGCAGGTGAAGCTTGCTCTGGGCGACGAGGCGCTGAGCATCAGCGTTCAGGAACGTGCGCAGTGGTTCAGCTGCTACTTCACCACCAAGAAGCACCTCAGCATCTTCCGGGCTGCGGGCGTGGTGCTGCTGATCCTCGCCTTTACTGTTCCGGTCGCGCTGCTGCTGGGATTTCTGGGCGCGCTGGGCAAGGCTTCTCGCTGGCCGGTGATCAGTCAGATTTGCTCGCTGTACGTAATCATGGTCCGCGGCATTCCGGACATCATTTTCTTCCTGTTCGTGCCGCTGACGATCGAGATCGGCATCGAATACGTCATGCACAGCTTCGTCTACTGCCGGGATTCGGCCGAGCCGTTCTTCAACGGCATCAACATCCAGCCCTGTTCGGAAGCCGCGATCATCCCGACCCAGTTCAACCGCATCGTGCTCGCCGTGGTCGCCTACGGCATCGTGTTTGGATCGTTTGCCGCGAACATCATCGACGGGGCGCTGAAGGCGGTTCCCTTTGGCCAGCGGGAGACCGGATCGGCCTTCGGGCTCAGCCAGCGCCAGGTGTTCTTCGACATCCACCTGCCCCAGATGTGGCGCTACGCCCTGCCCGGTTTTTCCAACCTCTGGCTGATCCTGATCAAGGCGACGCCGCTGCTGTTCCTGCTCGGGATTCAGGACATCATCTACTATGCCGACCTGCTCGGGAAAATGGCGACCCGGCGCTACTCGACCTATCCGCACGGTGACTGGAAGCTCTGGTACTTTATCGCGCTGGGGATCTTCTACCTCGCCCTAACAATGCTCTCGCAGCTGGTCTTTACCCGGCTCGAACGCCGCTTCAACAAGGGCATGGTGATCAACGAAACCACCAGTGGGCGGGTCTAGCCCATGGAAATGCTCAGCGAATGCCTCACGGCTCTGGATCAGTACGGCCTGCGCAGCTTCGGCATCGGCGAGCGCGGCTTGCCCGGAGCGACCAACACCCGGGGCGGCGCGCCGATCAACCTGTGCAACATGACCGTGCTGATCGGCTCGGGCATGCTGCGCAATATCCTGTTCGGGTTGATATCGCTGTCGACCGGGTTCTTCCTCGCGCTGAGCCTCGCGCTGCTGAAGTCGCGCAGCGAGTGGTACCTGACCGGCCCGGCGCGGGTGATGATCTACACCTTCCGCGGTACACCACTGCTGATCCAGTTCTTCATCGGCTATCTGATCTTTGCCAGCTTCGGTCTGGGTGTGTTCCGCACGGCGGCCTACGGGGCAAGCGTGGTGCTGTTCTTCAACACCGCCTGCTATGCCGCTGAAATCCTGTACGGTGCCTACCGGGCCGTGCCCAACTCAGACCTCGAGGCTGCGCGGGCCTATGCCCTGAGCCCCTTCGACCGGTTCCGGGACGTGACGTTTCCGACCATGATGCGGCTGGCTTGGCCGGCCTATACTAACGAGGCCATCTTCCTGTTCCACGCGACCACGATCGTGTTCCTGGGCGCTGGTTTCCCGGTGCGGCGGCAGAGCGGTGATGCGCTCTACTACGCCCAGTATTTTGCCGAGCGGACCTTCAACCCCTTCATCGCCTACCCGATTGTTGCCCTGTACTTTGTGCTGGCGACCGCGATTCTGATCCTGATGATGCGTACGGTTCAGGTCTATCTCAACCGGCACCTCCGCAACGCGCGCTAGGGCCTCGCGCTCAAAGCGCGCAGGCTCAGCGCTCCAAACCTGACCAGACGATAAATTCCGCCGTGCCGCTTTAGTAAGTGTTCTGGACGAACGGAATGGGACTGTTGTCGCCAATGGTGTTCAACTGCACGAAGATCAGCACGGCACGGTCGGAGCGATCCGACTTGATGATGCGCGCGGTGGCCGAGCCGGACCGTTCCCGATTTTAGTTCTTCGAGCCATCCACGCACATGCGGCCTTCGATCAGGTCGAAGCGGGCGTAGCCGTCCTCATCGATGCGGCTGAATTCAAAACTGCTGGTTGAGACGGTCAACTTGCCCGACTTTTCCAGCCTTCCCTCCGAGACAACGGTCAGCACACCATCCTCGAGGTTGATCTCGGCCGATCCTTCGAGCCCTTCCCAGTCCTGCGTGACAATCGTTGCAGCCTCGTCAGCGGTGGCGAGAGCGGCATCATCCAGGGTGCCCAAAGAATGCTCGACCTGCTTATCCAACGCCGAAAAGACACAGCCCGACAGGGCCAGAAATGACAGGGCAACAGTCGCTTGGACAAGGCGGCGCATGGAACGTTCTCCTCAAACATATTTTATTCGAATTAAATACTGCTATTTAGAATTGTATTTCTGTAAGGGGACTCTTGCATCAAGCCTGTGGAAAACCGCGTCTGCGCCATGCAGACCCGTGGGTTACGCGCCTGCAAGGCTTGGTCTAAACCTGCCCCATGAGCGCCGACCTGACCCAGACCCTGACGATTCCCCGTCCCGATGACTGGCATCTGCACCTGCGTGACGGTGAGATGATGCGGGCCGTGCTCCCCCATACCGCCCGAAACTTCGGCCGGGCCATCGTCATGCCCAACCTCGTGCCGCCGGTGCGGACCGCCGCCGACGCACAGGCCTACGCCGACCGCATCCGTGAGGCGATCCCGAGCGGCTGCGACTTCACCCCGCTGATGACGCTCTACCTGACCGAGACCACCGACCCCGACGACCTCGAAGCGGGCTTCGATGCGGGGCTGATCACGGCCGTCAAGCTCTACCCCGCCGGGGCAACCACCAACTCGGACGCCGGCGTGCGCGATCTGACCCGGGTCGATGCGGTGATCGAGCGCATGGCCGCCCGCGGCATTCCGCTGCTGACCCACGGCGAGGTCACCCACGCCGAGGTCGACATCTTCGACCGCGAAGCCCGATTTATCGACGACGTGCTCGACCCCCTGCGCCAGCGCTTTCCCACGCTGCGGGTGGTCATGGAGCACGTCACCACCGAGCAGGCCGTGGCCTATGTCAGCGGCGACCAGAGTGGACGGCTGGGGGCGACCATCACCGTCCAGCACCTCATGCTCAACCGCAACCACATGCTCGTGGAGGGCCTGCGACCACACTACTACTGTCTGCCCGTGCTCAAGCGCGCGCGCCACCAGGACGCGCTGCTGCGGGCAGCGACCAGCAGTGATCAGCGCTTTTTTCTGGGCACCGACAGCGCCCCTCACCCGACCCACCTCAAGGAAAACGCCTGCGGCTGCGCGGGTGTGTTCTCGGCACCGAACGCGCTCGCCTGTCTGGCACAGACCTTCGAGGATGCCGATGCGCTGGATCGGTTGGAGGGTTTTGTCAGCCGCTTCGGCGCGGGCTTCTACGGCCTGCCGGTCAGCGAGGCGCGCCTGACCCTAGAGCGCTGCGAAGCGCCCCTGCGCCCGCCCGACCCGATACAGGTCGGCGACCGGAGCGTCACCGTCTTCGATCCCCTGCGCCCGATACACTGGCGCGTCCGACCCTGAACCCCGCCCCGCCCTGCCTGACCGACTGCCCGACTGCCCGACAAGCCCGCCACTCAAGAGGACCCCCATGCAAGCTCCGGCCTTTATCGACCCCGCCCTGATGGCGCAGGTCACCGCTCGGTCCCTGCTCGAGATCGGGGCGGTCAACTTCCGCGCTGACGAGCCCTACACCCTGACCAGCGGCATGAAATCGCCCGTCTACATCGACTGCCGCCGTCTGATCTCGTTTCCGCGGCTGCGGGCTACGCTGATGGACTTCGCCGTTGCCACCCTGCAGCGCAACGTCGGGCTGGAGGCCTTTGACGCCATCGCCGGGGGCGAGACCGCGGGCATCCCCTTCAGCGCCTGGATCGCCGAGCGCATGGGATTGCCGATGAACTACGTGCGCAAGAAGCCCAAGGGCTTTGGCCGCGATGCGCAGATCGAGGGTGCGCCTGTGGCGGGCAAGCGGGTGCTGCTGGTCGAGGACCTGACCACCGACGGCGGCTCGAAGTTCCGCTTCATCGACGCTATCCGGGCCGCCGATGGCGAGTGCGCCCACACCTTCGTACTGTTCTTCTACGACATTTTCGAACAGACCCGCCCGGCGCTGGCAGCGCATGGGGTGAGCCTGCACGCGCTGGCGACCTGGCGCGATGTCCTCGCCGAAGCACGGGCGCAGCAGGCCTTCGACAAGATCACGCTGGACCAGGTCGAAGCCTTCCTCGGCGACCCGCTGGGCTGGTCGGCCGAGCGCGGGGTCGTGGGCGAGCTGGGAATCCCGGGCGCGTCCTAGCGCCCTGCCCTGCCACGCCCTGCCGATCGCTTTCGGCGAGCCGGCACCGTCACAGGCCGGGACCTCAGCCGAAGGGCTGAAAACGCAGCACCAGCCACACGGTCAGCGGCGCCGACCCCACACTGATCAGTGTCATCAACGCCAGCGCGAGCGACACCGGCTGATCCTGTCCATAGCGCGCGGCGATGGCCGGCAGCATGCCGCCGGTGGGCAGGCAGGCGATGATCAGACAGGCGTGGACCACCACTAGATTAGCCGGCAGCCAGCCCAGCGCCTTCCAGCCCAGCATGACCACCCAGAATACGCCCAGCACGATCAGCGGGTGGAACAGCATCTTGACGGTCACAGCCGCCGCGATCCGGTTCAGACTGGCGCTGAGGTCGGTGCCGTAGAGACTGGCCCCGACGAAGAACAGCGCCAACCCGCCAGCGCTACCCGCCAGCAGCGCCACGCCCCGCTCGACCGGCCCCGGCACTGCAACCGGAAGCCCGGCGAAGGCCAGCCCCAGCAGGGTCGCGACCACGATCGGGTTGCGGGCCACACCGGCCAGCACCCGCAGCAGGCGCTGAGCCGGGCTGCCAACAGGCGTGCCTGCATCGCCCGGCACCGCCGCGCTCTGACCGGCGCCCGCCTGTCCCACCTGTGCTCGGCTGCGACCGAGATCGGCGAGCAGCAGGGCCAGCGGAATGATGAGCAGGTTTTCGACGAGCAGCTGCTGGGCGATGGTCGCCAGCGCCAGCGTGCCGAACAGCGCGGTGACCAACGGCATGCCGATCATGATGCCGTTGGACATGGACCCCACCAGCGCCAGCAGTGCCGCCGGCGTCGCGCCTTCACCCCCCGGCCCCCGCACCAGCAGGTAGGTCAGCAGAAACGACAGCAGCGAGGCCACTGTAAAGGCGAGCACGAACCCACCGTGAAACACGGCGCCAAAGTCCTGCACGCTCAGGCCGGCGAAAATCGCCGCTGGAATGGCAAAGTTACGCACAAACGCGCCAACCCCGGGGATGGCTGCACGCGGGAACCAACCCTGCCAGACGGCGAGGAAGCCCAGCGCAATCACTGCCGCCAGCGGCAGGGTTACGCCAAGGATGGCGAGAAACGTCACAGCAGAACAGCCCTCCTTTGGCGGTTCAGCGGGGTGCTGACAAGGCTCTTAGCCTCAACCCGACACGGGGCCAACCGCGTTCGGGCCTCAAGCCCCTTAAATCCGGGGTTCAGCCTGCCTGAACCCCTGCCACGTGGCGAACGCGGGGGGAGCGGGGTCAGGGCTGGCGCGCAGCGCCACCGCCAACGGCGGCGCACAGCGGCCTTGACCCGGCGATGGGGCAGCGCCCCGAAACGAGCGTCGAGACGGCGCGCAGCGGCGCGAGACGCTGGCAAGGCGCCGGACCGCAGCGCGGTCCGTCCGATTGAGCGCTGGCGGGCCCGCCAGCGCCGTCTATTTGTTGGCCCGGTTTTCGATCAGGTCGTCGACCACCGACGGATCGGCCAGCGTCGACGTATCGCCGAGGTTGCCGAAATCGTCCTCGGCGATCTTACGCAGGATCCGGCGCATGATCTTGCCCGATCGGGTCTTGGGCAGGCCTGGGGCAAACTGCATCAGGTCCGGGGTCGCCACCGGTCCGATTTCGGTGCGGACGTGGCGGACCAGTTCGGCGCGCAACGCTTCTGAGGGCTGTTCGCCGGCGTTGAGGGTAACGTAGCAGTAGATGCCCTGCCCCTTGATGTCGTGCGGATAGCCGACCACAGCCGCCTCGGCGACCTGCTCGTGCAGAACCAGCGCGCTTTCGATCTCCGCCGTCCCCATGCGGTGACCGGAGACGTTGAGCACGTCGTCGACCCGCCCGGTGATCCAGTAGTAGCCATCGCCATCCCGGCGGCAGCCGTCACCGGTGAAGTACAGCCCCGGGAACTGGCTGAAATAGGTATCCACAAAACGTGCGTGATCGCCGTAGACCGTGCGCATCTGCCCCGGCCAGCTGGCCTTCACACACAGATTGCCCTCGATCTCCTGCCCCGGCGCCCAGGCGATCTCGGCGCCGTCGTTGTCGACGATCACCGGCTGGATGCCGAAAAACGGATTGGTCGCCGACCCGGGCTTGAGGTCGGTCGCCCCGGGGAGCGGGCTGAGCAGGATGCCACCGGTCTCGGTCTGCCACCAGGTGTCGACGATCGGGCAGCGCCCTTCACCGACAACGTCGTGGTACCAGCGCCAGGCTTCAGGGTTGATCGGCTCGCCCACTGACCCGAGCAGGCGCAGCGAAGACCGGTTGGCCCCGGTCACGAAATCATCGCCCTCGCGCATCAGCGCGCGGATGGCGGTCGGCGCGGTGTAGAAGATGTTGACGCGGTGCTTCTCGATCACCTGCCAGAAGCGGCTGACATCGGGAAAATTGGGCACGCCCTCGAACATCAGCGAGGTCGCCCCGTTCATCAGCGGGCCGTAGACGATGTAGGAGTGCCCGGTGATCCAGCCCACGTCGGCGGTGCACCAGAACACCTCGCCCGGGCGATAATCAAAGACAAAGTGGTGCGTGGTGGCCGCATAGACCCCGTAACCGCCGGTGGTGTGGAGCACGCCCTTGGGTTTGCCGGTCGAGCCGGAGGTGTAAAGAATGAACAGCGGGTCTTCGGCGTTCATCGGCTCGGGTTCGCAGGCCTCGGGCTGGCCGTCGACCAGCTCGTGGTACCAGGTATCCTGCGGGTGCCAGTCCACCGCCCCGCCGGTGCGCTGCACCACCAGCGTGGCGACATCGCGTCCGGAAATCTCGATCGCGCGGTCGGCGTTGGCCTTGAGCGGGATCGCCTTGCCCCCGCGCAGGCCTTCATCGGCGGTGATCAGAAAATCACTCTCGCACCCGACAATGCGCTGGCCCAGCGCCTCGGGCGAGAACCCGCCGAAGACGATCGAGTGCACCGCCCCGATCCGCGCGCAGGCAAGCATGGCATAGGCCGCCTCGGGGATCATGGGCATGTAGAGGGTCACCCGGTCACCCTTGTTCACGCCCATCTGGCGCAGGCCGTTGGCCAACCGGTTCACGTGCCCGGACAGCGTGCCGTAGGTGATTTCAGCGGCTTCGTTCGGGTCATCGCCCTCAAAGATGATGGCGACATCATCGGCGCGCTCGGGCAGGTGCCGGTCGACGGCGTTGACGCACAGGTTCAGCGCACCGTCTTCGAACCAGCGGATCTTCACGTCGGTGCCGCTGCCCGCGCCGTAGTCCACGTGCCGGACCTTGGTGAAGGGCGTCATCCAGTCCAGACGCTGGGCCTGCTCGGCCCAGAAGGCCTCGTTGTCATCCAGCGATCGGTCGTAGAGCGCGGCGTACTGATCAGCGGTTGCGTGGGTCTTGGCCACGGTGGCCGGATCGCGCTCAGAGACGGGGTAATGGGACTTGGGTTGCATGCGACGAGGCTTTCTGGCTGCGGGTCTTAATGTCTTCAGGCGTGCGGGTCCGCGAACGATCGGCGGCCCGCAGAAACGCGCGTGCATCTGACCCCAGCGCGCGGGCGCGATCAAGCCCCGTCGTACCTCGACGCCTCAGCTGCAGGCGTCTCAGCTGCGCGCGCCTCGCAGTTCCTCGATCAGGCTGAGTTGCCCCATCCGCGCCTCGAACCACGGCTGATCGACCCCCCAGCTGACCGAAAACCCCCCGTAGAGGTAGGCAAAATCCAACGCCTCGCCCGGGCTGCGGACGCCATTGTCCCTGTCTGCTCCAGACCCGCCGCTGGCAGATACGGCAGCGATGGACTCGGCCAGCTGCAGCATGCGCGCCGGATCGGCAACCCGGCCGGGCTGATCGATGGGGTTGAAGAACAGGTTGGCGAAATCATAGCCCGGGTGGCCGACATAGCCCTTGGGGTCGATCACCACCCAGCCGCCGCTGCTGTCCCTTTGTCCGGGGGTATGCCCGGGGTTGTGCCCGGGATCGTGCAGCAGATTGCCGTGGTGGATATCCCCGTGCAGGGGCAGCGGCCTGGGGCCTCCGAGGTCAAAGCCGGCGGCAAAGGCCCGCCATCGCGCCAACCGCTCACTCTGGGCCAGCGGCAGCCCGAATACGTGCCGCCGGACATCGGTCAGTGGGATCAACCCGGCGGGCGGCGGCCTACCCTCACCAGCCCCCAGCGCCCGTCGCACCTGCCGGTGCAGCCGGTCGGTGGTTGTCACCAGAATGTCGAAGGCGCGGGCATCGTCGAAATCGTCGAGGTTGCCCAGCGCCGGGCGCTGATCCAGCCGCGGCATCAGGATGGCGTCGGCGTCGCGGCGCAACACCCGCACCGCGCCCTCGCCGCCCCACCACTGCAGCAGCGCCATGCCGGGGCGTTCGTCGCTGTCGGGTTTGGCGACCTTGAGCATAGCGACAGCGGTGTCAAAGGCCCCGTCCTCGCAGCGGACAGGCACCAGCCACGAGGACCCGGTCTCGACCAGCTCGTCCTCAGGGCTCAAATCCCACGCGTCCAATCGGGACTGAACACTTTCAGTCAGCATGACCGCCCTGACCCTCGCTCTCTGCGACCACGAACGTTTGGAGAATTGAGTCAGCCAGTGCGTCGTAAACCAAACGGATCTTGGCACTGATGTGCAGCTCGCGATGGGTCACCAGCCAGATCGGAAAAGACAAGGGTGGGGCGTCGCGCAGCACGCGCACCATGCTGGGTGATTGATCGCCGAGGTGCCGGCTCATCAGGCACAGGCCGAGGCCTTCCCGCGCCATCGCCCAGGCCACCGGACCGCTGGCGGTGTCGTGAACAAAGTTCTCGGCTGTCAGCTCAACACCATAGCCCTTCATGACCGCCGTCATGCGTGCCGGATCGCCGAAGGGGATAAACCGGTGCCCTTGCAGGCCTGTTGCAAGGCTCGGTTCACCGAAGGCGTCGATATACGATTGCGCGGCGTAGACCCCCGCACTGCTTTCCGCCACCAAACGCGCAATCAGGTCTCCCTGCTCGGGACGGGCGTGGCGGATCGCGATGTCGGCCTCGCGGCGCTGCAGGTTCTGAATGTCGTCGCTGGCGACGATCTCAAGCCGCAGCCCCGGCGCCTTGCGGGCAATCTGCGCAATGATGCGCGGCAAGTCGTAGAGCGAGAGCATGTCGCTGGCGGTGATTTTGACCGTGCCTGTGATGTCATCTGAATGCCGCGATGCCGCGAGGCTCAGCAGTTCCGCCGCCTTTGACATGGCGCCTGCATGCTCGAACAGGGCGGTTCCCGTTGGCGTCAGCCTCAGGCGCCGTCCCTCGCGCTCGAACAGCACGACCCCGAGTTGCGCTTCGAGGGCCTGAACCTGCCGCCCAATCGTTGGCTGTGTCTGGCCCAGCGCCCGCGCCGCACCCGACAGCGAGCCGGATCGCACCGTGGCCACAAAGGCCCTTACGTGATTCCAGTCCATGAGCCAGCCCCCGATTCTATACAAATATTTATATCACTTCAGTGATTTCCCGGAATTTTTGCATAACTTCAAACAGGCTAGAACCACAGCACTCGTCCAGACAAAACCCCATTAACAGACAGAGAGCCCCACCCGTGACCCACCCAGCAACCTTCTGGAACAAGATTGCCACCAAATATGCGCAGGATCCGGTGCTCGATGAAGCCGATTACAACTTCACCTGCGAGCGCTCGATCAGCTACCTCCGACCCGGGTTCCGCGCGCTCGAAATTGGCTGCGGCACGGGGTCGACAGCGATCCGCCTGCGCCCACACGTCAGCACCTTCGAAGCAACAGACATTTCCGAAGCCATGATCGACATTGCCAAAGGGCGCCAAACCCAAACCGCTCCCGATCACCAGGTGTCGTTTTGGGTCGCCAGCGCGCCCGACAGCTTCGCCGACGGCATCGCTTATGATGCGGTGTTCGCCCACAGCCTGCTGCATCTGGTCCCCGACCCCGAGGCCCTGCTGGCTCGTGTGGCGCAGGCTGTCCAGCCCGGGGGATACTTTATCAGCAAGACCCCCTGTCTGGGCGCCATAGGCATGGCGCTGCAGCGCATGGCGATGCGCGTGATGATCCCGCTGATGCAATTGATCGGGAAGGCGCCCCCGGTAGTCCGCTTCTTCTCGATCGAAGGGCTCGAAGCCATGATCACCCGAGCGGGCTTTGATGTCGTGGAAGCGGGCAGTTTCCCGGGCGGCAAACCGCCATCGTACTACATTGTCGCCCGCCGCCGCGGCTGACCCTTGGCCAGCGACGGCAATCGACCGGTCTCAGGCGTTGCGCCGCTTGCCCGTGACCAGATCGAGCACGCGCGCGCCCGCGTCGAGCACGTTGGTCCCGGGGCCGAAGATCGCCGCCACCCCCGCCGCTTCCAGCTCCGCGTGGTCCTGCTCCGGGATGACCCCCCCGCAGATAACGATGATGTCCTCGCGCCCCGCCGCGCGCAGCGCCTCGATCAGCGCTGGCAGCAGGGTCTTGTGCCCGGCGGCCAGCGACGACACACCAACGACATGGGCGCCAGCCTCGATTGCCTGCGCCGCCGCCTCCTCCGGGGTCTGGAACAGCGCCGAAGTCTCGACCGCATAGCCAAAGTCGAGGAAGGCTGAAGCAATCACCCGCGCACCCCGGTCGTGCCCGTCCTGACCCAACTTGGCCATGTAGAGCCGTGGGGGCTCGTCCAGCGCCGCGACCCGCGCGATCAGGGTCTGCAGCTGCGGGTCCTGCCCCAGCGCCTCACCATAGACCCCGCGCACCAGCGCCGGACTGCCGTCGTGTTCATTGAAGACCGCGCGCAGGCGGTCGCTGACCTCGCCCACCGTCGCCCGGGCGCGCATGGCCTCGACCGAGGCCGCCAGCAGATTGCCCCCATCCTGCGCAGCGCGCTCCAGCGCTGCCAGTGTCGCCTCGACCCGCTGCGCATCGCGGCCGGCGCGCAGGGCGTCGAGCCGTTCGATCTGCGCCTGCCGCACGGCGTGGTTGTCGATATCCAACACGTCAACGGCGTCGCTTTCCTCACGCTGGAAGCGGTTGACCCCGACGATAACCTGCTCGCCGGTATCGATGGCAGCCTGCCGCCGGATCGCCTCGGTTTCGATCTGTGCCTTGGGCCAGCCCGCCTCGATAGCCTTGGTCATGCCACCCATGGCCTCGACTTCCTCGATCAGCGCCCAGGCCTGCTCGGCCAGATCAGCCGTCAGCCGCTCGACGTAGTAGGACCCAGCCAGCGGGTCGACCACGTCGGTAACCCCGGTTTCGTGGGCAAGGATCAGCTGGGTGTTGCGGGCGATGCGCGCGCTGAATTCCGTGGGCAGCGCGAGGGCCTCGTCGAAGGAATTGGTGTGCAGGCTCTGTGTGCCACCAAGCACGGCGCTCATCGCCTCGAAGGCCGTACGTACGATGTTGTTGTAGGGGTCCTGAGCCTGCAGCGAGACGCCGGAGGTCTGGCAGTGGGTGCGCAGCATCAGCGACTTGGGGTTCTGCGGGCCGAATTCCGCCATGATCCGCGACCACAGCAACCGGGCAGCGCGCAGCTTTGCGGCCTCGGCGAAGAAATCCATGCCGATGCCAAAGAAGAACGACAGGCGCGGGGCAAAGGCGTCCACGTCGAGGCCGCGTTCCAGCGCCGCGCGGACATACTCGCGCCCGTCTGCGAGGGTGAAGGCCAGCTCCTGCACCAGCGAGGCCCCGGCTTCCTGCATATGGTAGCCGGAGATCGAGATCGAGTTGAAGCGCGGCATGGCCTCGGCCGTGTAGGCGATGATGTCGCCGACGATGCGCAGGCTGGGCTGGGGGGGATAGATGAAGGTGTTGCGGACCATGAACTCCTTGAGGATGTCGTTCTGGATGGTCCCGGCCAGCTCGGCCTGATCCGCGCCCTGCTCCTCCCCGGCGACGATGAAGGCCGCCAGCACCGGCAGCACCGCGCCGTTCATGGTCATGGACACCGAGACATCGCGCAGGGCGATCCCGTCGAACAGCCGCCCCATGTCCTCGACGCTGTCGATGGCCACCCCGGCCTTGCCGACATCCCCGCGCACCCGCGGGTGATCGCTGTCATAACCGCGATGGGTGGCGAGGTCGAAGGCGACCGACAGACCCCGCTGCCCGCCCTCGAGCGCCTGACGGTAGAAGGCGTTGCTTTCCTCGGCGGTCGAAAACCCGGCGTACTGGCGGATGGTCCAGGGCCGCTGGGTGTACATGGAGGCGTAGGGACCGCGCACGAAGGGCGCCTGCCCCGGCTGGCTGTCGAGATGATCGACGCCGTCGAGGTCGGCGGCGGTGTACAGGGTTTTGCGGTCGTCGCGTTGATCAGACATTGGTTGTTCGCCCGGGAAAGTCTGCGTTTGGGCCTAGCACAAGACCCCGGCAAGGCACAGGGGCAGCCCGAAAGGCGCCTTTCACCATCGCCGGTCGCATTTTGTTGATTTATCGCCGCCTGCTCTCTTGCCGATGCCGGAGATCTGCGGCAGAACGTCGCTTACCTTTGGTGTCTCACACAGTCCAAGGCTGGAGACTTAATAGGGAACATCGGTGCGGCGTACCCAACAGGGACCAAATCCGAGGCTGTCCCCGCAACTGTAAGCGGCGAGCGCAGCTCCACCATCGCCACTGACGCCCCTGCCCGATCCGGGCGGCGCGTTGGGAAGGCCGGAGCAAGAGCGCAGTGACCCGCGAGCCAGAAGACCTGCCAGGGTGTCGATCAACCTTTTCCAAGGGCGGGTGACCCTGCAGGAGAGACCATGACAACATTCGATGAACACGCCCGAGCTGCGTCCCGCGACCACACCGGTTTTGACCTGACCGGGCCGTCGCGCGCCCTGCTGCTGAGCGGTGCCGCTGCCCTTGCCGCCCTGTGCTGGGCCGGGCTCGCCCTGCTTATTCTTTCCTGAGGGTGCTTTCCGGCGAAGGCCTCGTGCTGGGCTACGGCAATGACGCCGTCGCGGGCGGGGTCGACTTTTCCCTCAGTGCAGGCGAGATCCTCGCGGTCATCGGCTACAACGGCTCCGGCAAATCGACGCTGGTGAAGTCGATCCTCGGCGTGACGCCGCTGCTCGGCGGACGGCTGCACTGGTCGGCGGGCGCGCCGCCTGCGCCGATCGGCTATCTGGGCCAGCTCAGCGAATTCGACCGCCGCTTTCCCATGCGGGTCATCGACCTCGCCGCAACCGGTGGCTGGGCGGGTCTGGGCTTTTTTCAGGGCGCGGGTCGCACCACCCGCCAGGCGGCAGAGGCCGCGCTTGAGCAGGTCGGGCTGAGCGATGCTGCGACCCTGCCTCTGCATAAGCTTTCTGCGGGCCAGCTGCAGCGCGCGCTGTTCGCCCGCACCATCGTGCAGGATGCGCGCCTGATCATCCTCGATGAGCCCTTCGCCGCCGTGGACCAGAGCACCGAGGCCGACCTGATGGCGCTGATCCTCGACTGGAGCCGACAAGGCCGCGCGCTGATGGTGGTCCTGCATAACCTCTCGGCCGTGCTTGAGCACTGCTCCGCTGCGCTGCTCATGGGGCGTGGGCGCAGCGTTTACGGACCAACGCGCGAGGTACTGACCCCCGAACGGCTGGTTGATCGGGGCTACATGGCCGCCGATCAGGCTGCCCTGATCGCCGCAGCCTCATCCGCCGGCAGCGGGAAAGGGGACGGGCGTGCTTGAGTTCCTCGAATTTGCCTTCATGCGCAAGGCCATTCTGGCCGTGATCGTTCTGTCGCTGGGCATGGCACCGGTCGGCTGTTTCCTCGTGCTGCGGCGGCTGTCGCTTGCCGGGGAGGCCATGAGCCATGCTGCCATCCCCGGTATTGCGCTGGCTTACGCCCTCGCTGGCCTGTCGGTGCTGTCGATGACGCTGGGCGGTCTGATCGCCGGGCTGGGGGTCGCCCTGCTCTCGACCTTACTGGCGCGGGTCACGCTACTGCGCGAAGACGCGAGCATGGCCACGCTCTATCTGCTGGCGCTGGCGGGGGGGATCTTCCTGCTCTCGGTACGCGGGACGGCAGTCAATCTGGAAGGCTTTCTGTTCGGCAACGTGCTGGGCCTGAGCGACGGCACGCTGGTGCTGATCGGCAGCTCGACCACGCTGACGCTGCTGGGTATGGCGCTGATCCTGCGCCCGCTGGTGTTGCAGACCGTCGATCCCGTTTTTGCCCGGTCCCAGTCGCGGCACGGTTGGTTGATCCGGTCTCTGTTCATGATCCTCGTCGTACTCAACCTGATCGCCGGGTTCCGGGCGCTGGGCACGCTGATGGCCGTTGGTCTGATGATCGTCCCCGCCACCGCTTCCCGCTACTGGGTCAACGCACTGACGCCTATGGTCGTGCTCGCCTTCGCCTTCGGCGCCGGCAGCGGCCTGCTCGGTCTGGCGCTGTCCTTCTGGCTCGACAGCGTCCCCTCCGGCCCCTGCATCATACTGGTCGCCGGCCTCGTATTCCTCGTCTCTCTGGCCTTCGGTCAGAACGGCCTCGACCTGCTCGGCAGGCTCAGCGGCCGCAGGACCCGCTCCACCCTCTCCAACAAATCAAAAATCGGGAAAGATCCATGATCCGCTCTCACGCCACCGGCACCCCACTCCGCACTCTGCTCTTCAGCCTGGCAGCTACCTTCAGCCTGCTGGCCTCCTCCGTCCAGGCGCAGGCTGAAGCCGACACCATCAACGCCGTGGCGAGCTTTTCAATCCTCGCCGATATGGTCGAGGTCGTCGGGGGCGACCACGTCACCGTGACCAGCATCGTCGGCCCCGACAGCGACGCCCACGTCTACAGCCCCAGCGTTGGCGATGCCCGCGCGGTGGCAGCCGCCGACATCATTTTCGTCAACGGGCTGGGCTTTGAGGGCTGGATCAGCGATCTGGTGGTCGCGGCCGAGGCCAGCGCGCCGGTGATCGTCGCAACGCAAGCCATCACACCGCAGATCGTCGAAGGTGAGGCCGACCCCCACGCCTGGAACGCCCTCGACAACGCCAAGCTCTACGCCGCCAGCATCGCGTCCGGCCTGAGCGTGCTTGCACCGGATCGCGCGGAGGCCTTTGCTGACAACGCTGCGGCTTTCAGTGCCAAAGTGGACGCCCTGCTGGCCGATGCCTCGGCCCGCTTTTCGGCCCTCCCCGAAGGCCGACGCACAGTGGTCACCGGTCACGATGCCTTCGGTTACTTCGAGGCACAGTTCGGGCTGCGCTTCCTCGCGCCGCTGGGGGTCAACACCGAAGCCGAGCCATCCGCGCGCGAGCTGGCGGCGCTGATCCGCCAGATCCGCGATGAAGAGGTGGTTGGTCTGTTCGTCGAAAACATCACCAACCCCGATCTGGTCAATCAGATCGCCGATGAAACCGGTCTGGAGGTCGGCGGTCGGCTCTACTCAGACGCCCTGTCGGTGCGTGGCGGTCCGGCAACAACCTATCTGACCATGATGAACCACAACATCAGCGCACTGCTGCAGGCGCTGGAGCCGTCGAACTAACCTCGCCTTCCTTAATGAAAGGCAGGAAACGGCGCTGGCAGAGGGTTTCAGTCCCCTGTCGCGACAAACTAGTGGAATTGCCCAATTGGACAGGGCGATTCCACTATATCTCTAATTTAGCGATTCGGAAAAAAGGCAATAAATTCAGGGGCATTTATGCAACAACAGCCGTTGGATTGCTCATTATCCGACAGATTTTCTGGCAACGAAGCCATCCCCGGGCACAGTTATTGTGTCGGGTGCAAGGCCCGGCCGAGCGGCCGCCACAGGCACCGTTCGAAGCGCGGCTACCGTCAGACAACATGGGGTCACAGCGGTGGCAAAAGCGCCAATTCAGATGAAGCGCGCGGGTCCGGGAGTGTCTCTCTTCTAACTTCCTCGCCCCTGCACTTTCGGGCTCGCCGCTTTTTTATCCTTCTGCCCAACAGACAGAACCGGAGGCCCTCCGCTGCGTCGTCCTCCGCGAACCCGTAAGCGCTGGATCAGGTGATTTCCAGCAGTGGCACGGACTTCAAGTGCAGGTCATCCAGCTGCACGTCGCTGACTTCCGAAGGTGCCTGCATCATCAGATCCTGTCCCTGCCCGTTGAGCGGGAACGCGATGACCTCGCGGATGCTGGGCTCATCGGCCAGCAGCATCACCATGCGGTCGACCCCGGGGGCTGCACCACCGTGCGGCGGCGCGCCGAACTTCATCGCGTTGAGCATGCCGCCGAATTCGGCTTCGACCACGTCCTGGCCGTAGCCGGCGATCGAAAACGCCTTGTACATGACTTCGGGCAGGTGGTTTCGGATCGCACCGGAGCAGAGCTCGATGCCATTGCAGACGATGTCGTACTGGAAAGCCTTGATCTCGAGCGGATCGTCGTTCTCCAGCGCCGCCATGCCGCCCTGTGGCATGGAGAAGGGGTTGTGCGAGAACTCGATTTTCCCGGTTTCCTCGTCTTCCTCGAACATGGGGAAGTCGACGATCCAGACGAACTTGAAGGCGCCTTCTTCGATCAGGCCCAGTTCGCGGCCGGCTTCGTTGCGGGCCTGCCCGGCGAACTGCAGCGCCGGCAGACGCTTGTCACAGGTGAAGAAGCAGGCGTCACCCGCCTCTAGCCCCAGTTGCTGGCGGATGGCTTCGGTACGCTCTTTGCCGATGTTCTTGGCCAGCGGGCCGGAGCCTTCGAGGCCGCCGTCGTCGGTCTGGCGCCAGAAAATGTAGCCCAGCCCGGGCTTGCCCTGCTTCTTCGCCCAGCTGTCCATGCGGTCACAGAGCGCGCGCGAGCCGCCGCCCTTACCGGGCACAGCGATGACGCGGAAGTCCTTCTCGGCGATCAGCTTGGCAAAAATCTTGAAGCCTGAGCCGTCGAAATGCGGGGTGACATCGTCGAGAATGATCGGGTTGCGCAGGTCGGGCTTATCCGAGCCATAGCGGGTCATCGCGTCGTCAAAGGCGATGTGCGGGAACGGCATCGGGGTCACGGCATGCGGTCTGCCCGAGGCGTCGTGGAACTCGGTGAACAGACCGTGAAGCACCGGCTCGATCGCGTCGAAAACGTCCTGCTGAGTGACGAAGCTCATCTCGAAGTCGAGCTGGTAGAACTCGCCGGGGCTGCGGTCAGCCCGGCTGTCTTCATCACGGAAACAGGGTGCGATCTGGAAGTAGCGGTCGAAGCCCGCCATCATCAAAAGCTGCTTGAACTGCTGCGGGGCCTGCGGCAGGGCGTAGAACTTGCCCGGGTTCAGGCGCGAGGGCACCAGAAAGTCGCGCGCACCCTCGGGCGAGGACGCGGTCAGGATCGGGGTCTGAAACTCGGTGAAGCCCTGCTCCACCATCCGGCGGCGCAGGGACTCGATCACCTTGGCGCGCAGCATGATGTTGGCGTGGACCTTTTCCCGGCGCAGGTCGAGGTAGCGATAGGTCAGGCGCAGGTCTTCGTTGATGTCGTCGTTGGAATTGACCTGTAGTGGCACCTGCTCGGCTGCCGACTGTACCTCGGCGTCGTCGACGTAGACTTCGATCTGGCCGGTGTCGAGCTTGTCGTTCACGGCCTCATCATCGCGCTGCATGACACGACCGGTCAGCGTGACTACAGATTCGAGTTTGACCCGGCGCAGGGTTTCATAGTGCGGGCTGCTCTCCAGCACCACGCACTGGGTGACGCCGTAGTGATCGCGTAGGTCGATGAACAACGGGCCGGCGTGCTCGCGGCGGCGGTTGATCCAGCCTGACAGCCGGGCTGTGCTGCCGACATGGTCGGCACGCAGGTCGTTGCAGGTATGGCTGCGGTAGGGATGCAGGGCGTCGATCATCACTCAGGGTCCTGTCTGTTGGCCGGTCGGGCAGGCTTCGCCAGCGGCCTTTTGCTCAAGTGTCACCCGCCTTCTAAAGCAGCCACGCAGACCGGGCAATTGCCCCACGCGCTTGCGTGGTTTGCGGCGGACTGGGATGATCGCCTTTGTCCTTCCACCCCACAGGCCCCTTATGCAGCGGCTCTTGCCCCTCCTCCCGGTCTTTTTCGTGATCCTCTGGCACACCGGGTTCCTCGGCGCGCGCGGCACCATGCCCCATGGCCCGGCGCTGACGACGTTGAGCATCCGCTTTGCGCTGGTGCTGGTGCTGCTCACTGCGCTGGCGTGGCTGGGCCGGGCTGTCTGGCCCTCGAGCTGGGCGCAGCGCGGGCATTTGATGGTCGCGGGCGGGTTGCTGCACGGGGTCTATCTGGGCGGGGTTTTCTGGGCCATGGAGCACGGGATGTCGGGGGCGACCGCGTCGATGATCGTAGGGCTTCAGCCCATGCTCACCGCCGTGCTTGCGCTGTGGCTGCTCGCCGAGCGCTCGTCGCTCACGCTGTGGGCCGGGTTGATCCTCGGGCTCATGGGTACCGTCCTGGTGGTGGTCTTCGACGCTGGGCAGGTCGGCAGCACCCGCTCGGCGATCGCCATCGTGCTGGCCCTGGTCGGGATTGCGGTTGGATCGGTCTACCAGAAGAAATTCGTGCAGGCCTTTGACTGGCGCGCAGGCGCGGTCTGGCAGTTCGCAGGCGCGCTGGTGGTGACAGTGCCTTTTGCCGCCCTGTTCGAGCAGCGCATGCCGACGCTGAATGCGGAATATCTGTTCTGGCTGGGATGGCTGATTTTGATCCTCAGCGTGGCTGCGGTGGCGCTGCTGAATACGCTGCTGCAGCGCCAGTCGGCGATCAACGTCGCCAGCTATTTCTACCTGATCCCGGCGCTGGTCGCGGTCACGTCCTGGTTTATCTTCGGCGATGGCCTGCGCTGGACGACGTGGGGTGGCATCCTGCTGGCCAGCTTCGGCGTCTGGCTGGCGACCCGCCCCCGGACGTGAACGAGGCCCGAGAACCGGCCGTGAAACCGCGATTGAAACCGGGCCGATCCCCACTTATCGATCCACGCAGCACGCCCCCGCGTCGCAGGGCATGGTCTTTAACCCGGCTCGGCGCTAAATAGACGCCATGACCCATCCTGCCATGATCGAAGACCAGGTCGCCCTCGAAGCCTTCTGCCAGCGCGCGGCCAGCGCCACTTTCCTCACCGTCGACACCGAATTTGTCCGGGAAAAGACCTACTATCCGCTGCTGTGCCTGGTGCAGGTCGCCAGCGATGACGAGGCCGTCGCGATCGACCCGCTGGCCCCGGGTATGGACCTCGCGCCACTGTTCGCGCTGATGACCGAGACCAGCATGCCCAAGGTCTTCCACGCCGCCGGGCAGGATCTGGAGATTTTTGCCAAACTGGCCGGCACCCTGCCCAACCCGCTATTCGACACCCAGATCGCGGCCATGGTTTGCGGCTTCGGGGATCAGGTCGGCTACGAGCGGCTGGCCCGCAGCCTCGCAGGTGCTGAGCTGGACAAGACCGCTCGTTACACCGACTGGTCGCGGCGCCCGCTGACGGATACCCAGATCAACTACGCCCTCGGGGATGTCACCCACCTGCGCACGGTGTTCATCGAGCTGACCAACCGGCTGGAGCGCGACGGACGCGTGGGCTGGGTCGAAGAAGAAATGGCCGCCGTCGCCAACCTCAGCCGTTACCAGCCCGACGTGCAGGACGCATGGCGCCGCCTCAAGCCGCGCGGAGACAAGCCACAGTTCCTCAATGTGCTGGTCTCGGTCGCTGCCTGGCGGGAGCTGGAGGCGCAGCGCCGCGACGTGCCGCGCAACCGGATTATCCGCGACGACACGGTGATGGAAATCGCCGCCAGCGCACCCAAAACCGCCGCCGATCTCGGCGAGGTCCGGGGGTATTCGGACAACGCTGCCCGCGGCAAGCAGGGACAGGCCATCCTCGCGACTGTCGAAGAAGGCCTCGCCAAGCCCCGCGACGCCGCGCCGAAACTGAAGAAACGCAAGCCGTTGTCTGACTCAGCCGCGCAGGGGGCGGCGCTGCTGCGGGTGCTGCTCAAGGCGCGCTCGGAGAACGCCGACGTGGCGCAGCGCATCGTAGCCAATGCCGAAGAGCTGGAAATTCTTGCAGAAAAGGGCGCCGACGCCGGCGTCCCGGCCCTGACCGGCTGGCGCTACGACCTGTTCGGCGAAGCAGCGCTGGAACTGCTCGCCGGACGGCTGTTCATCGGTGTTGAGGGCGGCAAGGTGACCGAGCGGCGCCAAACGCAGGACTAAGCCAGATATCCCTGCGCCGCTGACACCGGGGCGCGGTCAGCGCCCCTTGAAGGCGGGAGACCGCTTTTCAAAGAAAGCCGACACACCCTCGGCAAAATCCTTCGATCCGATGCACTCGTTCTGACGCACCGATTCCTGATCGATGGTCGCCTCCAGATCCTGATCCATGGCGGCGCGCAAGACCTTCTTGACGTGACGGACAGAAAGCGGCGCCGCCTGGGCCAGCCGGGCGGCCCAGTCGCGGGCCTCCTGCTGCAGGCTCACGTCGGCCACCATCTTGTTCGACAGTCCCCATTCGACCGCCTGCGCAGCGGGGATCTTGTGGCCTTCAATGATGGCTTCGAAAGCCCGGCGATAGCCAAGCTGGCGCACCATCTGCCAAGTGTTGCCCCCGTCGGGGACCAGCGCAATGGCGGCAAAGGCCATGTAGATATAGGCGCCCTCCCCCATGATCATCAGGTCGCAGGCCTGAGCAAAGGCCGCGCCGATCCCGCTTGCCGGGCCGCTGACGGCGGCGATCCACGGCTTGTTCGAGTTGGTGATGGCGAGGATGCAGGGCTTGTACTCTTCGACCAAAACCCGCTCGACCGTGATGTCGCGCAGGCCCGCTGTTTCCTTGAGGTCGGCACCGGCCGAGAAGGCCCGGCCTTCGCCGGTCAGGACGATGCAGCGGACCTCGGGGTCAGCTTCGAGCTCTGCTGCGGCAGCCCTGAACTCAGCCCGCATCTTCGTGGTAAAGGCGTTGAGCGAATCCGGTCGGTTAAGCGTCAGAATGCCGACATAGCCGTCGACTGCGGTTTTAATGGTTTCGTAGGCCATGGTTGATCTCCGGCAGGCCTGTTGAAGCCTGCTTTCCTGAACGGTTTGCGACGGACCGGGGACGGACTGGCTGGCGGTCATCAGTCTGACTTTAGAGTAGTGCGGCGAGCTTACTTGCCTTTCCACACCGGGTCACGCTTCTCGGCGAAGGCCTTGAAGCCCTCGAGGTTATCCTCGGAGCCGTAGAGCACGTCAACGCTGCGCAGCTTGCGCTTAGTGACCGCGTTCATCGTGTCCTGAAAACGCTGTCCTTCGGCCTCGCGCGCGACTTCCTTGATGGTTGCAAACACCAGCGGTGGCCCGCTTTCGAGCAGCCGGGCCAGTTCCCAGACCCGGGCCTCCAGCATCTCTTTGTCGGGCAGGATCTCGTTCACCAAACCCCATTTGTGGGCTTCTTCAGCGTCCATCCAACGCCCGGTCAGCAGCAGGTCCATGGCGACATGATAGGGAATTCGCTTGGGCAGCTTGATGGTGGCCGCATCGGCCAGCGTCCCGGCCTTGATCTCCGGTAGCGCAAAGGACGAATGTGCGCTGGCCAGAATCATGTCGCAGGACAGCGCCAGCTCAAACCCGCCGCCGACCGCCATGCCGTTGACGCAGGCGAGCACCGGCTTGTTCAGGTCGCGCAGCTCCTGCAGCCCGGCGAAACCGCCCACGCCGTAGTCGCCGTCGACCGCATCGCCGTCAGCCGCTGCCTTGAGGTCCCAGCCTGCGCTGAAAAACTTGTCACCGGCCGTGCGCACGATCGCCACCCGCAGTTCGGGTTCATCGCGGAAGCTCTCGAACACCAGCCCCATCTCGCGGCTGGTCTGCAGGTTGATAGCGTTGGCCTTGGGCCGGTCGAGCGTGACCTCGAGGATTCCGCCTTCGCGACGGGTGGAAATTGGTGAGCTCATCATGATCTCCTCACAGTGTTACTCGACGGGGGGGCGTGCGGTCAGGCGAGAACCGGATCAGCGCGTCGACCACGCTGACGCCCGCAGCCTCCCCCTTCGCATGCACGAACAGCGGGTTGATGTCGAGTTCGACCAGACGCTGCTGTTCCGCCTCGACGAAAGCCGCCAGCGCCAGGACCGCCGCGACCAGCGCCTCGATGTCAGCCGGTAGCGCCCCGCGGTAGCCGGTCAGCAGCGGCCAGACCTTCAGTCCCTCCAGCGCCTGACGTACGGCCTTCTCGTCCACCGGGAACAGCAGGATCGTGCTGTCCTGCAGAATTTCAGTCAAAACCCCACCGGCACCGATAACCAGGTGCAGGCCCACCACCGGATCCCGCGCCACACCGAGGATCAGCTCGGCCAGCGGCTTGGCGGCCATGGGCTCGACCAGCACGCGGTCGGAAAGCGCCAGAAGGTCAGAGGCAGCCGCCCGCGCGGCGTCTTCGTCGGCGATGCCCAGCAGAACACCGCCCAGCTCGGTCTTGTGGGCGAAATCGCCCAGAATCTTCACCGCCGATGCGCCGAAATCAGCCACAGCCGCGGCAACCTCGTCGACGCTGGTACACACCGCATGCGGCGGGGTCGGCAGACCATGGGCCGCGAGGGCAGCCTTGGCCTGCGCCTCGTCGAGCATGACGGCGCCCTCGGGACCTGCCCCGGGCAGCACGTAGGGCAAAGCAGGCGGCGCGGCGCGGAAAGCCCCAATATCGGCGGCGCCGGCGACGGCGGTGAGGTGGTCTTCAAGGCCGTGTCCGGGGATCAGCCCTAGCGCGGAAATCTTGGCAGCAGCTTCGGGCGGCATGCTCTCGGGCAGACTGGAGACCAGCGCTGGCACCCCGGCCTTCCGGTCCGTGATGTCGAGCGCGCTGGCCACAGCCTCGATCGCGATGTCCCATGTGTGGGTCGGCCCCGTACCCGCGCGCGGCCAGTCGATGACCAGCATGGGGTGGGAGACATCCACCGCCAGGATGCCGTCCCACATGGCGCCCAGCGCGTCGGCATCGCCCCAGTCGAAGGTGTTGTAGTCAAAGGGGTTAGAGACCGTGACCAGCCGGTTCAGGCTGGCCCCGATCCGCGCGGCCTCCGCCTCGCTCAAGGGCGGGTAGTCCAACCCCAGCGCGCTGCCAAGATCGGCCATCAGGCCCGCCTCACCGCCCGAACAGCTGACCGACATCACCCGGCGGCTGTCCAACGGTCCCTTGAAATGCAGGATCTTCAAAGTTTCGAGCAGGCTCGTGAGGGTCGAGACCTCGGCCACCCCAAGCCGTGAGAGCAGCGCTGTGGAGACCGCTGCGCCCCCTGCGAGCGTTGCGGTGTGGGTCAGGGTCAGCGCCTGCCCGCCGTCGCTCTGCCCGGCTTTGAGCGCCACTACGGCGACCCCACGCTCGTGGGCGAAGCGCACCGCCTCGATGAACGCCACCGGGTCGCCGAAGCCCTCGATGTAGAGTCCGATGGCGGTCACGCTGTCCTCGGCGGCCATGGCTTCGATCATGTTGCCGAGGCTGACCTGCGCGCCATTGCCGACCGTCAGCACGTAGGCCAGCGGCAGCGAGCGCTGCTGCATGCTCAGGTTGATGGCGATGTTGGAAGACTGGCAGATCAGCGCGACCCCGCGCTCGACCCGCTCCCCGCCGTGAACATCCGGCCACAGCGTCGCACCGCTGAGGTAGTTGATCAGGCCGTAGCAGTTGGGGCCGAAAATCGGCATATCACCCGCGGCGGCGAGAAGTTGATCCTGCAAGGCGCCGCCGTCGTCGGTCTCGGCCCAGCCCGCCGCGAAGCAGGTGGCCCCGCCCGCCCCGCATGCCGCGAGATCGCGGACAACGTCGATGGTCGTCTGGCGGTTGACGCCGATGAAGGTGGCGTCGGGCGCTGCAGGCAGGTCGTTGATGCTGGCGTAGGCCCGGCGTCCACGGACCTCGGCCCGGGTCGGATGCACCGGCCAGATGTCGCCGGCAAAGCCCATGCGCTCGGACTGTTCAATGACCGCAGCCGCCCAGCCGCCACCGACCACCGCGATCGAAGTCGGGTTGAGCAGACGCGCATAGGGCCGTTTCGGATTGGCAGCTGCGGCCATCGTATTCTTCTCACTCGTGCCGATCCGGCGGTACAGGCCCTCCGGCTATCTTTGTTCTGCTACATCAACCGCCGACGGACCGGTAGCACAACTGCGTCACAACTTCACTGACCGCAACACGAGCCGACCCTGAACATCGGGTCAGTCATCCTCATCCCACAGGCCCCACTGCCGCGCCGCGCCCGCCCAGCGCCAGGCGTCGGTAACCATGGCCTCCAGCCCGCGTTCGGCGGTCCAGCCCAGCTGCTCTGCAGCAGCCCTCGGGTCGGCGAGCAGTGTGGCAACATCGCCCGGGCGACGCGGGCCAAGGGTCTGCAGCAGGCTGCGGCCGAGCTCGGCCTCGAACGCCGAGACCACCTCGCGCACCGAATAGGGCGTGCCTGTGCCAAGGTTGAGCGCGGTAAAGGGGACCTCGAAGCCGCCACCGAGCAGCGCCTGCAACGCCTTCACGTGCGCCTGCGCCAGATCGACCACGTGGATATAGTCGCGCACACCGGTGCCGTCCGGCGTGTCGTAATCCTCGCCGAAGATGGTCAGGCTTTCGCGCTGACCAACCGCGACCTGAACGATGATGGGGAACAGGTTGTTGGGCTGATCCTTGGGGTCTTCACCGATCAGGGCGCTGTCGTGGGCACCTGCGGGGTTGAAGTAGCGCAACGCCAGCCCCTGGCTGCGCGCGCCCGGTGCCCGCACCATGTCGGCCAGCACCTGCTCCATCATCGCCTTGGTCTGGCCGTAGGGATTGTTGGGCTGGACCGGCAGGGCTTCGTGCAGGGGTTCAGCGTTGACCTCGCCGTAGACCGTCGCCGAGGACGAGAACACGATCGCACCGCCACCGGCGGCCTCGAAAGCGTCGAACAGGCTGACCGAGCCACCAACATTGTTGTCGTAATACACCAGCGGCCGGGCCACGGACTCCCCCACTGCCTTGAAGGCTGCGAGGTGGATCAGCCCCGAGCAGGGTTCGCGCTGGAGCAGGGTTTCCAGCCCGGCGCGGTTGCGGATATCGAGGTCGTAGCAAGTCATCGACCGACCCGTGAGGCGTTCCAGTCGCTCCAGCACCGACGCCCGGGCGTTGGAATGATTGTCGACGATGACCGGCTCGAAGCCAGCCTCGCACAGTGCCACCACGCAGTGACTGCCGATATAGCCCAGCCCACCGGTAACGAGGATTTTGTCGGCCATGGTCCTGTCTTGCTGCCCCGCAAATCGCGTATCGTTGTTGCCTGCTCGCAAACTAGCACGGCTTACGGGCCGGTCTTCAGGGAATCTCGGCGCTGGCTGCGGTTATTCGCGTGGGAAGACGGCCTCGACGGCGAAGGCTTCCCTCGCCTGCCGCTCGAGATCCGGGGCGCAGTTGACCAGCACTGCACCGCGCGCTGCCTGCCACACCGGCCAATCCTGCCGGGCATTGCCGGCGTAAACAAAGCCATCGGGGAACAGGGCGCTAAGGGCTTCGGCCTTGGCTTCCCCGGTCAGATTTGTGGTCTCGTCGCTGGCCAGAAAGGTGTCGAACAGGTCGAATTCCGCCGCTACACGCCGCACCATCTCCCGCGTTGCCCCACTGGCCAATACCATCGGCCGGTCGAGGGCCTCCTGCTGGTCCAGCCAGCTCTCGAACGGCTCGTTCCAGCGCAGTTCGTAGGCATCGAAGTGACGCAGGGCGATATCGCAGAGCGCCTGCTTGGCCGCTGGCCGGGGCCGGGTGACGGCGCGGGCCGCCTTCCACGGGTTGAGCCAGAACGCCACCCGCAGCGACCACCACGACAATTCGCCCTTGTGCAGCGTCCCGTCCAGATCGACGGCGAGCGGCAGGCTTTCCAGCGCTTGCGGGCGGTCTGAGCGCACTACCGCTCCCGCCGACGTTGCCTGAGACGGGAACGACCCGGACGAGGCGGGTGAAGCGGAGGAAGAAGACGAAGATGACGAGGGCGGAGCCATCATTCAGGCCTTGCGTAGAGTGGATCGGTGATGATTTGCCCCGGAGACTGGCAGAATCTCCCTTTGGAGGCCACAGCCTATCGGCCTCGCCCGGGCTGTGCAGGTTATCCGTATGCAGCGGTGCTGCACTCATGACTTGCGTGACAGTGCGATGACAAAGCCCCGTCTGCGTTGTATGGGACTTCCCGTATTGATGATTTGAACCGCTCTAGAAAGGTGGACCCATCGCATGAGTACTTCGGCTGGCCCCAAAACCCTCTACGATAAAATCTGGGACAAGCACGTCGTCCGTGAAAATGAAGACGGCACGTCACTGATCTACATCGACCGCCACCTGGTCCACGAAGTGACCTCACCGCAGGCCTTTGAAGGCCTCGCACTGGCCGGGCGAAAGGTGCGTCGACCCGATCTGACCCTCGCCGTGCCGGACCACAACGTGCCGACCTCCGAACGCGCGGGCGGTATTGCCAACGAGGAAAGCCGGATTCAGGTCGAAACCCTGATGGAAAACTGCGCGAACAACGAAGTGCCGGTCTACGGCATGAACGATCCGCGCCAGGGCATCGTCCATATCATCGGCCCCGAGCAGGGCTTCACCCTGCCCGGCACCACCGTTGTCTGTGGTGACTCCCACACCTCGACCCACGGCGCCTTCGGCGCGCTGGCCTTCGGTATCGGCACCAGCCAGGTCGAGCACGTGCTCGCCACCCAGACGCTGGCGCTGGCCAAGTCCAAGAACATGCTGATCCAGATCAACGGCCCGCTGGGTACCGGCGTCACCGCCAAGGATCTGATCCTCGCCATCATCGGTCGCATCGGCACCGCCGGGGGCACCGGCTACGTCATGGAATACGCCGGTGAAGCCATCCGCAGCCTGTCGGTCGAAGGTCGCATGACCATCTGCAACATGTCGATCGAAGGCGGTGCCCGGGCCGGCCTGATCGCGCCGGACGAGAAGACCTTTGAGTTCTTCAACGGCCGCCCCCTGGCCCCGCAGGGTGCAGGCTGGGACGAGGCCGTCGCCTACTGGAAGACGCTGGAGACCGACGCCGGCGCGCACTACGACAAGACCGTCACCCTCGACACCGCCGAAATCCCGCCCATGGTCACCTGGGGCACCTCGCCTGAGGACGTGGCGCCGATCACCGGCAACATTCCGCACCCCGACGACTTCGAGGACGACAACAAGCGGGAGGCCGCCGCCCGCAGCCTCGAATACATGGGCCTGACCGCCGGTGAACCGCTGAGCAACGTTGCCGTCGATACCGTGTTCATCGGTTCCTGCACCAACGGCCGGATCGAAGACCTTCGCGCCGTGGCCGAGGTCGCCAAGGGCCGCCGGGTCAAGGACGGCGTGCGCGCCATGGTCGTTCCGGGTTCAGGTCTGGTGAAGGCACAGGCCGAGGAAGAAGGCCTCGCTGCGATCTTCCGCGAGGCTGGTTTCGACTGGCGCGAGCCGGGCTGTTCCATGTGTCTGGCCATGAACGACGACAAGCTCGCCGTGGGTGAGCGCGCCGCTTCGACCTCGAACCGCAACTTTGAGGGCCGACAGGGCCGGGGCGGTCGCACGCACCTGGTCTCCCCGGCCATGGCCGCCGCCGCCGCGATCACCGGTCACCTGACGGACGTCCGCGACTTCTGATGCCGCGCGCCGCCGGATCGACCGGCCGCGCCCTTGAACACGATTTACGAGAGAAGAGACAGAGCCCCATGGATAAGCTGGTTTCTCACAGCGGCGTCGCCGCCCCGCTCAATCTGGTCAACGTCGACACCGACATGATCATCCCCAAGCAGTACCTGAAGACGATCAAGCGCACTGGCCTTGCCACCGGCCTGTTCGACGAGATGCGGCGTACCCCCGAGGGCAACACGATCGAGAGCTTCCCGCTCAACCAGCCGCAGTATCAGGACAGCACGGTTCTGGTTGCCGGCGACAACTTCGGCTGCGGCAGTTCCCGCGAGCACGCGCCGTGGGCGCTGCTGGACTGGGGGTTCCGAGTGATCATCGCCCCGACCTTCGCCGATATTTTCTACAACAACTGCTTCAACAACTCGATTCTGCCGATCCGCCTGCCCCAGGAGCAGGTCGACAAGCTGATGGCCGACGCCAATCAGGCCTCCACCATCAAAGTGAGCGTGGAAGAGCAGACTATCGAACGCCCCAACGGTGAAATCATCCGCTTCGAACTGGACGCCGGCCTCAAGCGCCGTCTGCTCGAAGGGCTGGACCCCGTGGGCATGACCCTCGAGCACGAAGGCGATATCAGCGCCTTTGAGAACGACGACCGCGGCGACCGTCCGTGGGCCCACATGGCCGCTTGATCGGGGGGTATCGGGAGGCCCAGTCTCAGGCCTCTCGGATCAGGGTCGCATCCGGCCCAAGGTGGATGCCACACTCGAGTTTGGACGGCATGTCCGCCCAGCGCCCTTCGCGCAGATCCTGCCCCGTCTCGATCGGCACGGTGCAGGGCTCACAGCCGATGCTGGCGTAGCCGAAACGCTCCAGCGGATGCTGCGGCAGGTCGTGCTCGTAGAAGTAGGCCTCAACCCGTCGCTTGGACCACCGGGCCAGCGGGTTGATTTTCAGATGCTGTCGATCCCGTTCGATCATCGGCATGAATGACCGCAGGCCCCCGTGGAAGCACTTGCGGCCAGTGAACCAGGTGTCATAGCCCTGCAGCGCATCACCCAGCGGCAACGATTTGCGCAGCATGCAGCATTGGTTCGGGTTGGACTTTTTCAGCGTCTTTTCCGGGTCTTCGCTCAGGGTCAGGTCCGGGTTGGGCTTGATGATATGCAGATTGGGCCCAAGGCTGGACTTAAGGTGCTCGACGTACGCCAGCGTTTCCGGGAAGTGCTGCCCGGTGTCGAGGAACAAAATCGGGGTCTCGCGGGCAAGGCTGGTCACCAGATGGATCATCACCACGCTCTCCGCGCCAAAGCTCGACAGCAGGGCAAAGCGGCCAAGGCGCTGATCCTTGAGGATCGCGCCGATGTCCAGATTCTCGGAAGCCCGGGTCTCCAGATAGGTGTCGGTCAGGGCTTGCACCAGTTGATCCTGTGCACCCTCGGGCCAGGCGGCAAAGTTGCTTGCGGTAACCCTGAAAGTGCTCTGAGAGGTGGTACGTGCATCAATCTAGATCAGAAAAATTTCCTGGCAGAAACGGCGATATCTGCCGCTCATCGAAATTCAGTTCTGCAAGACGCCGTACAGTGGAATTTTTTCGGTCCCTGGCGCCATGTCGCAGAAAACAGTGATGCAGGACAGGATTTCTCTGGGAATCCTTACGTAACTCGCCTGCCGTGCCGTTTTCACCCATTTGTGTTCAGCATAGCGAGGGGCAGCGGCAAAGGCCGCTCCCACCGCATGCAGTCCCCAGAATGCCGGCCACACCGACAGCGGCGTGCGGGAACCGACGCTCGCTGGTTACAGGCAATGGGCGGCTTTCTTCACCGCGCCGAGGATCTGATCCATATCCGCGTCGGTCAGCGCTGCATGCGTGTAGAGCTTGGCATCGGCCTTAAGCAGCCCGCTCTGCCGCATCGACTGGTTAAAGGCCCAGGCAAGGTCGGCATCCCCGCCGAGAACGCCGCGATAGTCGGTCACGGCGCGTTCCGAAAACACACAATCGAACAGCCATGGCTCGCCGACAATCTGGTGCGCAATTCCCGCCGCGCTGAGGTGTTCAGCGTAGGCGTCCATGATCACCTGTCCCTTGGCCGCCATGGCCTCGTACATCCCCGGACGGCGCAGGATCTCCATGGTCTTCAGCCCGGCCACCGCGGCAACCGGATTGCCGGAGAGCGTGCCGATCTGCATGGTGAAGCCCTCAGCGCCCACACGGCCCTTATCGAAGTGCGCCATGATGTCGGCCCGGCCGGCGATGGCCGCCAGCGGGAAACCGCCGCCGATGATCTTGCCCAGCGTGCACAGGTCGGGGGTGACGCCGTAGTAGGATTGGGCACCGTGGTAGGTGAAGCGGTAGCCGGTCACCACCTCGTCGAAAATCAGCACGATCCCGCGCTGGGTTGCTTCCTCCCGCAAGCCCGCAAGGAAGCCCTCGGCGGGCGCGAGAATGCGCTGCAGCGGCTCGACGATGATGCCCGCGACCTCGCCCTCGAACTGGTCAAGCAGCTGGCGCAAGGCCTCCAGATCGTTGTAGGGCGCAATGACCATATTCTCTTCGACGCTGCGCGGGATACCGGCGCTGTCCGGAACGGCGTTGGGGAAGTTGACCAGCTGCTGCGGGGCCAGCGACATCAGCGCCTCGGCCGACATGCCGTGGTACCCGCCCTCGAACTTGAGGATCTTGTCGCGACCGGTGAAGGCCCGGGCGAGCCGCATGGCGTACATATCCGCCTCGCCGCCGGTGGAGACGTAGCGGACCTGCTCAGCGCAGGCCATGTCCTCGACGATCTGCTCGGCCAGCGCAATCCCGGCGCTGTTGTTGGTGAAGAAGGTCAGCCCGCGCCCAATCTGCTCGGCGACGGCGTCGGCGACTTCCTCGTTGCCGTGCCCGAGGATCATCGGGCCAGAGCCGATCAGCAGGTCGATGAACTCGTTGCAGTCCTCGTCCCAGACGCGGCTTCCCTGCCCGCGGGCGAGGATCACGCCGGGGTCAAAGTTGCCGAAACCAGCGGCGGGCAGCACCTCGGCGGCGCGGGCCTGCCAGTGGGCCAGCCCGGCCGTGTCTGCTGCGCTGGCGGGGCTGTGCTGATGAGCTTCGATCTGGTTCATGTCACCCTCGTTATTGTCTCGGTTGTTGGTCTGACCGTCGATTAGCCAGCCTCAGTTAACGGGCCTCAGGAAAAGTGTCTCAGGGGTTCGCCCAGCAAGTCATCCGGCGGCTCGACCCCGATCCCGGGTTTGTCCGCCGCCAGCCGCACTATACCACCCTCGTTGCGAGCGCCTTCCCCCGGGGCATAATCATCCACCAGATGCGCGTGCGCAAGCCAGCTGGCGAGCCGGTTCTCTTCCGGCGTCGACAGGGCGAGGTGCAGCGCAGCGTTTTCGGCGAGCACGGTACCGCCGACGTCCTCGACGTGCATCTGCCAGCCCACGGCGACGCAGAAGTCGCGAACCTGCCGGGTTCGGGTCAGCCCGCCCAGACGGTTGGGCTTGATTTTGCAGCCCTGCCCGGCCGACCAGGACCAGGCGTTTATATGGTCCTGAAAGGTGTGCAGGCACTCGTCGAGCATGATCGGCTGGGTGGTGTTTGCGGCAACGACCGCGCACTGGTCGAGGGTCTGGCACGGCTGCTCGAACCAACCCCGGGCGCTGCCCGCCACCGACTGCATCACCTGAATGGCGACCCCGGGCACCCACGCGCGGTTGATGTCGTAGGTCACGTTCTCATCGGCTGGCAGGGCGGCTTCGATGGCCTCGATCCGGGCGATGTCTCCGGCGATGTCGGCCCCGCCGATCTTGGCCGAGTGGGTGCGGTAGCCCTTGGCCCGCGCCGCATCGATCAGCGCCACCATCTCGTCCGGTGTGCCGGTGGAGATCGAGGAATTGACGGCCACGCCCTCGCCCTCTGCCCCGCCGAACAGCTCGAACAGCGGCGCGCCGGCGCGCTTGCCCGCGATATCCCACAGCGCCATGTCGGGCGCCGACTTGGCGTAGGGATGGCCGGGCAAAGCCTGATCCATGGCCCGGTTGAGGCGGTCGATATCGCCGGGGTTCTCCCCGACCAGCACGGGCAAGAGCAGTTCCATGGCCGCGCGGATACCGCCACCGAAGGCCGGCAGATAGGTCTCACCCCAGGGACAGCCCTCCCCCCAGCCGACCAGCCCGCCATCCGTCTCGACCCGGATAAAGGTGCTGTCCAGCGCTTCGAACTTCAGCCGTCCCCCGGAGAGCCAGTAGGGCTTGGAGAGCGGCAGACGACGGTGCCAGAGCGTGATGCCTGTGATCTTCATGGGTGATGCAATGCTCCCGTCATTGCGAGCGCCGCTGCGCGCAAGGTCAGCGACAGTCGACCACGATGTTGCCAACGTGCTGCTTGGCGATGAAGGCCTTCTGCGCGTCAACGAGGTTTTCCAGCGCGAAGACCTCCGCGACCAGCGGTTTGATTTCCCCGCGCTCGATGTAGCCCACCAGGTCGGCAAACACCCCCGGCGGAACAATGGTCGCTCCGGTGAAGGTCAGATCGCGCAGGTAAAACGTGCGCAGGTCCATATGCACCATCGGCCCGGCGATGGCTCCAGCGCAGGTATAGCGCCCGCCGCGTTCGAGCACTTCAATCAGCGCGGGCCACAGCTCGCCGCCAACGACATCGGCGACCACGCTGACCGTGTCGCTGCCGATGGCCTCGCGCAGGGCCGCGCGCAGATCCTCCGGCTGACGCGGCAGGATGGCGTCCGGGCCGCAGGCGGCCACGCCCTCGCGCTTGCTCTCTGAACACAGCGCCACAACCCGCGCTCCGCGCCGCTTGGCGAGCTGGATCAGCGCCCCGCCGACCCCGCCCGAAGCCCCGGGGACGAGCACCGTATCACCTCTGCCGACGTTGGCGCGGTTGAGCATGTTTTCCGCCGTGAAGTAGGACGTCGCAAAGCTGGCGATATCCGTATCCGACAGGTCGCTGTCGATGGGGTGGACGTAGCGCTGATCGATCTTGGTATAGTGCGCAAAACCACCATCACACTCCGAGCCGAAGTAACCGATGGCATCAAGGTTCATGGGGTCATTCCAGTCGCGGATCCACGTTTCCAGCATCACCCGCTTGCCGATCAGCGCGGCATCCGCGCCCTCGCCCACGGCGACAACCTCGCCGCAGACATCCGCGCCTTGAACGCGCGGGAAGGTCAGCGGCGCCCCGCCCCAGGTGGCATCACCCTCGTCAGCGCTGTCGAAGGCGCCGCCGGTGGTGTTCTCCTCGACGCCCTTGGAGTACCAGGCCGTACGGGTGTTGACGTCGGTGTTGTTGAGCCCGCAGGCGGCCACCCGGATCAGCACTTCGCCCGCACCGGGCGTGGGTGTAGGCCAGTCGTGGTGTACCTCCAGCCGGTCAAAGTCCCCGTGCCCGGTCAGAACAACGGCGGTCATGCTCGCTGGAATGCTCTGGTTCTGGTTTGCCTTCATGGTCCTCAGCACTCACTCATCAATGGGTGGATCAATCAGCTGCCTCGACCGCATCGGTCCGCGGCAGGAGGCTGTCAGGATCGTACAAAGGCCGGTCGGCGACAACCGCCTTGCGCGGCTTGCCCTGAATGACGACCTCCAGCGCCTGCCCCGGCGTCGCCGCCGCAGGCAGGATGTAGGCAAAGGCCAGGATCTTGCCCACGGTCGGACCAAAGGCCACCGAAGACGTGGAACCGACGACTTCACCGTTCAGCAGGACTGCTTCACCGCCGTGGCTGTCTTCATCACTCTCGGGTTCGATCACCAGATAGGGGTCCAGGGAATGTCTCGGTTCTGCTGCGCCTGCGCGGAGGCCTCGGTCGCGGCCTTGCCCACGAAGTCATTGTCCAGCCGTACGAACCGCATCACGTCGGCCTCGGGCAGCGTCACCTCGTTGGTCAGCTCGCCTGCGCCCTTGAACATCTTTTCCATGCGCATGGCGTTCATGGCGAAGGAGCCGTAGTCGGTGATGCCGTAGGCTTCTCCAGCGGCCCACAGGGCGTCGTAGACCGCGAGCATGGCCTCGGCCGGGCCGTGGATCTCCCAGCCAAGCTCCCCGGCATAGGACAGCCGCATCGCCCAGACGCTGTTCCCAGCGATGCTGATCTCCTGCGCGCTGAGCCAGCGGAAGCTGGCGTTATCCAGCTCCGCCGTTCTCGTCGCCGCCAGCACGTCGCGCGACTTCGGGCCCTGCAGCGCCAGTGCCGCCCAGTCGGTCGAGAGCACGCGAATGCTGACATCAGCGCCCTCGAGCCGCTGGCTGAGGTAGTCGGTCAGCCGGGTTTCGAAGAAGGCCGCGCAGACAAGGTAGAAGCGGTCCTCGGCGAGCTTGACCACCGTGGTCTCCAGCTCGATCCGACCACTTTCGTGCAGGAAGTGCGAGAGGCCGATCCCACCGACCTTCTGCGGCAGCCGGTTGGGCAGCAGCCGGTCGAGCTTGCTGGCAGCATCCGGGCCACTGACCTCGACCTTGGTGAAGGCGGAAATATCCATGATCCCCACCGCCTCGCGGACGGCGCGGCACTCCAGCGCCACCATGTCGTCGACCGGCGTGTGGCGGAAGGAATAGTGGTCACGCTGCTCGACGCCAGCGCGGGCGAACCAGCGCGGGCGTTCGTGGCCAAAGACCTCCTCGTAGACCGCGCCCTTTTCGGCGAGGCGCTGGTACATGGGGCTGGGCTTGACCGGGCGACCGTCGAGCCGGTTGAAGTGCGGGAACGGGATTTCGTGGCGCAGGCAGTAGTCTTCCTTGGCTTTAACCACCTGCCAGTCCTTGGTGGCATAATCGCCAAACCGGCACGGGTCTAAGGTCCGCATCTGGATGTTGGCGGCGCCGTGGGCCATCCAGCGGGCCAGCTCGCCGGTCAGCCCCGGCCCCTAACCGATGCCGATCTGTGTCCCGCAGCAGCACCAGTAGTTCTTCGTGCCCGCGACCGGGCCAATTAGCGGGTTGCCGTCCGGCGGTTGCGAGATCGCGCTGTGGACCTCGCGCTTGATCCCCAGTTCCGCCAGCACCGGCATCCGCTCCATGGCGTTTTCCAGCCACGGCGTGATCCGGTCGTAGTCGGCTTCGAACAGCTCGTTTTCGGCCTCCCACGGGCAATGGTCGATCCAGACCGCGTTCGGGTTGGCCTTCTCGTAAATACCGATCAGGCCGGATTTCTGCTCCATACGGATGTAGCCAGAGACCTTGGCATCGTCGCGCACCACCGGCAGTTCGGTGTCCAGATCCTGAAACGCCGGCACCGCATCGGTGACAAGGTAGTGGTGGGTCATGGACGCCATGGGCAGAGTCAGCCCCGACCACTCCCCCATCTGCCGGGGTTAGGTACCACCAGCGTTGACCACGTGCTCGCAGGTGATGTCGCCCTGCTCGGTGAAGACCTTCCACTCGCCGCTGTCGAGCTGCTTGATGTCCGTTGCCCGGCAGCGGCGGATGATGCGCGCGCCCAGCTGCCGCGCCCCGGTCGCCAGCGCCTGGGTAATGCCGCTGGGGTCGACGTGGCCATCGTCGGGGGTGTTCAGCGCCCCGATCACGCCTTCGAGGTTGTAGAAGGGGTGGAGTTCGGCGACCCGCTCCGGGCCGACCAGCTCGATGTTGAAGCCCAGCGTGCGCCCCACGGACAGCGTATGGCGCAGCCAATCCATCTCGTCTTCGCTGTACGCCAGCCGGAACGAGCCACAGCCGTACCACGTAACCGACTGCCCGGTCTCCGCCTCCAGCGCCCCGGAATAGAGCCCGATGTTGTAGTCCACGCACTTACCCAGCGCGAACGAGCTGGTGGAGTGGGTGATCTGCCCCGCCGCATGCCACGTCGAACCCGATGTCAGCTCGGCCTTCTCCAGAAGCACGATGTCCGTCCAGCCCTCGTGCGCGAGGTGGTAGGCCACCCCGCAGCCCATGACGCCGCCGCCGACGATGACCACACGGGCACTGGTGGGAAACGACTTCTGAGCGGGCTCGGACATGGCGCTGTTCTCCGGTTCTGGGCACTCTGCAGTCAGCAATAAGGTACAGTTGTACACTTCTCCGCGTGACAAAATACTTTTGTGCCATAATTGCGACCTAGGGCTGAAAGAAACAGGCCGGTCGGGAAGCCGCGTCCCGGCGGCTCAGCCCGTCGGCCTCAGAGCAGCCCCTGCTCCTCCAGCACCTTGCGCGCCACGCGGAAGCATTCGAGCGACTGCGGCACCCCGCAATAGATGCCGACCACGTGGATGATCGCGCGGATCTCCTCGACGCTGACGCCGTTTTTGATCGCGCCGCGACAGTGAATTTCCCACTCGTGCATCTTGCCCAGCGCGCCGATCATCGCGAGGTTCATCATCGACCGGGTCTTTGCATCGATGGCCTCATCGCCCCAGCCGAAGCCCCAGCACCAGGCGGTCATGGCCTCCTGAAACGGGTGGGTGAATTCATCGGCAGCGGCGAGATTGGCTTCGACATAAGCCGCGCCAAGGGTTGCTTTGCGCCGTTCAAGGCCGGTTTCAAACAAGTCCTGCTGCATGCTGCAGTCTCCTTTTCGGGTCAGGGTTTGGGGAAGACCGCTGTCGGCCCCGTTGGCGCTCCCTTAGACCAACTTGACCCGGCTTGCGCGGAAAAATCTTGGATGGACTGCGATTTCACAGTCGCGTCAGGGTCAGGAGCCAAGGTCGACCCCGGCTGGTATCCCGCCCCCGGCGCCCCCATATCTGAGCGGTATCCAACCGCCGCAAACCACGGGAAGCCCCATGCCACGCTTTGTCATTGCGCCAAGCAGCCCATGCCTTTCGACATCGATCCAAGGCTCGCAGGGGTCAGGGTCGTTGCTCAAGCGGATGACGGGACTGGGGCTGGGGCTGGCGCTGGGGTTGGCGCTGGTCTGGGGGATGGGCTGGCCCTTCGCCCCTGCGCAGGCCCAACGGCTCGAACGGGTCAGTCCCTTCCTCGAACACCCCTGGGGCATGAGTTTCATCGACGCCCAGCGCCTGCTGGTCACCGAACGCACCGGGCAGGTGCTGCTGGTCGACCTTGATCACGGCGCAGCGATACCGCTGAACGGCGTGCCCAAAGCAGTCGTGGATGGTCAGGGTGGGATGCTGGACGTGCTCTACGACCGTGGCGAGGTGTTCCTATGCTACGCCGGTCCAGCTTCGCTCGGGCGAAAGACCACGACGCTCGGCGTAGGCCGCCTCGAAGGCACGGCACTGGTCGGTTTCACGCAGACGTTCCAAGCCGCGAACCCCGGCTATGGCTCCCATCACTTCGGCTGTCGCATCGGCCTCGATCCCGCCGGCAAGCTGTATCTGACGCTGGGCGACCGCGGCACGGCAAACAGCGCGCAGGAGACCGACAATCACCAGGGCGCCGTGATCCGGCTCAACCGCGATGGGTCCATCCCCGCCGACAACCCATTCATCGGCGTCGAAGACGCACGGCCCGAGCTGTTCACCATCGGCCACCGCAACCCGCAGGGGCTAGCCATCCACCCCGACACCGGTGCGGTCTGGATCAACGAGCACGGCCCCAAGGGTGGGGATGAAATCAACCTGCTTGTTGCCGGTGAGAACTACGGCTGGCCGCTCTACACCTTTGGCCGCAGCTACGGCGGCGCGAAAATCGGCAAG
>PAPT01000029.1 GCA_002708995.1 Geminicoccus sp. | reverse complement strand
GAAACGAGCCAGGACTGCGGCGTCGGCCACCCGTGCTGATTTCCGCCAATTACCCACAGCTTTCGATAACCATCACGCGCCTTTGTGGTACCGACCGATGACCGGTAGCGTTACGGTCTTGCTGCTACACGTGGGTTACATCTGATGACTGCTCTGAGCTCTCTGGTTCGTATACCAACGATCCCGCGCCGCCAGCGTGCTGCGGTGACGGTTGCCCTTGGCCTGTCTGCAGGGGCTGTGAGTTGGTCAGAGCTCGCATTAGCCGAAGGCCAACAGCTTCAAACACTCATCCTGCCAGATCACTATCAGCGTCTAAATGACGGCAGTCTTGTGGTTTCCAGCCGGACAGGTGAGCAGCTTGTCCTGAGCCGCGACCAGTTCCTGGAGCTTGAGGGGGGTCTGATGCTGGTTGTAGACGATCTCGCGATCGGTGCGATTAGACAGTTGCCGTTGGTCGGCACGCTCGAGACCCATCTTATTTCTGATGCATTCCCAGTGCGGTCGAGCGATGGCACGATCATTGGCACTCAGACGTCTTCGTTGCTGCGGTCAGGCGAAGGGACTGCACCGAGGCTGTTTGAAGAGGTTGATATTCAGCGTTATGAGCTGGCCCAAGATCTCAGCGATAGCTCGCCGACAATGGTCTCGGTAGCTGCTGCTGCAGGCGTTGGTGCGAGTGGGGCTGGCGGCGGCCTTCTGCTAGGCCTTGCGCTGGCCGGCTCTGACACCTCAGAAAGCGAGACCAGTGAAACGGTTGCAGAGCAGGGCACGGGTTCCTCTACTGGTTCTCTTCATCCGTATGCGGGACAGACGTTCTTGGTAGAATTCCTGCATCCCGGAGCCGACAAGAACGACGGCGGCTATGGTACTCAGCCCGCTTACATACACGCCCTTGACGGAAAGCTGTACTTCAGTGGGTACGATGGCAGTGAGTACGAGCTTTACGTCTACGACCCTGATACTGGCGCAACAGCAAAGGTCGATGACATCCATTCTGGTGCGGACCTAAACAGCGGCGGCAGTACTGATCCCCATTACATGCACGCCTTTGACGGCAAGCTGTATTTCCACGGGAGAGGCAATGACGGTGAGCGTGAGCTGTACGTCTACGACCCTGATACTGGCGCAACAGCGAAGGTCGATGACATCCATTCTGGTGCAGACCTAAACAGCGGCGGCAGTACTGGTCCCGATTACATGCACGCCTTTGACGGCAAGCTGTACTTCAGTGGGTACGATGGCAGTGAGGCCGAGCTTTACGTCTATAACCCTGCCACGGCTGCGACGTCCGCAGTGGACAGTGCCGACCTAGACAGCGGCGGCAGTACTGATCCCCATTACATGCACGCCTTTGACGGCAAGCTGTACTTCAGTGGTTACGATGGCACTGAGCGTGAGCTTTACGTCTATAACCCTGCCACGGCTGCGACGTCCAAAGTGGACAGTGCCGACCTAAACAGCGGCGGCAGTACTGATCCCCATTACATGCACGCCTTTGACGGCAAGCTGTACTTCCAAGGTTACGACGGCAGTGAGTCTGAGCTGCGCGTCTACGACCCTGATAGTGGCACCACGACGAAGGTAGCCAGTGCCGACCTAAACAGCGGCGGCAGTACTGATCCCAGCTTCCTGCACGCCCTTGACGGCAAGCTGTACTTCCAAGGTTACGACGGCAGTGAGTCTGAGCTGCGCGTCTACGACCCTGAAGCTGGCACCACAACTAAGGTGGCCAGTGCCGACATTGACATGCGCGATAGTACCTACCCCTTTGATATGCACGCCCTAAACGGCCAGCTGTACTTCACTGGGACTGAAATTGCCGATGAACGTGAACTCTACGTGTACTTCCCGGACGACCTGACGGTTTGACGCAGCCTCAAGCAGGCGCCCACGGGCCTGCGAAACAGCAGCTACCCCCTGCTTTGCGAGACGGGGGGGGTATCAGCCCACGCACCAAGCCTCCCACTGCTCCATCAAGCTACGTCGCTTTGCAAACAGATCGGATCGCGCGTAGGCGGCCATCACGGCGTCTCGCGCCTGGTGTGATAGTGCGTCTACGACGTCCATAGGGTTCGATCATAGCGGCTGCCTCCAGTGTTTTGAGAGATGGGGGTGTGTTGGGCCAATGAAGCCAAAATTTCTGTAGGGACAACTGTAGGGATTAGACCCTCGCGGCTTCAGCAAGCCACTGAAATATAAGACTTTATATGGGATAAAATGGCGGACCATAGAGGATTCGAACCTCTGGCCTCTGCCTTCGGAGGGCAGCGCTCTATCCAGCTGAGCTAATGGTCCGCAAGTCGACGCGGGCGCCATTCGCCCGCCATCTGAGCCGGTTTATATCACCCCTGATCGCGCTTGCCCACAACTGCGCTGCGCATGCCATGCATTGCCCGGCGGCACAGCGGCGGCATTCGCGCTTGGCGGCCGATGGGGGTTTGCGCTAAACAGCCTGCAACCGCGCGTCCATGACTGCTTATGGCTCGCACGGCCGACACGAAACGCCCCGACCCGACAACCCCGATACAGGCAGTCCGACCATGGCCCAGGCCCCGAATTCCGCTGCAAACCCCGCTTCTCAGGCCAAGCATGGCGAGGGCGCCGTTCTGGTGACCAGCCGCACGATCTCCTGTGACGGCGGCGGTGGCGCGCTGGGTCACCCCCGGACCTTCTACACCATTGGGGACGAGGGATCGGTGACCTGCGGCTATTGTGGGCAGGTATTCGTGCTAGACCCGAATGCACCGGCCGACGGCGGGCACTAGACCCGGCGGTAGTCGAGCAGACAGGCAGCCTCTTGATTTTTCTGCGATAAGGGTTGCCCTGCGCAGTGCCTGCGCACGCTACAGCGCCTGTTCGCGCGCGATCATGTCCTCATCGCTGACCGCTGGGCGGATCAGCCGCGCCGTTCCATCGTCTTCCAGCAGCACTTCGGCGGGCAGGGCCCGGCCGTTATAGTGGTTGGCCAGCACCGCGCAGTAAGCCCCCGCGGTGCAGAAGGCCAGCTGCGCGCCCTCGGCCAGCGGCGGCAGCAGGCGCTGCTTGGCGAAGACATCGGTGCTCTCGCAAATCGGCCCGGCGAGGTCCTGCGGCACCAGTCCGGCGTCGGACTGCACCAGCGGCAGCACGTGGTGATAGGCGTCGTAGAGCGCCGGCCGCATCAGGTCGTTCATCCCCGCGTTGAGCAGCAGGAAGCGGTGATCGTAGCTGTCCTTAGTGTAGACTACGTCGGCGATCATCACCCCCGCGTTGCCCACCAGAAAACGCCCCGGCTCCATGATCGTCGGCAGGCCCAGCGGCCCGAGGTGCTCCACCGCCGCGGCGGCGAGGTCGGCCGGGTCGGGACCTTCACCATCCTCGGGGCTGTAGGGGATGCCCAGCCCGCCGCCCATATCCAGCCGCTGGAGCACGGTGCCCTGCTCGCTGGCCAGATGCCGGGTCAGGTCCGCCAGCCGCTGGTAGGCGTCGGCAAAGGGCTGGATCTTCAGCAGCTGGCTGCCGATGTGCATGGCCAGCGCCTCCAGCCGCACGTGGGGCAGGGCCTCCATCTTGCGCACCAGCGCCGGAATATCGTCGAAGGGCAGGCCGAACTTGTCGCCGCGGGTGCCAGTGGTGATCTTCGCCAGCGTCTGCGCGTCGATATCCGGGTTGACACGCAGGGCAACAGGCGCGGTCTTGCCCAGCCGCCGGGCGGCGGCATTAAGGGCTTCCAGCTCGGCCCAGCTCTCGACGTTGAACTGCAGGATCCCGGCAGCCAGTCCGGCTTCCAGCTCGGCAGGCTGCTTAGCGACCCCAGCAAATACGATCTTCTCTGGCGCCACGCCCCCGGCCAGCGCGCGCTTGAGCTCACCGGCGGAGACGACATCGGCGCCGACGCCATGGTGGGCGACGTGGGCGATGAGGTGGGTGTTCATGTTGGCCTTGACGGCGTAGCAGATCAGCGGGTCGAGCGTGGCGAAGGCGGTCTGCAGGCGCTGGATCTGCGCGCTGATATGGGCGCCGGAGTAGACATACAGCGGCGAGCCGTATTGCGCGGCCAATGGCGCCAGCGCCACGCCGGACAGCTGCAACGCACCGTCAGAGCCGAAGCTCAGCGGGCCGAAGGGACGGGGCGCGGGCGCGGTTTCAGCGGAAGCAGCAGACATCAGCTCAGCGTCATCTCGGTCCGGGGAAAGGGGTTCAGCAGCGGCGTTGGCGTTGAGACCGTCGCAGCCGTTGCAGCCGCGAGCGTCGTCACCGGGCGGGGATCGCCCTTGCGCCCGCAGGCCGTCAGCACGGCGCAGGAGAGCAGGGCGGTGGCCAGCAGCAGCCCGCGGCGCGGCCGCGTCACAGCTGCGACCGCGCGGCTTCGATGGCTGCGCGAACCCGGTCGGGCGCGGTGCCGCCGAAGGACTGCCGGGACGCCACCGAGGCTTCCACGCTCAGCACGTCGAAAACGGCGGTGGTGATGTCCGCATGCACCGATTGCAGGTCCTCAAGCGACAGTTCATCGAGGCGCGCGCCCTTCTCATCCGCCAGCGCCACCAGCGTGCCGGTAACGTGGTGTGCCTCCCGGAACGGCAGGCCCAGCGCCCGCACCAGCCAGTCGGCCAGATCGGTCGCGGTCAGGTGCCCCTTGAGGCAGGCCGCACGCATGGCCTCGCGGTCAGGCCGGAAATCGCCGACCAGCCCGACGGCGGCGGCGAGCGATAGTTCGATCGCGTCGGCGGCGAGGAAGGTCACCTCTTTGTCTTCCTGCATATCCTTGGAGTAGGCCAGCGGCAGGCCCTTCATGGTCAGCAGGAGGCTGGTGAAGGCCCCGAAAATCCGCCCGATCTTGGCGCGCAGCAGCTCGGCCGCGTCCGGGTTGCGCTTTTGCGGCATGATCGACGAGCCGGTCGACCAGGCGTCGCTGAAGCTGATGAAGCCGAAGGCCGCCGACGACCAGACCACCATTTCCTCGGCCATGCGCGAGAGGTGGGTGGCGAGGATCGATGCCGCTGCGAGGTACTCAAGCGCGAAGTCGCGCGCCGAGACAGAATCCAGCGAGTTCCGCGTCGGGCCGTCAAAGCCAAGCGCCTGCGCCGTCATGTCCCGGTCGAGCGGGTAGGGCGTGCCGGCCAGCGCCGCCGAGCCCAGCGGGCTTTCGTTCAGCCGCTTGCGCGCGTCGGCAAAGCGGCCCCGGTCCCGGCTGAACATCTCAACAAAGGCCAGCAGATGGTGACCGAGGGTCACCGGCTGGGCTGGCTGCAGGTGGGTGAAACCGGGAAGGATGGTGTCGGCTTCTTCCTCGGCCCGGTCGAGCAGGCCACCGATCAGCGCCGCCAACCCGGCATCCACGCGGTCTATGGAGTCCCGCACCCAGAGCCGGAAATCGGTCGCGACCTGGTCATTGCGCGAGCGCCCGGTGTGCAGCCGCCCGGCGGGTTCGCCGACGATTTCCTTGAGCCGAGCCTCGACGTTCATATGGATGTCTTCGAGCTCTCGCTGGAAGGTGAGAAGACCTTGAGCGATCTCTTCGGATACCGTGGCGAGGCCGTCGTCGATGGCCGCCGCGTCCGCGTCCGAGATGATCCCCTGCTGGGCCAGCATCCGGGCATGGGCGCGCGAGCCGTCGATATCCTGCTTCGCCATGCGCTGGTCGACGTCGATCGAGGCGTTGATCGCCTCCATCACTGCATCGGGTCCGCTGGTGAAGCGACCGCCCCACATGCTGTTGGTGCCGTCGTCGGCGGCCCGCAAGCCCGTGGAAACACTATGGTTTGGACAAATCTGCATGATCAAAAGCTATAGCGCTTCGCTGAACCGCCGCAACCTCCTTAGGCATATGGGGGCAGCGGGTCTGGGCGTCGCTCTGGGCAGCCTTTCACCGTTGAATGCGGCTTGGGCGCAGGCGCAGCCGCCACGAACGGGCCGGTTTGCGCGCGGGGGTGACTACCTGACCGCACCGCCGGGGCTAATGGCGCCGGACCGCGTTCGGCTGCAAAGCGGGCTGGTGCAGCCGCTGGCGATCTACGACCGTGACGGCGGTGAAACCTTCCTCTCCGCCTACCAGGGCAAGGTGACGCTGATCCAGTTCTGGCGGACACGCTGCCACGGCTGTCAGGAAGAAGTCCCGGCGCTCGACCGCCTCACCGGTGAGATGGAGGGCGCGAAGTTCGAGCTGTTGCCCATCGCTCTGTCCGAAGACAGCATCGCCGATATCGATCGGTTCTACGCGCGCAAGAACATCCGTCATCTCGAAATTTTCCGCGATACCACTTCGCTCGTCTTCGATATTCTCGCGCCCAACCACCCCCGGTTTCAGGCCAAGGCAACCCCGACCACCATGCTGATCGGTGCCGATGGGCAGGTGCTGGGTGCTTACGTCGGCGTCGTCGGGTGGGAGCGGCCGGCTGGACGCGCCCTGCTGAACCACTACATAAGACAGGCCTGACCCCATGACTGTAAACAGAGCATTCGCCATGAACCCCGCCGACGTCGCCGACCTCCGCCTCGACCGCCGCAGCCTGCTCACGCGCGCTGCCACGCTGGGGCTGGGTGCGCTGGGAGCAGTTGCCGCGCTGACGGCGCCGGGGCTGGCCCTCGCGCAGACCGCGGGTGTGGGATCGCCGCCGCTGGCCGGGAAGTTCGACTCCCCCTACTACATGCAGTTCCAGCCCGGTCAGCCGGTGCCGGTTAGCGTCGAGGCGCAGGGCTATACCTTTCCGGTCGAATGGTACGACACCAGCGGTACGGCATGGACCATTCGTGACTATCTCGGCACGGTAACCCTGATCCAGTTCTGGCGGACCCGCTGCCCGGCTTGCGTCCTGGAGGTGCCTGCGCTGGACAAGCTGGCCCCGCAACTCGAAGGGCTGAAATTCCGCCTGATCGCCATCGCGCTGAGGGAAGACAGCCTGAGCGACATCGAGCGGTTCTATGCCCGGTATCAGATCCGCAATCTGGAGATTCTGCACGACCGGGACCACCTCGCCTTCAGCCAGATCGCCCCGGCGCATCCCTACTACGGGGTTCGGTCGACCCCAACGACCGTGCTGGTCGATCCGCGAGGGAACTACATTTCTGCCTATTCCGGGGTGCCGGGCTGGGAAAAACCTGAGGGCGTCGCCTTGCTGAAGTGGATCATCGACAATGCCTGACCTAAAACCGCTACTGCTGTTGCTGCGCTGTATCGGGGTTGGCTTTGCACTGCTCGGCCTTGGCGCCGGTCCCGCGCAGGCCGAGGGCTTCGCTGGGTTGGAGATCCTGCCCGAGCCGGTGATGCGTGAGGACAGTCCTGCGCTGCTGAACGCGGAAGGTACCGCCGTGCCGCTCTCCGGCGCGCCGGTAACGATGCTGAACTTCTGGGCGACGTGGTGTGCGCCTTGCGTCGCCGAACTGCCGACCCTGATCGCGCTGGATGAAGCGCTGGGTGACCGGGGTCTGCGGGTCGTTGCAGCGTCGCTGGACCGTTCCTTCGAGCAGATCGAGGGTTTCTGGCAGCAGCAGGGCTGGGGCGACGCGCTCGAAGTCGGGCTGGATGAGGGCGGCGCGCTGTTCCGGTCATTCAGCAGCGACCCGCTGGGCGCGCGTGGGGTGCCCTATACCGCCATTCTCGATGCCGAAGGCGCGGTGGTCAGTTGGTTCGTCGGCGATACCGACTGGGCCGGGGAAGCCGCACTGGCCTACTTCAACGGCTTGCTCGACGCCGCCGAATAGCGCTGTCTCTCCATCGGTTCGTCACCGGATAGCGCCGCTCAGCTGCTGGCCATGAGCGCACGCACGCGCCTTTCAAGCGCCACCAACTGCCCCGGATCGACCCCGACCGCCCTCAGCCCGGCGTTGAGGTTGAAGAGATAGTCGGCGTTGCTGCCGTTCTCCCCGCTGCACCGCGCCAGAACCCCCGCGATGGCCTCATCGCTGAGTGCGACCAGCGAGTGCGAGCCGTTGGGCACGACGAAGGTCAGCGCTTCGATCACGTCACCGCTGCTGCGGCTGCCGTCCCCGGTTGGATGCAGCTTCAGCCAGCGCGGCAGGTAGCCTTCGTGGCGCAATTCCCGGTCTTCGAGGTAGGTCAGCACGGCGTCGGCATCGGTCGCCCGTACCCGGTGTGCAACCCCCGCGACCTGCCCGCCCGGGCGCAACCCCATCACCAGACCCGGGTCGGCGGGGGTGCCGCGATAGACCACCGAGCGGACGCAGAACTGGCGGTGATAGCCGTGCAGCCGCACCGCCCGGCTTTCCACCGTATCGAAGCCGGGGTTCCAGATCAGTGAGCCGTAGCCGAAGACCCAGAAATCGTGCCCAGGCCGGTCGATGACCCGTGGTATGGTGGTTCCTGCCGGGGTTGGTCCCCGCAAGGGATCGAAAGGGGTCACGTCTGCGCTGGCCTTAGAAATTGAGCTTTCTCCTGCCATCATTGATGCGCATAACGGCGGGGATTTGTGAAGGGATGACCATGAGATTCTGGCGGCTGTTGATCCTTGTGCTGTTCTCGCTGGCGGTGATCTGGTCGATTCTCTGGCTGGTCGGCTACGGCCTGATCCGGACGCAGGTGTCGGCCCTAATCGCCGACGAGTCGACATCGCTGGTCGATGATTTACTCGCCGAAGAACTGGGTGAGAGCGAAGGCACTGGCGCCATGGTCGACGGTCGCGGTGGCTCAGCGATCCCCGGTCTGCGGATTGCCGGCTTTGGCCTCGGTGGTTACCCCTTCGGCTACCGCGTCCGGCTCTCCGGTGCTGCGCTTGATCACCCGGATCTGGGGTGGTCCGCCGGAGACGATGTCACCCTGTGGTGGCAGCTGTTTCAACCCTTCTCGGCCCGGGTGGATTTCAGCGGCAGTCATTGGGTTTCCCTGCCGCTGCAGCCGCCCATGACTTTATCGCTGGACCGTGGCGCAGTGCGTGTCGAGGTGCAGCCGCTGTGGTCGGAGCGCACGGCTCGCCTGTCCCGTGTCAGCACCTGGGGCGAGGCTGTGCTGGTCCGCGTCAACGATCACGACGTGGTCGATCTGGGCCGCTTTGCCGCCGATCTCGATGCACCGGGCCAGTTCGCACCGGCCCGCGTCAGCGCGGATATCTTCGACCTCGCCCCCTCCGACCATCCTCGGGTTCAGGGACTGTACCAGCAGCTGCTGGCAACCTTCCCGCGAGCCGATGCCACCTTCAACGCGCTGGGGATCGGGCTCGACCGGCCCGTGGATCAACTGCGCCTGCGGGCGACCATTGACCCGGTCTTCCCGCTGCTGGGGGCCAGTTACCGGCACAGGTTCTTCGTCGCGCGCGGCGGCAACGTGCTGCTCGAAGTGCTCGACGGCAAGCAGGGGCAGTGGCAGGGCCGGGCCTCGGGCCGGCTGATGTTCGGACCCGATGGCCGGGTGATGGTGCAGGTCTGTCCGCAGCTGCGGGCCGGGGTGTCCTATGTTCCGCTGCCGTCGATGATCCTGCCGCCGACCTTCTACATCGGGGATGGCCGCCTCGACGTGTCGTCAGACCCGATCCCGGCGATTGCGCTGCCTGAGACCGTCGCGCCTTTCACGCAGGCCGAGCTCTGCGCCATCGGGCGGTCGTTCCGGTTCGAGGATGAGTCAGAGGGCTGAGAGCAAACGCGCTCGGGCTATTCGCCCTCGGTCGGGATGAACTGGCCCGCCTGCCGTGCCTCGACGATCGAGCTGCGGATGTCGCGGGTTTCGGTGAAGCGGTCGAACAGGAAGTCGCCGTCCCCGCGCCGGATCGCCCGCTGCATGTTGACCAGGTCTTCCTGAAACCGCTGCAGCAGGTCGAGGACCACCTCGCGGTTGTTCAGGAACACGTCGCGCCACATGGTCGGGTCGGACCCGGCAATCCGGGTAAAATCCCGGAAACCCGAGGCGGAGAACTTGATCACCTCGGACTTCAGGTCGTCTTCGAGCTGGGTCGCGGTATCCACGATGGTGTAGGCGATCAGGTGCGGCAGGTGCGAGGTCATGGCCAGCACCCGGTCGTGGTGCAGGGCATCCATCTTGTCGATCATGGCGCCGCAGGCTCGCCACAGAGCCGCGATGCGCTCGACCGGCTCGCGCGCGCCACCGGGCAGGGGGGTCAGGATGACCCAGCGATCCTTGTAGAGCGAGGCAAAGCCCGCCGCCGGCCCCGATTGCTCGGTCCCGGCAATGGGGTGGGCCGGGACAAAGTGCACGCCTTCGGGCATATGCGGCTGGATATCGGCGATCACGGAGCTCTTGGTCGAGCCGACGTCAGAGACGATGCAGCCCGCTGAGAGATGTGGCCCGATCTGCTCGGCAAGCGAAGCATAGGCTCCGACAGCGGTGCAAAGCAGCACGCAATCTGCCCCGACCACGGCCTCTGCCGCGTCGTCGGTGACGCTGTCGGCCAACCCGAGTTCGAGGATCTTCGCGCGGTTTTCCGCCGAGCGGGAAACCCCGACCACCCGACGGGCCAACCCATTTTCCCGGATGTTCAGCGCCAGCGACGAGCCGATGAGGCCGACGCCGATAATGACAACCGTATCGAACAGCGGCCCTCCGGTTGTAGCGTCGGTCATGCGCCCTTGCTTTCGCTGTCGATGAAGCGCTCCAGCGCGCCGAAGATGAAGTCCATGTCTGCTTCCGTGCCGATGGTCATCCGCAGGCAGCTGGCCAGCCCGTAAGCGGCGACACTGCGGCCGATCACCCCCTGCGAGCGCAGGTAGGCGTCAGCGGCTGTGCTGCGCTCGGCGCTGCCAAAATCGATCAGCACAAAGTTACCCACTGAGTCATAGACCTGCAGCCCCATGCCCCGGATGCGCTGGATCACCACAGGGAGCAGGCGGTTGTTGAGTTCCTTGGCGTTCATCGCCCAGTCCCAGTCATCTAGCGCGGCCGTTGCCGCAGCCTGTGCTGGAACCGAGACGTTGAAGGGGCCGCGAACCCGGTTGAGGATGGCGATCACGTCTTCCGAGGCATAGCCCCAGCCGATGCGCAGCGCGGCGAGGCCAAATAGCTTGGAGAATGTGCGGGTCATCATCACGTTGCTATGGGTCGCCACGAGGTCGGAGCCGTCGGAATAGTCGTCCGCATCAACGTACTCGGAATAGGCTGCATCGATCGCCAGCAAGGTCGAGGGCGGCAGGGCAGCGTGCAGCCGCGCCAGCTCTTCACCGGTCGAGTACGACCCGGTCGGATTGTTGGGGTTCGCCACAAAGACCACGCGGGTGCGTTCGGTCAGGGCGGCGATCATGTTGTCGACGTTCATGCGCAGGTCGGTTTCCGGCACCGCCACCGGGGTCGCGCCCGCCGCGAGCGCGGAAATCTTGTACATCAGGAAGCCGTGCTGGGAGTACAGCACTTCCGAGCCTTCTTCGGCGAAGGCTGCACAGATCAGCGAGATCAGCTCGTCAGAGCCTGCCCCGCAAATCAGGTTTTCGGCCGGAAAGCCAAAGCGTTCGCTGATTTTCGCCCGCAGTGCGGCCGCGCTGCTATCGGGATAGCGGTTGGCGGTGACCAGAGAGTCCTGAGCGGCCTCGACCGCCTTGGGCGAGGGGCCGAGGGGTGCTTCGTTTGCCGCCAGCTGCCGCAGCGGAAAGTCCGTGTCGATCTTGCTCTCCCCCGGGGAATAGGGGTGGATCGTCATGATGCTGTCTTTGATGTCGAAATCAGAGGACATGGCGGAAACTTTCAGATTGATGCCGCAATTGCGGCCACGAAGGCTCAGGCCTTCAGTTGAACCGCTTCGGGATAGAAGCCAAGGACATGGACCTGTTCGGGCGCGTAACCCTGCGCCGCGGCCCAGCTTGGGACGACGCTGTTATCGCCGCTAATCTCATGGATTTCCAGCCCGGTGTCAGTGGTCACGAGGACGCGGCTGATATCAGCGCCCGAGGCTTCCGGTTCAAAGGCGGCGAGCACCCACGCTTTGTCGCGTGGAATGCCGCCGACCGGGCCGTCGATGAACGGCAGCTGGAGGATCACGTGCAAGCGCCGGCCGGATGCATCTGGGGTCGTAATCTGCTGCCACCATGCCGGGTCGTTGATGTCCGCGCGGATGATGCCGAGGGTGAATTCACCGCTGAGCACGGCCCGGGCGACGGCATCGCGGTCGGGGAAGTGCTGGCGTTCGAGTGATACGGCGTAGTGCACCTGCGCGTGCTCGCGGGCGACGGCGGCCTCATCTTCTTCGATGGCCAGCGACAGGTTGCCCTCAAGCGAGGTGACAGCCGGGATGATCTCGCGCCAGATGCGCAGCAGGGAGCTTGCCGGGAAAGGGTGATCACCGTGCTTTTCCGCCGCCCGGCGCAGCATGGATGCTTCGCGACCGGGGCGCAGGAACACGGGGCTGTCGGAATAGCGCTTTTTAACCTCACCGATGGCCATGGCAACCTTGGAGCGCGCGTGGATGCGCTCCACCAGCTCCTGGTCGAGGCGGTCGATTTCGGCGCGCAGGGTGTCGAGCTCAGCGGCTTCGGTCTGCTTCTTTCGGCTTTCCTCGGTGGTCACGGCGGCGGGTCTCCTGGTCCAGCACCTTGTTGACGGGGGCGGCGCTGCGCCGGTGGTTTAGCGCAGCCTTGCCCGGCTGTAAAAGCTGCGCTGGCCCGGCGAATTTCTGTGCTTCGGCGATCAGCACGCCGCCGGTGGGCAGCCTCGCCCATTTCAACGCCGAAAGTGGCGGGAAGAAAAGACCGTTTCGCATGCGTTCCAGGCTAAACAGCTGCTCGTTCAGGACAGCGGCCAGCGCCAGCCCGGTGAAGGCCTTGCCCCGGCCGAAGGGGTTGGCGGGCATCTGCGCCCACAGCCCGAAGGCCGACGGTACGACAACAATCAGCCGCCCGCCGGGGCGCAGGACCCGCCAGACCTCTCGGAAGGTCCGATCCTGCCGCCGGGCGTGTTCGATCCGGTGGATCAGGATCGCCCGGTCGATCAGGTCGCTGTCCAGCGGCAGCAGGGTATCGTCGGTGACCAGCGCCCGCGCGGTTTGCGGGAATAGCGCCGAGCCGGTGACACCAGCCAGCCGCGCCGGGACCACGTGGGCGAGCGAAAGCGGCGTTCCGGCCATGATCGCCGGGTCGAGCGGCAGGCCGTAGCCGCTGGTCATCAGACGCAAACCGCTCAGGTCCGGCCACCAGTGGCGGATGCGCTGCCCCAGCGCTTCGCCCGCACGCTGCCCCAGCGGCGTGGCGTAAAAATCCAGCAGGTTTTCGGCGGTTATGTCCATGGTGGCGATGACTGTCTGGAAGGGCGTGCTATAGGGTGTAGATGAACACAAACCCCTCGCTGTCGAAACCTCTAACAGGCCCGCGTCCATGACACTTCAGATCGAAATCGTCCCGATCCTTTCCGACAACTACGTCTATCTGGTGCGGGACCAGGCCTCGGGGCGGGTGGCCTGCATCGACCCGGGTGAGGCAGCGCCTGTGCTCGCAGCGGCGGAGGAAAAAGGCTGGGAGATCGATACCATCCTGATCACCCACCACCACGGTGATCACGTGGGCGGCGTCGCCACCATCAAGGCAGCCAAGGGCGCAACCGTCATCGGCCCGGGCGGCGACAGCCAGCCCATCCCCGGCCTCGACCAGAGCGTCGCCGACGGTGACGTGGTCGATTTTGGCGACGAGCGTCTGGCCGTGATCGGTGTCTATGGACATACGGCCGGTCACATCACCTTCCACGCCCGGCATGAAGGCGCGCTGTTCGCGGGGGATGCCCTGTTCAGCATCGGCTGTGGCCGGCTGTTCGAGGGGACGGCAGCCGATATGTGGCCGGGTCTGCGCCGCTTACGTGACCTGCCCGACGAGACCCGCGTCTATTGCGGGCATGAATACACGGCGAGCAACGTCGCCTTCGCCCTGTCCATCGACGGCCAGAATGCCGAATTGCAGCGCTACGCCGGGCTGGTGGCCATGCTCCGCTCCGAAGGCGTGCCCACGGTCCCGGCGAACCTCGGGCTGGAGAAGAAAATTAATCCGTTTTTGCGGGCAGAAGACCCCGATTTCGCCCAAATTCACGGCTTCAAGGACCGGGACGCAGTCGACTTTTTTGCCTTTATCCGGGCGGGCAAGGACGCGTTTTGAGGTGTGACAGCGCCAGCTCCAGTATCAGTATCAGGACGCCGGCGGACGCAATGACAGGATCGAGGAACGGGATCGAATAAATGTCTAAATTGTTTGGTACGGACGGTATCCGCGGCACGGTCAATGCGCACCCCATGACCAGCCGGATCGCCATGGATGTGGCGGTCGCTGCCGGGCACGTGTTCCGCCAGGGGCTGAAGCACCGGCCCACGGTGCTGATCGCCAAGGACACGCGGCTATCGGGCTATCAGATGGAACCGGCGATGGTGTCCGGCTTTACCAGCGCAGGCTGGGACGTGCTGCTGCTCGGGCCAATGCCGACCCCGGCCGTCGCTGCCCTGACCCGGTCGATGCGCGCGGATCTGGGGGTCATGCTCTCGGCCTCGCACAATCCCTACCACGACAACGGCATCAAGCTGTTCGGCCCACAGGGCTACAAGCTCAGCGACGCCGTTGAGGCGCAGATCGAAGCCAGCGTCGCCCGCATGGCCAACGAAGGCCCCGACTTCGCGCTCGCCGAGCCGGATAAACTCGGCCGCGTGCGGCGGCTCGACGGGGCTGCCGGGCGCTACATGGAGCTGGTCAAGGCGTCCTTCCCCGACGACCTGCGGCTGGACGGCCTGCAGGTGGCGGTCGACTGCGCCCACGGCGCGGCCTACCGGATTGCGCCGCGCATGCTCTACGAGCTCGGTGCCGACGTCATCGAACTGGGGGTCGAGCCCGATGGCCTCAACATCAACCGTGATTGCGGCGCAACCGCGCCCGAGGCCCTGCGCCGGAAGGTGGCCGAGGTCGGTGCCGACATCGGGCT
>PAPT01000028.1 GCA_002708995.1 Geminicoccus sp. | reverse complement strand
GTGGTCGGCATGGTGCGCACGGCGCAGCAGGCGGGCTTTGACCGGATCATCGGCTTTGACATGGGCGGGACGTCGACCGACGTCTGTCACTTCGCCGGAGACTACGAGCAATCCTTCGAGACCGAGGTCGCCGGGGTTCGTCTGCGCGCGCCAATGATGAACATTCATACCGTCGCGGCCGGCGGTGGATCGATCCTGAAGTTCGAGGACGGCCGGCTGCAGGTCGGCCCGGAGAGCGCGGGCGCCAACCCCGGTCCCGCCTGCTACCGCCGCGGTGGGCCGCTGACTGTTACCGACTGTAACGTGCTGCTGGGCAAGGTGCAGGCGCAGTACTTCCCCGCCGTGTTCGGCCCCGGGGGCGATCAACCGCTCGACCGCGATGTGGTGGTGGAGAAGTTCCGCGCGCTGGCCGAGGTAATTGCGGCCGCGCTGAACGAGCTTCTGCGCAGCCCCGAAGAGCTGGCCGAGGGCTTTCTGCGCATCGCGGTCGAGAACATGGCCAACGCCATCAAGAAAATCTCAGTCCAGCGCGGCTACGATGTCACCGGCTACACGCTGCACAGCTACGGCGGTGCGGGCGGTCAGCACGCCTGCCAGGTCGCGGACGTGCTGGGGATGGAGCAGGTGTTCCTGCACCCCTTCGCCGGGGTGCTGTCGGCCTTCGGCATGGGGCTGGCCGATGTCCGGGCCTCCCGCCAGTTCCAGTTCGACCGCCCGCTGTCTGACCTCGCCGCGGCGGCGCCAGTGTTCGAGACACTGTCAGCGGCGGTGCGCGAGGCCGTTGCCGCGCAGGGCATCGCGGCGGACCAGATCAGCGTCAACCAGCGCGTCCACGTCCGCACGGCGGGGGCGCACCAGAGCCTGCCGCTGGCGCTGGATGGTATCGCAGCGCTCACGGACGCCTTCGTCGACGCCCACCAGCAGCGCTATGGCTTCCAGCCCGACACCAGCGCTCTAGTGGTCGAGATGCTCGTGGTCGAAGGCGTGGGCCGTACGGGGCAGGATCCGGCGCTGGACCTGCCGCCGCTGTCCGGGGCGGCGCACATCGACGACTGCGCGGTGCATCTGGGTGGCGCGGCGCGGACCGTGCCGGTGTTCGAGCGCGCGCGGCTGGCTGAAGCAGAGACCATCGACGGTCCGGCGCTGCTGACCGAAGACACGGGCACGACCATGGTCGAGCCGGGCTGGCGGGCGCAGTGCCTGTCGGGTGGCAATCTGCTGCTGAGCCGGGTCGAAGGGCTGGCGCGGCAGGACGCCGTGGGAACCGCTATCGACCCGATCATGCTCGAAGTCTTCAACAACCAGTTCATGGCCATCGCCGACCAGATGGGCGCAACGCTGGAGAACACCGCCTACTCGGTCAATATCAAGGAGCGGCTGGACTTCTCCTGCGCCCTGTTCGACGCGCGCGGGGATCTGGTCGCCAACGCGCCGCACGTACCGGTGCATCTGGGCTCGATGAGCGAGAGCGTGAAGAAGATCCTGCACGAAAACGCCGGGCGCATCCGCCCCGGAGACGTGTTCATGATGAATAACCCCTTCAACGGTGGGACGCATCTGCCCGATGTGACCGTGATCACGCCGGTCTTCGCCCCGGCACGCACCGACGGCGGCGCGCCGGAGATCCTGGCGACCGTGGCCAGCCGGGGCCACCACGCCGATATCGGTGGCCGCACCCCCGGGTCGGCCCCGCCCGACAGCCGCCACATCGCCGAAGAAGGCGTGGTGATCGATAACTTCCGGTTGGTGTCCGAGGGCGTCCTCGAAGCGGCGGCGGCCCGCGACCTGCTGCTGTCCGGTGACTATCCCTGCCGCAACGTCGAGCAGAATATGGCCGACCTCGCCGCCCAGATCGCCGCCAACAGCACCGGGGAGCAGGCGCTGCGGGCGCTGATCGAGCAGTATGGACTGGCGACGGTCCACGCCTACATGGACCATGTCAAAGACAACGCCGAAGAGAGCGTGCGCCGGGTCATCGACGTGCTCAGCGACGCGCGCTTCACCCACCGGCTGGATACGGGCGCGGAAATCCGGGTGGCGATCAGCGTCGACCACGCCCGACGCAGCGCCCGGCTGGATTTCACCGGCACATCGGCGCAGGACCCGCTCAACTACAATGCCCCGGCCTCGATCTGCAGGGCGGTGGTGCTCTACGTCTTCCGAACGCTGGTGGGCAAGAACATCCCCATGAACGAGGGCTGCCTGCAGCCGCTGGAGCTGGTGATCCCCGAGGGCTCGATGATCAACCCGCGCTACCCGGCCGCCGTGATCTCCGGGAACACCGAGGTCAGCCAGGCCATCGCCGAGACGCTCTACGGCGCGCTGGGGGTGCTGGCAGGCTCGCAGGGGACGATGAACAACTTCGTCTACGGCAACGACTGGGTACAGAACTACGAAACCATCTGCGGGGGAACCGGCGCGGGGCCGGACTTCGAGGGTGCGTCGGCCGTGCACAGTCATATGACCAACACCCGCATGACCGACCCGGAGGTGCTGGAACAGCGGTTTCCGGTGCGGGTCGAGGGCTTTGCCATCCGGCAGGGGTCGGGCGGCCACGGGCGCCACTGGGGCGGGGAGGGGATCGAGCGGCGGCTGCGCTTTCTCGAGCCCATGACCGTGACTGTGCTGACCTCGCACCGGGTTCAGCGCCCCCACGGCGCGGCAGGGGGCGAGCCGGGGCAACCAGGCGAGAACTGGGTCGAGCGCGCGGACGGCAGCCGCGAGCGGCTGGCCGGCAACGACCAGACCGAAGTCGCAGCGGGTGATCAGGTGATCATGCTGACCCCCGGCGGGGGCGGTTTTGGCGCAGCCTGAGCGCTGACAGACTGGGTTTTGTCACCCGACAATTGCGTGACAGGTCAACAAAATTGACAGCAGGCGCTCCACCGCGTTAACTCAGGCCCGAACAAGGGCCTCGACGTAGCAACGAAGGGTAGGGCAATGAGCAACATGGACCAGGTGATTACCACCGACATTTACATCGGCGGTGACCGTCGTCCTGCCTCCGACGGAGGCACCTACGACCTCTACAATCCTGCCCGCCCGAGCGAGCTGGTCGGCCACGCCACCGCCGCCACCCGCGCGGATATCGACGACGCGGTCAAGGCTGCCCACGCGGCCTTCCCGGCCTGGGCCGAGATGGGCTATCAGGCGCGCATCGACCTGATGCGGCAGGTCGCCGAGATGCTGGGCGCAAACGAGGAAGACATCAAATACCGCTCGCGCCTGTTCACCCGGGAGCACGGCAAGATTGCCCGCGAAACCCTGATGGAAATGAGCCGTGTGGGCGACCGCTTCCGTCAGGCTGCAGCCTACGGCGAGCGGATCATGGTCGACGAAGTCATGGGTCCGGCGCCGGTCGGCCCGCAGTTCGACACCATCGTCACCCGCCAGCCACGCGGGGTCGCCGCGCTGATCGTGCCTTGGAACTGGCCGCTGTCGATCCTCGGCGCCAAGCTGCCCCAGGCTCTGGTAACCGGCAACACGGTGGTGGTCAAGCCCGCAGAGAATTCCGCCATGGCGCCCGTGCTGACGCTGCAGATGATCGCCAAGATGCTGCCCCCTGGCGTGGTCAACGTGGTCACCGGCTCCTCGCGCAGCATCGGTGACGCCCTGACCGGTCACCCGCTGGTGCGCAACGTCAACTTCACCGGCTCTGTGCCCGTCGGCCGTCACGTGATGAAGGTTGCGGCCGAAAACCTGACGCCGGTGACGCTTGAGCTGGGCGGCAACGACGCCGCGCTGGTGCTCGAAGACGCCGCGCTCAATGACGAGGTGTTCAACAAGATGTACTGGGGCGCCTTCGGGTCTTCGGGACAGATCTGCATGGCCATGAAGCGGCTGTACGTCCACGAAAGCCGCTACGACGAGGTTGTCGACGGGTTCACGGCTGCCTGTGAACGCGCGGTGGTGGGGGATGGCCTGCTGCCTGAAACTACCATGGGGCCGGTCAACAACGCCAAGCAGCTGCGGGTCGTCACCGACATGATCGCCGAAGCCCGGGCCAAGGGCGCGGATGTGCGCGAATGCGGGCAGGTGCCAGACGAAGAGCTCTACAACGGCGGTGGCTACTTCCAGCGTCCGGCGCTGGTCTACAACGCCGACCCGTCGCTGTCGGTTGTGCGGGAGGAGCAGTTTGGCCCGGCCATGCCGATCATGAAGTTCAGCACTGAAGCCGAAGCGATCGCGCTGGCCAACGACAGCGAGTTCGGGCTGTGCTCGTCGGTCTGGACCGAAGACGCCGAGCGCGCGGTCGGCATCGCCAAGAAGCTGGAGGCGGGCTACACCTACCTCAACGGACACGGCCCCATGGCGCAGGACGGGCGCGGGCCTTTCGGCGGCTTCAAGAACTCCGGCATCGGCCGGAATATGGGCTACGACGGCGTGCTTGCCTTCGCCGAACCGCACTCGATTTCAGCCCCGGCGGGTTTCCTCGTCGACTAGCCGGTGAACGCAGGCCTGTTGATTTCAGACCTGCTGCAGGAACAGCTTTTCCCTAGTCGGCGAGGGCCCTGGCCCGCTCGCGCAGGTCGGTCTTGAGCACCTTACCGGTTGAGGTCTTGGGCAGGACGGTGAACACCACCTTTTTCGGCCGCTGGAACCCGGCGAGGCCGTTGGTGGCGTGGTCGAGCAATTCGGCCTCGCTCGACCCCGGTGCCTCAGGCTCGAAGCCCTCGGCCAGCTCCACGAAGGCGCAGGGCACTTCGCCCCATTTCTCGTCCGGCATGGCCACCACGGCCGCCAGCGCGACCGCGGGGTGGGAATACAGCGCGTTTTCGACCTCGATCGAGGAGATGTTCTCACCCCCGGAAATGATGATGTCCTTGGCCCGGTCGCGGATTTCGATGTAACCGTCCGGGTGCTGCACGGCCAGATCGCCCGACCAGAACCAGCCGTCCTTAAAGGCCTTGTCGGTGGCGTCCTCGTTCTTCAGATAGCCCTTCATGACGATATTGCCGCGGAAGCCGATTTCGCCCTGTGTCTGCCCGTCCCACGGCACTGGATGCGAGGTTGCCGGGTCGAGCACGGCCACGTCCTCTTCGAGCTCATAGGCCACGCCCTGCCGCGCCTTCATGCGCGCACGCTCGTCCAGCGGCAGTTCGGTCCACGCGTCTTTCCACGCGCACACGACCGCAGGCCCGTAGACTTCCGTAAGGCCGTAAACGTGGGTGACGTTGATGTTCAGCTCTTCGATCGCAGCGATGACCGCAGCAGGCGGAGGCGCAGCGGCGGTCATCATCTCCACCCGCTGGGGGAAGGCACGCCGCTCGGCGGCCGAAGCCCCGCTGATCAGCGACATGATGATCGGCGCCCCGCACAGGTGGGTGACACCGTGGTCGGCGAAGGCGTTGAAGATGGCATCGGCCCGGGGCGCGCGCAGGAACACGTTGGTCCCGGCCTGCAGCGTGATGGTCCACGGAAAGCACCAGCCGTTGCAGTGGAACAGCGGCAGGGTCCACAGATAGACCGGGTGGCGCGGCATGTTCCAGGTCAGGATCTGGTTGACCGCGTTGGTGTAGGACCCGCGGTGGGAGTAGACCACGCCCTTGGGCCGCCCGGTGGTCCCGGAGGTGTAGTTCAGCGCCAGCGGGTCCCACTCATCGTCGGGCAGGCTGGGTTCGAAGGCAGGGTCGCCGCTGGCCAGCAGGTCGTCGTAGCTGAGTTCTCCGATGGCGGTGCCGCCCGGTCCCTGACTGTCGTGGATGTCGATCACCGGAATATCGCGGCCGAGCTGCGCCAGCGCGTCGCGTGCAATCCCGGAGAGTTCAGTGTCGACGAGGAAGACCTTGGCTTCGCCATGGTCGAGGATGTAAGCGATGGTGCCCGCGTCCAGCCGGGTGTTGTTGGCATTGAGCACGGCGCCGATCATCGGCACGGCCAGCGCGCATTCGAAGGCCTCGGGGATATTGGGGGCGAGCAGAGCGACGGTATCGCCCTTGTCAATTCCGCGCCGGGACAGGGCTGAGGCGAGGCGGCGGCACCGCTGACCCACTTCACCCCAGTTGCGTCGGATATCGCCGTGGATCTGGGCGGTGACTTCGGGAAAGACGCGCTCGGTCCGGCGCAGCATGGATACGGGTGACAGCGGGGTGAAGTTCGCCTGTCGCTTGACCAGTTCGGGTCCGTCGTACGCGCCCATTTATTCTCCTGTCCACTCCGGCATGTGGTCTTTGTTGATGAAGGCGTTGATGCCGGCTTCGGTATCGCGCGCCATCATGTTCTCCGCCATGACACGGCCGGCGTAGGCGTAGGCTTCCTCCAGCGGCATTTCGGCCTGACGGTAGAAGGCTTCCTTGCCGACACGCACGGCGACGGGCGACTTGCTGACGATGATCTGCGCCATCTCGCGGGAGGTGGCTTCGAGATCGGCGTCGGGGACGACGCGGTTGACCAGCCCCAGCTCTCGAACCTTGTCGGCGGGCAGGAACTCACCCAGCAGCAGCATTTCCATCGCCTGCTTGCGCGAGACGTTGCGGGACAGGGCGACCATGGGCGTCGAGCAGAACAGGCCGATGTTCACTCCAGAGGTGGCGAAGGTGGCGTTGTCGGCGGCCACAGCAAGGTCGCAGCTGGCCACCAGCTGGCAGCCGGCGGCGGTGGCGATGCCGCGGACTTCGGCGATGACCGGCTGGGGCAGGCGCACCACCCGCAGCATCATCGACGAGCAGGTCGCGAACAGGTCCTGAAAGTACTGGAAGCCGCCGTCGGCATCCTGCCGCCGCTGGCTCATTTCCTTGAGGTTATGGCCCGCGCAGAAGTGCTTGCCCCCGGTGCGCAGGATCACGGCCTTGACGCTGCGGTCCGCGGCGATGTCGTCGAGCGTGGCGATCAGGGCCTCTAGCATCGCTTCGGAAAGGGCGTTGATGCTCTTGGGTGCGTTCAGGGTCAGGGTGGCGATGCCCCCCGCGTCTTCGCGCAGCAGCAGGTCGTCGGCCGCAGCGGGTTGGTTCATGGCGTCGGTCACGGCGTCAGTCATGGGACTTGTCCTTTTCGGCCCCCTCAGTTGAGCCGAACCGTAGCGTGATCAGGGCGACACCCGCAAGGATGACAAGACCGCCCGCGAGCTTTTCCAGCCCCGGTCGCTCGCCGAGCAGGATCGCCCCGCCCGCCACTGAAAACAGCGGCAGCAGCAGCAGGTAGGGCGCGACCTCGCCCACGTCGTGGCGTCGGATCAGCCGGTTCCAGAGGTAGTAGCCAAAGGCGGTCATGATCACCGCCATGTAGACGACCGCACCCCAGACCTCGAAGCCGGCGCGGGTGATGGCACCGATCTGTCCGGTCTCAAAAATGGCCGACATCAGGAACAGCTGCGGGGTGGCAAAGACCGCCACCCAGGCCGTGACCTGCAGCCCGCTGATATCCTTGAGCCGCCGCACCATGACCTGTCCGAAGGCCCAGGCCATGGCCCCGCCGATCACCAGCCCCACCGACGGCAGGCTGGCGCCGAACTTGCCCTGCCACGTCATCAGGATGATGCCGCAGAAAGCGATGCCGATGCCGAACCACTTGCGCAGGCCGGGTTTCTCACCCAGCAGCAGCGCACCGAGCATGACCAGAAACGGCACCTCCAGCTGCACGATTATCGCGGCGATCCCCGCCTCCAGCCCCAGCAGGCCGGTGAAGGTCAGGCTGTACTGGATCGCTGCACCGACGATGGCAATCAGGAACAGATTGAAGAAATTGCCCTTCGGCAGCGGGGTAAAGGCAACGAGGATCAGCGCCGTCAGCAGGAAGCGAAACGCCATCAGCAAAATCGGGGGAAAGTCGCTGATCGCGCCCTTCGTGAACACCAGCCCCATTGCCCACGCCAGCGGCACCGTGACCGCCATCAGCACCTCCAGCGGTGTTAGACGCCCCAAGGCGTGCCTGCTTTCGTGTCCACGTTGGCGCCGTTCCTGACGCCGGATCTGCGGCTTAAGTCGACGATGCGTTTCATGTTGGGCTGGTCCTTGGCGTGAAGGGGCAGGGGGCGGACAGCGCTAGAATGCCGCTGTCATTGCGCTCTCGAGGTCAGCGATCAGGTCGGCGGTGGCCTCCATGCCGATGTTCAGGCGCACGAGGCGGCCGCCGAAATCCTGTCCGGGGCGATCGAGGTCCGGGTAGACCACGGCCAGCGATGTCACCCCGCCCCAGCTCAGCCCGATCCGGAAGATAGCGAGGCTGTCGAGGAAGGTTTCCACCTGCTTGGCCGACAGGCTGTCTTTGAAGGTGAAGGAGAACACGCTTGCCGAGCCGGTAAAATCGCGCTTCCAGTGCTCGTGACCGGGGCAGGATGGCAGCGCCGGGTGCAGCACCGTTTCCACGTGCGGGCAGTCTTCGAGCCAGCGGGCAACCGCCAGCGTCGCGGTTTCCAGATAATCCAGCCGCAGCGCGAGCGTCTGCAGCCCGCGCAGCGCCAGTGAGCAGTCGTCGGGTGAGACGGCAAGCCCGAGCTGCCGGTACACCGGGCCAAGCTTTTCGAAGCTGGCCTCATTGCGGACCGATACCGTGCCGAGCAGGATATCGCTGTGCCCGCCGACGTATTTGGTCAGCGCCTGCATGCTCACGTCCACGCCATGGGCGAAGGCGTCGAACAGCACCCCGGCGGCGTAGGTGTTATCCAGCGCAACCGCGACCCCGCGCGCGTGGGCAGCGGCGACAATCGCCGGAATATCCTGCACATCCATGGTTACTGACCCGGGGCTTTCGGTCCAGATCAGCGCAGTGTTGTCGCGGATCAGGTCGGCGATGCCAGCGCCGATCATGGGGTCGTAGGGTTCGACCTCGACCCCCAGCCCGGCCATCAGGCCCTCGGCCATCTCCTTGTTCGGGCCATAGGCCGAGTGGGGCACCAGCGCGTGACTGCTCGCCGTGCAATAGGCGAAGTAGACCAGCGCAATGGCGGCCTGTCCGCCAGGGACGACAAAGCTGAAATGGGCCTGCTCGAGCTCGGCCATGCGGGCGGCGAGTTCCAGCGTGGTCGGGGTGCCATAGAGGCCGTAGGAATAGCCGTTCTCGGACTGGTTCCAGTGGTCGTTGACCGCGGCTGCGTTCTCGAACACGACCGTCGAGCCCCGGAATACCGGTGTCGCCAGCGATGTGTAGTCGCGGCGGGCTCTGGGATCGGGTTTCAGCAGTCTCGTGCGCCAGTCCATGTGCGCTCCTCCCTTGTTGCCGCTTAGCTGTAGTTCTGTCATGGAGGTCAGGAAAAGAAAAATCGCGCAAGCGGTCGCTTTTTGCTGGCGCGGATGGCAGCAACCAACGGCGGATGCAGGCGGGCTGCGGCCCGCCGGGAGAGACAGGCACATGCAGGGATTTGACGCCACCGAATATCAGGCCCGGGTCGCGGGGCTTCAGGCCGCGATGGCAGCCGAGGGCCTCGATGCCTTGCTGCTGACGACCGAAGCCGACGTGCGCTACCTCACCGGCTTTCTGACCCGGTTCTGGGAAAGCCCGTCGCGCGCTTGGTTCCTCGTGCTCCCGGCCAGCGGCAAGCCCATCGCCGTCATCCCCTCGATCGGCGCGGCGCTTATGGCCACCACATGGATCGATGATATCCGCACGTGGCGCGCGCCCGACCTTGAAGACGACGGCATCAGCCTGCTCACCGCCTGCCTCGACGAAGTGCTGGGGGGCGAGGCCGGTCGGGTCGGGCTGCCCGCCGGTCACGAGAGCAGCATGCGCATGCCGCTGCAGGATTTCTGGAGCCTGCAGGCCCGTCGGCCACGCCGCGCTTTTGTCGGTGACGGCAACATCGTCCGCGCGGTGCGGTCGGTGAAGTCGGCGGCTGAAATCGAGAAAATCCGCCACGCCTGCGCCGTCGCCGGACGGGCCTTCGGCCGCTTTGGCGAGATCCTGAGTCCGGGGACGACCAAGGCCGCGTTGTTCCGGGGCTATCAGCGCCTTGCGCTGGAAGAAGGCGCGGATTTCGTCCCCTATATCGCGGCGGGCAATGGCGAGTGGGGCTACGGCGACATCATTGCCCCGGCGGACAGTAGCGAGATCCGCGCGGGCGAGGTGGTCATGCTCGACACCGGCGTCATCGTCGACGGCTACTTTGCCGACTTTGACCGCAATTTCAGCTTCGGGCGTCTGCCCCGGCAGGAGGTTCGGGACGGCTTCGCGCTGCTGGTGGAAGCCGTCGATGCCGGGTTTGCAGCCGCAAAGCCCGGGGCGCGGGCCTTTGACCTGTTTTCCGCGATGGATCAGGTGGTTACCGGCGGCAAGAACAGCGCAGATTCGGGGCGTTTTGGCCATGGTCTGGGTATGCAGCTTACCGAGTGGCCATCGCTGATCCCTGCAGAAACGGCGGAACTCAAGCCCGGGATGGTGCTGACGCTGGAGCCGTCGATCGAAACCAACGCCGATGGCGCTTTGCTCGTGCACGAGGAAAACATCGTCATCACTGAGACCGGTGCGGCGTGGCTGACCCCGCGCTCGGGGCCTGAGATCACGCTCGTCAACCCGGACTGAGGCCAGCGCCGCTGATAACGGGGCGCAAATACCCGGTTGGGTGACTAGTCCCCGCGCATGAGCTGCAGCACTGCGCGATGGTAGATGTCCACGGCCTGCTCCAGCTGCTCGATCGACACGTATTCATCGAGCGAATGGCACTGCGCGAGCGCGCCCGGACCGCAGATTACCGCCTCACAGCCGAAGTTGGGCGCATCGGTGGAGCCGCTGAACGAGCGCACCGGGCTGGCCGTACCCAAGCAGGCTTCGCTGGCCGCGAGCAGAGCGCAGACCGTGGCCGCGTCCCCCGGCGTCTCCAGCGGCGTAACGTTGAGGTCGTGGTGATCGAAGCTGTAGTCCAGCCCGGGCACGTCCGCCCGTATGCCTTCGACCACCGCTTCGAGTTCCGCTTGAACCGCTTCATGATTTTCGCCGGGAATGGTGCGGCGATCGACTTCGATCCGCGCCCAATCCGGCACCGATGAGGCGTTAGTTCCGCCGCTGACCACACCGACGCTCAGGGTCGGCGATCCGCACATCGGGTGTGTGGGCCGGGCCGCAAGCTCGGCGGCGTGGTCTTCCAGCGCGCGCAGAATCCGCCCCATGTGGAAGATCGCGTTCACGCCCTTCTCGGGCAGGCTTGAGTGCACGGAGACCCCACGGGTGCGCAGGCCGAACATCATCTGCCCCTTGTGCACGGGGCAGATCGCCAGTTCTGAGGGCTCGGCGATGATGGCGAAATCGACGTGCGGGCCGGTCTCGCCGAAGGCCTTGGAGCCGAGCATAGCGTGTTCTTCATCGACCACACCGGCGATGATCAGGTCGCCGCTGAGGGTCTCGCCGCTAGCCTGCAACCGCCGCACGACTTCGAGGTAGGCCGCAAGCCCCGCCTTCATGTCACAGGAGCCGCGCCCGTAGACCCGGCCGTTCTCGACCCGAGGCTCGAAGGGCTGGTCGTAGCCCGCTACGCCGACGGTATCGAGGTGCCCGGCGAGCATGACCGTGGGGCCATCGCCGCTGCCACGCAGCCGTCCCCAGACGTTGCGGCGGCCGTCGATGACCGTCTGCGAGCCCAGTTCCAGCCCCAGTTCGCCCAGTCGTTGTTCGTAGAGGCGCGCCATGGCGTCTTCGGGCGGGGGCGTTTCCGCCGGGCCGTCGAAGGGATTGATGCTGGGGGTCGCGACCAGCGCCCGCAGGTCGGAAACGAGGGTGGATTGGCTCATGGGCGGTTGCCTGCCTGCTTTTGGCCGTGGATGGGGAAAGACGCGCTCAGGCCAGGCCAGTCTGGAACAGCCGCCCGCGTCCGGGCAGGGCATCATCGATTCCGCTCAGCCGCAGCATGTGCCACGCCAGTGCATGGTTGCTCGCCGTCACTGGCTTGCCCAAGGCAGCTTCAGCGGCCTCGATGATGCCGACGGCGCGCAGGCTGGTGCAGGAAATAAAGACGCCATCAATCGATGGATCGCTGCCGACTTCAAGAGCGGCGTCGAGGATCGATTGCGGGGCGATTTTGCCGACCACGGCGTCGCTGTCTTCGAAGAACGAGCCAACCACGCGCACGCTCACGCCGGACTGGGCGAAGTTGGCCTGCATCGCCAGCGTCACGTCGGGGGTGTAGGGCGTCAGCAGGGCGAGGTTCTGAACCCCCAGCGCCGCCAGCGCGGCCTTGGCCGCAGTCAGCGGATTGGTGGCAGCTGCGCCCGGGTGGGCCGTGGTCATGATCTCAGCGACGCGGTCTTCGCCGATGATGGTCGAGCCGGAGGTGCAGCCGTAGCCGACCACGCTCAGCCCCATGTAGCCGGGGATCAGGCTGGCGGCGACGGGCAGTTCCTCTTCCATCCGGGCCAGCGTCTCCGGGGTCACCTGCGTGTCGTTGGCAAGCCGGGCGTGATAGACGCTGACATCGGGCAGGGGGTTGAGCAGCGCGCGGAACTCGGCCTCCACCGTCTGATCGGATTCGAGCACGAGCAGGCCCATGCGCGCTCGTGCGCCTTCTCCTGCGTCGGTCTCAAACGACAGGCGCTGCAGGCTCGGGGTGCTCGGGTTGCGTTGTTCACCGTCCATGACTGCCACTCCCTGAGAGGTGAATTCGGGCGAAATCAGTCTGTCGCAATTTTACCGGCGGCTCAATCCACAAAGTCGGACGCTGTGTCTGCCGCGAATTCCGCTCAGACTGCGGGCGCGATCCCGTCCACCATTTCATCGATAAAGAAGCTGATCAGCTGGGGGCGGCCCGTAACCCCGGCCTTGCGGTAAATCGCGTTGAGCGGGGCCTTGATGGTGCCGTCCTTGGTGCCGCGCATGCGGGCGATTTCGGCGACGGAGCTGCCCTTGATCGCGAACAGAGCCACGTCGCTTTCCGAGGGTGAGAGATCCCAGTCGCGGAACTGATGCTGGAGGAACTCACCGAAAGCCCCGCTGGCGGCCTGCAGCGCGTTCTTCATGCGCCGCTGGTCGCGGGGCAGGCGCCGGACCTGCAGCGCCGTCACAATCACGCTGATCACCAGCGCCAGCCCCAGCAGCCATTCGAACAGATCACCCTGCGCCAGCCCGAGCGTCAGGCTCGTGGGCATGACCGGGCCAAGCAGGTCCAGCACGCCATCGAAAAGGAAGACCACCGCGCAGAACAGTTGCAGGGCGAGGACGGCAATCAGCGCCAGGCGAGAGGTGAGCAGGCGATCCATGGGCTTAGCTCCGGGGAGAGGCGAGGGTGAAAGCGGTGAAAAAACGCCCGAAGGGGTGACACCTGTCTGGCTGACAGCGGCCACCCCTTCTTTTATAAGTGGTTGAACCACAGACAAACTCTATTTTTTGCCAGCGCCGTCTGCTTCTTCCATGTCGTCGTCCTCAGCGTCGTCCGCCTCGTCGTTGTCGGCCTCATTGTCTTCATCGTCTTCATCTTCGAAGCTGACGGCCGAAACCAGCCCCGTCGCCGGGTCGATCTCGAACTCCATTTCAATGGCGTTCACCGGATCCCAGCCTTCGGCTTCAAGGATGCCGTCTTCGAACTCGACTTCGATCCGCTCGTAACCGGCGACTTCGAGGGTGTTGATGATGGCGGCTTCGTCGGTGCCAAGCGTATCGCCGACTTTGATTGCAGTGAGCGCCATGGTGGGGACAACAACGGCAAAGGCTGCGGAGGCGAGCAGGGCTGACTTCAGGGTGTTTTGGATTTTCATCACGAGGTTCCTTTCGGTTTGGTTCAGGGTGCACGTTGGTGTGCGGATGCAGCGCGGTGCTGCCCTCCAAACCTGCCCACGGCTCGGCCCGATCTCCATTCATCGAAGGCTTAAACCCGGGGCTTTAGTCCGAAGGTTTATGGTCGGTCGCCGCCATGTCGGCACCGCTTGCCTGACCGGCAGGAGCGGGCGCGAGGGGGCGGTGATGTTGACGCTCGTGGAAGGGCGTAGCAAGGTCAGCCCAATACCGGGCGGTGGCGATCAAACGCCGCCGCCCACATTTCCTTGAACGAGGAGCATCCCATGAGCACGAAACCTGTCGCGCTGGTTACCGGCGCCGCCCAGGGCATTGGCAAAGCCTGCGCCGAAGCGCTGGCCGAGGATGGCTATCACGTTGTGCTGGCCGACGTGCAGGAGAGCGTGAAGGACGCCGCCGCTGCCCTTGGCGGGACCGGGTTGATCTGCGACATGGCCGACCCCGCCGCCATTACCGCCATGTTCGACCATATCGAGGGCGAGATCGGCCCGGTTGCGGCGCTGGTCAACAACGCCGGTGTCGCCATGCCCGGCGACTTTCTGCACTACGACCTCGACGCCTTCGAACGGGTGATCAACATCAACCTGCGCGGCGTCTTTGTGGCGCTGCAGCGCGCTGGTCGGACCATGGTCGACAGGGGCATCAAGGGCGCGATCGTCAACATGAGCTCGATCAACGCGCTGGTGGCGATACCGTCGATCCCAGCCTACTGCGCCTCCAAGGGCGGGGTGATGCAGCTGACCAAGTCGGCCTCGCTGGCGCTGGCCCAGCACGGGGTGCGTGTCAACGCCGTCGGCCCTGGCTCGATCGATACCGAAATGATGGCCGGTGTAAACGCCGACCCTGGTGCGATGAAAATGGTGATGTCGCGGACGCCTATGCTCCGGGTCGGCACGCCGAAAGAAATCGCCAACGTTGTCGCGTTTCTTTGCTCCGACAAAGCCAGCTACATCACCGGTGAGACCATCTACGTCGATGGCGGCCGGATTGGCATGAACTATCTTTCACCGGGCCTGTGAACCAGCCGCAGGCCGGAGACAACAGCCCGACGTCCCCCCACCCGGGACGTCGGCACAGAACCGGTTAACCGCCCCGCGAGGGGGCCAAACTCAGTATTGTGGATCAGACCATGCAGCACAGTCAGGACTTTTACATCAACGGCCAGTGGGTCGCCCCGCTCGAAGGCCGTCCCTTTGACGTCATCAACCCGTCGAGTGAAGAGATCGCCGGAACCATCTCGCTGGGCGGCAAGGCGGATACTGATGCCGCCGTAGCAGCGGCAAAATCGGCCTTCGCCAGCTGGCGTCGTTCATCGATGAGCGAGCGAATGGACCTGCTCGAAACCATCCTCGGCATCTACAAGCGCCGCGCTAACGATATGGCCGAGGCGATCTCGATCGAAATGGGTGCGCCGATCGACATGGCCAAGGTGCAGCAGGCGAGCGCAGGCTCCGGGCACCTGCAGGCCTTCATCGATGCGCTGAAGGACTTCAAGTTCGAAGGCCCGATGCGGGAGGACACGCCCGATACCTACCTGATCAAGGAGCCCATCGGCGTCTGCGCGCTGATCACCCCGTGGAACTGGCCGATGAACCAGATCACGCTCAAGGTGATCCCGGCGCTGGCGACCGGCTGCACCATGATCCTCAAGCCTTCCGAGCAATCGCCGATCTCCGGCCTGCTGTTCTCGGAGATCATGCACGAAGCAGGCGTGCCTGCGGGTGTTTACAACATGGTCAACGGCGATGGTCCGGGCGTGGGCAGCCAGCTTTCGTCGCATCCTGACGTGGACATGGTCAGCTTCACCGGCTCGACCCGGGCGGGCAAGGCGATCACCATCGCCGGTGCCGAGACCATCAAGCGGGTGACGCTGGAACTCGGTGGTAAGGGCGCGAACATCGTCTTTGCCGATGCCGACGACCGCGCGGTCGCCAATGGGATCAAGCGCTGCTTCAACAATACCGGCCAGTCGTGCAACGCGCCGACCCGGATGCTGGTCGAGCGCTCGCGCTACGATCAGGCGGTTGAGGAAGCCAAAGAAGCCGCTGAGGCGACCGTGGTCAGCACGGCATCTGAGGTCGGCAACCACATCGGCCCACTGGTCTCCGAGCTGCAGTTCTCCAAGGTTCAGGACCTGATCCAGAAGGGCATCGACGAAGGCGCCCGTCTGGTCACCGGCGGCCTGGGTCGGCCAGAGGGCCTGAACCGCGGCTACTTCGTCCGTCCGACCGTGTTCGCCGACTGTCACAACGACATGCAGGTCATGCGCGAGGAAATCTTCGGCCCGGTGTTGTCGATGATGCCGTTTGATACTGAAGAAGAAGCGATCCGCATTGCCAACGATACCGACTACGGCCTGACCAACTACGTCCAGACCAGCGACCCGGAGAAGGCCCGCCGCGTGGCGCGCGAGCTGCGCACCGGCATGGTCGACATGAACGGTCGGGCGCGGGCTTCGGGCTCGCCCTTCGGCGGCATGAAGCAGTCCGGTAACGGCCGGGAAGGCGGGGAGTGGGGGATCGATGAATTCCTCGAAGTCCGCGCCATCGGCGGTTGGCCGACCTGAGGCGACCATCGCTAACTGACCGGCATTCACCTGCCGCTGGGAGCCAGCGGCAGGCCCCGGGTGCGCGCGGCGCGCGGTCATGACGGACCGGCCCAACATCCTGCTGTTCATGGCGGACAACCAGCCCGCCGACCTGCTCGGGTGCTACGGCAACGACGAGGTCAGCACCCCGCATCTTGATGCTCTGGCAGCGCGGGGGCAGAGGTTCGAGAAAGCCTATTGCGTCAACGCCATGTGCTCACCCTGCCGGGCGTCGGTCCTGACCGGGCTCATGCCCAGCCAGCACGGCCTGCACAACTGGCTCGACGACCGGCTGATCGGCCAGTGGCCGGAGAACTGGTCGGCCATCGCCGAATTCAACGCGCTGCCGGTGATTCTCAAGCAGGCCGGCTACGCCACCGCCCTGATCGGCAAATTCCACCTTGGCGTTCCCTTCGTCCCGCAGCTGGCCTTTGACCACTGGGTGACCTTCACCCACGGGCACACGACCAGCTTCTATAACAACGAAGTCATCGACGACTACCAGCGCTATCAGTTCGCCGGACACACGGTCGATTTCTTCACCGACAAGACCATCGAGTTCCTTGAACACCGCGCGGGGCAGGACAGCCCGTTCTTCGCCTTCGTGCCCTACAATGGGCCTTACGGCCACTGGCCCGCGATCAAGGGGCGAGCGGAGAACGAATTCGCAGAGCTCTATGACGACAGCGACATGCACTCCATCCCGCGTGAGGGGCTGAGCGCGGACGTGCTCGAGCGTTTTGGCCTGCGGGTGCAGGAGGGCGGGAGCGTGCGCGAGCAGTTCAAGGGACCGCTGCTGCTGCCCAACAATGTCGAAGCGCTGCGCAACTATTTCAGCCAGGTCTCGCTGATCGACCACGGGGTCGGCCGCATCCTCCAGACCCTCGATCGGCTGGGGTTGGATGACAACACAATCGTCATCTACACCGCCGACCACGGCTTTTCGCTGGGTCACAACGGCATCTGGGGTCACGGTGCGGCAGCCTTTCCGGCCAGCGCGCACCGGGCGTCCTACCACATCCCGCTGATCGTGGCCGGGGGAGAGACGCGCGCCGGTGCTACCCATGCCGGGCTGGTCTCGCAGCTCGACCTGTTCCCGACCCTGGCAGCGCTGGGAGGTGCCGGCACGGGCGCGCCAAGCCTGCCCAGCGCAGGGCGCGACCTTGGCGCCATCCTGACCGGTCGCGGTGCTCCTGACGACGGTCAGCAAGACCGGGCGGTGTTCATGGAGCAGGAAGAGACCCGCGCCATCCGAACCCCCGACTGGCTCTATGCCGCCCGGTTCCTAGGCGCCCCGGGCTTCGCGCTGGGCGATGAACTCTACGATCTGTGGCAGGATCCGCTGGAACGGACCAACCTGATCGACAGCCCGCAGCATGTTGAGACGGCCGCCGGTCTGCGCGCCGAAGTCGAGGCCTTTTTCGAGTGCTATAGTCAGCCTCAGTATGACCTCTGGACAGGCGGTCGCGCCAAATCCAATGTCACCTTCAACGGCTTCTGGCAGGATGCCTGGGGGCCGGACTGGCAACCGCTGCTGTAGCTGGACGCCGACGCAAACCTATCCGATCGCATACAAGGTGTGAGACTATGAAACTTGAGCGCCGCGCTTGGGTTGCTGAGACCAGCGAAACCCTCGTCCAACGCATTGCAACGGCAACCGCAGACCAGTCTTCGACCGAAGTGTTTGCCCGCCTGCAGTCATTGGCCGAGGAGAACCAGTCGATCCACGAGCGCGAGTGCTTCAACCTCAACCCGGCGACCAATGCCATGAACCCCCGTGCCGAGGCCATGCTCGCCTCCGGGATCGGCTCACGGCCATCGCTGGGGTACCCCGGTGACAAGTACGAAATGGGGCTGGAGGCGATCGAAGAGATCGAAGTGATCGCCGCCCAGCTCAGCGCCGAGGTCTTCGATGCCAAATATGCCGAGATCCGGGTGCCTTCGGGCGCGCTGGCCAACCTCTATTGCTTCATGGCGACCTGCCAGCCGGGGGACACGATCATTGTCCCGCCAGCGTCGATCGGTGGACACGTCACCCACCACGGGCCAGGCTGCGCGGGCCTTTTTGGCCTGCGTATTCTCGAAGCGCCGGTGGAAGCCGACGGTTACAGCGTCGATGTCGAGGGCCTGCGGGCACTGGCGCTGGCGGAGAAGCCTGCGCTGATCACGCTGGGTGGGAGCCTCAACCTGCACGAACACCCGGTTGCAGCCGTGAGGGAGATCGTGGACGCGGTCGGGGCGCGGGTGCTGTTCGACGCCGCCCACCAGTGCGGGCTGATCGCCGGGCGTGCCTGGTCCAACCCGCTCAAGCACGGCGCGGACCTGATGACCATGAGCACCTACAAGAGCCTCGGCGGCCCGGCGGGTGGTCTGATCGTCACCAACAGCGCCGAGATTGCCGAGCGGCTCGACCGGATTGCCTTCCCCGGGATGACCGCCAATTTCGATGCCGCCAAGTCAGCGGCGCTGGCCGTGACTATGCTCGACTGGCGCGACTTCGGGCAGGCCTACGCCGCCGAGATGATCGCCACCGCCACGGCGCTGGCTAACGCGCTGGCCGAACGCGGGCTGCCGGTGTTCACGGCGCGGGGCCGAGCCACACAGTCCCACCAGTTTGCGATCGAAGCCGCGGCCATCGGTGGCGGGCAGGCGGCGTCCAAAGTTCTGCGCCAGGCGGGCTTTCTGGCCTGCGGGATCGGCTTGCCGCGGCCGGCGGTCGAGGGCGACATGAACGGCCTGCGGCTGGGAACGCCGGAGCTGGTGCGCTGGGGCATGGGGGTCGTTGATATGGACCGACTGGGTGGGCTGATCGCCGACGCCCTCGGCGGTCGGCCCGACCCCGCCGCGGTAGCCCAGTGGCGGCAAGGCTTCGACCGGATGCGCTTCATCCACGCCTGAGCCGGGTTAACCCTGATCCCGCGCGGTCACGAAGGCAGCCACAGCCCGGGTCACATCTGCCGGGGTCGTGGCCCACGAGCAGAGACTGACCCGCACCACCGGCCGGTCGAACCAGCGTGACGGGCCGATCCAGGCCTCGCCCGATGCCTTCACGTGATCGACAAAGGCTGTCGTCTTAGCCTCGTCGCCGATCTCCAGCAGCACCTGGTTAAAGACCACGTCATTGATGACGCTGAAGCCGGCCTGCTTGAGTTCGGCCTCGAACTGGCGCGCGCGCGTGTGGAGGCCCTCGACCAGCGTGGCGACCCCGCTGCGGCCGAGAAAGCTGAGCGCCGCCCACAGGTCGATCGCCCGGGTCCGGCGCGACATTTCCGGGGTGAAATGCATGCCGTCACGATGCTCGGAGGTGGGGATATAAGCGCCGGAGTTCTGCAGCGCGGCAACCATGGCCTCAGGGTCGGCGCAGAGCGACAGGCCGCTGTCGTAGGGCGCGTTCAGGGTCTTGTGGGCATCGACGCTCCACGATTGCGCCAGTTCCAGTCCGTCGGTCAGGTAAGCCAGATTGGGGCAGGCCGCCGCCCACAGCCCGAAGGCCCCGTCGATGTGCACCCAGGCACCGGCGGCCCGTACCGCCTCACAGCACGCGCGGATCGGGTCGAAGGAACCGGAATTGACGTTCCCGGCCTGCAGGATGAGGATGCAGGTCTCGTCCAGCGCGGGTAGGGTCTCCGGGCGCAATCGTCCTTGGTCGTCGACTTCGGCATATTCGATGGTATCCGTGCCGAAGCCCAGCAGGACCACGGCCTTGAGCACGGTCGAATGCGCGTGGCGGCTGGTGATCAGCCGCAGGCGCGGCGCCGACGCCAACCCGGCGGCGTTGATGTCACAGCCCAGCCGTTGGCACAGCCGCCAGCGTGCAGCAGCAAGACCGCAGACGATGGCCATGGACGTGCCGCTGACAAAGCCTGCCACGGTCTGTTGCGGCAGTCCCAGCAACTCGATCAGCCAGCGCTGGCAGACCTCCTCAAGGCGGGAATTGGTCGGTGAGACGGCGTGCACCACGGCATTCTGGTCCCAGGTATCGGCCAATAGGCGCGCGGCGAGCGCGGTGGGCAGCAGGCCGCCGTTGACCATGCCGAAGAAGCGTCCCCCCACCTGTGCGGTGGTTGCCGGGCCGCCGAGCTGCGCGAGCTGGTCAAGGATGGCTTCAGCCTCACCCGGTCCCTCGGGCAGCGGGCCGTCCAGCCCAGCGAGCGCAGCCTGTGCCGCAGCATCCGGGGCGACGGGCCGGTCGCTGATCCCGCGTAGGTAGGCCTGCCCGTGCTCGATGGCGCGGGTGAACAGGCTGCCGTCCTGCATCTGCTCGTGCATGGCCTGATGCAGCGGGCTCTGATCCAGCGCGTTCCGGGCAGATGGGGCAGGGGTCTTGTCGGTCATGGTCAGATCCGTTGTGGTTCGCCCCCGGGGTCGGTCCGGGGGGCGTGGTTGATGTCACAGGCCCCGGAAACGGCTTGCGTGGGCCGCGGCCAACCCATATGCCAGTACCCGAAACCCACGGACCCAGACAAGAGCGGCAGAGAGAGCGGCAGAGAATGACCCAAGGCGCCGAGCTTCCCCGAAAGCACCTGTTCGACATGCCCGAGGGCCTGATCTACCTCGATGGTAACTCGCTGGGTATGCTGCCCAAGGCTGTCGGCCCGCGGGTTGCGGAGACCATTGATCGCGAATGGGGACAGTCGCTGATCCGGGCGTGGAACGCCGAGGGCTGGATGGACCTGCCGACACAGTTGGGTGACCGGCTGGGGGCCATGTTCCTGAACGCGCCCGCCGGGTCGGTGTCAGTCGGTGATACCCTGTCGATCAAGGTCTATCAGGCGCTGACCGCCGCGCTGAATATGCGCCCCGACCGGCGTGTGATCCTCTCGGACAGCAACAATTTCCCCTCCGATCTCTACATGGCGCAGGGGCTGATCGAGACGCTGGGGCAGGGCTACCGGCTGGAGACCGTGCCCGCCGATGACATTGAAACCGCACTGACAGATGGGGTCGCAGTTGTGCTGCTGACGGAGGTCGACTACCGCACCGGGCGGCGGCTCGATGCCGCGCGGATTACCCGGGCCGTGCACGATGTCGGCGCCGTGATGATCTGGGATCTGGCGCACTCGCTGGGCGCTGTTCCGGTCGATATGGCGGTAAACCCGGCCGAATTCGCCGTTGGCTGTACTTACAAGTATCTCAACGCCGGTCCCGGCGCCCCGGCCTTCATCTACATTCGCCCCGACCTGCCGGACGATGTTCAACCGGCCTTGGCGGGCTGGATGGGCCACGCCAACCCCTTTGCCATGGACCCGGTGTACGAGCCTGGCCCGGCGGCGGAGCGCTTCCGGATCGGCACCCCGCCGATTGTGCAGATGCGCATGCTGGAGGCCGCTTTGGATGTCTGGGAGGGGGTGTCGATGCAGGCGCTGCGCGACGCCTCGCTGGCGCTCAGCGAGACCTTTATTGCCGAGGTCGAACGACGCTGCCTTGGGCTGGAACTGGCGTCACCCCGCGACCCGCAGCGCCGCGGCTCGCAGGTGTCTTTCCACTTCGAGCACGGCTATGCCGCCATGCAGGCGCTGATCGCTAGCGGCGTGATCGGCGACTTCCGCGCGCCCGACATCATGCGCTTTGGCTTCACCCCGCTGTATCTCGACGAGGCCGACGTGATCGCCGCTGTCGACGTGCTCGAACGTGTGATCCGCGACCGGCTGTGGGATCGGCCTGAGTTTCAGACCCGGTCGCGCGTTACCTGAGCCCCGCAAGGGCTCAGGCGCCGGTTAGACGTCCAGCGTGTTGTCCCGCTCCCACTGCGAGAAGTGGCTGACATAGGAATTCCACTCCTGCCGCTTGAGCTTGAGAAAAGCCTCGGAAAACTCGGAGCCCATGGCTTCGGTCAGGGCCGTGTCGGCCTCCAGACCGCGCAGGGCGTCGAGCAGGTTCAGGGGCAGGCGCGGCGCGTCCTTTACGGTGTGTCCTTCGGCGTACATGTCGATGTCGTAGCGGGGGCCGGGGTCGGCTTCGCTGGCCAGGCCCGAGAGACCCGCAGCGATGATCACCGCCTGCAGCAGGTAGGGGTTGGCCGCACCATCGGGCAGGCGCAGCTCGAACCGACCCGGGCCGGGGACGCGCACCATGTGGGTGCGGTTGTTGCCGGTCCAGGTGATGGTGTTTGGCGCCCAGCTCGCGCCCGAGAGCGTCCGCGGTGCGTTGATCCGCTTGTAGGAATTGACCGTCGGGTTGGTGATCGCCGCCATCGCGCTGGCGTGCTTCATGATTCCGCCCAGGAAGTGGCGCCCGCGCGCGCTCAGCCCCAGCTCCATGGTATCATCGGCGAAGGCGTTGGTGGTTCCGGCCTGATCCCAGACCGAGACGTGCACGTGGCAGCCGTTGCCGGTCAGGCCTTCGACCGGCTTGGGCATGAAGGTCGCCCGGTAGCCGTGCTTTTCGGCAACGGACTTGACCATGAATTTGAAGAACGAGTGCTTATCGGCCGTGCGCAAGGCGTCGTCGAACTCCCAGTTCATCTCGAACTGGCCGTTGGCGTCCTCGTGGTCGTTCTGGTACGGGCCCCAGCCCAGCTCCAGCATATAGTCGCAGATCTCAGCGATGACGTCGTAGCGGCGCATCACCGCCTGTTGGTCGTAGCAGGGCTTTTCGGCGCGGTCGTAGGGGTCGGAAATCTCGGTTCCCTCGGGCGTGAGCAGGAAGAATTCGGCCTCTACCCCGGTTTTGACACGCAGGCCGTCGGCCTCGGCGCGGGCAAGCAGGCGGTTGAGCACGTTGCGTGGGGCCTGCTCTACCAGCTCATCTTCTATCACCAGATTGGCGGCGACCCAGGCGACTTCGCGCTTCCACGGCAGCTGGATGACCGAGGACGGGTCCGGCACGGCGAGCATGTCGGCGTGCGCCGGGGTCATGTCCAGCCAGCTGGCGAACCCGGCGAAGCCTGCGCCTTCTTCCTGCATGTCCGCGATAGCCTGCGTGGGCACCAGTTTCGCCCGCTGTGCACCGAACAGATCGGTGAAAGAGACCATGAAGTACTTAACGCCTTTTTCCTTGGCGAAGGCCGCGAGGTCGGTGGTCATGTCACTCTCCGGAAGTCTGATGGTTGTCGTGGTCTATAAGTCTGCATCGCGTCTGTCTTTGGGCGAGCCTAGCCCAGCCGCGCTCAAAAGCCAGCCTTTCCCGGGTACCAGTCGGTCCCGGCCAGCGGCACCTGCGCCATGGCCGCTGCCTCAATGGTCAGGGCACAGAGGTCCTCGGGCTCGAGGTTGTGCAAGTGGCTCTTGCCGCAGGCGCGCGCGATGGTCTGCGCCTCCAGCGTCATGACCTTGAGGTAGTTGGAGAGCCGTCGTCCCCCCAGCACCGGATCGAGCCGCTTCTGCAGTTCAGGGTCCTGGGTGTTGATCCCGGCCGGATCCTGGCCTTCGTGCCAGTCGTCGTAGGCCCCGGCGGTGGTGCCGAGCTTCTGGTAGTCCGCTTCCCACTTCGGGTCGTTATCGCCCAGCGCGATCAGCGCAGCTGTTCCGATGGACACCGCGTCCGCGCCCAGCGCGATAGCCTTGGCGACGTCTGCACCGCTGCGGATGCCCCCGGAGATTACCAACTGCACCCCGTCCCGGTGCAGCCCCAGATCCTGCAGCGCCTTCACGGCGGGACGGATACAGGCGAGCGTGGGCTGTCCGACGTGTTCGATGAAAACATCCTGCGTGGCCGCTGTGCCGCCTTGCATGCCGTCGAGCACAACCACATCGGCGCCAGCCTTCACTGCCAGCGTGGTGTCGAAGTAGGGGCGGGCACCGCCGACCTTGACGTAGATCGGCACCTTCCAGCCGGTGATCTCCCGCAGCTCAAGGATCTTGATCTCGAGGTCGTCGGGACCAGTCCAGTCCGGGTGACGGCAGGCCGAGCGCTGGTCGATGCCCTCGGGCAGATTGCGCATTTCCGCAACGCGGTCGGAGATTTTCTGCCCCAGCAGCATGCCGCCGCCGCCGGGCTTGGCGCCCTGACCCACGACAATCTCGATGGCGTCCGCGCGGCGCAGGTCGTCGGGGTTCATGCCATAGCGCGAGGGCAGGTACTGGTAGACCAGCTTGTCCGAATGCCCGCGTTCTTCCTCGGTCATGCCGCCGTCGCCGGTGGTGGTCGAGGTCCCGGCCGCTGTTGCTCCGCGGCCCAGCGCCTCCTTGGCTGTGCCAGAGAGCGCGCCGAAGCTCATCCCGGCGATGGTGATCGGAATGTCGAGCTTGATCGGGTTGGCCGCGTGGCGGGGGCCGAGGCTGACATCGGTGGCGCAGGTCTCGCGGTAGCCCTCCAGCGGGTAACGCGACACCGAGGCGCCCAGAAACAGCAGGTCATCGAAATGCGGAACCCGGCGCTTGGCCCCGCCGCCGCGAATATCGTAGATGCCGGTCGCGGCAGCGCGCCGGATTTCCGAGTTGGTGCGGTCGTCGAAGGTCCAGGATTTAACGGGCGTCGTGCGGTGCGGATTGTCGGTCATGGTCTGGGTCTCCGCTCAGTACGACGAGGCGTTGTCGATGTTGAAGGTGTAGAGCTGTCGGGCCGAGCCGTAGCGCCGGAATTCCTCCGGCCGGGCGTCGGCGCCGGCGCGTTCGAGCAGGTCGGCGAGCAGTTCGAGGTACTCGGGCCGCATTTCCTTTTCCACGCAGTCCGCGCCGAGGCTCTTGACCGATCCGCGCACGAACAGCCGGGCTTCGTAGAGCGAGTCTCCCAGCGCGTCGCCTGCGTCCCCGCAGACCACCAGCGTGCCGCTCTGCGCCATGAAGGCCGACATGTGGCCGATGTTGCCGTGGACGACGATATCGATGCCCTTCATCGAAATGCCGCAGCGTGAGGCGGCGTTGCCCTTGACCACCAGCAGGCCGCCGCGACCGGTCGCCCCGGCGTACTGGCTGGCGTCGCCCTCGATCACCACGGTGCCGGACATCATGTTTTCAGCCACGCCTGGTCCGGCAGAGCCCTCGACGGTGATGCTGGCTTCCTTGTTCATGCCTGCGCAGTAGTAGCCGGTGGAGCCGCCGACGGTGACGGCGATGGGGCCGTCGAGCCCGACAGCGATGGCGTGGCTGCCGCGCGGATTGTCGATCCGCCACTGGGTTTCGTTGGACTGGGCCTCTGCCACGGCGCGGGCTGCGGTCTGTAATTGCTGGTTGAGGGCGCGTAAGTCGTCCTTGGCAAGGTCAATCGTCGGCACGGTTCAGCGCTCCCAGAAATAGACGTTGGCGGGTTCGGGTTCCCAGACCCGCGCGGCGTCGATCCCGGGCAGGGACACCAGCGCACGGTATTCCGAGCCGAAGGCGACGTAGGCGTCGGTCTCGGCCATGACGGCAGGCTTGCAGGCAATCGGGTCGCGCAGCACGCCAAAGCCGTTCTTGGTGCCGACAACGAAGGTGAAGAAACCGTCGAGGTCATCGAGGCTGTCTTCCAGCGCCTGCCCGAGGTTGCGACCCTGCTGCATGCGATAGGTCAGATAGGCGGCTGCAACTTCAGTGTCGTTCTCGGTTTCGATACGCACGCCCTCGCGCTGGAGCTTGCGCCGCAGGCTGTTGTGGTTCGACAGCGAACCGTTATGCACCAGGCACTGGTCGGCGCCGGTCGAAAACGGGTGTGCGCCCATGGTCGTCACCGCGGATTCCGTCGCCATACGCGTGTGGCCGATGCCGTGGGTGCCACCCATGGCGCCAATTTCGAAGCGGGTGGAGACGTCGCGGGGCAGGCCCACTTCCTTGTAGATTTCCATGGCTTCGCCGGTGGACATGATCCGCAGGTCTGAATGGCTTTCGCGCAGGTGGCTGATCAGCGCGGCGGCGTTATCCGGAGCGGTCGAAATCACCGCATGGGTCGACTTGGCTGCGAGGCTGCAAGGCTGCCCGGTCGCGGCGCTGAGGTGCTCGGCCAGCTGTGCGAAGGCCGTCTCCGGGTCTTCAGCCTGCACGGTGATTTTGAAGCCGCCGCTGGTCTCCGCGCCGTAGACGGCGATCCCGGCGCTGTCCGGTCCGCGATCGGTCATGGTGACCAGCATATCGGACAGCATACCGCCGAGCCGGGGCGAGAGGCTGTCGTCTTTAAGAAACAGGCCGACAATTCCACACATAAGGCTGTTCTTTTCTTTCCGTTGGTTCTGGTCGGGGTGGCTGCGTGACCGCCCGCAGAGCGGTTTACCAGGTCAGACCGGCCCGATTGGGCTCAGCTTGATCAGCATCCACACTGCCATAGCGAACATCAGGAGATTTTCTGTCAGCGACACCGCCCCGAGCGGGACGTTGGAATTGCCGCCCACGCAGGCGCACTTGAGGTCTCGCTTATCGATATACACGGCTTTGATGACTGAAATACCCCCAATCGTGCTGATAAACAGACCCACTGGTGCTGCGAGCCACGGCAGCAAACCGGCGAACATCAGGATCCCGGCCCCGGTTTCGGCAAAGGGGTAGAGGTAAGCATAGCGCACCCGGCGCTGGGTCAGCAGGTCATAGTTCAGGAACTGGCTGGCAAAGCCCTCCAGGTCGCGCAGCTTCAGCAGGCCGAGCATGACCATGGAACCGGCGATGAACTGCTCGGCCATTTGGATCAGCGCGGCGCCGGGGTTTTCGCCCAGCCCGGCAAAATTGACCGCCACCGCCAGCAGCGCCGCGACACTGAACAGCGCGATCACCGGCGTGTAGGTCTTGGCCTTGGGATCAGGCACCGGGCGGCCGAAGTGCGCCAGCAAATCCGTGTAACCACCGACCCGCTCACTCGCGATGAAGGCCTGCGGGAAGGTCGCCACGTCGAATTCGAGCTTGGCGGCGTCGATGGCCTCGCGCGAGGTCAGGTGGCGGTCCTCGACCCGATAACCCCGGCGTTGGAGCAACGCCAACGCCTTTCGCCCGTGGACGCAGGTATTGTTGGGAATGACACGGCGGTACAGGACTGCTTGCTTTGGTGTGTTTGTCATGGGGTGCATCCGTTGTGCGGCCATTTCCGATAGTCTGCACAGACCCGTGCAGCAGGCAAGGCGTGTTTGGACGCAGAGACGGCCTCCGGGCTGATTTCCGAGCCTGCGTTCGCGAGCATGTACATCCCCACGAGGCTCCGTCTAAGCTGCGCGCCTATTTCGTTCATGGCGATGAGGCCTGGCCCTTGAGCTTCAGCAACCAGCATAGCCCGCAGGCACGACGCCTGCTCTCGACCGGTGATCCGGGGCAGGTGATCGCTGCGCCCGTTCTCGCCTGCGATGAAGGGCTGAGCTTCTGGGGTGGGGTCGACCCGGACACGGGCGCAATCATCGACGCGCACCACCCCCAGCGCGGTGCCGTGGTTTCCGGCCAGATCGTATTGATGCCGACCTCGCGCGGGTCGTGTAGCGGCAGCGGCGTCCTGCTGGCACTGGCGCTAGGTGGGAAGGCCCCCGCAGCGCTGGTGTTCAGGGAGCCCGAGGAGACCCTGAGCCTCGGTGCGCTGGTCGCCAACCGGCTGTTCGATCGTCCAGTTCCCGTGCTGTTCCTGCCGCCGCCGGACTACGCGGCGCTGGCCGGTGCAGAGTGGGCACAGCTCGACGCTGCCAGATTGTCGTTCGACCTCGATGGGCGGCAGGCACGGGCCATCGCCGTTGAAGGGCTCGGAGCCGAAGCGGTCCAGCTGAACGACACTGACCGGGCGCGCTTGGCGGGCGGGCAGGGCCGCGCCGTGCAGGTCGCCATGGAGGTGATCGCGCAGATGGCCGCAGCGCAGGGTGCCACCGAACTGCTCGACGTCAGGCGGGGCCACATCGACGGCTGTATCCTCGCCCACGATGCCAACCTGATCTTTGCAGAGACCATGGCCGATATGGGCGCGCAGGTCGGGGTCCCGACCACCATCAACGCCATCTCGGTCGATCGGGAGGCCTGGCAGGATCAGGGGGTGCCCGCCGATTTCGGTCAGCGCGCCAGTCGCCTCGCCGAAGCCTACGTCCGCATGGGCGCCCAGCCGACCTTCACCTGCGCGCCCTACCATCGCGAGGACCGCCCGCTACAGGGGGAGGTCATCGGCTGGTCGGAATCCAACGCGGTGATCTACGCCAATTCGGTCTTGGGGGCACGGACCACCAAGCATCCGGACTACCTCGACCTGTTCATCGCCATGACCGGCCGCGCGCCACGCGCGGGGGTCTATGAAGAGGCAGGTCGGCGCCCAGCCCGGGTGCTGCATTTCGACGTGCCCCGATGGCCCGATGCCGACGACAGTCTGTGGCCGCTGGTCGGCTGGCTCGCCGGGAAGGCGGCGCCGGACTGTGTACCGCTGATCACGGGCTTCGAGGCTGCCGCGCTGTCCGAGGATGACTTGCGCGCGATCTGTGCCGCTTTCGGCACCACCTCCGGCGCGCCCATGCTGCACGTAGCCGGGCATACCCCCGAAGCCGACCTCACCCCGCTGGCAGGCGTGGAACAGCTCGCACTGAGCACTGCGGACTTGCGGGCTGCGTGGCGCGCGCTCAATCGCGCCAGCGGGGCCGTCGATCTGGTAGCCATCGGCAGCCCCCACGCGTCCTTCGCTGAGTGCCAGCGGGTCGCCGGATTGCTCGACGGGCGGTCCTGCGACGCCGCTCCCATGATCATCACTCTGGCCCGCGACGTGCTTGCGCAGCTGCAAATCGACGGCGCCGCCGCCGTGCTGCAGGGCGCCGGTGTGGGGCTGATCGCCGATATGTGCTGGTGCTCGATCACCGAACCCGTGTTCCCGCCCGAGGCTCAGAGCATCCTCACCAACTCCGGCAAATACGCCCACTACGCCCACGGCCTATCCGGGCGCGAGGTTCGGCTGGGTGGGCTGGTGGCCTGTGTAGATGCCGCTGTTCAGGGCCTGACGCCCGCAGGACTGCCCGACTGGCTCGCAACGGATGCTTGAGAGCGAAGACACGGGCGGTCGCGGCGAAAGTCTGGCTCTGTCCTCCGCCTGCGCCGGGTGCGAAAAGTATTGCCGTCCCCGGCGCTTTGGTGCGTAAAGAAGGCCCGCTCGCCCGCTCTCGAAGGAGGCCTCGCCCATGAAGATCGACAAGATTGCCCTCTACGCCGTTGCGCTACCGATGAAAGAGGGTGCCTACAGCTGGTCCAACCAGAGTTTTGCTGCCTTCGACAGCACGGTCGTCGAAGTGACCACCGACGACGGACAGACCGGCTACGGCGAAATCTGCCCGCTGGGGCCGGCCTATCTGCCTGCCTACGCCGAAGGCGCCCGCACCGGGATCATGAAGCTTGCCGACAGCCTGATCGGCCTCGATCCCCGGCAGATCGGGTCGATCAATCTCGTCATGGATCGCGCGCTCAAGGGGCACCCTTACGTCAAGTCGGCGCTCGACATCGCCTGCTGGGATCTGCTGGGCAAGGCCACCGGCCAGCCGGTCTGCAACCTTCTCGGTGGCCGGGTGCAGGACAGCGTGCGCCTGTTCAAAGTCGTTTCGCGTGGCGACCCGGACGCCATGGCCGAGCGCCTGCAGGCCTATCAGGCGCAGGGCTTCAACCAGTTCCAGATGAAGGTCGGCGCTGGCGCGGATCTCGATATCGAGCGCATCCGCAAGGTCACGGCGGCGCTGGAAAGCGGGAACAAACTCGCCGCCGACGCCAACTGTGGCTGGATGCAGCACGAGGCGGTTCGGGTGGTCTCCGCCGTCAACGATATGCCGCTCTACATCGAGCAGCCCTGCGAGACCTACGAGGCCTGCCGCGTTGTCCGCGACGTTTCAAATCATCCGATGATCCTCGATGAATGCATGACGTCGATGCAAACTGTGCTGACCGCGCATCAGGATCGGGCCATGGACGCGGTCAACCTGAAGATCAGTCGTTTTGGCGGCCTGACCAAGACCAAGGTCGTGCGCGATGTCTGCGCCGAGCTGGGGATCATCATGACCATCGAGGATACGTGGGGCGGGGAGCTGACCGACGCTGCCATCGCCCATCTGGCACATTCCACCCCGCGCGAGCTGCACTTCCAGTCCTCAGCCTTCAGCGAGTACGCCACCGTGTCAATCGCCAGCGGCGGCCCGGTGATCGCCGACGGTTTCATGATCGCCTCCGAAGCCCCGGGGCTAGGCATCACCCCAAACTGGGATGTTCTGGGTCAGCCTGTCGCTGAGGCCTTCTGATCATAGGCCTTCGATGACCATGGCCGTCGCGCGGGAATTGGCCAGCCGCACCGCCTTAATCGGCGCATAGGCCTCGCTGTTGAGAAAGGCCTGAGCCTGAGCGACCGAGGGAAAGCGCAGCAGCACGATGCGGTTGGGCTGCCACAGCTCGTCCTGCTCGACCGTCATATCGCCACCCCGGATCAGGTACTCGCCGCCGAAGGACTCAACGATGGGCACCACTTGCGCCTTGTAGTCTTCGTAGCCTTCGGGGTCGTCGATCACGGTGTCGAGCAGCAGGTAGCCGGGTTTCATGGTCAGGCCTCCGTTTTGTGGGTAAGCGGGCAGCCCTGCGCCTCAGTCGCGCAGGACGTTGAGAAAGATTCCCGGGATTTTGAGCAGCGATGGCCGGTGGGCAAAGCGTGTCAGCTGCCGCCCGACGGCCGCAGCGCGGCGGTGGGTCACGAACCACGGCGGCTTGGGCATCAGCGCGAAACTTCCGCCTAGCAGGCCCCGGGGAAAGGGCCGCCACGGCGCTTGGAGCACGCTGCGTTCGACGCCTTCGAGCATGAATGTGTTGTGCACCACCCCGATACCGGAGCCGACATCCTCGGGCGTGGTGCCGGGAAACCCGCCCCAGGGCAGGCCAACCGCGAGAAAGTTGACCCCCGTCCAGGCGTTGATGGCAATTTCGCCGTAGGCAAGCTTGCCGATCAGTTCCTCGAACCGTGCTTCGCCAATCGCGCGCCGGGTTGCTGGGTGGATCACGATATTTGCGCCGAGCGTGCCCTCGAGCCGGTCGTTGGCGAAGTCGATCGCGGCCTCGAGGAAGGCAGCTGGGTCGCTGCCCTCCAACCATTTGATATTCATCGCCGGGGCGAAGACTTCGTGCTGACCATCCGCGTCGCTGTCGAAGGTGGTCAGCAGCAGTTCTTGCGATGCGCCGCGACGCAAGCGCTCGACCCCGCTGCCCGAAGCGGCAAGGTTAGCGAAGGCCCGTAGCCGGTCCTTGGCGCCAGGATAATAGACGCCGCGCTCACCCGCGCTCGCAACCACCGCCCTGAAGCCGTCCAGTAAATCCTGCGCCTGATCCCAGCCTTCGGGCATGATCAGGGTCTGGCAGGAGACGCAGTTGTGGCCGCCGTTGTGCAGCTTCTGGGTGGCGATCTGTTCGGCCTGATAGCGGACATCGCTGACGCTCCACGGACCCGGCACGACGATGGTGGGGCAGACGGCGCCAAGCTCGGAGGTGATCCGGCGGCTGTTCAGCGGCGTCCCGGCTTGACGCCGTCGCTCGCCGTCCGCGCCCTTGCCCCAGACGATGGCATCGTGGGTCGAGCCCGCCCCGGTGATGTGGATCTCCTCGACCAGATCGTGTTCGCAGGCCCAGGCGCCCAGCGCCGCATCACCCGTGATCACGGCCAGAAAGTCCCGATCGATCAGGGGTTTGAAGGCCGCCTCGAAGAATGGCAGCAGGTAGTCGTTAACCGGGTTGAGCTTGAGCAGCACGACTTGGTCTTCGACCAGCAGCTTCTGCAGCGTGTCGAGCAACGGGATGGCCGCGATATTGCCCGCGCCCAGCACCAGTGCGACCCGGCCCTCGCGCTCGCTGGCGGGGGTGGCGTAGGCCTGCGCGGCGCGCTCGTTGACGTCGGCGCTGTCGATCCCCGGCTGCATCCACACCTCGGCGTGGATGCCCGAAAGCAGCAGCCTGTCCCAGAGCGTATGCGGCACGACGCGGACCGCGGTCTGACCGTTGCGCAGCCGCCGCCGGGGCAGGGACGCGGCCACCGACCCGCCATCCATGGCCTCGAGGGTTGCGATGAAATTGTTGCAGGCGGAAAGAAGGGCATAGGGACCGGAGAACCATTCTTCCCCTTCCAGCGGTGAGCCCACCGGGATCTGCTTGTTTCTGCAGGCCGTCGACACCCAGTCTTCGGCCACCGGCATGATCGCGTCCTTGACCGCGTGCAGCAGGGCGACCCGCTCTTCTGGCGTGGTCTTCGCCCAGCTGTGCTTGGCTGCGTCGAGGCGCCGGAGCAGGGCGTAGGCTGCGGCCTCTGCCTCGGACCGAGCGTCGGCCTGAGCGGCCCGGGATGCGGCGGAGGCAGGCTTGGTCGCCTTCGTCCCGGGTTTCGCGGCGGTGGGCGCTGTCGATGCGGCTGTACTTGCGGTCATGTTCTGACTTCCATTCGACGTTACTGGCTGTTCAGAAATATAGGTGTGGGGCGGCTGGGGTCGAGATTTGTTTTGCCGCTGGTTCGCGGTTTTGGTGACGGAAACGCGATAGCAAAGGGGCCTGCGCTTTCCCTTAAATGACGATACCGGCTGTCCGAAAAGGGGGTAAATTGCCCATGAGCCCGAGTATGCTGTCCAACGAGCAGGTCGACGCCTTCTGGCGCGACGGTGTGATTGTTGCCGAGGATGCGGTCACACCGGAACAGCTTGCGGCGCTGCGCGCTGTCTTCGACGGCTGGGTCGATGAAAGTCGTGCCCACGCCGAGGACTACGGCGAGACGGTCGACGGCCGCGCCCGCTTTGATCTGCAGCCCGGTCACAGCCCGGAGACCCCGGGCTTGCGCCGGGTCCAGTCCCCCGAGGAAGTCTCGGAGGTCTATGCCGGTGTCATGCGCCAGGCGGCAACAGTGGACATGGTTGCCGACCTTATTGGCCCCAACCTGCGCTTCCACCACGGTAAGGTGAATTCCAAGCTCCCCGGCACGGCAACCCAGGTCAAGTTCCACCAGGACTTTCCCTTCCAGCCGATGAGCAACGACGACATCATCACCTGCCTGCTATTCCTCGATGACGTGACGCTGGAGAATGGCCCGCTGGAAGTGGTGCTGGGTTCGCACCGGGGGCCGTTGTATTCGCACTGGCACGGCGGGCGCTTCACAGGTGCCGTTGCGGAGGAAGTGACGGCACAGGTTGCGCCAAAGGCGGTACCCTGTAAGGGAAAGGCGGGGTCGGTGTGCCTGATGCATTCGAGCCTGCTGCACGGCTCAGCGCCGAATCTGAGCGATGGCCCGCGCACGCTGTACATCACCACTTATTATGCCGAAGACGCGGTGGAATTGAGCCCAAATGCGCTGCCTAGCACGCTGACCCACGAGCTGGTCCGGGGCGAAGTCACGGGTCGTATACGCTGCTCGAGCTATGAGATGCTGCTGCCTGAAATCCCGGAGGGCACGTCGTTCTTCGCGCAGCAGGAAGCGACCGGCGGTTGAACTGCTTAGCCTCCAAATTGGATTTTGGCGGGAATGGCCTTATTGTCCCGAACGGGCCCGATGGCGGGAGGAGTTGAGCTGCAATCTTGAATCGGGGTGAAATACGACCAATAATGGCGCGTCTGTTTGTCAGCACATCTTTGCACTCCGGGTCGGGAATTACGCCATGCTCACCGCACTACTCATAATCGTTATTCTGATCATTGTTGGTCTGGTCGTGGTCGCGTTCCTCGCCATCGCCATGTACAATGCGCTGGTCTCCCAGCGGAACTACGTATCGGAAGGGTGGAGTGGTATCGACGTCCAGCTCCGGCGGCGCTTCAACCTCGTTGGCAACCTGGTCTCGACGGTCAAGGGCTATGCCAAGCACGAGGCCGAAACCCTCGCGGAGGTCACCAGCATGCGCACCGAGGTCCGCAGCGATGATCCGGTGGCGCGGGCCGCAGCCGAAAACAGGGTCAGCGGCGCGCTCGCCAACCTGTTCGCGGTGTCGGAGAACTACCCGGACCTGAAGGCTGACGGCAACTTTCTCGAGCTGCAGCGTGAACTCAGCGCGCTCGAGGACACGATCCAGAAGGCACGGCGCTACTACAACGGCGCCGTGCGCACCTTCAACACCACCGTCGAGTCCTTCCCCAGCGTGATCATCGCCAACATGTTCGGCTTCGTAAAGGCGGACTTCTTCGAGATCAATGACGATGCGCAGCGGGCCGTGACCGAGGTGGACTTCTCATGACTGCGCGCCTGAACCCCTCGACTGACGGGCTGCGGCGCCTGCGCAGGCTTGGTCTCGCCTGTCTCGCCTTCGTCTTCCTGCTCGCCGGGGGCGGTCTCGCGGGCAGCGCACAGGCGCAGGATTTCAGCAGAGAGCACATCGACCGCTACGACGTCAGCGTCGACATCGGCGCCAATGGCAGCCTCGCCATCGAAGAGCGCATCCGCGTGTTTGTGCTGGGGGACGTTTTCAAGCGTGGAATTTACCGTGATTTCCCGCTTTCCAGCCTCGAGAGCTGGCAGCCTGATAATCCGTACCGCAGCGTAGCGGCCTTCCGCGATGGCCAGGCCGAGAACATCGCCCGCACCGAATACACCGGCGGCAACTACCGGATCTACCTCGGGCAGGAAGACGTGTTCCTGACCACCAACCAGTACTACACCTACACCCTGCGTTACCGCATCGATCGCGGTATCTTGCAGTTTGATGACTCCGACAACTTCGACTGGAACATCATTCCCCATGATTGGACCGTGCCAATCCGCAATTGGAGCGTGACCCTTAACCCGCCTGCGGGCGCTGAGTTGCTGGGTTCGCGGGTTCTCAGTGGTCCTCGTGGGACGGAGGGCAATCCCTACAATGGTGTCCTGACCGCTGCGGACGGTGGCTTCGCACTCAGCGGTGACAGCCTGCCCGCTTTCGCCGGGGTGACCCTCGTGCTCGCCTTCGCCCCCGACATGGTGGCGCAGGGTGCCAACTATCCCGTGATTAATGATGCCTACCACGCCGAGCAGGCCCGCCTCGCCGAAGAGCGCGCGGCAGCAGAGGCCGAGCGTCGCGCGCGCGAGGCTGAGCGCGCCCAGGTCGCCGGGATCGCCCTGCTGATCGCCGTGCTGATCTTCGCTGTGCTCGCCGTGCTGCTGTGGATGCGGCTGGGCCGTGAGAAGGCGGTGATGCCGCCGGTCTACCCGCGCTTCGATCCACCGCAGAACGTCGGGGCTGGCGCGGCCCGGTACATCAGCCGGCAGGGCAACATCAGCAGCATCAAGATGCTGATCACCGTGCTGGTGAGCCTGTCGGTCAAGGGCTACATCCAGCTCGAAGACAAGCTGATCACCCGCCTAGAAGACGGGGGTGAAGCCCTCACGCCCTCGGAAAAGATGGCGCTGAGCACGCTGCGGCTCAACCGGCCCGACGACACCTATGTTATCGTCGAGAAAGACACGACCACGGCCAGCGAACTGAAAAAGGCGGCCAAGGCTGTCGTCACCGAAATCAGGGACGAGTTCCGCAGCACCTACCGGACCAACTGGTTCTGGAGTCTGGGCATGATCATCCTGCTCAACCTGATCTGGTTGACCGGGTTTGCGGCCTCTGCGCTAGACAGTATCTTTGCCTGGGCGATGTTACTGCTGGTATTGTCGGTGATCGCGCCGATCTTCTCCAGCGTTTTCCGTGCTGCTGGAAAAGGCTGGTTCTGGTTCATCCTCATGCCGATTTTCTTCATCTTCCAGGTCGGTGGGTTCGTGCTGAACGTGGTGGGCAATGCCGACATGCAGAGCCTGCTCAGCAATATCCCCATCATGCTGGCCTTTGGCCTGTCGACCGTGGCGCTGCTGATGATTCCCCGGCACTTCAAGAACTACACCCAGTCTGGGGCCGAGCTGGCGTCTGAGCTCGAGGGTCTGAAGCTCTATATCAAAGCGGCCGAGCACGGCGAAGTGCAGGAAGAGCCGGAGCCGGACTACAGGCGGTTCTCGCTGATCTACCCCTATGCCTTTGCCCTCGGGCTGAACGCGGTCTGGGCTGGAAAGTTTGCCAATGAAATGGCCTCGTGGGCGGTGGCCGGTGGGCTTGTCGATCCCTGGTACGGCATGCATCACAACCGCTTCGAGGATAATCTGGACAGCTTCGAGAGCGGCTTCCAGTCGGCGGCGAACTACAGCCCATCCTCGAGCAGCGGCAGCGGCGGCAGCTCATTCAGCGGCGGTGGCGGAGGCGGCGGCGGAGGGGGCGGCTGGTAAGGCTGCCCGCCAAGCCCCCTCGTTCAGCTCAGGACGCCTATGTCTGACGCGTGCCTTTCCGACGGGTCAGGGGCGTATTAGGCAAGTGCTTACATTATCGTTAAGTTGGAGGATGGCGGGTGGACGTCAGCGAAAAAATCGTTTCGGACTTTGTTGCGAATGACGTGAGTTTCATCACGACCGTTCCGTGCAAGCAGTTGGGTGACGTGATCGAAGCCGTGGAGGCCCATCCGGCGATCTATCACATCCCGGCCAACAAGGAAGACGAGGGCATGGGCCTATGTGCCGGTGCCTTCATGGGCGGCAAGCGCCCAGCGATCATCATGCAGAACACGGCGATCGGCGTGACCATTAACACGTTGGTGACCCTGACGCAGTTCTACCGGATGCCGTTACCCATGCTGATCAGCTATCGCGGTGAGCTGGGCGAGCCGGTGGCCTGTCAGGTTGAGATGGCCGTGCACACCAAGGCCTTGCTCGCGCAATTGAATATCCCAACCTACCACTTCCACAAAGAAGAAGACGTCGAGGAATTCGACAAGATTCTGAAGTACACCTTCACATGTAACAAGCCGGTTGCCATCCTCACCGATGCATCTTTCTGGAAGGGGTACTGACCATGATCCGCTCTGAACTGCTTCGTGAACTGGCACCGGTCATCGCCGATCACCTCGTTGTCTGCAACATCGGCCTCCCCAGCCAGGAAATGCATATGATCGATGACCGGGAGACCAACTTTTATATGCTGGGCACCATGGGTCTGGCCTCGTCAATCGGGCTGGGGCTGGCGTTGGCGCAGGACAAGAAGGTCGTGGTCATCGACGGCGACGGTTCTGTGCTGACCAACCTCGGCACGCTGCCGACCATCGCCAACAATGTCACGGACAACTACGTGCTGCTGATCGTCGACAATGGCTCCTACGGCTCGACCGGGGACCAGCCGACCTATGCCGGGATGAAGACCTCGCTGACCGAGGTGGCGCGGGCCTGTGGCTGTGAGAACGTGGTCGAATGCTCCGGCGCGGATACTCCGGCGGCCGTCGAGGCTGCGCTGGCCGGCGACAAGATGACCATTATAGTCTCCAAGGTAGAATCGGGGAACGTCAAGGTTCCGGTGATCACCCGCGATCCGGTGAACATCCGGGACCGGTTCATGGACGCGGTAAAGGCCTAGTCTTCGTGCTGCCCGACAGCCCCGTCACCGATGCTGTCGACGCGCGGGCCCGGGCGCGGCAGGCTCCGCTGCAGCTGATTTTTGACTATATCGATGGCGCCGCGGGGCAGGGGGACGGCGAGGCCGACAATCGCCGCTCACTTCGCGCCATCCGCCTTCAACTCCGGATCCTGCGGGACGTGGGGGAGCGCAGCCTCGTTACGCAGATATTTGGGCAGGACTACGATCTGCCCTTTGGGGTGGCACCCATGGGTACGTGCAACCTCGCCTGGCCCGGTGCGGACCTTATGTTGGCGCGGCTCGCCGCTGCCGAGAACATTCCTTGTGGCGTGTCCACCGTGGCTTCCAACTCGCTCGAAGCGCTGCTGACGCTCTTTGAGGGCCGGGCCTGGTTCCAGCTCTACTACAGCGGTGATGGCTCCGGTACGCTGCGTCTAATGGAGCGGGCGCGGGATGCGGGCTACCAGACCCTCGTGCTCACCGTCGACGTCCCGGAAGTCGGCTGCCGGCCCTGGGAGGTCAAGAAGGGCTTTCGCATGCCATTCCGGATCGGTGCCCGGGCGTTTACCGATTTTGCCCTGAATCCACGCTGGTCAATGATAATTCTGATGATCGGAATCCTGGTTGTGGCAGGCTGCGAGATGGAGACCAGGCCGAACGTCGTGATTCTTGCGCAAATCCTTAAGCCGCTGGCTGACAAAATAGAGATGACCGAAATCCAATTCTGCGTGAAGATCATCACCGCGCTCGGGGTTGTCTTTATTGCACCACCGCTTGGCCTCAAGCTGTTCGTGGTCAGCGGGCTGACAGAGAAGTCCGTGCTCAAAATTGCCGCACGGGCTGTACCTTTCGTTTTCTTCATGTTGCTTGTCGTGCTGCTGATCGCGCTCGTCTCGCAGATGTCCACCTTCCTGTTACCGGAAATTTATAAATAGGAGGCAGGCTGTGCCTGTGGTTTTCCTCAAACGTGCTGCCAAAACGGCTTCGGCCGAAGCTGAGTCAGTCGGCGATACCGTCAAGAAAATCCTCGATGAGATCGAGGTCGGGGGCGAAGACGTCGCGCGCGGCTTCGCTGCGCGCTTCGATCAGTACCAGGGCCCGTTGCTGCTCAGTGAGGAGGAGATCGAGGCTGCCTCAGCACAGGTGAGCCAGAAGCTCAAGGACGACATTGCCTTCGCCCACGACAACGTTCGCCGCTTCGCCAAGCGTCAGCGGGATACCATCCAGGATATCGAGATGGAGGTTGTCCCCGGTCTGGTGGTCGGCCAGCGCCTGATCCCCGTCTCCTCGGCAGGGTGCTACATCCCCGGTGGCCGCTACAGCCATATTGCCAGCGCGATTATGACCGTGACCACGGCGCGGGTTGCCGGCGTTCAGCACATCACCGCCTGCTCGCCTCCACGCAAGGACGTCGGAATTGCCCCGGCGATCGTGCACGCGGCCAAGGTCTGCGGCGCCAACCAGATTCTCGCCATGGGTGGGGTGCAGGGCATTGCGTCGATGGCCTTCGGGCTGTTCGATCTGCCCCAGGCGGACATCCTTGTTGGCCCGGGCAATCAGTTTGTGGCTGAAGCCAAGCGCATCCTCTTCGGTCGTGTCGGGATCGACATGTTTGCCGGTCCGACCGACAGCCTGATTCTCGCCGACGGCGACGCTGACCCCGAGATCGTTGCCGTTGATCTGGTGAGCCAGGCCGAGCACGGCTACAACTCGCCGGTGTGGCTGGTCACCAACGACGAGAAGCTTGCCCACGCGGTGATCGGCCGCGTGCCGGATCTGATCGCAGACCTACCCGGGCAGAACGGAGAGAACGCGGCCGCAGCCTGGCGGGATTACGCCGAAGTGGTGCTGTGCTCGGATCGGGAGGAAATGGCCTCGGTCTCTGATGGCTACGCCCCCGAACACCTGACCGTTCAAGCGGCTGATCTGGACTGGTGGCTGCAGCGGCTGCGCAACTACGGATCGCTGTTCCTCGGCGAAGAAACCACCGTGTCGTTCGGCGACAAGGCCTCTGGCCCGAACCACGTGCTGCCGACCAACGGCGCGGCCAAGTACACCGGTGGCCTGTCGGTGCACAAATTCATGAAGATCGTCACGTGGCAGCGCTCAACCCGAGAGGGCATGCGCGGGGTGGGGCAGGCAACGGCCCGCATCTCCCGGCTGGAAGGCATGGAGGGTCACGCCCGGGCCGCCGACGTGCGGCTGGCCAAGTATTTCCCCGGTGAGGACTTCGACCTCAGCGCCGAAAGTGAAGACTGAGTGACCCAAGCGTCGACCGAGCCGCTGTTTTCGCTAGCTGGAAAAGTTGCCCATGTGACCGGCGCCAGCAGTAGGCTGGGCCAGGCCAGCGCGACCATTCTTGCGCTTGCTGGCGCCCGTGTCGTCGGTGAAGCCCGGCAGGCGCATTGCCCACATCGGTCTGGGTGATAACGAAGGCGGCCTCGATGTGCGGCGGATGACGCTGCAGGAAATCGGCTTCATCGGCACCTATACCTAAAGCGCGCATGACTTCCGCGACACCGCGCAGGCAATTTTCGACGGCACGTTCGGCAGCTTCGATTGGGTCGATCAGCGTTCGTTGAGTAAGGGGGAAGGGGCCTTCGACGACCTGCTTGCCGGCAGCGTGGATGCGGGAAAAATCGTGCTGATGACTTGAGCGGGCGACGACCGCCCCCGGCACAGACTGGCGCTATGCCGGGAACGGGTCTGCTTTCGGGGGTAAGCGCCTTACTTGGTCGCGGCGTAGGTCTGCGCGGCGGTTGAGTTGAACTCGAAGGCAACCACAGCTTCATCGCCCTCGACCCAGCCATCGTGGCCCGGCTCGATGATGTAGGTGTCACCGGCCTTGAAGGCTTGGGTGGTGCCGTCGTTGTGCTTTGCGACCATCGTGCCCTGAATAACAGTGCCGACGTGGCGGGCCTGGCAGCTGTCGCCGCCCACCATGGGTTTGACGCAGCTGGACCAGCTCCAGCCCGGCTCGAGCGTCAGGCGCGCAGCGGCGACATCGCCCAGCTGGCAGACGTGGACCTTGGCTTTGTCAGGAGCACGGACTTCATCCGGGCTGTCGAAATTCTTCTTAACAATTGAACTCATGGTGTCTCTCCCTTTGAGATCCGCAAACAAAAATGCGAATGACCTAATACTAGGTCCATAGGGATGGGCGGCACAAGCAGGCAAGCCTCTGAAATTCCAACAAACACGTTGATTTGAGGCAGAAATCAATCTGGCAGCGGGGGCTGCTCAGGCGGGTTTCGGCGTGATCGTTGGCGGCGCAGCATTAAGGGCGTCACGGGCAAAGCCTGCTGCGGCCTGATAGCGCTGCATGAATTGCTGGCGTTCATCGGGCGGGATGACGGCATTGATATCCTCGAAGCGCCCGCCGCATCGCTCCTCGACCAGCTTGAGCAGCCCGAAGGGACCATCAATCCGGTTGCGCAGCACCACCTCGTTGACTGGGCCGTTGAGCGCAAGATCAAAAGCCGCCAGCGCGCCAGCGTTGACCCCCTGTTCGAGGAACAGGGCGCCCAGCCGGCGGGCGTCGATGATGGCCTGGCTGGCGCCATTCGAGCCGGTCGGATACATAGGGTGCGCCGCATCACCCATCAGCAGCACCGGGCCATCGTTCCAGGTATCAATGGGGTCGCGGTCGATCATCGGGTTTTCAAAGGCGACCGAGCACTGGGCCAGCATTGCCGGAACGTCGAGCCAGTCGTATTTCATGCCCTCAAAGTGATGCAGAAAGCTATCGACCTCGACTTCGTTGTACCAGCCGGTGCCTTCCCAGTCCCGCTGGCCGTCGACCCGGATCTCGGCGATCCAGTTAATCAGCGACAGGCCGTCGGCGTCCGGCTGGGAAATGGGGTAGATGACAAGCCGGTGGTCTTCCTCGCCCAGACCGACAAATGAAGAGCCAGTGCGGATGGCGGGTGCGCGGGTCACACCTCGCCACATGATGGTCCCACCCCAGTGGATGGGGGGCTGGTTGGGGTGCATCTGTGCGCGGATGGCCGAATGAAGACCGTCAGCCCCGAGCAGTAGTTTCCCGCCAATGGCCATTAGTTCAGCGCTGTCGGGCGTCTTGACCAGCAGACTGACACCACTGCCGTCTTCCGCGATGCGATAGCCTTGGGCACTGTGCCCGAGGCTTACCCGATCCGGGCCGAGGCGTTCGAGCACAGTGCGGTAGAGCAGCATGTGCAGCTCACCCCGGTGAACCGCGTACTGCGGCCAGTGATAGCCGGCGAGCAGGCCGCGGGGCTCGGCGTAGATATCGTTGCCATTGAGGCCCAAGAGCGCCCATTCCCGCGCCTGAATGCCGATGGTGTCCAGCAGCGCATCGTCGATCCCCAGATCATAAAGCTCTCGGACAGCGTTGGGCTGCAGGTTGATGCCAACCCCCATTGGGCGCGGGGCATTGACCACCTCGAAAACGCGGCAGGGGATACCCAGCTGGTGCAAGGTCAGGGCGGTGACCAGCCCGCAAATGCCACCACCGGCAATCAGGACGTCGTCGGTGGTTGTCGGGGCGGAAGCAGGGGATGCTAGCATGGCTTTTCTCAGGGGCGCTCAGAACATTTGCTGTGGCTGCAGCACGAAGGCTTCGATCGACTTAATATTCCGAAAACAGGCGATGGGTACAAGCCCGTCTCAGCGCTCTGGTCTCGGCACTCCCGCCTCAGGGCTTGAGAGCGGTTGTTTTCTGTCAGGCGGTCGTTGACCCGGACCAGCTTGCGGGTCACGTCGTTGCGCAGGCTTGTTGACGCGCGGGCGGGTTACGGTTCACCCTGAGTACCGGCAATTCCTTGGCGAACTTTACCCGGCAATTGACGTTCTGCACGAGCGCTGGGTCGATGATCCGCTGGTGCTGTCCTGCGCAGGTGGCAGTGGCGCCTTCGATTGCGCACTTTCAGTCAGTGCAATCGACTTGGGGGACCGCGCCCGCGACCGGGTCAGCGACTATCTGCTGATCCCCGGCGATCGCCCCAAGGGCCCAGTGGACGATGACCCCGCCGACAGAAGCAAACCGCGCACCGGTGGTGCGGGGTCGGCGGCGAGGTTGATCGAGCAGGCTAAGCAAATCATGCGCGCTCATATCGAGGAGCCGGTTTCAGTCCCCGCCATCGCCGCCACCCTTGGCGTGCACCAGCGGACGCTGGAGCGGGCCTTCAGGGCTGCTGGTATGGGGACGCCGCTGGGTCACTTCCTCGATCTCCGCCTTGGGCGCACCCAAGAACTGCTGACACAGACCACCCTGCCGATGCTGGAGGTGGCGCTGGCCTGCGGCTTCGGTTCGGCTGCAAACTTCTCGCGGGTGTTCAAGCGCCGCTTCGGCCTGACCCTCACCCGCCACCGGCAGAGGGGAAAGGTCGCGTTCGAGGTTCGCTTCATGTCCGAAGGTGAAGACTGACCGGACGGACCGAAGGGCTAGCAAAAATCTCCGCGGATGTCGTAAAAATGCAAGGTGGTGCTCGTGGTTTCCTACAAGCTCCCCTTGTCACGTTTTCCGGAGGTTTCAGGCCATGCAGCCAAGCAAGCGCGCGCCCAACATCGTCCTGATCATGGCAGATCAGCTGGCGCCCCAATTCACGGGCGCCTATGGCCATACACTGGTCAAAACCCCGCACATCGATGCGCTGGCTGCGCGGGGCATGCGGTATGACGCCGCCTACTGCAACTCGCCGCTGTGCGCGCCCTCGCGGTTCAGCTTCATGTCGGGCCAGCTGATCTCCCGTATTGCGGCCTATGACAATGCCTCAGAATTCCCCGCATCAATCCCGACCTTTGCCCACTACCTGCGGCTGATGGGCTACCGCACCTGCCTGTCCGGGAAAATGCACTTCGTCGGCCCTGATCAGATGCACGGCTTTGAAGAGCGGGTGACGACCGACATCTATCCGTCGGACTATGCCTGGACACCGGACTGGGAACTGCCAGATGAGCGGATCGACAAGTGGTACCACAACATGGCCACGGTCAAGGAAGCCGGGATCGGGGCGGCGACCTTCCAGATCGACTACGATGAAGAAGTCGCCTTCTACGCCAAGCGACGGATTTTCGACTACGCCCGCGACGACGATCAGCCGTTCTGCATGGTCGCCAGCTTTATCCACCCGCACGACCCCTACGTGGCGCGGCAGGAGTGGTGGGATCTCTACGACAGCGATGATATCGACATGCCGGCCTTCGTGCTGGCGCCCGAGGAGCACGACGGCTTCTCCCGCCGGGTCATGGACGGGATCGAGGCCTCGACCGTAACGCTGACCGAGGCTGAGGTGCGCAAGGCACGCCACGCTTATTTCGCAAACGTCTCATACTTCGACAGCAAGGTCGGTGAGCTGGTGCAGACCATCACCGAGGCGGGGATGCTCGAGGATACCGTCTTCATCATCACCGCTGACCATGGTGATATGCTGGGCGAGCGCGGGCTCTGGTACAAGATGAACTTCTTCGAACACTCCGCGCGGGTACCGCTGATCATCGCCGGGCCGGGGGTCGAGCCGGGCGCGGCGGCCAATGCCTGCAGCCTCGTCGATATCCTGCCGACCATGCTCGATATTGCCGCCAGCACGGGAGCCGCACAGCCGGCGCTCGGCATGCCCATCGACGGCCGCTCGCTGATGCCGCTGGCGCGAGGAAAGGCCGACGAGGTTGACGAGGTCATCGGTGAGTACTGCGCAGAAATGGCCGGCCACCCGGTGTTCATGATCCGGCGCGGGCCGTTCAAATACATCGCCTGCAAGGGCGACAAGCCCCTGCTCTATAACCTTGCAGACGATCCCAGCGAGGCCTGCAATCTGGTCGACGATCTCGGGCATGCCGCCATGGCAGCAGACTTCGCAGCTGAGGTCGCGGGTCGCTGGGACAGCGCCAGACTGCGCGAAGATGTCATGGCCACACAGCGCCAGCGCCGGGCGATCCACGCCGCGATGGAGGCCGGCGTCGCCGAACCCTGGGACTACAACCCGCCCAAGGACGCCAGCCAGCAGTACGTCCGCAACAATATGGACTGGACTGTTACCGCCGAGCGTTTCCGGTTCCCCAAGACCGATCCGGCCTGACCGCCAGGCGCACCGAACCCACACCGATGCAGCAGGAAAGAGCCATGATAACCGCCCTCAAGACCGCAGATTTCGAGCGCATCCGCGCGGGCTATGACCCCGACCCGGCGTCCTCACTGTCGTTGCAAGCCGAGGCTTACACACAGAATGAGTGGTTCAGCCTCGAACAGAACGCTGTCTTCTCTCACTCGTGGCAGTGGGTCTGCCACATCGAAAAGCTGCGCGAGCCGGGGGCCTATGTCACCACTACCATCGCTGGGCAGTCGATCATGGTAGTGCGGGACAAGGACGGAACGCTGCGCGTGTTCTACAACGTCTGCAAGCACCGGGCGCACGAACTGCTGCAGGGCGAAGGCACCGTCGGCCACATCAGGTGCCCTTATCACGCCTGGGCCTACCGGCTCGATGGTCAGCTGCAGGTGGCGCCGCACACCAAGTCGCTCAAGGGCTTCGACAAGTCTGAAATCTGCCTCGATCAGGTGCAGGTCGAAGAGTTCTGTGGCTTCGTCTACGTCAACCTCGACCCGAATGCTGCGCCGCTGGTCGAGCAGTCCGGGGATCTGCGCCGCGAGATCATGTACTGGGCGCCGGAGGTCGATGAGCTGACTTTCGGCCATCGGCTGACCTACGACATCAAGTCGAACTGGAAGAACGTCGTAGACAACTTCCTCGAGTGCTACCATTGCCCGACCGCGCACAAGGATTTCTGCACGCTGGTGGATATGGATACCTACAAGGTCACTACCCACGGCATCTACTCGAGCCACATGGCCGACGCCGGGCAGGGCAGCAACACCGCCTACGACGTCTCCAACGCTGCCGTGCGCACCCACGCCGTCTGGTGGCTGTACCCGACCACGTGCATCATGCGTTATCCGGGGCGGCCGTCGATGATCATTCTCAACATCATCCCCGTCGGCCCCGAGCGCACGCTGGAAACCTACGACTTCTTCCTCGTCGATCAGACCCCGGACGAGGCCGAGGTCGAGGCCATCCGCTACCTCGACGAGGTGCTGCAGGTCGAGGACATCGGGCTGGTCGAAAGCGTCCAGCGCGGTATGAACACCCCGGCCTTCGAGCAGGGGCGGATCGTCCACGACCCCGACGGTTCGGGTAAGTCCGAGCACGCCGTCCATCACTTTCACGGACTGGTGCTGGATGCCTACAAGAAGGCGCTGAACCCATGATGCTGGCAGGAAAGACGGCGCTGGTCACCGGTGGGCGCGGAGGTATCGGCCGCGCCATCTGCGAGCGCTTTGCCCGCGAAGGCGCCCGTGTCTTTGCCGCCGATCTGACCCCCGCAGGTTCGCTGGCCGAGGGCCAGCCTCCGGATGACTTTATTCAGCTGGATGTGACCAGCGAGGACAGCGTGCGCGCAGTCTACGATCACGTCGCGGCAACCGCAGATAGCAGCCTCGATATCCTCGTCAACGCGGCGGGGATCGAGATTGAAAAGACCATCGAGGAAACCAGCCTCGAAGAGTGGAACCGCATCTTTGCGGTTAATGTCACCGGTACCTTTCTGGTGTCCAAATATGCCTTGCCGCTGCTGCGCCGGTCGCAGGCCGGTGGCGGGGCCTCGGTCATCAACTTTGGCTCCTACGACGGCTTCATCGCCGACCCCGGGCTGGCGGCCTACTGCGCCACCAAGGGTGCGGTCCACGCGTTGACACGGGCCATGGCATGCGATCACGGCCCGGAAGGCATCCGCGTCAACGCCATCTGCCCGGGCTATGTCGATACGCCCATGCTGCAATCCTTCTTTGAGGGCGACGGCAGTGGCGGCGATGGCTGCACCATAGACAGCCTGCAGCAGGCCGTGCGTGACGTGCACCCCATGCGCACCTTCGGCAAGCCCGAAGACATGGCCAACCTGGTCAACTGGCTGGCCTCGGACGAGGCGCGCTACGCGGCTGGTCAGCTGTGGGTGCTGGACGGCGGGCTGTCGGCTCAGGTCCAGCAGATGAAGCTCTAGCGCCGGCAAAGAGCGATAGCGAGACAGAGACAGAGACCGAGACCATGTCCAAACCCGTCATCATCACCTGCGCGCCCACCGGGGGCATCCACACCCCGACGATGAGCGAGAACCTGCCCATCACCCCCGATGAAATCGCCACCGCCGCCATCGGCGCGGCTGAGGCCGGGGCGTCGATCATCCACCTTCACGCCCGCGACCCAGAGACAGGGAAGCCCGACCCCAACCCCGATCTGTTCATGGACTTCCTGCCGCGCATCAAACAGTCGACGGACGCGGTGATGAACGTTTCGACCGGCGGCGGGCTGGGCATGACCCGAGAAGAGCGGCTGCGCGCGGCGACCCGTGCCAGCCCGGAGATGGCTTCGCTCAACGTGGGTTCGATGAACTTCGGCATCTTTCCGATGGCGAACAAATACAGCGAGTGGAAGTTCGACTGGGAACCGCAGTTCCTCAACATGACCCGCGACTTAATCTTCCGCAACACCTTCGCCGACCTCGAATACGTGATAAAGGAGCTGGGGCAGGGACACGGCACCAAGTTCGAGTTCGAATGCTACGATCTGGGCCACCTCTACAATTTGGCGTGGTTGATCGACCAGGGCTGGGTCGAACCGCCGTTCTTCGTGCAGATGGTCTTCGGCGTGCTCGGTGGCGCTGGCGCTGACCTTGACAACCTCATGCACATGCACACCATCGCCGACAAGCTGTTCGGCGAGGACTACGAGTGGTCGGTGCTGGCTGCGGGGCGCCACCAGATGTCCTTCGGGACACAGGCCGCCATGCTGGGCGGCAATCTGCGCGTGGGTTTGGAAGACAGCCTCTACATCGGTCCGGGCAAACTGGCGGCGAGCAATGCCGAGCAGGTCACAAAGATCCGCGGCATCGTCGAAGCGCTGGGCCTGAGCGTCGCCACGCCGGAGCAGGCGCGCGAGCGGCTCGGGCTCAAGGGCGGCGATCAGGTCGGGTTCTGACGCGGACAAACACAGGTGAGCGAAGGAAGGCAAAGCCCATGCAGACGGAACAATTGATCAAGGGCAAGCTCGTTGAAGGTGAGGGCCCTGCAACCCCGGTTCTCGATCCTACGACCGGGGAGCAAGTGGCATCGGTCAGGGAGGCCAGTCCGGCCCAGGTACAGTCCGCCGTTGACGCGGCCACCGCGGCCTTTGACAGCTTCGGCCGCACGACCCCGGCCGACCGCGCCGGCATGCTGCTGGCCGTTGCCGATGCGATCGAGGTGCACAACGATGAACTCGCCGAGCTGGAAAGCCTCGACTGCGGCAAGCCCTTTGCCGCCGCGCGCGACGATGAGATGCCGCTGACCATCGACACCTTCCGGTTAATTGCCGGGGCGGCGCGGACCCAGACCGGGTCGGTCGCGGGCGAGTACGTCGAGGGCCATACCTCGATGATCCGCAAGGACCCCATCGGTCCAGTGGCATCGATCGCGCCCTGGAACTGTCCTTTGATGATGGCGTCTTGGAAGCTGGCTGCACCGCTGGCCGCCGGGTGCCCGGTGGTGCTCAAGCCCTCCGAGCTGACTCCGCTGGCGACCCTGCGAAAGGCCGAAATCATGAACAAGGTTCTGCCCGCCGGCGTGGTGAACGTGATCCACAGCGCGGGGCCGGGCGTGGGCAGCGCCCTGATCAATAACCCCGGGGTCGAGGGGATCTCTATCACTGGCTCACCCGCGACCGGAATGGCAGCGATGAAGGCCGCCTCCGAGCAAATCCGTCACGTGCATCTGGAACTGGGCGGCAAGGCGCCAGTGATCGTGTTCGACGACGCTGACATCGACGCCGTGGTCGAGACCATCCGCGGCGGCTCGTTCTTCAATGCCGGGCAGGACTGCGCCCAGCCGTGCCGGGTCATGGTGCAGGATGGCGTGTTCGAGCGCGTGGTGGCCGAGACGGCAGCGGCGGTGAGCAGCATCGGTCTGGGCACCCAGCACGACCCCGAAACCGAAATGGGTCCGCTGATTTCCGCTGCACAGCGCGACCGGGTCGCGGGCTTTGTGGATCGGGCGCGGGCCGGGGCGGACATCGCCTGCGGCGGGACCGTGCCGGAGGGCAAGGGCTTCTTCTTCAGCCCCACCGTGGTCGCGAACGTGGACAACGATGCCGAGATCGCCTGTCAGGAAGTCTTCGGCCCGGTGGTCACGATTTCCCGGTTCAGCGATGCCGACGAAGCGCTGGGCATCGCCAATGCCTCGCGTTACGGGCTGGCCTCGTCGGTCTGGACCCGCGACGTGGGTCTTGCCATGCGGATGGCGGCGCAACTGCGCTACGGCTTCACCTGGGTCAATACCCACGGCGTTGGCACGGCGGAAATGCCGTGGGCGGCGATGAAGGGCTCAGGCACGGGCTGCGATATGTCGGTCTACGCGCTGGAGGCCTATACCGCCGTGCGTCACGTGATGGTGGCTCACTGATATGGCTATGCTGGAGAACAACACGGCGCTGGTCACCGGCGGTCGACAGGGCATCGGCCGGGGCATCGCCGATCGGTTTGCCGCCGAGGGCGCGCGCGTGACCATCACCGGGCGTGGGGCGCGGCCCGACGACCTGCCCGCGCACTTTGCCTGGGCGTCCTCGGACGTATCGGACCCTAGGGCAGTCGCGGAACTCGCGGCCGGGATCGAGGGGCTGGACATTCTGGTCAACAATGCCGGCATTCAGGTCGAGAAGACGATTACCGAAACCAGCGATGTCGACTGGGATGAGCTCATGGGCGCCAATGCCAAGGGTGTGTTCCTCATGTGCCGCGCGCTGATCCCACGGATGTCCCACGGCGGGTCGATCATCAACATCGGCTCGATCAGCGGGCAGACGGCCGACCCCGGCCTTGCGCTATACAACGCGTCCAAAGCCTTTGTGCACGGTCTGACCCGTTCGATCGCGGTTGACCATGGCCCTGCCGTGCGTTGTAACGCCATCTGCCCGGGCTGGATCATGACCGGTATGGTCGATGCGGCCTTTGCCGTTGCCGATAACCCCGAGGCCGCCAAGACCGACGCGCTGGCCCGGCACCCCGCCGGGCGCTTAGGCCAGCCCTCGGATATTGCAGCCATGGCGGCGTGGCTGGCTTCTGACCAGTCGTCGTTCACCACGGGACAGCTGTTCACCGTCGATGGCGGCCTGACCGCGTCTTCACCCCTGAACCCGGGATTGTTTCGATGAGCGCATTCAACAAAACGGCCGTCCTCGGCGGCGGGGTCATCGGCGCGAGCTGGACGGCGTTGTTTCTGGCTGCAGGCAAGGATGTCTGCGTCTTTGATGTTGACGAGCAAGCGTCCAGAAAGGTCACCGACTACGTCGATCGCGCCTGGCCCACGCTCCTCGAACTTGGATTGGCTCAGGATGGGCGGCGCGGTGCTCTTTGCTTTGCAGGCTCCTTGGAAGAGGCCGTCGATGAGGTTGATTTCGTTCAGGAGAATCTGCCCGAGCGGCTGGATCTGAAACTGGAGGCCTTCGGCCGGATCGAACCCTGCCTGAAAGGCGACTGCATTGTTGCTTCGTCGGCTTCAGGCCTGATGGTCTGGGAGATGCAGGTCGGCTGGAAGGATCCGTCAAACTTCGTCCTTGGGCACCCCTTCAACCCGCCCCATCTGATCCCGCTGGTCGAGGTCATCGGCAATGAGCAGACCGCACCTGAAGCGGTCGTTGCCGCTGAGGCCTTCTACGAGGAAGTGGGCAAGGTCACCATTCGCGTTAACAAGGAGGTGCCCGGTCACGTCGCCAACCGTCTGCAGGCCGCGCTTTGGCGCGAGGCCCTGCATCTGGTTAAGGAGGGCGTGGCGACGGTGGAAGATGTCGATACCGCGGTCTGGGCCGGACCCGGCCTGCGCTGGGGCGCCATGGGACCGCACATGCTGTTCAACCTCGGGGCAGGAGAAGGCGGTATGGAGGCTTTCTGTGATCGCTATGCGGCCAGCTTCCATCGCTGGTGGGATGACCTTGGCGAGCCTCGGCTGGATGCAGAAACCGGCGCTGTCCTCGCCAGGGGTCTGGACGATGAGGCACAGGGCTGTTCGCTAGAAGAACTCAGCGCAGAGCGTGATGCACTGATCCTCGCCCACCTGAAAGCCGTGCGGGGGCTGCGTCAGGCCTGATCAGACACCGCGCTGGCCTCCCATGGCTGGCTTCGGGTCATGTTACGATACGGTCGGTGAGAAAACCCACCACGCGTATCCGCTGGCTTTTCATCAGACGGGCAGCGGTGGAAGGTCGGTAGTCCAGATGCTCGATCGACGGCTGCGCGGCCTCCAGCATCGTCTGGCGTACATTCGGCTCGTTGTTCAGAACCCGGCTTACGGTCTTCGGCGAAACCCCGGCTTTGCGTGCTAAATCGTAGATCATCGGCATGGTTCTGTGTCTCAGCGGAAGGCGGATGACCAGGGGGGGATGTCAACACTCTCCACAGACTGCGTCTGCGACGAAAAATTGAACAGGCACAACATGGTGTCGGACTGGTCGTGGCTCAACCGATTGAAGGCAATTACATTATGCCCGCCATCGATGAGCTGGATCTGGCCGTTGTGGGTCAGCGCCGGCTGGTTTCGACGCCAGCTGAGGTGGGCCTTGTTTCGCTCGAACATGGAGCCCTGCTTGCCCTGCTGATCCAATCCGCCCTTGGATTTGTGGCGTTCGTCTACCGGCAACCAGCTTTCGACGAGGTCGTCACCGCTGAATCCGGTGTTGGGCTGGTCTTGGGTCCAGGGCATGGGCGTACGGCAGGTATCCCGCCCCTTGAAGGTGTCCGAGTGGCGCGCCACACCCCAGGGGTCCTGCAGCTGGTCACGGGTCAGCCTGTCGGCATCGTCCAGTCCCAGTTCCTCGCCCTGATAGACGCAGGTGGAACCGATCAGGCTGGTGGACAGCTGGAACAGCATGTGAGCGAAGTCGTCGGAATAGGCTTCTGGTACCTCGATCCGGCGCTTCATGCGGTCGTAGACCCGGGCGATATCGTGATTGGACCAGGCCACCGAAATGGCGTTGCTGTCGTTAAAGTTCCTGGCGAGGTCACCGATGATGTCCCGTACCTCCGCCACGGTGCTTCCATCCATCTGCAGCAGGTTGAAGTTGTAGGTCGAGTGCAGGCGGCCAGGTTCCGTAAAGGTCTTGGAGACTGCGACTGCGTCTTCACCGTCGAGCTCGCCCATCAGGAAACGGTCGCCGTAAGCGTCGACCAGTGCGCGCAGGCGGGCGGACAGAATCTGGATGCTGGGCTGGTTGAGCTGTGCGCTGTCCTGGGCCTGATAGTCGAACTCGCGCTCGGGCCTTGCACCTTCCGGGAGCGCTCGCGGCCGGTTGTCGCTCCAGTTGTTATCCAGCTTGGCGGTGTGGATGGCGTCAAGCCGAAACCCGTCAACGCCCTTGTCCAGCCAGAACTGTCAAATGTCGATCATGGCGTCAAGCACATCGGGGTTGGAGAGGTTGAGGTTCGGCTGACTGGGTAGGAAGTTGTGGAAATAGTACTGCTGCCGGGCCGTTTCCCAGGTCCAGCTGCGGCCACCAAAAAAGCTCATCCAGTTGTTCGGCTCGGTGGCACCTTCTTTGGGGTCGAGCCAGTGAAACCAGTCCGCCTTGGGGTTGTCGCGGCTGGTGCGGCTCTCGACGAACCAGGGGTGCTCGTCCGAGCAGTGCGCGAGCACCATGTCGATCATCACCTTCAGCCCCCGGGCATGCGCTTGCTCGAGCAGGTGGTCAAAGTCCTCATTGGTGCCAAAGACCGGGTCCACAGCGCGGTAGTCGGCCACGTCGTAGCCGAAATCCTTCATCGGTGACACGAAGAACGGGCTTATCCAGATCGCATCGACGCCTAGGTCAGCGATGTAGTCCAGCTTGCCGGTAATGCCGTTGAGGTCGCCGACGCCGTCGCCGTTGCTGTCGGCGAAGCTACGCGGATAGATCTGATAGATGACGGCGTTATCCCACCAAGTTTGCGACATGTTGAGGTCTGACTTTGTTGAATTGGTTATTGTTGAGGCCCAGCCGCCTTCGGCAACCGTCGGTGGTGCCAGCGAGCGCGAGCTCTGCGGTGATCTGCTGGTAGACATCTAGGACCAACATGCCAAAACCATTGGACGAAGAGGCGCCTCTACGCAAGCCGCAGTCTCAGCCCATGTCGAGTGCCGCATCCAGCGTTACATTTACGTAGCCAGCGCCGGCTATCCCGCCAGCCCCCGCAAGCTTCGTTCCTATAAGCTCGAACTTATTCATTTCGGATTGACCTAAGGCAGAGCACCACCAGCGTTATGTATTCACTTGGAGTTATTAAAATTAGCGGAAATCTATAAACCAATTTTCATAGTTATGCAGATGATATCTCAAGAATGAAATACAAAAATATGGATAATATATACTAAAAAAACCTAAAGGACGTCGGGAAATAGAGGAGCTCTGAAGCTGGAAAAAGACAATCGCCATTTGTGGAATGCCGTGCCTTGGTTCTAGACTACCTTCAGGAATGCTCAGTTTAACCGAAGGAAAGAAGCCACGGCTTTGGCGCTGCTACTCATTTGCAGGTAAGTCTGCAACGAGGAATCGTCGGCCTGATAGGCTGCTGTTGTGACGAAGGTAATGGGTTCAAGCGTATGATCAACCTTGTTAAGCTTTGTCTAATAGAGACATTTAGCTGTCGGGCTTGAATTTTATGATTGCTAGGCTTCTGATGTCAGATATTGTGGATTGCATCGCTGCAAATCCAAGGTACTTCTTGCTCTGGACGTTAAGTCAAGAAGCCTTTAAGCTCGTCCAAAGGTTTATATTTTTCTTCATCTTTATATTCTTGATAAAAAGATTTCTGATTGAGAAACAATATTTAGAAAAAACTCCTTTAGAAGTTATTTTGTGGTTGGCTCCCTACCTCTTCTTGTTTGCGCTAGGTACGTTAGCTGTTGCTTTGATGAAAAAATACAGTCGTAGGGCACAAAAGAGATTCAATATTAGTTTCGGAGCACCGACATTTCAACAATACCACATGGTACCAAGGTCTAAGATCGTAAATGGTCTTAGAAGTTGTTTGACATTTTTATTATATTTAATTGCAAACTTTTTTGTATGTTGGATAATGTTTGGTACAATATTAGGTGCAATTTTTATTTTGGGTGCAACTTTTATAATATGTATTGTGCTATTTGCAGGCACTAAACGGCTAATGGCTCACACTACGGCCTTAATACGACAGCCAGCGTGGAACCTGATTGAAGCCATGATTTTGGTGATATACTATAGTTTTATGATGTGCATCGTAATTTTTATGAAAATTGAAGCAAACTTCAGTGCCATGATTTTTATAATTCTAATTCCGCGGCAGTTAATATCGAGCTTAGTTGGATGCGCGCAATCATATGCTTTTTGTCACACTAAACAGGTCGCTACTTTAGCAAGTTGAAGGCGTGACGTTGGCTGGGGTGATATCTAAGTGAGTATGTTCCCTAGTTTTTTTTTAGTGCATTTTGGTAAGCGCCTTGCGGTTTCGGATCAGACGCCAATACTCTATGATGTCTTGTGATTGGCTGCGACGTATAACGTGAACGCCCAAAGACTGCGGGGTAAGCATTTGCCAGAGGCCGCATCCGATTTGCTCACACATATTTGATTTCGGCTAGCATTCAAAATAATTGGTATTTTATAACGGAAGAATCGCCGGAATATACTCTATTTGTGATTGCGGCTGGATGCGATGTTCACGCAGGCAACGTGGGTCTCTTGGCAATGGAAAAAGCAGCGATGCAACAGAAACTGTCAAAATGTATTTTGCACATTGGAACACCCAAAACCGGATCAACAGCGATTCAACAATTTTTGAAGGCCAACTATGACGCCTTGAGCGAGCGGGATATTTTAGCGCATGCGAAACTTGCTAATGAGCTGGCGAAAGCTCTTATACCCTGGCACGTGAGAACGCGTCATTTAAAAAAATTGGGCGTCCAGAACCCGCAAAAGCATGCGCGATTAAAGAAAAAAGTAAATCGTGCTCTGCACAAACTTGCTTCTAGTGAACAAAATGCTCAAAAGGTAGTAATTTTGAGCAGTGAACGTTTCTATTCGCCTTTGAATCAGATAGATTTAAATCATTTAAAAGAGATATTGGATTATTATTTTGAGAGTGTAGTTCTAGTATGTTTTTTTCGAGATCCAGTAGATTTTGTTGCTTCAGGCTACAATGAGAGCATAAAAGCAGCCTATTCAGGTAGCTTGAAAGCTTATATCAAACATTATATCAATTCGAGTGTATGGAGGTATTTTAGTAATTTTAAATTATGGTCGTCAGTGTTTGGTGCGGACAGATGTTTCTTTGTGGCGTTCAATCCTGATCAGCAAACTAACTATGATGTGGTTAAACATTTCTGTGCTATTTTAAATTTGGATCTTGCAGGCTTAAATTTTTCGCAGGGCGAGCGATTTAACCCTCAAATGAGCGCTAAACTCGCAGTAGTATACCGACTTATCAATATCTGTGTACCCCTCTGGAAACGGGGCAAGGATCAACGAGATGTTCTGAATCCTGCTAACTCAATGTTAAAAAGGTTCTTCAAAGAACTAGGGTTTCTGAGGCATGGTCGCAAGTTGCGCCTGACGGAAGATCAGAGGCAGATGGTTCAGTCGGCCACAGACACGGAATACAGGCGCATGTTGGATTACTATAACACTGGCCGTAAAGCTCTAAGCGGCTCGATCAGTGCGCCTGAATGACAATTTTAGCAGTTGTTCATCGGGGTTGCGCTTGGGTTGAACACTAACTTTGACTATGACTGGGCTGCAATTCCACAGAGGGTTAGTCGTGTTCAGCGCATTAGAATAGCCCTACGAACATAAGATGTTTGATCATGAAGATAAGCAATACAGCACCCATGCTTTGGTTTTGGCGTTCATTTTACCAGTTACGGTATCTTCTCCCCAAACGACGGCCGCTCTTTGTTTTAAATGTTGGCGCTCAGAAAAGTGGGACCAGCTGGCTCCGTGCCACGCTGAAGAAACAAAAAATCTGCAACCTCGGCCTGATGAAAGAGTATCACATCTGGGATCAGTCGGCCCCGAAAGAGATACTTGGAACTGAGTTCAATGCAGTTACCTCTTGGATTGATGAGGCCCAAGCGTCGCTGCGCGAGAGGATGCTGCAAGATGAAGATTTCTACTTTGTCTATTTCAAAAATTTGATTTCGCGAGAGTGTCGGATAACGGGAGATTTTACGCCAAGCTACAGCCTTCTTCCGGAAGACGAACTCCGACAACTCACGCGGAAGCTAGTGGCCGTAGGCTTTGATGTCGTTGTTGTTTTACTGCTGCGTGACCCCGTAGATCGTTGTTGGAGCGCCTTCCGGTCACACTATCGAGATCTTGATCAGGCCTTACCCACTGACGGGCTGGTCGAGAAGTTTCGCGCGTTCTATACGTCGCCTCCAGCCATCGCGCGGACACGATATGATGAGATCATCTTGAAACTGCGTCGCCTGGGGACGAGCAAAGAGATCTTCGAGTCAAAAGGCGACGTTTCTCTGGTGATTCAGGGCTATGAGCAAATGATGAGAGGTGAGGTGGACGCTATCGCCCAGGCGCTGCGTCTCGAGGCTGACAGGTTGACTAACCCTCAAGTTTATAATGCGTCGCCGTCTCAGTCCTTGCCTGATAGGGAAGTGACGGCCTGTGTGTCCTTTTTTTCCCAGACCTATGCCTTCTGCGGAGCCCAATACCCCAAAATCACCCGTTATTGGCGCAACAGCGTCTGAGACATTTTCATCCGGTACTCCCGTGATCGCCAGTGATATTGCCGGAGACACTGATTACTTAATCCACGAGAAGAATGGTCTACTGTGGTCGCCGGGTGATGCAAATGCCGTCTAAGTAGCTGCGCGTTTGATGACCGATGAGAAGCTGGGAAAAAAGCCGCCGGACAAGCCTTAGAGCACGTGCGGGCCTACGATTGGCGCGACATCACGTGACGCTATGCGGTAATGATTAATGAAGCCATTACCGAATCAAGGGCGTGACACGACTGCGGTGGACCTAAAGCCATGGCCCGCCTTTGATTTCTGCCCTAGAGGTTCAAGCCCTCTGGTACCTCTAAGAGATACCCCTTTTGTAGCCCCTCTTCTGCATGCTCTTCCGGGATGCCATAAATTCGAAAGTAAAACTCATCGGTCGGTTCAGCAGCAATCAGATTCGCTAGTATCTTGCGGCGGAGACCCATTTCCTTGCTGAGATAGGGGTTAGTCACGCGTGACCGGAACTTGTCGCGCCAATGCTCCAAAGTACGGCAATCATCGTGAATCAGAATAAGGTTTGGGAAAAGCGGCAACTTTTTGCCATCTACGTATTTATATAGTGCCGAGTGCGAATTGTCGGCCCAGGTATCCCTTGAAACGCGACGGAAGGATTTACCGGCTTGGTGTGCTGCAAATCCAAAAGTCGTTAGGCCTGAATAGGTTCCGAGCACTTTTGAGTACCAGTCTCTAACTGCTGTGGTGGGTAGTAGACGCTGTCGGTGTTCGAAATTCCGTTTACCAAGATGCATTCGAAAGGCGTATTGTATATCTATCGTGAAAATGATCCCTTTCATGAAAAAACTCGTGAGCTGCTTTTTGTATCGACGAAAAGTCAATTTGATCAACTCATACTGACGAGATGTCAGTTCAGCGACTTTTTGCCGGCGCGTTCTGTTTTCACTTTGAGTTGCGGGTCGCGTCGAGGCCGTAGGCTGTGTGGCTCCGGCTTTATTGATGGGCGCTGCAGCATCTGGGGAGGCCCCATACTGCTTTGCCATTGGTGAGGTAGGTCGCATGAAAGGCAGACTAACGCGTTGGAAATTCACCACAAGCGGGCGAACTAATTTATAAACATCCGGCACATTTAGGGCTGGTCTTTTGAGAATGTAACGGACTAACCGCAAGTCATTAATCTCATAAATAAACGAGAACTCGAAAGGGTTCACCCTGATCTCGTTAACATTCTGCGGAACGGTCTCGAGATAGGCGCCGACGGGCCGTTCCTGTTGTGAAGATGACAGCAACTCATCAACGTCAGCGTGAAAATACCATTCGATGCCATGTTGTTTGCAAAAGTCTCTCGTCACTTGGTGGCAATGTAAAATCTTCGAATCAATATCGCCATCGACGCCCTGGGCCTGCCAGTACTCATCAGGGCAGGCTATGGTCTGAATGCGCTCATCTCCGAGGTCAGACACGCTGTAGTGAACGGTACCATCTACGAAGATTAGAAGGTGTCGGAAGTCGAACTGAAGATGGTGCTGCACGTATCGTTCCAAGGCTTTATCGCCTGCTTTGACGAGAGTGGCCATACACCAAATCCCACTTGCTTGATCGCGTGCGGGCTCGAGTACATTTTTGCCGTTCTGATCTTGCCCCTGCCTTGACCATGCCCGCAGTTTCCCCTGCACCTGCGCGCTATCACGAAACCTCGGAAGGGTCAGTGGCTTCAACGCTTTTGGCTTCAGGGCACCGCTTGAAACCAGAAAATCGCGCTGCTTTTGGACAGCCTCTGGATACGGGATCTTAATGTATTTCAGAGGTGGTTCAGGAAGCGCTTCTATAAAGTCGGGTAGGGCATGGTTGAAGCGGGTTTTGGCCTCACCACGCAAATCCCGCGCGTGAGCTTTGTAGGTCTCCATCCATTCGTCGGGCAGGGAAGGATAGACCCGCTCTTCCTTATCCAAAGCTCCCTTTGGTGACTTGATCTCAAATTCCCGCAAGACGCAGTCTGATACGCAATCCGTGGGGTAAAGGCGAATCCGAAAATCAATCCCCTTGATATTGCGATAGTGGCCAATGGTGTAAGATGGCAGGATCCATTTGGCATACTCAAATCGCAAGAAATGCTCGAAATCGACTGCGGTAAAATCCGGCCAGCTCGAAAATTCCTTATAAAACGACCAGGCATGGCTCAAGGGGTCCCTGACAAAAAACAGGACCACAACTTCATCAACGTAGTTGAACAGGATTTCAAAATCCGCTTGATTTAGTAGGTTCGACGGCTTGGATAAATGTTCATCCGAGATGATAAACTTTTCGTATCTAGACTCGCGGAAGGAGGTTTTGAAGAGGCTGTCGCGCCATTGAGTGAAGGCAGGATTTCTTAGCGCGGCGAAAAAGTCAGTATGGCCTGCGACCGCGTCCCGTCGGCTGCCAAATCCGACCGAACCGAAGAACTGAGGACACTCGTCGATTCCCAGATCGTGATAAAGAGCTCGATCCTGTTGCAAAGACCTTTGGAAGGCCGAGGTTCCTGTCTTTGGCGCACCAATATGGATCAAAAGCTTCTTTGACATGGGGAAAAGAGCTCTCAACGAGTTTCTTTAAGGGCGGAGGGTCAATGCGAACGGTAGAGCCAGCCTAGATGAGGTTTCCTGCGGATCAATCGTTCTCGGGTCACCCTAAACGTGCCGCTAAGGTCTATGATAGCCTCATGCAAGGCTGTTCGGACGGTTGACGGGAGTTCAGGACAATGTTCGAATTTTAGGGAAGCTTCGATGTTTACGCGCCCACGAATACAAGAGTAGTAGAGATTAGCGGCTTTCTGAAAGTTCAATCGATCGCGTGAAATTTCATCCAGATTAATCAACTTCTCTATATTATCAAAGGCCAAAGTGATTTCGTTGAAATTGTGCTGGATACGATCAGAGGAAAAATTTCTGGTGGATGAGGTGTCATTCGTCAGATAATGGTAAATCTCTAAATTATAAAATTTATATTTGCAGGGGTTCCTCACTAGGAGATAGCAAAAAAATAGATCCTCACCTAACGTGAATTTCAGATCTACTTGTTCGTTGATCCGAGACGTCGCCTCGTTCCAAAATCCTCTCCGTATAAGCTTGTTCCAAATGTTTTGCGCAATGTATTGGTGCTGGATCGTCGTTAAAGTCAGTTCGGATTGAGCGCGTAAAAACTGAGATTTTATAGTAGCATAGAGAGGTTTAGAAGTTGCGCCGCGTTGCATTTCAGCGTTGAACTCGAGGATATCCTCGTCGCTGTGCGCCAATATTCCCAGTACACGATCTATGTGTTGCAGGTTGGGCAAGTCATCCGCATCGTGGTGCCAAAGGTACTTTCCTCGGGCAGCTTGGCTAAGGGACATTCTAGCCTGCGCCAGGCCCTGGTTTTCGTCATGTTGAAGAAGGCGCAGGTGACCCTTACTCTCATGGTCTTCAAACAGGGAGCGTCCTTCACTCTTGCCGTCAAGAAGTAGGATCAACTCAATGGCTGAGCTGTGCACTCTTCGCCATGCTTCAACCAGCCGGAGGGCCTCGGTTTCCGTCCGATATATTGGCACAAGGATTGAGAGGAGAGGTGCGTTCATTTCAACCTTGACTACTCATTTCGGGTTACCTGTTTTTTAGCGTTGGATCCGCGAGTGGGTGGTCTCGTTTGACCAAGCGATTTTGATGGTCCCAAATTTGATAAGATCATCAGGCCCATCGTGTCAGTGGGCGCTACCTGCGCCTGTCAATAGTTGAGAACTTCGATATCTTCCGCATAGAGATGTTTGATGGCCTCAATCTGAGGAGCCTGCAGTGGTTGTTTCCATCTGCTTACGTTCATTGATTCTGCGATGGGCGCGGAGAACTTAAATTTGGACTGCAAGCGATCCCAAAGTTCGGGCATGTCTTCTAGGCGGCCGATGAAGTAGGGTTGACCGCCTGCTAGCCGTATGATGTCGGCTTGAGGGCGGTAGTGCGGATTGATCTTACTGGCCTCGAGGGTCTTAAACTCGTGACGGACAAACTCAATAAACATGTCCATGCTAATGAAGGAACGATTCGGCAGGTTTAGCAATTCCCTAATTTTTTCTACTAGTTGTCGTTTTGGCTTTGGCGGTGCTTGGTGTCTTGGGAGGGACTCAGCATATAAAATTTTTTTGACCTTGTCGTGGTAGCATGAATGAAATCGCGTCACTGGATCACGGCTTATGAAGACCGTCGGCGTTCCTGGCTCGAGGACGCTGAAATTTTTGACCATGTATTTGTCATTGCACCTCCGATGAAAATCGTTTCCATTGGTCTCATAGTCTCCGGAAAGAGCCCTCTTGAAGGTCGAGCAACCTGCTTTGGGATTGTTGATGTAAATGAGGCCATGTTTGGGAAAGTAGAGGCAACCTTCAACGTTCATGTCTAAGAGATCCAAAGAGAATTAAGCGAAACGTATCACGTCCGCAGGAGCGGTGGAATCATAGGATGCCTGTGTGTACGACAGGAAGCATCTGTTTAGTCTTTTTTATCTAAATAATATACCTGGCCTTTAGTGAGCTTGAAGATAGGCTTTGGCTCTTTCCGTACGTGGCATTATTTTCCGTGGGACAATGATTGTTTAGACGAAGCGATTTCAGTAATTTGATCGCCTGCGCACAAAAAAAATGCTCTCGAGTTCTTCCATCATTGGCGGTTTTTGCTAGCGCGTCAGGCGGATGCGCTTCGCCCTTATGCGCCCAACGATGGTTGGGCCTTGGAAGTTCATTGACGGAAAATATAGGCCGTGTCGATATCGTTTGGTAATTCGCGCGCAGGTGGGGCAACCTGTCGCTAGATCTATTATTGGGAAAGTCTTCATGCTTCTCTTCATAGTAAACATTTACATGAATGCCAAAGAGAGCATGCCCAACATTGAAGCGCTTTTGCGCCATGGACATTCCGTTTTCGTGTTCATCGATGGGCCGAGCAACGACGCTGAAGTCTTTAAAGGTGCTTGCCAGTCGAGCGACCGCCTGCATGTCTTTACAAACACTGAGAACCTCGGTCTGCTTGGCGCGCGGATAGCGGCCTGGAAAGCGGCCATCGACCGCTTTGATATTTCAGCCTACCGTTATGTAACCTTTATCGATGGCGGCAAGGATCAGATTCTCCCTGATGCTCTAAGCGATTTTCAAGACTGGACGACTGACGTCGTCGAGTTAAATTGCATCTTCCGACAGCAGGATTCCCCGAAATACGGGTATTTCAAGCGCCATCTGACGGGGGCGTTGTCCCCTGCTCACGGGTTCCTGTCTAACGCTATCATCAATAACGTCTGGAATAAATATATCCGGCCGGAAGTGTTGAACGTGGCGCTGATCGATTTAGAGGTGGGGCGGCTCAATTTCGGAGAAGACCTTGTGATCACTGGTCTAGTCTGTGCGTCGAGCCGCACTTGGAGCTACATTGATCGGGTGGTCTACATCTATGACAACCGGGATAGCTCCTTGAGCAGGCCAGTGGATCCGTGTGCCGTGCGCCGCAACTATGCTGACTTAAAGCAGGCGTTCGATCTTGTCAGGCCTGCTTACGCAACGCATCAGCAAGAGATCCGTGCGCTGCTGTACCTGAAGTGGCAACGGAATCGAGTTGGCACCGGATTAATCAAAGTGTCACAAGGCCAGACTTCATCCGTGTTGAAGCGAGTTGCAAAATCCGTCTTTCGCGAAAGTCTTAAGCTGGCACATGGCGCCCTGGCCATGGGATTGGTGGCAATAGCCGCAGGACGAGAGAGCCTGTCATCCGGACCCCGACGAACGCCTTTGGCTGGGTCAGACGGGCCACCCAGCAAGAATGAGTAATGCCTACAAATGTCACGGAAGTTCTTGAGACGCAGTCTAGATGTCAATGCCTCATACATCCTGCCCGCGTCCAATAGTCCCCCGTGCCCTAGCATCTCGTTCGGCCTGCCTGTTTTGATGATAAAGGCCTGATGCTAGATGGAATTATGTTAGACCCAATTTCTGCATTTAGGCGACCGACACTTCAGTATGTCCATTGGCGCAGACTCTAGACCCAATCTTCTGCTAACTATGCTTGAGTATCATGCTCATTTTCACGGAAAAGGAGCGACTCCATGCCTTTGGCGCCCCTCGATACTGAGATCAGCATCGCTGCGATGACCGATGATCCCTATCCAATCTATCAAGGGCTGCGCCGTGAAAGCCCGGTGCTGCGCGTGCAGGCGGTCGGCCGCATCATGCTGACTAATGCTGTCCACACCCGGGCGGTCAAGGACAACCCGACGCTGTTCAGTTCCAACGATTCCAACACGCCGATGCAGCGGGCGTTCAATGCCCATACCCTTATGCGTAAGGATGGTGAGGCGCACTTGCGCGAGCGTTCTGCCATGCAGCCTGCCTTCGGGGGTAGAGCCATCACTGGGTGCTGGATGCCAGTCTACCAGCAGGTAGCAGAGGATTATGTTGCGCGTCTGCCCAAGGACGAGACCGTGGACCTGGTTGAGGCCCTATGCGCACCCTTTGCCGTGCGCGGGCTGGCGCACCTGCTTGGGATCGAAGCTGCTAGCGATGCGCAGATGATCTACTGGAGCCAGACGCTGATCAATGGGGCAGGGAACTTCGCTGGCGTGCCGGCGCTGTTCACTGAAACCGATAAGGCCAATGCGGCGATGCACGCGCTGTTTGACCGGCTAGTTCCCGCCCTGCGCGCCGAGCCGGACATGAGCGCGCTGTCGGTCATGGTGAACGCACCAGCACCTTAGATGATGTCCGCGATTAGCTGTGTGGCGGTTGCCACGACGCCTGCTCCACCTGTGCCGATCTCTTCAAAGACAATTGTGTGGTCGCCACCGCTATCGGTCCAAGTGAGGTCGCCGGCTGCATCTGTGATCTCTCCGGTAGTAGCG
>PAPT01000027.1 GCA_002708995.1 Geminicoccus sp. | reverse complement strand
CGCCGATGCGGCCGACGCCGATACGGTGATGGAGGCAGCGATCGAAGCGGGTGCAGAAGACGTCGAAAGCAGCGACGACGGCCACGAAATCCTGACCGCGACTGAAGACTTCCTGAGCGTGCGTGAAGCCATGGAAGAAGCCCTCGGCGCGCCGGAAGAAGCCAAAATCGGCTGGAAACCGAACATCTCGGTGGAGCTGGACGCGGACAAGGCCTCGACCATGCTCAAGCTGATCGACACGCTGGAAGACCACGACGACGTGCAGGCGGTGTTCTACAACGCCGATATCTCGGACGACGTAATTGAGAAGCTGGCAGAATAGGGCGCGTTCAGACGAGGCCGCAAGGCTTTCGCGGGGCGTTGTGCTACTCCTTGCGCGGACCCCGCTCATTGCGGCAACGGTCCGAGCAGTAGCGGACTTCGTCCCAGACCCGGGCCCACTTCTTTCGCCACACAAAAGGCAGCCCACAGCGGGCGCAGGTCTTTTGCGGCAGGTCGGATTTCTTGCGCATTTTGGCCATGCCTGTCTAACTGCCTCGACGCCGACTTTGGTCAAGGGAAACACCATGACGCTGAATATCGCTATCGCAGGTGCCGCCGGCCGCATGGGGCGGATGCTGATCGACACCGTCACCCATCGGGGCGGGGATATGCGCCTGTCCGGCGCGCTCGAACACGACGGCTTTGCGCAGCTGGGCGCCGATGCAGGCGCGCTCGCCGGTGTGGGTGACCTGGGCTTGCCCATCACCGCCGACCGGGCGCAGGCCTTCGCCGGGGCCGACGTCATCATCGATTTCACCCTGCCGGACGCGACCTTGCTGAACATGCAGGCCGCGCGGGAGCAGGGCGCAGCCGTGGTGCTGGGCACCACCGGGCACGACGCCAATCAGGAAGGCGTGATCCTCGGCTTTGCGACCGACGTGCCGATGATCTGCGCAGCGAACTACTCGCTCGGAGTCAACCTGCTGCTCAATCTGGTCGAGCGCGCGGCGGCGGCCCTGCCCGCAGACTTCGATATCGACATCCTCGAAATGCACCACCGGCAGAAGGTCGATTCCCCCTCCGGCACCGCGCTGGTGCTGGGCAAGGCCGCCGCCAAGGGCCGGGGCGTGGACTTTGACAAGGTCAAACGCCTGAGCCGCGAGGGCCAGACCGGTGCCCGACCCAGCGGCGAAATCGGCTTTGCCACGCTGCGGGGCGGCACGGTGCCGGGCGACCATCAGGTCGTGTTTGCCGGTACTGATGAGCGGATCGAGATCGGGCATCGCGCGGCAGACCGGGGCATTTTTGCCGCCGGCGCGGTGCAGGCGGCTGCGTGGCTGGCTGGCCGGGAGCCGGGTCTCTACACCATGAATGACGTTCTGGGACTGGCCGACTAGGCTAGGCTAGGCCGGGGCCTGCTGCCGCGCCTGTTTGAGCGCCTGAAACAGCCGGTCGGCCACGTCCTTGCGCTGGTCGGGGTTGAGATCTCCCCCGAAGGGAATGCGGCGGTTCTCTGCGTGCAGCACCACCGGATCGTCCCAGGTCGTCGGCGTGTTGATCGACACCCGGCACCCCTGCGCCGGGAAGCTCTGCCGGAACAGGCGTCCACGCTGATCACGCAGCTGCAGGCTGAGCGTGCTCGGGGTCAGGATCACTTCTTCACGGCGCCGCGCGCGGCCAACCACCACCCGATAGCCGAGGTAGAGGCCACCGATTTCGAGGCCGAGAAACCCGATCACCGGCCAAGCGCCACTGACGAACATAGCCAGCCCGAAGGACGCGAAGAACAGGCCCAGCGCGCCAAACACGATGGCCCAGCCTCGCGGCGACAGCGCCTGATGGCTCTGCAGAATTTCTCGGAACAGGATGGGTTCGGTCATAGGCTTTTAATTGCCACGACCAGAACCACTGTCAAACGCCTCAGCCGCGACACATTGCGCCTGCCCGTGCGAACGAAGGGCAGTCGGCGGCGGCGGGATCAGAACAGCGGCTCGACGCCCCGGTCTTCGGGCGAGCGGCAGGCAACCCCGGCCTCAAGCAGCACCCGCGACGCTTCTTCCGCGTCGGCCTCGTTTACGATCAGCCGCCGTCCCTGCACCCCCGCGATGCCGGAAAAGGCCTGGCTGGCGTCATCGAGCACGGCGTTCCAGAGCCCGGCCTCGTTCAGGCAGTGCTGGGCAAAACTGATTTCCACCGGGTTGTCGGACTGCAGGGCAACCCACATTTCGCGCTCTCCTGATCAGGGACAGCAACGGACGTGTGCGCCCGGCGCCGCTTTCCCTTTGCCTAACCCTAGTCTACACAGTGCGCAAAAGCGACCACTGGTGGCGCAGGCGTGAGATTGGAGAGTTTAGTGACGGCGCAGGTTTCACGGGTTCAGGACTTTGGCACCCTCGACGTGACCAAGAGCGTTCGCAGCCGGGACGTGTCCGGCGCTGTGGAGCGCCTGACTGCACTGGTCGAAAGCGACATGGATCGCGTCAACCAGACCATCATTGCGAACATGCAGTCCGACGTCACGCTGATCCCCCAGCTGGCGGGCTATCTGATCGCGTCGGGCGGCAAGCGGTTGCGGCCGCTGCTGACGCTGGCCTCGGCGCGGCTGTGCGGGCTGACCCAAGGCGATGAAGCCATCAACCTCGCCGCGTCGGTCGAGTTTATCCATACCGCCACCCTGCTCCACGACGACGTGGTCGACGACAGCTCGCTGCGCCGGGGCGCGGCATCGGCGAACGCGGTCTGGGGCAACAAGGCATCGGTGCTGGTCGGCGATTTCCTCTATTCCCGCGCCTTTCAGCTGATGGTCGCCGACCGCAACCTCGCGACGCTGAAGACGCTGGCTGACGCCTCCGCCGTAATCGCCTCCGGTGAGGTCGCGCAGCTGACCACCGCCAATGATCTGGGCACCAACCACCAGGACTATCTCGACGTGATCGAGGCCAAGACCGCCGCCCTGTTCGCTGCGGCCTGTCAGGTGGGGGCGGAAGCCGCCCGCGCGCCCGAGGCTGAGATCGAGGCCCTGCGCACCTACGGCCATAATCTCGGCATGGCCTTCCAGCTGATCGACGATGCGCTCGACTACAGCGCGGATCAGGAGAAGCTGGGCAAGTCGGTCGGCGATGATTTCGCCGAAGGCAAGGTCACCCTGCCCGTGCTGCTGGCCTATGAACAAGGCGATGCCGACGAGCAGGATTTCTGGCGCCGCTCAATCGAGCGGCTCGATCAGAACGACGGGGATCTCGACCGGGCAAAGGCCCTGATCGCCCGGCACGACGCGATTGCCGGCACGGTAGCCGCCGCCGAGCGCTACGGGGCGCGGGCAACGGCGGCGCTGGCGAGCCTGCCGCCGCTATCGGACGGGGTGCAGGATATTCGGGAAGCGCTCGAAGACGTCATCACCTTCTGCGTGGTGCGCGGCCACTGATCCCGGACAAGGTCTGCCCGGTCAGGGCGCGCTGCCGGCAGCTGGGGTCGACCCACCCGGATCACGGCCTGCCAGATCGCGAATGGTCTTGAGACCACCCGCAACCAGCGGCCGGTGCCGCCGCCGGACATGGGCGGCGAGATAGAGCGGCTGCTGGATCAGCGGCGCATCCTCCACCGGCATCAGCCCCGGAAGCTGTCGCTGCAGACTGGCAATCTGCGACTCAGGCAGATAGGCGGACCCGCCCCGCCGTCGCAGCAATTCGATAGACAGGCCCTCGTAGCCCACCGTCAGCGCACCGCGGGTCAGCTCCGGGTGCAGGTCGCGGTGGAAGCGCTCGAACAGCGGCGAGTAAGACGCGTAGATATAGCTTTCCTTGCGCACGTCCTCGAGCACGCTGGTCTCGGTCGACACCATGCGGAAGCTCATCGACGACAGCGGTTCAATATAGAGGTCGGGCGACCAGGCCGGTGAGAACAGAATCCCGATATCGATTTCCCCGGCGGAAAGATCGCGCATGATCTGGGTCGAAAAGTCGACCTCGAGCTTGAGCGAGATCCGGGGCGTGCGGCGATCGTAGGCCTCGATCAGATCGAAAATCAGGGTATCCAGCAGGCTCAGCTGGGCGCTGACGTGCAGGCTCGCCTCGAAACCCTCGGCCTCGCTGACATCGCGCATGGCCCGGGCCCAGGAGTTGTACAGCTCGTGGGCGTGGGCCTGAAACCGCTCCCCGGACGGCGTCAGTCGCGCACCCGAACGCCCCCGGGTGAACAGTGGCGTGCCGAGTTGCTCCTCCAGCACGCGGATCCGGCTGCTCACTGTGGACTGGGACACGTTCAGTCGTTCAGCCGAGTGGTTGAAGTTCAGCGTCTTGGTCAGATCGAGGAAAGTCTCAACGAGTTCATTGGCCAGCATGCATGATGTCGCTTTAAATCAATCGGATTTTTCGATTGATAACGCCGGATCCTGCGACCTTTTTCTGCTCAAAATGCGGCTTCGAACCGCGTAGAACGACAGAAATTACAGCTGATATGCGGCCTGCCCGTTGTGTGGGTCGCCGTGAGGAGGAAATATCGTGGCTGATATCCCTGGAACGGCCCGTGTGGTTATCATCGGTGGTGGCGTTGTCGGCGTCTCCGCGCTCTACCATCTGGCGAAGGCAGGCTGGACCGACTGCGTACTGCTCGAGAAGAACGAGCTGACCTCGGGTTCGACGTGGCACGCGGCCGGGAACTGCCCGACCTTTTCAGCCTCGTGGTCGGTGATGAACATGCAGCGCTACTCGACCGAGCTCTACCGTGGGCTGGCCGAGGAAGTCGACTACCCCATGAACTACCACGTCACCGGGTCGATCCGACTGGGCCACAGCCGCAACCGCATGCTCGAATTCGAGCGCGTCATGGGCATGGGCCGCTATCAGAACATCCCCATGGAGATTTGCTCCAACGACGATCTCAAGGCGCACTACCCCTTTCTCGAAACCCACGACCTCGAAGGCGGGCTCTACGACCCGACCGACGGCGATATTGACCCCGCCCAGCTGACCCAGGCGCTGGCCAAGGGCGCGCGGCAGATGGGGGGCAAGATCCTGCGCTTCTGCCCGGCAACCGGCGCGCGGCGTGAGAACGGCGAGTGGGTGATCGAGACCGAAAAGGGCGAAATCCGCTGCGAGTACGTGGTCAACGCCGCCGGCTACCGTGCGCAGGAAGTCGGCCAGTGGTTCGGGCGCTACGTGCCCATGGTCGCCATGTCACACCAGTACGTGCTGACCGAGCCGGTCGCCGAGCTGGAAGCCTGGACGGCCGAAAACGGCCGCAAGCTGCCGTTGCTGCGCGACGTCGACAGCTCCTACTACCTGCGTCAGGAAAAGACCGGCTTCAACATCGGTCCCTACGAGCGCAACTGCAAAGCCCACTGGATCACCCCCGATGACCCGATGCCTGACGATTTCTCCTTCCAGCTGTGGGCGGACGATCTCGACCGGATCGAGTGGTACGTCACCGATGCCATGGAGCGGGTGCCACTGGTCGGCACTTCGGGCGTGTCCAAGATCATCAACGGCCCTATCCCCTACACCCCCGACGGCCTGCCGCTGATCGGCCCGATGCCGGGCGTGCCCAACGCCTTCGAAGCCTGCGTCTTCACCTTCGGCATCACCCAGGGCGGCGGTGCAGGCAAGGTGCTCGCCGAGTGGATCACCGAAGGCGGGACCGAGTGGGACATGTGGTCCTGTGACCCGCGCCGCTTCACCGGCTTCGTCGATCAGGCCTACACCACCGCCAAGGGCATGGAGGTCTACGGCCACGAATACGCCATGCACTACCCCCGCCACTTCTGGCCCGCTGCCCGCGATCAGCGGCTGTCGGCGGTCGACACACAGGTGCGGGCGCTGGGCGGCCAGATGGGCTATTACAACGGCTGGGAGCGTGCGGCCTGGTTCGCGCAGGACGGCGACGATACCTCGATCGAAGCGACCGAGACGTGGGAACGCGAAGGCCCGTGGCAAAAGCGCGTTGCCGAAGAAGTCGGCGGCGTCCGGGACGATGCCGGCATCCTCGATCTACCCGGCTTCTCCCGCTACCACGTCACCGGTGAGGGTGCGGCAGCCTGGCTGCGCACACTGGTCACCGGTGTGATCGCCAAGCCCGGCCGGATCGGCCTGCTCTACTTCGCCGACGACAAGGGCCGCACGGTCACCGAGATGTCGATCATCCGGTTTGCCGAAGACGACTTCATGCTAATCACCGCCGCGACCGCACAGTGGCACGATCTGGCGTGGCTCGAACGCCACCTGCCCGAAGGCTCGGGGATTACCATCACCGACCGTACCGAAGACATGGGAACCTTCATCGTCGCCGGGCCGAAGAGCCGAGACCACCTCGCGCCGCTCACCGATGCTGACCTGACCCAGGGCTGGCTGACCCACCAGAACGCAACCATCGCCGGCAAGAGCGCGCTGCTGATCCGGGTATCCTTCACCGGCGAGCTGGGCTGGGAAATCCACGCAGCGCCGGCAGACCAGCCAGCGATCTACGACGCGCTGATCAGTGCTGGGCTCAAGCCCTTCGGCATGTTCGCGCTGGACAGCATGCGCATCGAAAAGGGCTACCGCGCGTGGAAGGGCGATCTTTCCACCGACTACAGCCTACTCGAGGCTGGGCTGGACCGCTTCGTGAAACTGGAGCGCAACGACGATTTCCTCGGCAAGGAAGCGCTGGTCGCGCAGCGCGAGGCGGGTCTGGCCAAGCGCTTTTCCATGATGACCATCGACATCGGCGACTATGACGCGCCCTACATGTCGACGGTGTGGAAGGGCGACGAGATCGTCGGCGAAATCACCTCGGGCGCCATGGGCTACCGCACCAACAAGTTCGTCGCGCTGTCGGTCATCCGCACCGATTGCGGAGAACCGGGAACGGCGCTGGAGGTCGAGGTCTTCGGCGAGCGCCGGGCGGCGGTCGTGACCGGCGATGAAGCGCTCTGGGATCCACAGAACGAAAGGCTGCGCGCATGAGTGCCAAGACCATCCCGTCCAAGGCGCGCGCCGTCATCGTCGGCGGCGGCGTATCGGGCTGTTCGGTTGCCTATCACCTCGCCAAGCTGGGGTGGAAAGATATCGTTCTGCTCGAACGTAAGCAGCTGACCAGCGGCACCACGTGGCACGCCGCAGGCCTGATCGGACAGCTCCGGCCGAACCAGAACATGACCCGGCTGGCCAAGTATTCCGCGGATCTCTACGTGCGGCTGGAAGAGGAAACCGGCCTGTCTACGGGCATGAAGCAGAACGGCTCGATTACCGTGGCGCTGACCGAAGCCCGCAAGGAGGAAATCTATCGTCAGGCGTCGCTGGCTCGCGCCTTCGACGTCGACGTGCAGGAGATCAGCCCGACCGAAGCCAAGGCCATGTATCCGCACCTGAACATCGACGGGGTGACGGCGGCGGTGCACCTGCCGCTGGACGGGCAGTGCGACCCGGCGAACATCGCGCTGGCGCTGGCCAAGGGCGCGCGGCAGATGGGCGCGACCATCGTCGAGGGCGTCAAAGTCACCGGCGTCAATCAGGCTGACGGCGCCGTCACCGGCGTGACCTACGAGCGCGACGGAGAACCCGGCAGCATCGATGCCGACGTGGTGGTGAACTGCGGGGGCATGTGGGCGCGCGACTTCGCCGCCATGGCCGGGGTGACCGTACCGCTGCACGCCTGCGAACACTTCTACATCGTCACCGAGCCGGTCGAGGGCCTGACCCAGATGCCGGTGCTGCGGGTGCCGGACGAGTGCGCCTACTACAAGGAAGACGCGGGCAAGATGATGCTCGGCGCCTTCGAGCCTAAGGCCAAGCCCTGGGGGATGGCGGGCATTCCCGAAGATTTCTGCTTCGACCAGCTGCCCGAGGACTTCGACCACTTCGAGCCGATCCTCGAGATGGGTGTGAACCGCATGCCGTTGCTGGGTGACGCGGGCATCCACACCTTCTTCAACGGCCCGGAAAGCTTCACCCCGGATGATAAGTACTATCTCGGCGAGGCCCCCGAGTTGCGCGGTTTCTGGGTCGCTGCGGGCTACAACTCCATCGGCATCGTCTCTTCGGGCGGTGCAGGCTATGCGCTGGCGCAGTGGATCGACGAGGGCGAGCCGCCCTTCGACCTCTGGGACGTCGATATCCGCCGCGCACAGCCTTTCCAGAAGAACCGCTTCTACCTGCGCGAACGCGTGTCGGAATCGCTCGGCCTGCTCTACGCCGACCACTGGCCCTACCGCCAGCCGGAGACCGCGCGCGGTGTCCGCCGCTCGCCGCTGCACGAGCAGCTGCGCGCCAAGGGTGCCGTCTTTGGCGAAACCGGGGGCTGGGAGCGCGCCAACTGGTTCGCCCGCGAGGGGCAAGAGCGTGAATACCGCTACGACTGGGGGCCGCAGAACTGGTTCGATAACGCACGGGAAGAGCACAGCGCCGTGCGCAACGGCGTCGGGCTGTTCGACCTGTCGACCTTTGGCAAGATCCGGGTCGAGGGCGCCGATGCCATGGCCTTCCTGCAGAAGGTCTGCGCCAACGACGTCGACGTCGAGGCCGGGCGCATCGTCTACACCCAGATGCTCAATGAGCGCGGCGGGATCGAGAGCGACCTGACCGTGACCCGGCTGGGCGAGACGTCGTTCCTGCTGGTGGTGCCAGCGGCGACGATCCGGCGGGACATGGCCTGGCTGCAGCGCCACGTGCCCGCAGGCGCCCACGTTTCTCTGTTCGACAATACCGTCGGCGAAGCCGTCATTGCGATCATGGGGCCGAAGTCACGGGAGCTGCTGCAACGCGTGTCTCCGAACGATCTGGGCAACAACGCCCACCCATTTGGCTTCGCCCAGGAGATCGAGGTTGGCATGGGCCTCGCCCGCGCCCACCGGATTTCCTACGTCGGCGAGCTGGGCTGGGAGCTCTACGTCGGCTCGGATATGGCCGCGCACGTGTTCGAAAGCATCGACGAAGCGGGGCGCGATCTGGACCTAAAGATGTGCGGCCTGCACGTGCTCGACAGCTGCCGGATCGAGAAGGCCTTCCGCCACTTCGGCCACGATATCACCGACGAGGATAACGTGCTCGAAGCCGGGCTTGGCTTTGCGGTGAAGCGTGACAAGGACAGCGGCAAGTTCGGCGACTTCCACGGCCGCAAGGCAGTCATGGACACGCGCGAGCGCGGGCTGTCGCGGCGGATGCTGCAGTTCCGGCTGAGTGACCCGGCCGCGATGGTCTACCACAACGAACCAGTGATCCGGGACGGCAAGATTGTCAGCTTCCTGACTTCGGGCAACTACGGCCACCACCTCGGTGCATCCATCGGCATGGGCTACGTGCCGGTGCAGGACGGCGAGACCGGGGCCGAGCAGCTCGGTTCATCCTACGAGATCGAAATCGCGGGCCAGCGCGTGCCCGCCGAAGTCTCCCTCAAACCCATGTACGACCCCTCGGCTGAGCGCACCCGCGCCTAAACGGAGTTCACCCCTATGAGCACAGAAGCTGAAGTCCCCGCTCCACCCGCCGCGCGCAAGGGTCGCGCCGGTGGCCGTTCGGCCCGCGTCGCGCTGCGCGCTGCACCGCTGGCCGAGGATATCCGTCCGGTTCGCCCGGGCATGGAGGGCGGCGCCTATAAACCGCTGAATGAGGGTGATATGCGGGCGATCTACGAGGCCGCTCTGACCGCGTTGGAGACCATCGGTATTGCCGACGCGCCCGAAACCGGGGTTGAGTATATGGTCGCCGCCGGCTCCAGTTACGGTGAGGACAAGCGACTGCGCTTCCCGCGCGCGCTGGTCGAGCATACCCTGTCGATCGCGCGCAAGGATCTGGTGCTGCACGCGCAGGACCCGAATTTTGACCTCGATCTGAGCGGGCACCGGGTGCATTTCGGCACGGCGGGCGCGGCCGTGCACCTCGTCGACGTAGACGAGCGCGAATACAAGGACTCCACGATCGACGCGCTCTATTCCGCTGCGCGCGTGGTCGACCAGATGGACAACATCCACTTCTTTCAGCGGCCCATGGTGGCGCGGGACATCCTCGATAACCGGGAGATGGACCTGAACACGCTCTACGCGGCGCTGTCCGGGACGCGGAAGCACGTCGGCACCAGCTTCGTTGATCCCGACTACATGCACGACGGGCTGGAGCTGCTGCACATAGTGGCCGGTTCGGAAGAAGCCTGGCACGCGCGGCCGTTCGCGTCGCTGTCGGTGACCTTTGTCGTGCCGCCGATGAAGTTCGCGACCGAGTCCTGTCAGGTCATGGAAGTCGCGATCAAGGGCGGGATGCCGATCCTACTGCTGTCCGCCGGGCAGGCCGGGGCCACCGCCCCTGCCGCCATCGCTGGCGCCGTGGTGCAGGCCGTTGCCGAGTGCCTCGGTGGGCTGGTCTACGTCAACTCGATCGCGCCGGGCCACCCGGCCATTTTCGGCCCCTGGCCCTTTGTCTCCGACCTGCGCTCGGGCGCCATGTCGGGCGGTTCGGGGGAGCAGGCGATCCTGTCCGCCGCCGTGGGTCAGATGGGGAAGTTTCTCGGCCTGCCGACCGGGTCGGCGGCCGGTATGGCCGACGCCAAACTCCCCGATGCGCAGGCAGGCTACGAGAAGGGCATCACCAACGTCATGGCTGGGCTGGCCGGGATCAACATGGTCTACGAGTCTGCCGGCATGCACGCCTCTCTGCTGGGCTTCTGCCTTGAGTCGCTGATCATCGACAATGACATGCTGGGGCAGGCGCTGCGCTGCGTTCGCGGGCTGGAAGTCACACCGGAAAAGCTGTCGCTGGCGGTGATGGAGAAAACCTGCCTCGAAGGCCCGGGTCACTATCTGGGCTCGGATCAGACCCTGAACCTGATGCAGTCTGAATACATCTACCCGACGATCGGTGACCGGACATCGCCCAAGGAATGGGCCGAGGTCGACAAGCCGGTGCTGGTGGAAACCGCGCAGAAGCGCCTGCGGACGATCCTTCAGGGGCCGAAGCCTGACCACATTCCGGCGGCGGTCGATGCCGCGGTCCGCGACCGCTTCCGCATCCACTTCAGCTGAGCCTGAAGGTCCGATACGCCGCCATGAAAAAGGGCCTTGACGCCGATTGGCGCGGGGCCCTTGCTTTTGGTGGGCCTCAGGGTTGGGGAGCGATCAGCCTCAGAAGGCGATGCGCAGACCCAGCGTACCCGTTGCGATCCAGCGGCCCGAGGTCCGGAAACCGCGGATGGTAGCTTCGGAGAACTCACGCACACCTTTGACCGCAAAGTCGAGGGCAACACCCGGTGCAATCTCGGTCTGGGTGCCGACTTCGATACCCGCGTAAGGCAGCGCGTAGTTGTAGTCGAGGTCAGTGTTCATACCGAGGACACCGTTCACCCAAGTGTCGGCTTCGTAGAAACCGATACCGATGTCGGTTGACAGGCTGGTGTAGTCCGCCACGGTCGCCGAACTGGCGAGGTACGGGGTTGGCTCGATGCCGTCATAGAAGTCCTGCACTTCCCACTTGGTCGCGGTCGTGCTTGCCGACACGCGGATGTTGGAGAAGGGATCGTTCCAGGCAACGCGACCACCCAAACCCAGCGACGGGCCGAAGTCGAAGGTGCCGGCGAAGGGAATAGACTGCTCCGAAGACACCGACAGCGCGCTGTAGAACGCAATTTCAGCATTGCCCATGGGGTTACCGAGGCTGACCGGCTGCCGCAGCGACCAGATCGGACGCAGGGTGCGGCGCACCACGTACTGAGGCTGACTGTTGTAGCTTGGCGCGTCGCTCTTCGAGTAGTGCGGGCCCGACGCCATGACGCCGAGGGAAACGGCACCACTGTGTGAGAACACGGGGGCTGAGTAGTAGCCCTGCGCCTGCGCGGTGCTGACGGGAAGTGCGATGGCCATAGCCACAGCGCTCAATGCAGCGGAAATGAGCTTCATAAAAATAACTCCGATTAAATGGCCCACCTGCCAGCGCGTGCCGGCACGTGTTGCCCAACCACTGGCTAATATCGTGCCGGAAGCCACCCTTTGAGGGGCTTATGCGAGTCCCGTGGCGGCGATTAAAAACCCTGTTGCATCAATGCTTCAGTGATTTTCGGATCGCATCTCACTACGGTAATGACATGCATACTTATGCGCACCTTTGCCGCAGGTTGAAAATTGGGGCCGAAAGCGCCTCCTCGGTAAGGCGCAGAAAAACGACTCCGCAGGCCTTGCCTTCACGCGGCGATTTGTGTCGCTTTCCGCGCGGCTGTCGCATTCGGCGCGCTGATATTCGTTTTGAAACCCATTCTGCGGAGACTCCCCCATGTCTGATCTTCCGGTCCTCGGCTGTGCCATGGAACTGCACAACCTCGAAAACCTCGCGCCCTGGGTGCTGGAGAAGGATCGGGATCTGGAAATTCAGGACGCCTACCACGCGTTCGTGCTCGACAAGACAGCCGACAAGACAGCCGACCGGGTGCGCGCACTGCTCGGGGATAGCTACAAAGGGCGGCTGGGTATCCACGGCCCCTTCTATGGTTTATCGCTGGACAGTGTCGATCCGGCGATCCGCAAGGTCGTCCGGATGCGCCTCGAGCAGGCGCTGAAGATGGGACATCGCATGGGCGCGACGCAGATGGTGCTGCACTCCCCACTGACCCTCTGGGACCGGGACAACATGCTCCACATGGGCTACGAGGCGGGCAAGGTCGCGCTGGTGCAGGACACCATGGGTGACGCGGTGAAGATGGCTGAGGACTTCGGCCTCACCATTGTGCTGGAAAATATCGAAGACACCGACCCCGCGTGGCGGGCCGGCCTGATCGACGCCTTTGGCAGTGACCGTATCCGCCTGTCCATCGATACCGGTCACGCCCACTACATCCACAACCGCTTCGGCGCCCCGCACGTCGTCGACTTTATCAAGCGGGCGGGCAACATGCTCGAACACGTACACCTGCAGGACACGGACGGCAGCGCCGACCGGCACTGGGGTCTTGGCGAAGGCCAGTTGCCGTGGTTCCCGATCTTTCAGGCGCTGGGCAAGCTGGAGAGCAATCCGCGCCTGATCATGGAGCCCATGGACGTCCTCTCGGCGCCCCGGCACGCCGCCTGGGCCGAGAGTCATGGTCTAGCGCAATAGCGTCGCAGAACAAGACCCGCCTGGGCACGGGCGACGTCGCAGCCTTTCTGGCGGCGGTCGAGCCTGCTGGTCGGCGGGGGGACGCCGCCCTGCTGCTCGACCTCATGCAGCGCGCCAGCAGCGAAGCACCCGTGCTATGAGGCAGTATGGTCAGGTTCGGTCGCTACAGCTACCGCACGACGCCCCGGTTGCCGACGCCAGCCTGGCTGTCCTGAACCCGGTCTGGCCGGAAAGTCTGGGGCAACTACTGACGATCATGAATGACGGCCGGCGCAGCTGATAATTCGCTACACCGGCAGTGGCGAGCATCCCTCACCCTTGCTGAACAGCCGCGTGCGGCAGGCGGAAGCGGCGATCCGTGCTGCCTTGTCCGCCAGCAACGCCGGCAAACCGCTGGAGATCAGCCGCGAAATCCAGCGTCATCTCGGCGGACCGGCTCAGGTCTGCTCACCGTCCTACCTCTTCGGCCTGATCGGCGTGGCCGCGACCCTCGCCCTGCCCGACGCGACGACGCCGTTGACGCCCGAGGAGCCGGAGAACCTCGCGCTCACGCGGGACTGCACCGCGGTTCGGGCGCCCGATGGCCGCCTGTTCCTGATCGAGATGTTGGATGCACCGGGCTCGCGGCCCAGCCGGCGTTCAGATTTCCGTCTGCCCGAGGGCGCGCGTCGGCTCGACAACCCAGTGGCCTTCGGTGTGGGCCAGATCCCGGGGGGCCATGTGCCCTATTTGGCGCCACAGAGGACCACCCACCGGTTCAAAGATCCGCGATGTGCTTCAACTTTTGTCCCATCGGCGCTAAACCCGAAGTAGGTTGAGCCGGCGCGGTCCTATGCCGGTGCCCGATGCCGCGCCTTTGCCCCTCAACGGGGTTGGTGTGGATGCTTGGGTGTCGGTTGGCACGGTGCGGGTGTTTCATTTTGGATTGGTTCTGATGCTGCTTCGCTCATCCCTGTTTCTGCCTGCTCTGATCCTTGCCGGCTCCGCTGCGCTGCTGCTGGGCGCCTGGGGGTTCGAGCTGATTGGCGGGCTGCTGCCCTGCAAGCTTTGTCTGCAGCAGCGGGTGCCGCACTACATGCTGGCGGCGCTGATCATTCCGGCGGTCGTCCTCGCGCGCTTCCGTGCTTTCCGCCTCGTCTTTTTCGTGGCAGCCAGCGGTCTGATGGCGGCGGCAGCGTTCCTCGCAGCCAAGCACGTCGGGGTCGAATTCGGCTGGTGGCAGGGCCCCATGGACTGTGGTGGCCGGGTGCAGACCATCGGGTCGGCGGACGAGCTGTTTTCGCTGGAACGGCCGGACTGCTCCGAGCCGACCTACATCCTGCCTGGGATCACCATGGCGATGGCGCACCTGCTCGCCGTGCTGCCGCTGCTGGCGCTGAGCCTGCTCGGTCTTTGGCGCTCGGTGCGGGCCCTGCGGGTCCCGCGGGCAGCCTAGTCAGCCCAAGACCAGATAAGCCGAGACCAGAGCCTCAGGACCCTTGGTCCCGGGACCATGGATCACGGACCCTGGATCCCGGGGGAGTGACGGCGGGGCACACAGCTCAACGACCGGGCGACCGCTCCAATCCGATGTCAGACTTTCAAAATTAGAATTCTGTCTGGTTTGGCGCCAGCAGGCCAAAGAGCCCATGACTTTGGCGAAGATTGCGCTAGGTTGGCCTTCAAGCCCCGAGAGCCCATCACTGGCCCAGCTGAGACCGGGCGAGAGGAACGCCGACCATGTCCCACTATCCAAACCTGCTGCGCCCCCTGGACCTAGGTTTCACTACGCTCAAGAACCGCGTGCTCATGGGTTCCATGCACACCGGTCTGGAGGAAGAAAAGACCTTAAAGCGGCTGGCGGCCTACTTTGCCGAGCGCGCGCAGGGTGATGTCGGGCTGATGGTAACCGGCGGTTTCGGCCCGAACCAGGACGGCGCACCGGTCATCGGCGGGGGCTGTATGGAAACCGCAGCAGACGCGGAAAAACACCGCGAGATCACTAGTGCCGTGCACCTCGAAGGTGGCAAGATCGCGCTGCAACTGCTCCACGCCGGGCGCTACGCCTATAACCCTGCGGGCGGGGTTGCGCCGTCGGCGATCAAGTCACCAATTACGCCCGTCGCCCCCCGGGAGCTGACCCCTGAAGGCATCGAGGCGCAGATCCAGGCCTACGTCCGCGCCACCGTGCTGGCCCGCGAGGCTGGCTACGACGGGGTCGAGATCATGGGGTCCGAGGGTTACCTGATCAACGAGTTCCTGGTCACCCACACCAACAAGCGCACCGACGACTGGGGCGGCTCCTACGCCAACCGCATGCGCTTCCCGGTCGAGGTTGTGCGCCGCTGCCGCGAAGCCGTCGGCCCGGACTTCATTCTGATCTTCCGGCTGTCGATGATCGATCTGATCCCGGATGGCTCCACCTGGGACGAGGTGATCACGCTGGCCACGGCGATCGAAGCGGCTGGCGCCACCATTATCAACACCGGCATCGGCTGGCACGAAGCCCGAATCCCGACGATCGCGACCAGTGTCCCGCGCGGCGCCTTCGCCTGGGTGACGAAGAAGATGATGGGAGAGGTCAGCATTCCGCTGATCACCACCAACCGCATCAACACCCCGGAAACGGCCGAACAGATCCTCGCGGATGGCTGTGCGGACATGGTGTCGATGGCGCGCCCTTTCCTCGCGGACCCGGAGTTCGTGAAGAAGGCGGCGCAGGGCCGGTCGGACGAGATCAACATCTGCATCGGCTGCAATCAGGCCTGTCTCGACCACACCTTCTCGATGAAGACCTCGTCCTGCCTGGTCAACCCGCGCGCCTGCAATGAGACCGAGCTGAACTATCTGCCGACGGAGGTGAAAAAGCGGGTCGCGGTGGTCGGTGCCGGAGCAGCCGGGATGCAGGCGGCGCTGGTGCTGGACCAGCGCGGGCACGCGGTGACACTGTTCGATGCCGCGGACAAGATAGGCGGGCAGCTGAATATGGCGGCGGCGATCCCGGGCAAGGAAGAATTTCACGGCATGCTGGCGTATTTCGCCCGAGTGCTCGATCTTTCGGATGTCGAAATCCGGCTCAACACCCGGGCAACGGTCGAGGACCTGAGCGGCTATGACGAGGTGATCCTCGCGACCGGGGTGACGGCTCGGGATCCGGGGATCGAGGGGCAGGATCACCCGAAGGTGCTGTCCTACATCGACGTGCTCGCCGGCGGGGCGGAGGTCGGGGACCGCGTGGCGGTAATCGGCGCTGGTGGGATTGGCTTCGATGTCTCAGAATATCTGGTGCAGGACCACCCCTCAGCGACTGTCGATGTGGAAGAATGGCTCGAGGAATGGGGGGTCACCGACCCTGAGCGGGCGCCGGGCGGGCTGGCGGCCAACGGCCCTCAGCCTTCAGCGCCGGCACGGCAGGTGACGCTGCTGCAGCGGAAAACCAGCAAGCACGGTGCGGGGCTGGGCAAGACCACGGGCTGGATCCACCGCGCCTCGCTGCGGATGAAGGACGTGACCTTCATCGGTGGCGTGAACTACGAGCGGATCGGGGACGGAGGCCTGATGATCTCCGAGGGCGAGGGGCGCGAGAACCCGCGCTGGCTGGACGTGGATCACGTGGTGCTGTGCGCGGGGCAGGACCCGCTGCGGGAGCTGGTGGAACCGCTGGAGGCCGAGGGCGTGACCGTGCACCTGGTCGGCGGTGCCGAAAAGGCGGCAGAGCTGGACGCCAAGCGGGCGATCAACAAGGCGGCGCGTCTGGCAGCGGTGATCTAGCACTCAAAGAGAGGGTCGGGCGGCGCGCTGGGACAAGGGTTGCGGGCTCGGGCCTCGACGGCTTCGCCGTCTTCGCCCTTCCCCCGCGCAAGGCACACTATCGCGCTGCCGGATGCGCGTGGGAGATTTGTAAGCCGCGAACCGGCGTCAAATCGAGCGCGCCATGACCCGCAGCACTCATGCCACGACCTGAGACTTCGTCAGTTACTCACCTGCGCCCGATTCTTCCATGACCGCACGAGCCCTCGACAGCATGGCATCAACCATCTGCCAGGCCTCAGGCTGCAAGGCTTCGTCCACCTGGGGACCCTGCCATCGGTCCAGCGCCCGGTTCAGCGCCACCAGTGCTGCCATCGCGTCTTCAAACGCTCGACATAAGGCGTCCTCAACGTCCAGGCCAAAGGCGCGACCGCCGTTCCCCTGGCTCTGGCTCTGCGCCGCGGCCACGACGAGCGCCGCGGCAGCATCCGCCAACCTCCGGGCAGCATCACCTTGATAGGCCGCAATTAAGGGGCACAGACCCGAAAGCGCTGTGGCGATATCCGTCAGGGGCCAGGGATCACCCGCCCACGGCAGATCGGGCACCTGCAGCGCCAGCGCCTCGGCCAGCCCGGACGCACAGGCTGGCTCGCGCGGCATCTGACAAGGCAGGGCCGCCCGGGTCGCCATTAACACCGCCTGCCCTTGCACGGCCGCCGACAAATGCTGTGCGAGGCGCAGTCCGGTCGCTGTCTGCTGATGCACCTCTGTCAGCGTCAGGAGCTGCTCGCTTGCCTCGCCCAGTGCATCGAGCATCAGCCCGAGACTGTCCTGCGCCAGCAGCATCATCGCCGTATCATAGAGCCGGGGATCTTCCAGCCGCGCCCACCCTGCCGCGTCGAGGGCGCCCGGTGCTACCGTCCGGATCTGCTCGAGCAGGGCCTGGTGTGCCTGCCGGTCATCGAGACCCGCCAGCGCCGGGGCAAAGTTGAGGCCCGGGGCCAACAGCGCAGCCTCCACAGCCTCTGTCCCGGACAGGCTCAGCGCATCCGCCATCGCCATCATTGCCGCAGACAAGGTCGCCAAACGGCCCTCGTCCGACCACAGCATGGTAACTTCGTCCTTCAGGGCTTCCGTGACCGACACGACCCCTCAGCCCCGCCGCCGCCGGCCGCCGCCCCCCCGCCGGAAAGAGGCCTGCAATTCATCCTGACCTGCCGCGATCCGGCGGGCGCCTTCGGACATCTGCCCCAGCGCCATCTCGATTGCCAGCACGCGGAAATCGGGGTTATCGTTGGCATCCAGCGCCTGTCGCATTGCGGCAATGTGCTCGGGCTTGGTCCCGCAGCAGCCACCGATGATCCGGGCACCGGCCGCCCGTGCGAGCAGCGCGTAGGCCGACATCTGCTCGACCGTACCGCTGTAGACGATCTGACCATCCTCGTAGCTGGGAATGCCACAGTTGGCCTTGGCGATCACCGGGCGGTTGGGGCGGGCGTCCATGAACCCCAGCACCGAACTCATCAGGTCCGAGGCCCCGACCCCGCAATTGGCGCCAAAGCCGTCGATACCGAAGTCGGCCGCCAGCCCGGCAAAGGCCCGCGGCGTCAGCCCCATCATGGTTCGCCCGGCGCTGTCGAAGCTCATGGTCGCACAGACAGGAACGTCAAATCCGCGCGCGGCCTCAACCGCAGCCTCCAGCTCATCGGGGGCCGAGATGGTTTCGATCCAGACCAGATCGATCCCGCCTTCGACCAGCCCCTCGATCTGCTCGGCAAAGCTGGCGACCGCATCCGCGCGCTCAAGCTTGCCCAGCGGCGCCAGAATCTCACCGGTCGGTCCGACCGACCCGGCGACCAGCACCCGACGGCCGGACTTGTCCGCTACCTCGCGGGCCAGCTGCGCCGCGCGGCGGTTCAGCGATCCGACCTGATCATCGAGGCCATGGAGCTGAAGCCGGTGTTGGGTACCGCCGAAGGTGTTGGTCAGGAACAGGTCGCTGCCAGCCTCGACAAAGGACTGATGCAGGGCCTGCACCCGGTCCGGATGCTCGAGCAGCCAGGTCTCGGGCGCCTCGCCGCTCTCCAGCCCTATGGCGAACAGGTTGGTCCCGGTCGCACCATCGGCCAGCAAAAATGACTTTTCGCCCAACAACGCCTCAAATCCCGTCGCTGACAACCCTTCTGACATGCCTTCGTCCTTCGTCTTTCGTCCTTGCAATCGTGGAGATGACAGCCTGTCGCATCCGTTCGGGCAGGACAACCGCCTTTGCCATGTCCACGCGGCGGGACAGAGCGCAATCTGGTGCCGGGCACGAAGGCTGGGCAAGAAGCCGGGCAAGGAGGCAGGGGAAGAAAGCCGGACCTGAAAGCCGAGAGCGGCAGTGAGGTGCCGGGAGGGAGCATGGCGAGGGGCCGGGAGGGGACTGAGCCGGTGCCGGGAGAAAGCCTGGAGCAGTGGCGCAGCAGCAGCAGCAGTGACCACCGACCCATCAGAGATCAGAAGATCAGGCGCGGCAGGGTCGGTCCATCCTGATAACCCCGATCGTACACGTTCGCGTTCGGGATCCAGCCAATGGCGGTGCAGATATCCGCAAGCTGGGTATAGCGGTTTTCCAGCCCTTGCTGGGCGCGGTGAACCCCGGTCTTGTACCAGTTGGCGTCGATACACAGCTGATGATCGTCACTGCCACAGGCGGCCAGTATCAGGGCCACTGCACTGGCAGCGGCAAATCCGGAAAGTGTTTTGACCGTTTTCATCTTGGTGTCTCAGCCTTTCTCGTTGGTTGGTTTTTGAGTGCTTGGGGGCTTGGGTTTTGAGTGCTCGGGTTCTGATCTCTGGCGTTGCGCGTCGGACGACCTGCCCTAATCTGGTCCAATGAGCGTCCGGGTGGTTTCAGCACCCCCGGATCAGAGAGAAGTAAATCCAGCCCTCGGCCTGTCGGCCGGTGACGATCTGGTTCCATCGACCATCAGCGGTGGGGCGCCGGATGTAGAGCACTTCGCCCTGCTCAAGCACAGCGCGAACCCCGAAGTCAGTCCCCGGTCCTGCGCGCAGGTTCGAGCGCGTGGTGACACAGGCCCGCTCGAGCTGGCTCAGGCTGGGCTGGCGCTGCACGATCATGGCGCTGTCCTGCGTCGCGGATTCCCCGGCTTCCTCAGTGGTCACGGCTGCCACGTTGGTGCGATCTGACCCGCCCGTAGCTGTACCCGTCCCCGAAACGCCGGTCGGCGCGCCGCTTTCGGTCGCTGCCCCGGACCCCGAAGCGGTCTGGCCGGTTCCAGCAGCCAGCCCGTTCAGGCCGGAGAGAGGGGCATCTGCACCAATGAGAATCCCCAGCGGGCTGAAATGCCCCGGTCGCGCTGATCAGGCGCAAGCCATCGAGGCTGCAGGGCCCGTCGAAGGCAAATTCGCGGACGCGGCGGCTCAGCCCTTTCCCGATCAGATCGGCAATCTCGACCCGGTTCAGCCCCACAACCCGGCCATCCTCGACCAGCTCCAGCGCCAGTGAGGCGCCCTCGAGCGGCGAAGAGCCGTCGGCGTAGAAGAAAAACTGGAAGTAGCAGCGCTGCTCGGTCAGCGGAAAGCGGACCGAATGCACCAGGCGCAAGCGGAAACGGATAACGCCGGGCAGGACCGAGGCCGGCCCGGCAAGCCCTGCCTGCTCGTCCGTACTGCTGGCGAGGAAGGCGCCAGAGGTCGACGTGGTACCGGCATCCTGCGCCAGCGCGACCCGGCCGCTGATGGCCATGACAGCCACGAAGAACAACAGAAGGCCCAGGCCCAGCAGGCCAACGAGCAGGCGCGACGCCCAAGTTTGTTTCAAGATCCAAAGCCCCAGTCTTACAGACTAATAGTCTGATAAATTTTGCCTAAAACTGTATTTATTTTGCCAATCCGCAACTGCATTATGCGAAGCCCGGTCGGTGGAGTGTCGCCAGACCGGAAAATGCGGGGCAAGAAGAGCGGCAAAACGGCCTGCGTCTGGCTCGCCACAGTCCAACCGGATTGACAGGGCTGGACCCGTGGACAGTCCGTGGCGGTCCACTTACACCGGAACGCAGCAGAAATTGTAGGAAAACAGGGACCTCTGACGATGGCGCAAAATATTCTCGTGCTCCCCGGTGATGGCATCGGGCAGGAAGTGATGACCGAAGTCCGGCGGGTGGTTGACTGGTTCGGCGAAAACCGTGGCCTCGAGGTCAACATCAGCGAGGACAAGGTCGGCGGTGCCGCCTACGAAGCCTATGGCGCCCCGATCACCGACGCGATCATGGACAAGGCCTTCGCCGCCGATTGCGTGCTGTTCGGCGCGGTGGGTGGCCCGCAGTATGATATGCTCGATTTCTCGCTGCGCCCCGAGCGCGGCCTGCTGCGCCTGCGCAAGGATCTCGAGCTGTTCGCCAACCTGCGCCCGGCGATCTGTTTTGACGCGCTGGCCGAAGCATCTTCGCTAAAAAAAGAGCTGGTGGCCGGCCTCGACATCATGATCGTGCGCGAGCTGACCGGCGGGGTCTACTTTGGGGAGCCGCGCGGCATCTCCGACCTGCCCGACGGCCAGCGCCGGGGCATCAACACCCAGGTCTACGACACCGAGGAAATCCGCCGGGTCGCGCGGGTCGCCTTCGATCTTGCGGGCAAGCGCGGCAACCGTGTGCATTCTTCGGAAAAGAACAACGTCATGGAGTCCGGCATCCTCTGGAAAGAAGAGGTGCAGTGGGTCCACGACAACGAGTTCCCCGACGTCCAGCTCGATCACATCCTCGCCGACAACTGCGGGATGCAGCTGGTGCGCGCGCCCAAGCAGTTCGACGTGATTGTCACCGACAACCTGTTCGGCGACATGCTCTCCGACGTCGCTGCCATGCTCACCGGCTCGCTGGGCATGCTGCCCTCGGCGTCGCTGGGTGCGCGAGACGAAGCCACCGGAAAGTCCCACGCCCTCTACGAGCCGGTCCACGGCTCGGCGCCGGATATCGCCGGCCAGAACAAGGCTAACCCGCTGGCCTGCATCCTGTCATTCGCCATGGCGCTGCGCTACTCGCTCGACCGGGGCGGGGATGCTGACCTGCTCGAAGCCGCCGTCGACCGCGTGCTTGGCGCGGGCACCCGCACCGGCGACATCATGTCCGAAGGCTCGACGCTGGTGTCCTGCACCAGCATGGGCGACGCGGTGCTCACCGAGCTCAACAAGACCATTTCCGGATAATCAGGGTAAACACAGCCATGGCCTACACCGTTGCAGTCGTCGGTGCGTCCGGCAATGTCGGTCGCGAAATCCTCTCGATCCTGAGCGAACGCCAGTTCCCCGTGGACCGCATCCACGCCGTCGCCTCCAGCCGCTCGGTCGGCCAGAGTGTCAGCTTCGGCGAAGACAAGATCCTGAAGATCAAAGACCTCGCCCATTTCGACTTTTCCAGCGTCGACGTCGCCCTGTTCTCCCCCGGGGGCGCGGTGTCGGCCAAGTATGCGCCGATCGCGGCGGCGGCGGGCGCCATCGTCATCGACAACACCTCGCACTTCCGCATGGACCCCGACTGTCCGCTGGTGGTGCCCGAGGTCAACGCCGACGCCCTGCTGGACTGGGCTAAGAAGGACGGGCGGAAGAACATCATCGCCAACCCCAACTGCTCGACCATCCAGCTGGTGGTGGCGCTCAAGCCGCTGCACGAAGCCGCCGGCATCCAGCGCGTGGTTGCCTCGACCTACCAGTCGGTTTCCGGGGCGGGCAAGGATGCCATGGACGAGCTGTTCCGCCAGACCCGTGGCGTCTACGTCAACGAGCCGGTACAGCCCGAGCATCTGACCAAAGAAATCGCCTTCAACGCCATCCCGCACATCGACAAGTTCATGGACGACGGCACCACGAAAGAAGAGTGGAAGATGGCGGTTGAGACCAAGAAGATCCTCGACCCCTCGATCAAGCTGACCGCGACCTGCGTGCGCGTGCCGGTGTTCATCTCGCACGCCGTGGCCGCCAACGTTGAATTCGAGCGGCCGCTGAACGTCGAGCAGGCCCGGCAGGTGCTCTCCTACCAGGAAGGCTGCGTCGTCGTCGACTACCGCCAGGACGAAGGCTACGTCACTCCGAAGGAAGCGGCGGGCGAAGACATGGTCTACGTCTCCCGCATCCGCGAGGATATCACGGCAGAGAATGCGCTGGCGTTCTGGTGCGTGGCGGACAACCTGCGCAAGGGCGCGGCACTCAATGCCGTCCAGATCGCAGAAAAGCTGATCGAGCTCGAAATCATCTGACGGAAAAAGGCCCCAACCGGGGCCTTTTGCATTTTTGGGCTGAGATTGGTGGCCAGAATGGCAGACCGGTAACAGGCCCGCCGCAGGTCTCAGAGCGCCGCTTTGGCGCTCAGGGCCAGGCTCTTCAGCGCCTTAAGCTCGTTCTTTGTGCCGCCATCGGTCCCGAGCACCCCCATCCACATACGCAGGCTGCGGTCTTCGATGGTCAGCTGATCGGTCACGGTAATCAGCGTGCTGCCGTCAACCTGCTCGACAAAGCGCACCTCGCGCAGCGTCCGAACCGGCACATCCTCGGCGTCGATCCGGTAGCTGTAGATCCAGGGCGCGGCATCGTTGCCGCCGCTGCCGCCCTTCACCGCTTCGACCCGGGTGAAGCGGGTGAGATAGTTGCGGTCTTCGTGACGGGTGATCCAGGCGCTCAGGCCGAGGTCATCCTCGGTCTGCTCGTAGACCTCAACCTCGTCAAAGCGCTCGGTCAGCACGCCGGGGGTGTTGAGCACCAGCCAGACGGCCGCTGCCGGGGCCTGCGTGCTGTCTTCAGCCGTCGCTGTCAGCGTTTCAGGTAGGCGGGAGGCCTGCCAGAACAGGCTTCCAACGAAGAAGGCAAGGCCAGCGAAAAAGGCCAGCACGGCCCAGGGCAGCAGACGTCGGATCATGGTTCAACCGGTATCCTTTAGATGCGCTGCCCCGCCGCGGTGCGCGTGGTCAGCTTGTTGACTAGGCGAGGCGCTGGAGTTCCGCGTCCACGTTCTGCTTAAGCTCCTGCTTCAGACCCAGCCGATGGACCACTTCATAGACCAGAAACGTCGGCCCAAGCATGCCCTGAAACAGATTGTCGAGCAGCGCCGGACGCTTGCCTTCAAAGTGGTGACCGACCAGCTGGAACCCCCAGCCGACGACCTGCAAACCCACAGCCCAGATGATCTTCCACGTAACCGAAATCTGCGGGTCGTACCACGTGACCCCAAGCCACAGGAACGGCAGCGCCAGCAGCGCCACCAGCCCCCCGATCAGCCAGTCCATGCTGATCCAGAGCGCCGCAAAACCAACAAACACGAACACAGAAAGCGGCAGGCCGAACAGCTTGGGCCAGGAAGCAACGAACAGCACGCCGACAACAATCAGCGGAATGCCGATGAAATGCGTCAGCTCATTGCGCATATCGGTGTGATAACTGGCGTAGCCCGCAAGCTGGCGGGTATAGAGTTCGGTGAACATCGATGCTCCTCCGGCGTTCGTCTTTGAATGCCGCATATTAGGCATTCTGCGAAGTCGGTTCAAACGCTAATCGGCGTTGAAGAAGCCCTTGACCTGATTGAGGAACTTGGCCGCAAGCGGCGAGTGGGCGTTGCCCTCGTCCTCAAACTCGGCCAGCAGCTCGCGCTGGCGCTTGGTCATGTTGGTCGGGGTCTCGACCTCGACCCGGACATAAAGATCGCCGCGCTCGGTCCGGCGGTAGATGGACATACCCTTGCCGCGCAGACGCAGCTGCTGCCCCGATTGCGCGCCCGCGGGGATCTTCACCCGGACCCGCGCACCGTCGATGCTCGGCACCTCGATCTCCCCACCCAGCGCCGCCGTGGTCATCGAGATCGGCATGGAGATGAACAGGTGCTGGGCCTCACGTTCGAACAGGTCGTGATCGCGGATGTTCAGAAAGATGTAGAGATCGCCCGAAGGACCGCCGCGCTGGCCCAGTTCGCCCTCACCGGAGAGCCGGATGCGGGTGCCGTCTTCGACGCCAGCGGGGATATTCACCGAAAGCTGCTTGTCTTTGGCGACCTTGCCGGCGCCGCCACAGCTGCGGCAAGGGTCGCTGATCACCTGCCCCTGACCCTGACAGGTCGGACAGCCCCGCTCCATGGCGAAAATGCCGTTCTGGGTGCGGACCCGGCCGCGGCCACCACAGGTGCCACAGGTCGTCGGGCTGGTGCCCGGCTTGGCGCCGGATCCCGAACAGGTCGAGCAGGACTCAGCCGAGGGCACTTTGATCTGGGTGGTCTTGCCCTCGAAGGCCTCATCGAGGCTGATGGTCATGTTGTATTGCAGGTCCGAGCCGCGACCCGGCTGGCTGCGACCACCCCCCCGCCGACCGCCAAAGGCCGAGCCGAACATCTCTTCGAAGATATCGCCAAAGCCGTCAAAGCCCGCAGCGCCCGCCCCGCCGCCGAAGGGATTGCCACCGCCACCCTGCTCAAAGGCGGCATGGCCGAACTGGTCGTAGGCCGCCCGCTTCTGCGGGTCTTTCAGGGCGTCGTAGGCCTCGTTGACTTCCTTGAAGGTCTTTTCAGCCTCGGCATTGCCGGCGTTGCGGTCGGGGTGATGCTCCATGGCCAGCTTACGGAAAGCCGACTTCAGCTCCTTGTCCGTCGCGGACTTGGAGACACCCAGAACGTCGTAGTAATCGCGCTTTGACATGGTGCCGGACCTCCTGACCGTGCGCCGGGCTCAGAGGCCCGCAGGACGATCGTGGAGCTAGCCGACCGAGAGTGGGTCCCGATCAGCCGCGCCTTGGTTGCTTACTTGTCGTTGTCGTCTTCACCGCCGCCGTCACCGGCCGCAGCATCGTCACCACCAACCTCTTCGAAGTCGGCATCGACCACGTCGTCAGCGCCCATATCGGGGCCGCCGGCCATGTCTTCGGGGTTGAAGCCACCCGGACCACCGGCAGCACCAGCCGCCGGATCACCGTAGATCGCCGAGCCAACCGCCATCATCGCCTCCGACAGCGCTTCGGTCTTCGCGCGGATATCGTCGAGATCCTCCGTCGCCAGCGCGGCCTTGAGGGCGTCGGCCTTCTCACTGATGTCGGCCTGCGCGGCATCGTCGATCTTGTCGGCGTTGTCCTTGACGGTCTTCTCAGCCTGATAGACGAGGCTGTCACCGGCATTGCGGGCTTCGATCAGGTCCTTCCGCTTCTGGTCGTCGTCGGCGTTGGCCTCCGCGTCCTTGACCATGCGATCGATGTCCTCGTCGGACAGACCGCCCGAGGCCTGAATGGTGATCTTCTGCTCGCGGCCGGTGCCCTTGTCCTTGGCTTCGACCGAGACGATGCCGTTGGCGTCGATGTCGAAGGTCACCTCGATCTGCGGCACGCCGCGCGGTGCGGGTGGAATGCCCTCGAGGTTGAACTGACCCAGCATCTTGTTATCCGCGGCAATCGGGCGTTCGCCCTGGAACACGCGGATGGTCACCGCCGACTGGTTGTCGGCTGCGGTGGAGAAGGTCTGTCCCTTCGAGGTCGGGATCGTGGTGTTGCGGTCGATCAAGCGCGTCATCTGACCGCCCAGCGTCTCGATACCCAGCGACAGTGGGGTCACGTCGAGCAGCAGGACGTCCTTCACGTCGCCCTGGAAGATACCACCCTGAACGGCGGCACCGATGGCCACGACTTCGTCGGGGTTCACGCCCTGGTTCGGCTCCTTGCCGAAGAAGCCCTTCACCAGTTCCTTGACCTTGGGCATGCGGGTCATCCCGCCAACCATGACCACCTCGTCGATGTCCCCGGCAGCTAGGCCGGAGTCCTTCAGGGCATTCTTTACCGGCTCCATGGTCCGCTGCAGCAGGTCGTCGACCAGCGCTTCGAGCTTGGCCCGGGAAATCTTGATCATCAGGTGCTTGGGACCGGTCGCATCGGCCGTGATGAACGGCAGGTTGACCTCGGTCTCCATCGCCGAAGACAGCTCGATCTTGGCCTTCTCCGCGGCCTCTTTCAGGCGCTGGAGCGCATCGGTCTGCTTGCGCAGGTCAATGCCGTTTTCCTTCTGAAATTCATCAGCAAGGTAGTCCATGATCCGGGTGTCAAAGTCTTCACCACCGAGGAAGGTGTCGCCGTTGGTTGCCTTGACCTCGATCACGCCGTCGCCGACTTCGAGCACGGACACGTCGAAGGTACCGCCGCCAAGGTCGTAGACCACGATCGTGCCTTCGCCCTTCTTCTCCAGCCCGTAGGCCATGGCAGCAGCCGTCGGCTCATTGATGATCCGCTTGACGTCGAGACCGGCAATCTTGCCGGCGTCCTTAGTCGCCTGCCGCTGGGCATCGTTGAAGTAGGCGGGGACCGTGATCACGGCCTCGGTCACCTTCTCGCCGAGGTAGGACTCAGCGGTTTCCTTCATCTTGCCGAGAATGAAAGCCGAAACCTGGCTGGGCGAGTACTTCTCACCGTCGACCTCGACCCAGGCGTCGCCGTTGTCGGCCTTGACCACGTTGAAGGGCGCCATTTCGTCGTGCTTGCTGGTCTGCGGATCTTCGAACCGGCGACCAACGAGGCGCTTGATGGCGTATAGGGTGCGGGCGGGGTTGGTCACCGCCTGGCGCTTGGCCGCTTGGCCGACCAGCCGCTCGCCGCCGTCGCTCATGGCCACCATCGAAGGGGTGGTGCGGGCGCCTTCGGCGTTTTCGATCACGCGGGTGTTCGACCCTTCCATCACAGCGACACAGGAGTTGGTCGTGCCCAAGTCAATTCCGATGACTTTGCTCATATTTAATTGTCCTTTCTACAGCGGACGCTCGTGCTAGTCTTCCAAGAAGCCCCGGCCGCCGGTCCCCTCCAGGGGCGCTGCGCCGCTCCATCCGAAGCCGGCCAACAGCGCCATTTTGTCAAAGCGAGCGGCCTTCGCCGCCCTCACAGTTCACAGCTGATATAGGTACTGCCAATTCGGTCGCAATGGTCACAATTGCCCTAAGGCTGCCCGGTTCGCGCATAGCGCTCAGGCGTCGGTGTCAGCCTCGGCGTCGCCGGCTGCGTCTTCGGCCCTGTCTTCGGCCGTCGCCTCCGCGGCCTCCGCCGCCTGCGCCACGATCACGGTCGCAGGTTTGATCAGCCGGTCGTGCAGGCGGTAGCCCGCGCCGACCATCTGAACGATTTGCCCCGGCTCAATGCCCTCGGGCGCGTCGACCCGGGAAATCGCCTCGTGCAGATTGTGGTCGTAGCCGTCGCCGGGCTTGGCGACGATCCGCGAGACGTGGTTGCGCTCGAAGGCGTCGAGCAGCGTCTTTTCGGTCATGGCGACGCCGACGCGCAGATTCTTGAGCATCGGGTCGGCCTCGGCCTGTTGTTCAGTCACGCTCTGCAGCGCCATGCGGATGAATTCACCAACCTGCAGGAAATCCCGCGCCAGCGGTTCGGAGGCGTACTTGCGAATGTTGGCGATCTCGCGCTCGGCGCGCTTGCGGGTGTTTTCCGCCTCGGCAACGGCGCGCAGGCGCTCGGCCTTGGCCTCGACCAGCTGGGCCTGCAGCTCGATCACCAGCTCAGCTTCGGTCGGCTCCTGCGGCGGGGTTTCAGGGGGCAGGTCTTCGGCGCCTTCCGGCACGGTTTCGATGCCCGCGGCCTTCTCCGCAGCCTTGATGTCTTTGGGGTCAACCTCGGGTGTATCGTTCTGGTCGGACACGAATGTCTTCCTCAATCTTTCAGCACTAACAAAATGAGCGGCGCTCGCTTCTCTGACCCGGGATCAGGTCGTGGGATTGCCCAGCGCGCGACTCACAATCTGGGCGGTATAGTCCACCATGGGAATGATGCGCCCGTAATTCATATGCATGGGGCCTATGACGCCGACGGCGCCAACTACCTGCTTGGACTGGTTCTGGTAGGGCGCGAGGATCATCGAGCAGCCGGACAGCCCGAACAGCTCGGTCTGCTCGCCGATGAAAATCTGCACGCCCTCGGCCGTATCCGTGCTCTCCAGCAGCTTGAGCATGGTTTCCTTGGTCTCCAGCGCCTGGAACAGGGTCTGGACCTTGTGAAGTTCTTCGAGCTGGCGCACGTCCTTGAGCAGGTTGGACTGCCCACGAACGATCAGCACCCCATCCTTGCTGTCCGACCCGCGCGTCGCCAGCCCGGCCTCGACGATCGATGCGGTCAGGCGGTCGATCTCGGCTCGGTTGGAGTGGATTTCGTGGGCGATGGCCTCACCCGCTTCGGTCAGGGTCTTGCCCGCCAGCCGCGACGAAAGGAAATTGCCCGCCCGCACCAGCACGTCGCTGCCCACCCCCAACGGCAGAGCAAGCAGGCGGTTTTCCACCTGCCCGCCCTCGAACACCAGCACCACCAGCGCCCGCCCGGGTGAGAGCGGCACGAATTCGATATGGCGAAGCGGTTCTTCAGCCGTCGGCGCCACCACCAGCCCGACGCAGGACGAAAGCCCGCTGAGCACGCCGGAGGCATCGGCCAGCACGCCTTCGAGCGAGCGCCCCGCGACCTGGCACTGCACCTCGATATCGTCGCGATCGTCGTCGCTCAGGTTGTTCTGCTCCAGCAGCTTGT
>PAPT01000026.1 GCA_002708995.1 Geminicoccus sp. | reverse complement strand
TGCGCCTGCTGATCCTCACGGGTCTACGTCCGCGTAACATCCGCGAATGCCGGCTTGAGCATATTGATGGCGACGTTTGGACTATCCCCGGGGACATGATGAAGGGGCGCAAGGGCAAGGTAGAAGACTTCGCTATGCCGCTTGTGCCTGAAGCGCTTGTAGTCATCGAGGCGGCAAAGGCGTTTGAGCGGCGCGGCAACCTCTTTGCGTCTCGCACTGGCCGCACGGTGCTCTCTGACGTTGCCCTGTCGAAGTACCTACGAGAACAACATCAGCTCCCATACAAACCGCACGGCTTCAGGGCGAGCTTGCGGACCTGGCTCGATGACCAGACGGACGCACCATTCGAGATCAAGGAGTTCATGCTAGCGCACAAAGAGCGGAACCAGACAGCCCGAGCGTACATCCGAACGGACTACCTAGATGAGCGACGGCGTTTGCTAGAGGCGTGGGCGCACTTCTGCCTCGGTGAGCTCTAGTTTACGCCCGGGGTACGGGCGGTATTTCGCTCGGCTTGAACTTAGAAGTGGCGCTCAGAAATTTACGCCAAAATGTATACGCAAGCGGTGGTAGATGGTTACGGTTAGCACTCGGCGTTTAATGCAGCAGTGCGTCTGAATAGGTACGTGTACAGTCTCATGTCTATATACAGTACATGTCCCGACCCGTTGCGTTGTGCGTACAGAAAAGGTAGAGCAGCAATGGTTATGGAGGACCTATGAGCGACCATAAAGATGAGGGAATTGCGTATTTTAGCAGATTGGTTCTGGGCAGTGCCTGTCTTGCGATTTTATTCACGGCCCTGAGTGTTGGGCTAACAGCATTTGTGTTTAACCGCGCTCTTGTGCCAATTGGCTTGGTCGATGCAAGCGGCATCTGGCACCATCTGATAATTGGCTTCTCGGCAGCTATTGTGCCGTGCTTTTTGTTTGTACGCAGATGGCGAGGCTCATGAGGATACGCTCAGGTAGACCAACGATAGTCAGGGAGTACGAGCAATGACAAACAAAACGCCAACCTCTGCCAACACCAACAAAGTCCAAGAGAATTATGGCAATGTCGATAACGCTGGCTTTGTAACCCTGCTCTATCAGGACATTCTCGACCGTGAGCCGGATACTGACGGCCTGAACTATTGGGTCGGCGAACTGAACGGTGGAGCAACCCGCGAGAGCGTGCTAATGAGCTTCTCTTATGCAGTCGAGGTCGAAAGTCACAGGCCGGACAAGTTGCGAGACCTTGAAAACCGAGTGGCGGCATTAGAGGTAGAACTCAGAGTGCTCCGGAACAAAATTTTTGGCTGAAGAGTGGCACCGCCATCCGGAAGAGGCCAACGCATTGGGTGTCCAGCTGGAAGCCGTTTCTAAGCAGCACGGTGCTTCGGGCAGGCACCGGGAATGAGAATCACAATGGATTTCACGCGGACCATGATTTCGGTCGCCCGGATGCTGGCGCTGGAGGCGGTTTCCGCCAGTGGAGCAGCGACGCCTGAGGCTGTGGGTGTGTTTTCGATGCAGTGCTTGCCCGGGGAGCAATCTCCGGCGGGCTGATATCCCCGGGGACGGAGCGGCCTGCCTAAGTCGGCGGCAGCATGCGCGGCGGGTCTTCAGGCGGCCGCGTGGGCAGGGTGATCGAACCACTGGTCCCGCAATTCTCGCAGACGGCACGCCAGCGGTCGTGCTCCGTGCCACAGGCCAGACAGACCTGCGGCTCCACCGGCAAGCTGTGGCCGGTCAGCGCCGAGGGCGTCGGGTCGACCCCGCGCGAGCGCAGCGCATCCAGCCGCAGCACAAGGGCGCTGACGCCGACTGGTGCACCGGTTGCGGGCAGGGCGTCGATAGCCGCAGCGGCGGCTTCCCGGTCTCCAGCTTCGATCGCAGCCTCGGCCCACAGGAAACGGCTGAACAGCGCGCCTTCGTTATGCTGGATCAGGTCGGTGATGGCGGCGCGCTTGGCGCTGACATCCACGGGCTTGGCGGCGAGCAAGAAGGTGGTGGCGATCCCGGCCGTTGGCCGCAGGGCCCAGGCCTGCCCGGCCAGCTCCTTGGCCTTGCGGGCATTGCGCAGCTCGATCTGCGCCCGGGCGCTGAGCGCGCGTGCGGGCAAGAAGTTGGCGTCTTCGTCGAGCGCCTTGCGGCAGTGTTCAGCGGTCTTGCGCCAATTGCCGGCTTCGGCCGCGCGGAAGGCACTGTCCGTCTCCGCCAGCGCCAGCCGGGTCCGGGCTTCACCGGCCGTGAGCAGATGCCGGCTGGCCAGCCGCTTGACCGCGCGCTGGGCGCCGTCGAGCTGCCCGCTCTGCAGGCTCAGGTCGAACTCGGTCTCGAGGATCCAGGGCGCGTTGGGCCGGATCTTGCGGGCGCGGTCGAGCAGCCCATCCAGCCGCCGCCGGTCGCCTTGCGCGATGGCCTGCATCGCCAGCCCACGCAGCCCAAGAAAGGCGGTTTCAGGTTCCTCGGTCATGGCTTCGAAGTACCGCGTCGCCGCCTCTTCATCGCCATTGAGCTGGGCCGACTGGGCGGTGAGCAGCAGGGTGGCGGGGGTGTCTTTTAGCAGTTTGGTGGCCCGGCGGGCCTGCTTGTCGGCTTCGTCCGGGTCACCGGCAGCCAGTGCGACCAGCCCCTGTGTCAGGGCTTTGTAACCCCGGTTCTGCCGCGAAATCCGGGCGTTGCGGGCGACTTCGGCGGGCATGGCGAGGGTGCGTCGGAACAGAAAATAGATCCAGCCGAAGGCCCAGAGCACCAGCAGCGCGGCGAACACGAGCAGCCCGAAATGGAGGGTCAGCCGGTAGCCAAAGGCCTCGAACCGGGCAGTCCAGTCCGGGTTCTGGCTGAACAGCAGCGCCAGCAGCACCAGCGCGCCCGCGACCACGGCGAACAGCAGGAAGCGGATCATGGCCGTCTCCTCCTCATCGCGCACCCCGTATGTCGTGTTTCAGCCGTCATCATCGTCAGGATCGGTCCGTCGTCTGTGCGGCGGCGAGGGCGGCGCTGATCCACGCGCGCAGGGCGGCGCGCTGCTCCTCGTAGTCGGCGCGGCGGGCCAGATCGCTGACCAGCTGCTCGAACCGCTGCCGGGTGTCCTCGCCCGGTTGCATGGCGTCCTGCTGGCCCTCCAGCTCGGCCAGCGCCGCGCGGAAATCATCTTCTTCGATGCGGATCAGGGCACGGGCGAGGGCGCCCTCAACCCCGGGGAGGGCATCAACATCGTCGATCCGCTCCAGACTGATCAGCACCGTGATCCGCGCCAGCAGCTTGCTGGTGCGCCCTTCGGCGGTATTCACGCGGGTCTCGGAGAGCAGCACCGGGCTCAGCGCGACCAGCCGGGCCGCCAGATTGTCAGCGGTTGGAACGTGGTCGTCGGCCGAGGCGTCGAGCCCGTCGATCACTGCCAGGAGTGCCGGGTCGCCGGGCTTCAGCGCCGATAGCGCCTGCAGGTGAGGTCTCACCGGCGCCGCCTGTGCCAGCGCGTCGCGCAGTTGCGAGGCAGCGAGGATCTGGATCGAGGCCTGCACTGATACTTGCTGCATGGCGCGGAAGTCGTCGTGTAACCTTGCCGTGGTTGCTTCCAGCAGTGCCAGCCGCGCTTCGATATCGGCGCGGAGCTGGTCCAGCGCAGCCTGTAGGTCGGCGTTGGCCGCCGAGGCGTCGGCGCGGCTGGCCGACACGGCGTCATCAAGCGTGGCAGACAGCACCTCCAGCTGCGTGCCCAGTTCGGCACGGGCGTCATTGAGCGCCTGCTGTCCCGCTTCGACCCGCGCGGGCAGGTCGTCGCCGAGGGTTTCGACCGACTGCAGCCGATCCTGCAGCGCGGCAAGGTCGTCGGCCTGATCAGCGAGGTCGTCGTAGAGGCCGCCGATCCGGGTCAGGCTGCCGTCGATCGACAGGGAGAGCCCGGCGAGCTGCCCGCGGATCTGGCTCAGCGCTTCACTATCGCCGGTGCTGCTGGCGGCCGGCGGTGTGGCGATTGTACTGGTGCCGGCGCTGGGCGTGCTTTCAGCCGTAGCGGATGTCGCCTGCAAGGCGTTCAGGGCAGCGGCTCTTGCCTGCGAATCCTGCTCCAGCGCAGCGAGGGCCGTGTCGAGGCGTTCGAGGGTGGTGCTGGTGTCGGTTTCAAGCGCCGTAAACCGGGCACCCAGAGCGTCGAGACCGTCCATGGCCGCCGCCGCCCCATCGCCTGTCACTGTGGGCGCAGGTGCCGTTTCGAGGGCTGCAAGACGCGCGTCGATTGCTGCTAAGGCTTTCGCGTCGGCGCCCGGGGCCGATCCACCGGGTTGGGGCAGGAGGTTGAGGCCGAGCGCCACCAGGCTGATCAGCAGCGCCACTCCGCTTAGAACCAGCGCAAGACCTGACCCGCGGCTGGAAAGTGCGCCCGCGTCTTCCGACGCGCCGCCGGACGCGCCACTGGTGCCGTTAACCGGTTCCGCGTCGATAATCTTGGCCTCTTTCGTGGCTTTGGCCATGGCATATGTCCTCTGGCTCAGGTCTCACAAACCGCATTGTGGCGCCGCCGGGTGGGGCCGGCACGGACGCCCTCAGACCGCGAGGTTCTGAAGATGGTGCAGCATTGAAGCACGGTTTGGCAGGGCAGGGAAAGTCACGCTGTGCCAGAAGCTGCGACGAGGCACGGCGGGCGACCATCCGGCCACGGTCGGGGACAGCGCGATCAGTTTCCGCGAGGGTGGCAGGCGCCGCCCCAGCAGGCTCAGGCGGGCTTCCAGAAGCTGTCGTTGCGACCCGGAGAGCGCCAGCGCGACCACCGTTTGCGACTGGCACAAGGCCCGGGCCTGCATGGGAGTCCAGGGCGCGCCGGCTCGCGGCATCCGGCGATAGAGCGGCAGGCGCCAGTCTGTCGGTCCCGGGACGAGGCTCAGGCCTGAGGGGTCGAGGGCAGCATTGGCGACATAGAGACGGCGCGCGCCCTCAACGGATGCCGGCCGAGGGCTGTGCCGGAAGCCGCGCTCGGCGGTCCAGAGAACAGGCACGCCGATGTCCGCCAGCGCGCGGGCGGTCTCCGGCCCCGGCGCGATGGCCCGCAGGTCGCCGCGGCTAGCGTCGAACCACGTCTGAGCCTGCAGCGCGGTCACGGCGCGGTTGCTGGGTACCACCACAAGGTCACGAGCGGGCTCGAAGTCGGCGGGCAGAGGTGCGTGCATTATATGGTCGTCGAAAAGGTCCAGCGACCAGACTGCATACCCGCCAAGGCCCCGCAGAACCGCCGCGTAGTCGGCTGTCCCGCTCAGACCATCGGGGTCCGCGCACAACAGCACCGGGATTGGCGCGGGAACGCGGGTATTGACGGCCCTCGGTCGGTTGCGCCAATCAGAAGCCATGTTGATACTTGGCATAGAGTCGTCCTGCGATGAAACGGCGGCGGCGGTCGTGGATGGCGCCCACCCGGCGGGAGGTCGGATTCTGTCCAACACTGTTTTCAGCCAATGGGACAGCGTACGCAAGTACGGCGGTGTTGTGCCCGAGGTCGCGGCCCGCGCCCATGTCGAAAAGATTGATCAGGTCGTCGAGCGCGCCCTAGACGAAGCCGGAATCGGTGTCGATGCCCTCGACGGTGTGGCGGCGACCGCCGGGCCGGGCCTGATCGGAGGTGTGATTGTCGGGGTCAGCTTTGCCAAGGCGCTGGCGCTGGGGGCGGGCAAGCCGTTCATGGCGCTGAACCATCTTGAGGGCCACGCGCTCACCCCGCGGCTGGTCTCAGACGTCGCCTTTCCCTACCTGCTGCTGCTGGTCAGCGGCGGGCATTGCCAGACCCTGCTGGTCGAGGGGGTGGGGCAGTACTGTCGTCTGGGGACCACCATCGACGATGCCATTGGCGAAGCCTTCGACAAGACCGCAAAGCTCATGGAGCTGGGCCAGCCCGGCGGACCGGCGATCGAGGCACTGGCGGCCAAGGGTGACCCGCGTGCCGTGCCGCTGCCCTTGCCCTTCAAAGGCCGGCCCGGGCTGGATTTCTCCTTTTCCGGTCTGAAGACCGCCGTGCGGCGGGCGGTGCAGGGCGATGACGGGCATCAGCCCGAAGATATCGCCGCGAGTTTCCAGCGGGTTGCCTTTGAATCGCTGGTCGACCGCACCCGGCGCGCAGCCGAGGCGGTGGAAGCACCCCTCACCGCGATCGTGGTCGCGGGCGGGGTGGCCGCTAATCAGGCGCTGAGCCAGAGACTGATGACGCTGGGCGAAGACCTTGGCCTGCCGGTCGTGGTGCCGCCGGCGCCGCTTTGCACGGACAACGGGGCGATGATGGCCTGGGCCGGGGTTGAGCGATTGCGCTCCGGTCTTGTCGGTTCACCGGCTGGAGACGCAGACGGGGACGGAGATGGAGACAGCGCCGCCGCCACCGATGATCTGGGTTTTGCCCCCCGGCCGCGCTGGCCGCTGGACCTGGCCGCCCCAAAATCGACAGGTGCGGGCGCGGCCACGGCCTGAGCCTGAAGGTTGAAGCCTCATGCGCGGGGGCGGGCGCAGCCGGATAGGCGGTACCGGCGTCTAGAAGTCGACGCAGCGGCCCTTGACCTGCCAATCGCCAAAGGTTGTGGGTTCCTGCCCTTCCGGTCCGCCCTGTTCGGGTTTCCGTTTGACGGCAAGTGCCTTAAAGACTTCATGGGCGGGGCGCATGTCCCCGCTATCACCCCGCAGCGGTGACCCCTCGGGCCCGGCGACGGCCTTGGTCGTCTCGTGTTTATCGTTCGTCATGCACGGAAAGTAGTGGTTCTTGCCCTCAGGAAAAAGCCCTTCCCGCCCGTCTCGGCCTTCCGGGGCCAAGACAAAAGGACGCGTCGACTACGCTCGTCTGGCAGCCGCACGTGCACTTGAAGCTGTTCCAGCGGCCGGTTTGTCGCTGGACGAGGCCTTCAACCGGCAGGCCAAGGGCCTGTCGCCGCGTGACCGCGCCTTCGCCTGGCGGCTGGCGCGGACGGCCATGCGCTACCATGGCCCGCTGCTGCACCTGATGACCGAGGTGCTGGAGCGCGGGCGCAGTGGCGTGCCGCCCTTTGTGCAGGCGGTGCTGCGGCTGGGCCTGACCGACCTGCTGCTGCTGGAAACCCCGCCCCACGCGGCTGTCTCCTCCACGGTGAACCTGCTCGGGACGCGCGCTACCAGCCGTTATCGCGGCATGGTTAACGCCGTGCTGCGCCGGGCCGACCGGGAGCGGACTGACTTTATCGATAAGCTGCGCGCGCAGCCCGTGATCCCGCACTGGCTGGCTGAGCGCTGGCTCAGCAACTGGGGTGAAGCGGCGCTGGCGGCCTTCGACAGTCTGGCCCGCGAGGAAGCACCCGTGGACCTATGTCTCGTCGACGAGTCTGCTCGGTCGGCAGAGGCGCTGAACGGCGATGAGGCGACGGCGCTGCCGACCGGGCAGGTCCGTCTGAACCGGGGCCTTACCGCGTTTCAGGACAGCCCCGAGGGCGCAGCCGGCGACTGGTGGGTACAGGACTTCGGCGCACACCTGCCGATCGCGGCGCTGGGTGACCTGCGTGGCAAGACCGCTATCGACCTCTGCGCGGCGCCCGGGGGCAAGACGCTGCAACTTGCCCGTGCCGGTGCCGAGGTGACCGCCGTCGATAACAGCGGGCCGCGTCTGGAGCGGCTCAGCGAGAATCTCGCCCGCACCGGCCTGCGCGCCGCGGTCAAGAAGATCGATGTGCTCAAGTACAGCCACAAGCCCATGGATCTGGTGGTGCTCGACGCTCCCTGCAGCGCTTCGGGTACCTTTCGCAAGAACCCGGAAGCGCCGTGGTTGCGCTCGCCCGTGACCCTGCTCGAACATGCATCGTTGCAGGCGCGGATGCTCGACCACGCGCTGGGGTTGGTGAAGCCCGGCGGCACGCTGCTCTACATCGTCTGCTCGCTGGAACCGGAAGAAGGCGAGGCACAGGTCGACGATTTTCTCCGTCGTCAGCCGAACGTGGCGCTGGAGCCCTTCGACGCCGAGGCGGTCTCCGGCCTCCCCGACGCCCTGACTCCCGCCGGCACGCTACGCATCCTGCCGTCGTACTATGCGCATAACGGGGGCGTGGACGGATTTTTCGCCGCTCGATTCCGGGTCGGTTCGGTGCCAGAACAGTCCTGAACAGTCTGTACCAGCCCAGCCACTGACCGACAGGACCCTTTCCCGTGAACGATGTCTCCAAACGCGCCCTCCTTTCCGTATCTGACAAGGCGGGGTTGGTGCCCTTTGCCCGGGCGCTCGTCGACTTTGGCTTTGAGCTGGTCTCGACCGGCGGGACCGCCCGCCTGCTGGCTGACGAAGGGCTGCCTGTGGGCAACGTATCGGACGTTACCGGGTTCCCGGAGATCCTTGGCGGTCGGGTCAAGACCCTGCACCCGGCGATCCATGGCGGCCTGCTCGCCGACCAGAGTGACGCGGCGCACCGCGAGACGCTGGCGGGGCAGGGCATTGTGCCCTTCGGCCTGCTGGTGGTGAACCTCTATCCCTTCGCCCAGACGCTGGCCGGCGGTGCCGATTTCGCCACCTGTATCGAGAATATCGATATCGGCGGGCCGGCGATGATACGGGCCTCGGCCAAGAACCATGCCTCCGTGCTGCCGGTCTGCGACCCGCGCGACTACGACCGGGTGGTGGCACTGCTGGCGGAGGGCGCGCTGACGCGCGAAGCCCGCCGTGGCTTTGCCGCCAAGGCCTACGCCCACACCGCCCGCTATGACGCGCAGATCAGCCGCTGGCTGCAAGGGCTGGAACAGGCCAACGATCAAAAGTCGCAGCAGGGGGACGCGGCCGCGGCCCCAGCCTTCCCCGAGGAGCTGAGCTTTGCCGGCAAGCTGAGCCTGCCGCTGCGCTACGGCGAGAACCCGCACCAGAGCGCAGCGTTGTACCGCACCGCTGACGACCGGCCGGGGATCGCCACCGGCGCGCTGATCCAGGGCAAGCCGCTGTCCTTCAACAACCTCAACGACGCCGACGCGGCCTTCGAGCTGGTGAGCGAGTTCGACGACCCGGCGGTTGCCATCATCAAGCACGCCAACCCCTGCGGTGTGGCGCTGGGCGATGACCTCTACGGGGCTTACCGTCGTGCGCTCGCCTGCGATGAGACCTCGGCTTTTGGCGGGATTGTTGCCTGCAACCGACCGCTGGATGGGTCAGTAGCCACGGCCATCACCGAGATTTTCACCGAAGTGGTCATCGCCCCCGATGCCGACGACGCTGCCCGCGCCGTTTTCGCGCAGAAGCCAAACCTGCGGCTGGTGCTGACCGGTAGGCTGGCCGATCCGTCGGCGCCCGAGCTGCTGGTCAAGTCGATCGCCGGGGGCCTGCTGGTGCAGTCGCGCGACGACGCCAGCGCCGGGGCAGATGATTTCCGCGTGGTGACGGCGCAGCAGCCCGACGAGACCACCCGCAACAATCTTGTCTTCGCCCAGCGCGTGGCCAAGCACGTCAAGTCGAACACCATCGCACTGGTTGCCGCTGGGGCAACGCTGGGCATCGGCGCGGGGCAGATGAGCCGCGTGGATTCGGCCCACCTTGCAATCCGCAAAGCGGCAGAAGCTGGGCTGGATGTCCGCGGTGCCGTTGCCGCGTCAGATGCGTTTTTTCCCTTCGCCGACGGGCTCAGCGCGCTGATCGACGCGGGGGTCTCTGCGGTGGTTCAGCCTGGCGGTTCGCTGCGCGATGAAGAGGTCATCGCCGCCGCCGACGCGGCCGGGCTGGCCATGGTCTTCACCGGTACCCGGCACTTCCGCCATTAATCGCTGATTTACAGGAGCATGGACTCAGAGGCACTGAGGCCCTACCTACAGGCTTGAGCATTGTTTTCACTTCTGTTCGGGATAAACCACGCCATGCTTCAGCGCTTTGCAAAAGCGGTCTTCGGCAACGCCAACAAAAAGTATTTGAGCGGCCTGGATTCACAGGTCGAGGCGATCAACGCCCTCGAAGCTGACTTCGAGGCGCTGAGCGATGCCGATCTGAAGGCAAAGACCAAGGAGTTCCGCGAGCGTCATGCGGGGGGCGCAAGCCTCGACGATCTGATGGTTGAAGCCTTCGCTGCGGCTCGTGAAGCCGGCAAGCGTGCGCTCGGCCAGCGCATGTTCGACGTGCAGCTGCTGGGGGCGATTGTCCTGCACCAAGGCCGGGTTGCTGAAATGAAGACCGGCGAGGGCAAGACGCTGACCGCGACCGCCGCCGCCTATCTCAACGCGCTGCCGGAGAAGGGCGTGCACATCATCACCGTGAACGAGTATCTGGTGATGCGCGACGCGGCCGACATGGGCAAGCTGTACCAGGCGCTGGGGATGAGCACCGGTTACGTGACCAGCACCATGGGGCTGGACCACGGCATTCTGACCCCCGCCCAGCTGGAGAACGCCAAGCGCCGCGGCTACGCCGCCGACATTACCTATTCGATCGCGTCCGAGGTCGGCTTTGACCACCTGCGCGACCAGATGAAGCCCACCCGCGCCGATATGCTCCAGCGCGGCTTCAACTTCGTCATCGTCGACGAGGCTGATTCGGTGCTGATCGACGAAGCCCGGACCCCGCTGGTCATGTCCGGCCCAGCGGTGGACGTGTCCAACGTCTTCCGCGCCACCGACCTGATCGCGCAGGAGATGTCCGACGACGCCTTCACTGTCGATGAGAAAACCCGCAACATCCAGCTGACCGAAGAAGGCGTGCCGGAGCTTGAGGAAGTGCTGCGCAAGCGCGGACTGCTGCAAGCCGATAGCGGGCTCTACCAGCCGGAGAACGTCGGGCTGCTGCACAACATCATGGCGTCGATCCGGGCCCACCGGCTGTTCATCCGCGATAAGCAGTACATGGTGCAGGGTGACGAGATCGTGCTGATCAACGAACTGACGGGCCGTGCCCAGCCCGGCCGCCGTCTGGGCGATGGCGGGCATCAGGCGCTGGAAGCGAAAGAAGGGCTGACGATCAAGCCTGAATCCACGACCGTTGCGACCATCACCTACCAGAATTTCTTCCGACAGTACGACAAGATCGCCGGCATGACGGGTACCGCACTGACCGAAGCAGCAGAATTCGAGGCCATCTACAACATGGCCGTGACCGCCGTGCCGACCAACCAGCCGATGGTTCGCGAAGACAACGACGACAAGATCTATCGCTTCGCCAAGCAGAAGATCGAAGCCATCCTCGAAGACGTCCGCGAGGCCCACGCCAAGGGCCAGCCTGTGCTGCTCGGTACGCCGACGGTCGAGGGCTCGGAGATGTTCTCCGCGGCGCTGACCAAGGCCGGGATCGCCCACAACGTCCTGTCTGCGCGGCAGCACGAGCGCGAGGCGCTGACCATCGCGCAGGCCGGGGCGCCGGGCGCGGTCACCATCGCCACATCCATGGCTGGGCGCGGGACCGACATCCAGCTCGGCGGTAACTTCGACTTCGCCGTCGCTGAAGCGATCAAGGACGAGAAAGACCCCAAGGCCATCGAGAAGATCACCGCCAAGCTGCGCACGGAAATCGACGCAGCGAGAGAGCAGGTGATCGCTGCCGGGGGCCTGTACGTGCTCGGCACCGAGCGCGGGGAATCGCGCCGGGTCGATAACCAGCTTCGTGGCCGTTCGGGCCGTCAGGGCGACCCGGGCAAGTCGCGCTTTTACGTTTCGCTCGAAGACGATCTGATGCGGATTTTCGGGCAGGGGCTGGACGCCTGGCTCAAGCGCTTCGGCATCGGTGATGACGAGGCCATCGAACACCAGTGGATCACCAACGCCATCGCCAAGGCGCAGGAGCGGCGCGAGGGCTACAACTTCGACATCCGTAAGCAGCTGATCCGGTACGACGACGTGCTCAATGACCAGCGGCAGGCCTATGCCGAGATGCGCGCTGAACTGCTCGATTCTGAAGACCTGACCGAGAAGCTCGACGATATGCGGGAGAAGGCGTCGGAGGATCTGGTCGCGCGCTTCATTCCCCCGGGGTCATACCCGGCGCAGTGGGATATTGAGGGGCTGAAACGGGCCGTTGCCGCCTTTGTTCCCGGCGGTTTGCCCATCGCCAAATGGGCGGCGGAAGACGGCGTCGACGATGAGGTTCTGATCGACCGCATCCTCGAAGAATTCGACCAGCACATGGCCGCCAAGGCGGCGCAGATCGGCGCGGACACCATGCGCATGGCCGAGCGGCAGATCACGCTGCAGGTGCTCGATCAGCTCTGGCGAGAGCACATCCAAAACATGATGCGGCTGCGAGAGGGCGTGACCCTGCGCGCCTTCGGTCAGCGCGACCCGCTGGCAGAATACCGGCGCGATGGTTTTGAGATGTTCGACGGCCTGCTCGAGCAGCACCGAAATTCGGTGGTGGTGGTGCTGGCCAACCTCGAAGTCCGTCAGCCTCAACCACCACAGGCAGCACCGGCTGCTGCCCCGGGCGCTGCTGCTGGCGGGGGTGCCGCTGCGGGCATACAGCCGCAAGGCCTGACGCCACCGCCGACCCTATCCGCCAATGGAACGGGAGTGGGGCAGGTTACAGCCGAGCAAATGAAGAAGACCAAGCGGAACGAACCCTGCCCCTGCGGGTCGGGTAAGAAGTTCAAGCAGTGTCATGGCGCGGCGGTCTAGACCCCCGCTGCTGCCTCCATCCCTGGTTTTTACGGGACTGATCGCCGCTCTGCCGATGCGACGATCCTACTCTGATACTCTCCAAAAACGCGAAAAGATCTCTACATTATCGTGTTTTTTTGGTCACAACCCCCACACAAATTCAGAAAACCTCTATTCGCAGCAAGACAGGGCCGTTGCCTTGCGCTTAGGAAGGCTGCGTAGATAGCACGGCGCGGCGCGCCAGCCTGTTTCAAAGCGCCTGCGGGTTCCCGCGCGACACCACCACGTCAAAGCTGTCGACGCCCAGACCAGTGAACCGGTAGCGCTGGTCACCCAGACTGATCACCTGATAGCAAAGCTGCATGCCCGTCGCCCATGTCGGCCAGACCTTGCACAGCGTGCCAGCATTGAGGGTGTAATACCCGATCTCCGTCAGGTTCACCAACAGCCCGCGCAGCTGCCCGCCGGCCGCAAAGTAGGCCCAGTACTGGTCGTCGACCTGCTTAATGGTATTGCCAATCAGCAGCTGGCGGAGGTCGTCATCGCCCAGGCGCTCGCCGCGCTGGGTCGGCCGCGCCGGTGGCACCAGCAGGGCGACAGGAACCCCGGCGATACGGGCGGGCTGCTGCTGAGCGTCGGTGCTACCCGCCGCGGCGGGGCCTGCATCACTTTGATCCGTTGCCTGACAGGCGGTGAGCGCGAGCGCACCAAGGCCCGCGAGCAATAACCTTTTCATGCGCCCCCACTTGCTATACTGGTGTGGCAGCAGTGAGACCGGTGTCACGGACAAGGATCGGCGGTTCAGGGTCAAACTCAGGCCGCTTCGGCTGCTGCACGGGCCTTAGCATCGCGCTTGCGCTCGTGAATGTCGAGGAAGCGCTTGCGGATGCGCACGGCCTCGGGCGTGACTTCGACCAGCTCGTCGTCCTGAATGTACGCCAGCGCCTTTTCCAGCGTCATGTCGACTGGTGGGCTCAGCGATACAGCTTCATCGGTGCCCGACGCGCGGACGTTGGTCAGCTTCTTGCCTTTGAGCGGGTTGACGTCGAGGTCGCTGCCCTTGGCGTGCTCACCGATGATCAGGCCGTGGTAAACCGGCTGTTGCGGGTGGATGAACAGCGGACCGCGTTCCTCAAGGTTCCACAGCGCGAAGGCGACTGCCGAGCCTTTCTCCATGGAGATCAGCACGCCGTTGCGGCGGCCCGGGATCGCGCCCTTGTGCGGGCCGTAGTGGCTGAAGCGGCGGTTGAGAATGCCGGTGCCGTGGGTATCGGTCAGGAATTCGCCGAGGTAGCCGATCAGCGCACGGGATGGAGCGATGAACGACAGGCGCTGCTTGCCGCCACCCGAAGGACGCATGTCCTTGAGCTCGCCGCGGCGCGTGCCGATTTTCTCGACCACAGCGCCGGAGTAGTCGGCGTCGACATCGACGGTCACTTCTTCGAAGGGCTCTAGACGGTTGCCGCTGTCGTCGAACTGGTAGACCACGCGCGGCCGGGAAACGGAGAGCTCGAAGCCTTCCCGGCGCATGTTCTCGATCAGCACAGCGAGCTGCAGTTCGCCCCGGCCGGCGACTTCAAAGGCATCCTTGCCATCAGTCTCCCGGACCTCCAGCGCGACGTTCCCCTCGGCTTCTTTCTGCAGCCGGTCCAAGATCAGGCGGCTGGTCACCTTGTCGCCAACCAGACCCGCCAGCGGGCTGTCGTTGACCGAGAAGGTCATGGACAGGGTCGGCGGGTCGATCGGCTGGGCGGCCAGCGCCTGGGTTACGTCCGGCGCGCACAGGGTGTCGGCGACAGTGGCCTGGGTCAGCCCGGCGATGGCAACAATATCGCCCGCTTCGGCGCTGTCGATCGGCTGGCGTTCAAGGCCGCGGAAGGCGAGGATTTTGGTGGCGCGGCCAGTTTCCAGTTGGCTGCTGTCCATGCCCAAGGCCTTAATCGCCATGTTGGGGGTCAGGCGACCGGACTGGATCCGACCGGTGAGAATACGGCCGAGGAAGGGGTTGGCTTCCAGCGTCGTCGCCAGCATGCGGAAGGGCTCATCAGCGCTGTCGACCTTCGGCGGCGGAACATGATCGACGATTAGGTCGAACAGCGGCGCCATGTCGCTGCGCCCGTCGTCGAGTTCCTGCACGGCCCAGCCTTCCTTGGAGGAGGCATAGAGCACGGGGAACTCAAGCTGTTCTTCGGTGGCGTCGAGTGCGGCGAACAGGTCGAAGGTCTCGTCCAGCACCCAGTCTGGGCGGCCGTCGGGCTTGTCGACCTTGTTGATCAGCACGATCGGGCGGATGCCCAGAGCCAGCGCCTTGGTCAGCACGAACTTGGTCTGCGGCATTGGGCCTTCAGCGGCGTCGACCAGCAGAACCACGCCGTCAACCATCGACAGGATGCGCTCGACTTCGCCGCCGAAGTCGGCGTGCCCGGGGGTGTCGACGATGTTGATGCGGGCGTCCTGCCACTCGACCGAGGTGACCTTGGCGAGGATGGTGATGCCGCGCTCGCGCTCGATATCGTTGGAGTCCATCGCACGTTCAGCCACGCGCTCGTTTTCGCGGAACTGGCCGGATTGCTTCAGCAGGCAATCCACCAGCGTGGTCTTGCCATGGTCAACGTGCGCGATGATCGCGATGTTGCGCAGGATCTTTTTCATCAAAGCGTGCCTTTGTCTCTGCGCCCGGGATGGGTGGGGAAGGGGTCTCTGGCCCGCTGTGGGCAGGAATAATGACCGACAGAGTGTCGATGTGGGGTGGCAGGCGTTCAGAAAAGCCGAGACCGGGGCGCGTGTTGCGCTGGGTTTTGACGCCTCGCAATGCTGCGGTCAACGCCCTGAAACGCAAGGCTTATGCTCGATAGCGCAGGGGTGGCTTCTGACCCTTTGTCAGATCGGTCCTCGGTCCACTCTGGCCACCTCTGGCCTGGGTCAGAATGAGCGCAGCCGGAGCCGGGCGCGCTCACGCAGGGGCTCGAAATGGCGCAGCACTTCGGCGAGCGTTTCGCTGCGCATCACCCGCTTTGGCCCCTGATAGACGACGAATTCACGGCCCTTGCCGTTGGCTGCAATCTGCTTGGCGATGACGAAATCCGGGTTCTCGTAGGCGGAGCGGTAGACCGAGAACAGCGCCTGCCCGGGCAGGCTGTCGATGGCGTAGTCGCGCCAATGCCCCGCTGCGACCTGCTCTGAATAGAGTGACAACAGGGTGCCCAGCTCCCCCCGGTCGAAAGATACCGGCCGCCGCCGCTTGCTCCCCCGCGCGCGCAGGCCGTCCTTAACAGCGTCGAGGTGTCCGGTCTTGAGGGCCTTTTGCTTGCCGTCCCGATAGTCCTGCAGCGAAACCACGTCGTTCATGGGGCGGTTCGGGCCTCCGTCTTCGGTGCTCTGTTCCGGGGCGCGGTCAGTGTGTCGCGCGCGTGGGTGCATCCGGGGTTTCCGTTGTTCAGCCTGCACAGCTTTGCAACCACGCTGCGCATGGGTGCGCTTGCTGTTAGCTGTTGAAATACGCTAAAACGAATCACGAAATGCGCCTAGCCAAAAAATTTGGTGATATTTCTGTGGTCCAGGTCTTGCGCCGGGGGCTGCGTGGGGACAAATGGCGCTCAGTCTGTCCGGTTCTGATACAGGGAAAAAGTCAGTGACTGATATTATTCGCGATATCGACGAGGAAATGCGCCGCGATGCCTTTCTTTCGCGCGTTCGCCGATACGCTTGGGTCTTCCTTCTTGTGGTCGTGGTGGTGCTGGTCATCGTCGCAGCCGGGTACTTCTGGCAGAACCGTCAGGCCTCGATGCGCTCGGCGCAGGCCGGCGAACTCAGCAGCGCGCTGACGCTGGCCGAGACCGATGCTGAAGCCGCGCGCGCGCGGCTCGAAGCTCTGGCCGCCGGTGGCAGTGGTGGCAATGCCATCGTCGCCGGGTTCGAGCTAGCTGAAATCGCAGCCCGCGCTGGGGATACCGAAGCGGCTGCCGCAGCGCTGTCAGCACTGGCCGAAGCCCGCGGCGGCGATGCCTACGCCAAGACCGCGTCTTTGTTCAGCGCCTACACCGAGCTGGATACCGCTGAGCCGGCGAGCCTGCTCGCGCGGCTCGATCCGCTCATCGCCGAGGACGCGTCCTTTACAGCGCTGGCCATGGAGCTCAAGGCACAGGTGCTGATCCGCACGGGTGATCAGGCAGGTGCGCTGGCGCTGCTCGACCAGTTGCTGGCAAGCGACGGCCTGACCCGCGATGTCGCAGGCCGGGTGCAGGCGCTGCGCGACAGCCTTTCGGACGGTAGGTGAGCAGGGCCAGTTCTGGCGCCGATCGCGCTCACGGCCAATAAGGCTGTTTGAGAAGGCTGGCCCGGCAGGCTTACAAAGCCGGAACGGGCCCATGGTTCTGGTGACGGGTCGGGGTCTAACCACCGCCTTGATGTTCGCTATACTGCGGCTGGGGCGGGCGACATACGAAATCTGGAGAGGCGGGTTCAGGCATGAAGGTTCTGATTTCCACCGCATTGCTGGCACTGACCTCCCTGCTCATGGGCTGCGAAGTGCTGCGCGCTCTCAACGATGAGGATCCGCGCCTGCCCGGAACCCGGGTCGATCTGTTCAGTGACGAAGACGCTTCCGTGCCGCGTTCCGACGTGCCCATCGCGCTGCCACCGGCCCAGAACTTGAGCCGCTGGGAACAGCCGGGCGCGATCGCGACCCATGCCGTCTATCATCTGTCGCTGGCCGAAGGGCCCGAACCCCGGTGGCGGACTTCCATTGGGCGCGGTAACAGCCGGGCCTACCGCATTACCTCCGCCCCGATCGTGGTCGATGGTGTGGTTTTCACCATGGACAGCCAGCTGCAGGTTTCTGCCCTGCGCCTCAGCGACGGCCGCGTTGGCTGGCGACAGTCGCTAATGCCGGCTTCCGAGCACGAGGGCATTTTCGGTGGCGGTCTGGCCTATGGCGACAACATCCTGCTCGCCGGGACGGGATCGGGCCGCCTGATCGGCCTCAAGCCCTCCAACGGCGATGTTATCTGGCAGCGTCGGCTGCCTGCGCCCCTGCACGGTGGACCGGCGGTCGACGATGGCCGGGTGTTTGCCGCAACCATCGATAACACGGTCGCCGCCTACGACCTTGCTTCCGGGCAGAAGCTCTGGGAGCACGAGGGCCGTGAGGGCCTGACCACCGTTCTCGGGTCGACCGCGCCGGCTGTTGCTGGCGGTGTGGTCTATGCCGCTTATTCGAGCGGTGAGATTTTCGCGCTGGCGGCCGACACCGGCCGTGTGCTGTGGACCGACACCGTGGCCGGCCTGACCGCGACGGCGCGGCAGGCGCTGTTTCTGGACGATATCGGCGGCTCACCCTTGATTGACCGCGATCGGCTAATCGTTGTTGGCGGCTCCGACCGGACGGTGTCCTTCGACATCAACCGCGGTATTCAGGTCTGGGAACTGCCCTTCGGCGGCACGCAGATGGCCTGGCCGTCGGTGCAGCACTACTTCATGACCACCGACACCGGGCGGCTGATTGCTGTCGACCGCGATACTGGCGGCGTTGCCTGGGCGCGGTCGCTGCCCAAGTACGCCGATGCGGTGCGTCTGGACCGGGTGGAGTGGTTCGGGCCGGTGCTGGCTGCGAACCGGCTGGTGCTGGTATCGAGCACCGGCAATATCGTTACGATCTCGCCCACGACCGGGCGGCTGCTTGGGCGGGTGGTTGGCCGCGAAGGTTTCGTGGCGCCGCCGGTGATCGTTGATAACACCATGTTATTGGTGACCGAGAACGGCGATCTGGTGGCCTACCGCTGATCGGTTCCGGCGTGCTCGGGCGTTCCTGCCCTGCTTTGGCGCCTTGGCGCGCAGGCGTGGTATTTCCCGCCGCTTGAGGTACAAGACCTGACCATGTTTACCGTAGCTCTCATCGGCCGACCCAATGTCGGCAAGTCGACCCTGTTCAACAAGCTGATCGGTCGCAAGCGTGCCATCGTCCACGATGAGCCGGGGGTGACCCGCGACTGGCGCGAGGGCGAGGCGAAGATCGGCGGTACGTCGTTCCGCGTGCTCGATACTGCCGGTCTGGAAGAGGCCTTCGACGACAGCCTTGCCGCGCGCATGCGGCAGCAGACCGAGCAGGCGCTGGAGCAGGCTGATCTGGCGCTGTTCATGATCGATGCCCGGGTCGGCATTACCCCGACCGACGAGCACTTCTCCAAGTGGTTGCGGACAGCGGGAATTGAGACCTGGGTGATTGCCAACAAGTGCGAGGGACGGGCTGGGAATGCCGGTGTTCTGGACGCCTACAGCCTCGGACATGGCGACGTGCTGCCGCTGTCCGCCGAGCACGGGGATGGTCTGGGCGGGCTGTACTCGGACCTGGTGAAGCGGATCGCCGAGGAGCCTGAGGGCGATGAGCCCGATGATGACGGCCTCAATCTGGCCGCGGCGGCCGAGGCGGAGGAAGCCGAAGACGGGCGCTCCTACGAGATCCGCCCGCACCGCCCTTTGCATCTGGTGGTCGCCGGGCGGCCGAATGTCGGCAAGTCGACGCTGATCAACCGCCTGCTGGGGCAGGATCGCCTGCTGACCGGCCCCGAGGCAGGGATCACGCGCGACGCGATTGTTGTCGATCTGCGCTGGCAGGACCGGGCGATCCGGTTGTGGGATACGGCGGGATTGCGCCGCAAGGCGAAGGTCCGCGACAAGCTCGAGACCATGTCGAACCAGGATACGCTGCGCGCCATCCGCTTTGCCGAGGTCGTGCTGCTGTTGCTGGATTCCGACGGGGTGCTGGACCGGCAGGATCTGACCATCGCACGCCAGGTGCTGGACGAGGGCCGGGCGTTAATCATCGGGGTGAACAAGTGGGACCAAGTCAAGGACCCCAAGGCGGTCATGTGTCGGCTGGGTGACCGGCTGCAAACGTCGCTGGCGCAGGCCAAGGGCGTGATCACCATGCCGCTGTCGGGGCAGGAGGGCTATAACCTCGACAGGGTGCTGGAGACGGCTTTTGAGGCGCGCAAGACCTGGTCGACGCGGCTGTCAACCTCGTTGCTGAACAAGTGGTTGAGCTATCACACCGAACGCCATCCGCCGCCGTTGGTCGCCGGACGCCGAATCAAACTGCGCTATGCAACGCAGGTGAAGTCACGGCCGCCGACCTTTGCGATTTTCGGGTCGCGGATTTCTGAGCTGCCGGGGTCGTACCAGGGCTACCTGATCAATGCGTTGCGGGAGGACTTTGACCTGTGGGGGACGCCGATCCGGCTGCTGCTGCGGGCAGGGCAGAACCCGTACTCTTCGAAGAATTGATTGGCCCGCCGAGCGAAACCCGGTCGAGGGCAAGTCGGCGCAACTTCTTTCGGTTGACACTCAACACGCGTCGCTTTGAGTGTCGTTCCATCAATGATCCTCCACACGCTCAAAGGCGCAGGCGTTTTGAGCGCAAAGTAAGAGAAGTTGCGTGCTCGATTTGACGCCGCTTCGCGGCTTTCAAATCTCCCCCGCGCAGTTAAACGGACAGGCCGCGCTGCGGCCAAGGCCTGAGCGCGCCGCCAACCCCGGTCCGGCCTTCCCCTCAGCCGGACATGTAGTGGCCGTTGTTCAGCCGGGTCCAGTTGCCTTCATCGCCGGCCATTGGCTCCCAGCCTTCGATCTCCGCGCGCACCCGTGCACCGCTGACATCACAGTCCGCGCGCGCCAACCGCACGAACGTACCGGTAATCGCTGATGCTTCCGGCAGTCGTTCCGGATTTTCACCCGGGAAGGCGGCGGCCCGCATCTCGGTCCTGATCCGGCCCGGGTCGAGGATATTGGCGCGGATGGGCGTGCCTTTGACCTCCATGGCGTAGTTCTGCAGCAGAAACTCCATCGCCGCTTTCGCCGTGCCGTAGGGCGCCCAGTAGGGACGCGGGCCCACGGCCGCGCCGCTGGTGACCGCCACAATCCGCCCGGCATCCGAGGCCCGCAGCAGGTCGTGAAAAGCATAGAGCTGGTACTGCAGCCCGTTGAAGTTGGTCGCTATCACCCGGTCAAACTCCGCCGGCTCCATCTGCGAGACCGGCATCAACGTGCCGAGCATTCCAGCGTTGGACACCAGCACATCAAGCCGTCCGTAACGCTCATGGACGATGTTCGACAGCTCGATCGCCGGGTCGGGCCGTGAGACGTCGAAGGGCACCAGCACCGCGCGATCATAGCCCTGTGACCGCAGCGCATCGTCGAGCGCCTCAAGGTCATCGTTCGACCGCGCCGCCACTAGAATATCCGCGCCCTCGGCAGCAAACCGCAGGGCGACAGCGCGCCCGATCCCCCGCGTCGCGCCCGTGATCAGCGCGAGACGTCCTTGAAGCAGGCCCATGGTCAGTTTTCGCTTTCGCTTCAGTTTTCATTCGATGAGATCAGCCCGGCAATGGGGTCGTCGTCCGCGCCGGTGAGGATGGGCGCAGCCGCCTGAATCTCATCCTCATTGGCGCCGCGCCCCAGAACCGGGTTGGCTTCACGCATGGCGTCCCAGGCGTCAAGGATCAGCAGCTGGGTCTCGTCGCCCTGCAGAAAGGGTGCCTGCTCGGCCAGTTCCAGCATGGTGATTGAAGCCGCATGGACGTAGGGCAGCAGCCGCGTCTGTTGCACGGTCGGGTCTTCGGCCTTGATCTGAAAGGTCAGCACCGCGCCGATCCACGCCAGCCCTGCGATCGCCCAGCCGAGCACAAAGCCGAAACCCAGCCCGACCAGATGGTCAAGGAAGCGGATCGATCTGGCCCGCACCAGCCGGAACAGTGGGATGGTCAGGATCGCCGCGACAACAAAGGTTCCGACGAACACCAGCCCCCCGGCCATGGCCTGGGCGATGGTCTCGCTGTCGACCCAGCCGCTGGTGAAGCTGTCGAACATGAAGGTGCTGAAATTCAGGGCGACGTAGAGCGCAACGGCGAAGCAGGCCACCAGCATCAGCTGCCGGATAAAGCCCCACATCAGCGAGTACAGGCTCGTCACTGCGATGACGAAAATGATGGCAATATCAACCCAGTTCATGCGTCTTCCCGGTCCTTCGCTTGATCCAGGGTCCCAACCGCCGTCCCAACCCTGGCAGAAGCCTCCGCTTCTCCACTGGTCTGGCCGATCGGGGCGTATAACGAATTTGTTGTAACTCAGATCAGGCCTTTGAGGAAATGACCTTATCGTGTCCAGCCGTGCAAATTTGCTGCGCCTCACTCGAAAGTGCTGCGCCTCTGCCGAAACCGCGGCCTGCCTGATCTGCGTGCGCTTCGCGTCTCGACCGAGGTCCGCGCGGCTGCCGTTTCATCGGGTGTTCAAACGGGCGCTCAAGCGGTTGCTCTAAGCGTCCCTTCTGCCGTCGCCGCCGCTGTCCTTCCGGCGGCGGATGATGCCCAGAAAACCGGTGAGGTCGGTCACGTGCCGGGTGTGGTGCTCGTTGAGCCCCGAGGGCGCGCGTTTCGCCTTGCCACGGGCGGGCGGAAAGGGCGCAACAGCGGTCTCGAAGCCGAGCTTGGACGCCTCTTTCAGACGCTGCGGTGTCAGGGGCACGGGCCGCACTTCGCCGGTCAGCCCGATTTCGCCGAACAGCACGGTATCGGCGGGCACGGGTTGCTTGGAAATCGAGGAAACCAGCGCCGCCGCCACCGCCAGATCGGCGGCGGGTTCGCTCAGTCGGAGGCCCCCGGCGACGTTTAGGAATACGTCCTGGCTGGCAAAGCTGATGCCGCTGCGGCTCTCCAGCACGGCCAGCACCATGGCCAGTCGCCCGCTGTCCCAGCCGACGACCGTGCGCCGGGGCGTGCCCAGCGGCGAGGGATTGACCAGCGCCTGGATCTCGACCAGCACCGGCCGCGAGCCTTCGATCCCGGCGAAGACGGCCGTGCCACTGGGCGGGGCGCCGCTGTCCGGGTCACCGCGCTGGCCGAGGAACAGACTGCTGGGGTTGGTCACGGCGGCCAGTCCGTCGCCGGCCATCTCGTAAACGCCAATTTCGTCGGCCGGGCCGAAGCGGTTCTTGATCGCGCGCAAAATCCGGAACGGATGGCCGCGCTCGCCCTCGAAGTGCAGGACGGCGTCGACCATGTGCTCGACCACCTTGGGGCCGGCGATCGAGCCTTCCTTGGTGACGTGGCCGACGAGGATAATCGCGGTCGCCCGCCGCTTGGCCAGCCCGATCAGCTCCTGCGCCGAGCCGCGCACCTGCGCCACCGTGCCCGGGGCGGATTCGAGCGTGTCCAGATACATGGTCTGGATGGAATCGATAATCAGCAGATCCGGCGCAGCCAGTCCGTCAAAGGTGGTCAGGATATCGCGAACGGCGGTCCCGGCGGCAAGTTGGACCGGCGCATCGGCGGCTTCCAGCCGTTCAGCGCGCAGCCGCACCTGGTCGACCGATTCCTCGCCGCTGACATAGGCCACTGACACCGGCGCGCGCCCGTCGCTGTCGCCACCGCGCGCAAGCTTGGCTGCGGTTTGCAGCAGCAGGGTCGACTTGCCGATCCCCGGGTCACCGCCAATCAGCAGCGCCGAGCCGGGGACCAAACCGCCGCCCGTCACCCGGTCCAGTTCGGCATCACCCGTCGAAAGCCGGGGCGGGGGTTCCGCCGCGCCGGTCAGTTCGACGAGGTTGAGCGTCAGTCCGTCGCCGCGACCCCTGCCGCCGCTGCCGCCGCTGCCGCCGCTGCCGCTGCCAAAGCCACCGCCCTTCTTACCCAGACCGCCCGGCGCGCCGGTGTTGATCGCTTCTTCGACCAGCGTGTTCCAGCCCCCGCACTGCTCGCACTTACCCGACCAGCGCGAGTGGGACGCGCCGCAGTCCTGACAGACGTAGTGGGAGCGGGCGCGGGCCATCAGTCGCGCCCCCGCAGGAAGGCCTGCAGTGGCTCAAAACCGCTGTCGTCGAGCTGATCGACTGGGCCTTCCCAGCCAATCTCGCCCTCCCACAGGAAGGCCACCCGCTGGCACACCCGGCGCACCGAGGCGAGGTCGTGGGTGATCATCACTGCCGTCGCCCCGGTCCGGTCCACAGTCTCGGCCATGAGTGCATCGATCCGCCCGGCCGACAGCGGGTCCAGCCCTGTGGTCGGCTCGTCGAAAAACAGCACTTCGGGTTCGGCGGCCAGCGCCCGGGCCAAACCGGCGCGCTTCTGCTGCCCGCCGGAGAGGTCTGCCGGGCGACGTTCGGCCAGCGCCCGGTCCAGCCCGACCGCGTCGAGCATCTCTAGCGCCCGGTCGCGGCTTTCTGCGCGACTGAAGCCCTCGGCGTGGAGCAGGCGGAAACCGATGTTCTCCCAGATCGACAGTGAGTCGAACAGCGCGCCGCCTTGGAACAGCATACCGATGCGGGCGCGGGCCTCGCTGGCACGAGCCGAAGGTTCGGCAAGCGCGTCCACGCCGTCGATCCGCACCGAACCGGCGGTGGCGGGCAGCAGGCCGAGGATGGCCTTCAGGGTCACAGATTTACCGGTCCCTGAGCCGCCGAGTAGCGCGATGGTCTCCCCCGGCCGGGCCGAGAACTGCACCCGGCGCAGGATGTCCCGGCCGCCGAGGACGACCCGCAGGTCGGATATTTCAAGCGCAGCTGACATCAGACGACCCCGAACAACAGCGCGGTGAGCAGGAAATTCGACGCTAGAATAGCGATGGCGCCCGAGACGACAGCCGCCGTCGTCGCCCGGCCCACGCCTTCGGCGCCTGCGCTGGCAGCAAAGCCGTGGTAGCAGCCCATGACCGCGATCAGGTAGCCGAAGACCGCTGCCTTGATCAGGCCGCTGAACAGGTCGCCCCCGGTCAGAAACCGCATGACGTTGCTGATGAACAGCGGCCCGTCGAAGCTTAACTGGCCGACGGCAACGGCGTAACCGCCGAGGATACCGATGACGTCAGCGACCAGCACCAGCAGCGGCAGCGACAGCGTTGCTGCAAGGATCCGGGGCGCCACCAGATAGCGCATGGGGTCGACCCGCAGGGTGCTCAGCGCGTCGATCTGCTCGGTCACGCGCATGGCGCCCAGCTCAGCCGCCATGGCCGCACCCATGCGGCCCGAGACCATCAGGCCCGCCAGCACCGGCCCCAGCTCCCGCGCGATCGACAGGGCGACAACCTGCGGCACCGCGTCTTCGGCGCTGAAGCGCTCGAAACCGGTATGGCTCTGCAGCGCCAGCACCATGCCGGTGAACAGTGCCGTCAGCCCGACAACGGGCAGGGAGAAGTAGAAGAACTCGGCCACCTGTGCGACAAAGATGCGCGGGTAAAAGGGTGGGGTAAACAGCCGCCAGGTCGCCTGAAACCCAAACAGCGTGCGCGCACCCAGACCCGCGAGCAGCGACAGCAAGCCCGCGCCAATCTGCGCCAATCCGTTGGTTATCCAAGCCACTGTGCTGCCGTTGTCCTCATTCGCCCTTCACGGGTGGTCTACGCGCTGAGATAGACCCTTTTCGCGCGGCGCGAAAGGCTGGTCAGGATTTCGTAGTTGATGGTGCCTGCGCCCTCGGCAAAGCGTTCCAGCGGCAAACCCGGGCCGATGACGGTGGCCAGCGTGCCGACCTGCTGCAACGCGGAGGGCAGGTCGGTCAGGTCGAGCACCACCGTATCCATGGATACCCGGCCAACCTGGGGCGCCTCGTGGCCGTCGAGGGCGACTGACACACGGTCGGAGGCCGCCCGGGGCCAGCCGTCCGCGTAGCCCAGCGCCAGCACACCCAGCACGCTCTCCCGCGCCGTGGTCCAGGTACTGCCGTAGCCCACCGGGCTGTTTGCCGGCACCCGTCGGACCTGAATCAGCGGCGCGTGCAGGCTGACCACGGGCGTCAGCGGATGCGGCTGGCCGGGGCAGGGGTTTGCGCCGTAGAGCGCCACGCCCGGCCGGCCCAGTCCGATGCGGCAGAAATCCTCGCTCAGAAAGTGCCCGGAGCTGTTGATCAGGGAGGCCGTAAACCCTTCCGCGCCTGGTTCGGCCTGCTCCATGGCAGCGGTAAAGGCCGCCAGCTGGCTGCGGTTGGAGGGCGCAGTCGGGTCTTCCGCCTCGGCCAGATGCGACATGAGCAGGCGCCGGGATGCCGAGCGCCAGACCTCGCTGCCAAACAGGCCAGCCGCAGCCTCCGGGCTCAGGCCCAGACGGTTCATGCCGGTGTCGACGTGGACCACCAGTTCTGTGGGCAGGCTTCCCCGGACCTGCAACCAGGCCTGCACCTGCTCCGGGGTGTTGAGCACGGGGGTCAGAGCCGCCCGTGCGAAGGCTGACGGGTCGGACAGGCCTTCGAGCACCCCGATCCAAGGCGCCCCGCTGAGGATGGCGCGCAGGCGGCAGCCCTCCTCCAGCGTCGCCACGAAAAAGCGCTCGGCCCCGGCCGCCAGCAGCGCTGGGCCGCAGTCTGCCGCGCCAAGGCCATAGGCGTCGGCTTTGATCACCGCCGCCGAACCGCCGGCGCTGCGGGCATTCAGTGCGCGCCAGTTGTCGGCGATAGCGCCAAGATTGATGCTCAGAGTGGGTCGAAAATCGTCAGTCATGGGCGTCATTCTAGGCGGAATCGGGCATCGGATCGACAAAACAAAACTGCCCCGGGAAGTCTCACTCGATAAACAGGCCGTTCCAGGTGTCGACGAAGCCCCTAATCCGGACTTCGCGCCCAAGCCAGCTTTCCCGGTCAGGCCAGTAGCGTCGGACGGTCCGCAGGGCCTGCCCATGCAACGAGGCGGTGAAATCCGTCTGATAGTCCGCACGGAAGTTCAGGAACCAGCGCTCCCGGCCTTCGACCTGCAGGAACGGCGCGGGCTGCGTCGACTGCCCGGCCAGCGCTTCGGCGCGGTGAACCTCGCCCTCGGCTTCGTCGCAGGGCATGGGGAAACGATCGTCGCCGGACCAGTCCAGCGCCCCGAAGCGCGCCATGAGTGCACCCCGAAGGTCATTGTCCTCCAGCGAGGTCTCAGCCGTGGCCGCACCGGCTAGCCAGAGGTACCCTGAAAACGCTAGGGTGAGGATAGCTCTAGCGGAAGGACCGGGATCATTGAACGAAGACGCGAACAACGGACGCACACTCTATCTCGTTGACGGCTCAGCCTACATCTTCCGAGCTTATCACGCTTTGCCGCCGCTGACCCGTTCCGATGGCATGCCGGTCGGTGCCGTGCGCGGTTTCATGACCATGATGCTGCGGCTGGTCGAAGACCATGCGCGGGACTACTTCGCGGTGATTTTCGACGCCAGCGGAGTCACCTTCCGCAACGACATCTACGATCAGTACAAGGCCAACCGCGACGCCCCGCCGGAGGATCTGAAGCCGCAGTTCGTGCTGGTCCGGGACGCGACCCGCGCCCTCAATCTCTCCTATATCGAGAAGGACGGCTTCGAAGCCGACGACATCATCGCCACCTACGCGCGGCAGGGTGCGTCAGTCGGGCTGGACGTGGTGATTGTCAGCTCGGACAAGGACCTGATGCAGCTGGTCGACGACCGCATCTGTATGCTCGACCCGATGAAGCAGAAGCGGCTGTGTCATGACGACGTGGTGGAGAAGTTCGGCGTCGGCCCTGACCGCGTGGTGGACGTGCAGTCGCTGGCTGGAGACAGCATCGATAACGTCCCCGGGGTTCCGGGGATCGGGGTTAAGACCGCCGCGCTGCTGATCAACGAATACGGTGATCTCGACGTGCTGCTGGCACGGGCAGGCGAAATCAAGCAGCCCAAGCGCCGCGAAAACCTGATCGAATTTGCTGACCTCGCGCGGATTTCGCGCGATCTGGTGCGGCTGGACGACGCCGTGCCGGACCTGCCCGACCTCGAAGATCTGCGCCACGAAGCCCACGACGCCGAAACGCTGCGGACCTTTCTCGAGGAGATGGAGTTCAAGTCCATCGCCCAGCGGCTGGGCATGGAAGTCGCGGCACCTGCGGGCAATGCCGGCATGGCAGCGGGCTCGACCGGTCCTGCCCCGGTGGTGGGAGCCGGGGGTGAAGGCGCAGCCCCAGCGGCTTCAGCCGGTGTCGATGCTGAACCGGCGATCGCCGACAACAAATATGAGCTGGTGACCTCAGTCGAGGCGCTGGAGGGCTGGATCGCCCGCGCTGAGGCCGCGCGACTGGTCGCTTTCGACACCGAAACCACCTCGCTGGATCAACAGCAGGCTGAGCTGGTCGGCGTATCGCTGTGCGTGGAACCCGGTGAGGCCTGCTACATCCCGCTGACCCACCGCACGGCCGACCTGATCGCCGAAATGCCCGAGCAGATCGCCCTGTCCGAAGCACTGCCCCGGCTCAAGGCGCTGCTGGAAAACCCAGCGGTGATGAAGGTTGCCCACAACGCCAAGTACGACCTCGCCGTGCTCCGCCATAGCGATATCCACGTCGCGCCCGTCGACGATTCCATGCTGCTCAGCTTTGTGCTCGACGGCGGAAAGCATAACCACGGCCTCGATGAGCTGTCCCAGCGGATGCTGGGTCATCAGACCATCCCCTACAAGGAGGTTGCCGGGGTGGGGAAGGCGCAGGTGACCTTCGACTACGTGCCGCTGGACAAGGCGCTCGACTACGCCGCTGAAGACGCGGATATCGCCTTGCGACTGTATCGGCGGCTGAAGGCCCGGCTGGTGCCGGAGAAAATGACCACGCTCTACCAGACCATGGAGCGCCCGCTGATCGACACTCTGGTAGACATGGAACGCGCCGGGATCAAGGTCGACCCGCAGATCCTCTCGCGCATGTCGTCCGAGTTCAGTCAGGACAGCGCTCGGCTCGAAGACGAGATTTACGCGCTGGCGGGGGAGACCTTCAACATCGCCTCGCCCAAGCAGATGGGTGAGATCCTGTTCGGCAAGCTGGGGCTGCCCGGGGGCAAAAAAACCGGCAAGACCGGCGCTTATTCCACTGGTGCCGACGTGCTCGAAGGCCTCGCCGCGCAGGGGCATGCGCTGCCGCGGAGCATCCTCGACTGGCGGCAGGTGAACAAGCTGCGCTCGACCTATACCGACGCGCTCCAGCACCAGATCAACCCGCGCACCGGGCGGGTGCACACGTCCTACGCCATGACCGGCGCCCAGACCGGGCGGCTGTCCTCGACCGACCCGAACCTGCAGAACATCCCGGTGCGGACCGAGGCAGGGCGCAAGATCCGCTCCGCCTTCATCGCCGAGCCGGGCTGCAAGCTGGTCTCGATCGATTACTCGCAGATTGAATTGCGGCTGACCGCGCACATGGCTGAGGAAGAAACTCTGCGGCAGGCCTTCCGCGATGGCCTCGACATTCATGCCATGACGGCCAGCCAGGTCTTCGGGGTGCCGATCGAGGGCATGGACCCCATGGTCCGGCGTAACGCCAAGGCGATCAACTTCGGCATCATCTATGGTATTTCCGCCTTTGGGCTGGCCAACAACCTCGGGATTTCCAACGCCGAGGCCAAGGACTTCATCGACCAGTATTTCGAGCGCTTCCCCGGCATCCGGCACTTCATGGAGCGTGCCAAGCTATTCGGGCGCGACAACGGCTACGTCGAGACCCTGTTCGGGCGCAAAATCCACCTCAAGGGCATCGCCGACAAGAACTTTGCCCAGCGCGGTTTTGCGGAGCGGCAGGCGATCAACGCCCCGATTCAGGGTACGGCGGCCGATATCATCAAGCGCGCCATGCTGCGCATGCCTGCGGCGCTCGAAGCCGCAGGGCTGAGCGCGAAAATGCTGCTGCAGGTCCACGACGAACTGATTTTCGAGGCGCCGGAAGCCGAGACCGAAGCACTGGTCGCCACCGCGCGCGAGGTCATGGAAAACGCCTGCGCGCCGGCGGTGGAACTGGCCGTGCCGCTGGTGGCAGACGCCGGGATTGCTGACAACTGGATGGAGGCGCACTGACCCATGGCTGAGAACAAGGGCGCCGCCCAGAAGAACCAAGCCTATGCTATCAGCGATGTCGAGGGCACCCGCAAGCTCTACGCCGACTGGGCGACGACCTACGACGCCGACACCACTGAAGGCATGGGCTACGTCGCGCCGGACGTGGTTGCTGAACTGGCGGCGGAGTTTCTCGACAAGGGCGCGCCAGTGCTCGACCTCGCCTGCGGCACAGGGCAACTGGGCGTGCATCTGCGTCGGTTGGGGTTTTCGACCATCGATGGTCTGGACCTGAGCCCGGAGATGCTGGCCGTCGCCGAGGGTCTGGGCATCTATCGCAGTCTTGGCAAAATCGACATGACTCAGTCCTATCCGCTGAAGGAGGGCAGCGTCGAGGCCCTGACCTGCTGCGGCATCTTCGGCCCGTCGGTCATCGGTCCTGAGCATCTGGCGTTTCTGGCGCCGCCGATGGTTTCCGGCGCGCGCGCGGTGATCTCGATCAATGGCAAGGGCTACGAGGAGCGTCCCTTTGAAGACGCGCTGGAGGCGCTGTTTGACGACGGTCTGTGCCGCGAGATTTATCGTGGGTTTAACGACTATCTGCCGAAAGAGGGTATCGACGCGCTGTACGTGGTACTCGAGCGCTTCTGACGGATGCCGGCAGTGGCAGGTTGGCGGACCGGTTGGCAATAAAGCAAAGGTAGAGGGGCAGGCACGCTCAGGCAGGTCTGAGTGGGCATCCAGACCGCCCCGCCGCCACCGGCGGCGAACAGCATGGTGTGGCGTTGAGCGTACCCGCCCCTGACCCGCGTCTGTGCCAAAGAATAGAAATAAAAATAATTCTGAGAGAAGCGCGCTCCAATAAGGCTGGATTTAACCAGAAAATAGACTGAAAACAGATAAAACCTCCAAAAGATGACGGGATTAAAGATGAACATGCTGGCTTCCAGCGCCGCTCTGCTTGAAACAGAAAGCGCCTTCGATGTCCTTTCCCGGGCGCAGAAAAGGGCGGCTGCAGGGCATCCCATCATCAATCTCGGCATTGGTCAGCCAGATTTCCAAACTTCGGCGTATATTGTTGAGGCTGCAATCAAGGCCCTGCGTGACGGCCAGCACGGCTATACCGCCGCGACCGGAACCGCAGAACTAAGGGCAGGGGTCTCGGCCTACTACGACCGTTTCTTCGGTCTCGCCGTCGACTCGGACAGCGTGCTGGTGGTACCGGGCGGGAAGGTCACCATGGCCTTTGCCATGATGCTGCTGGGCGAAGCGGGCCGGGAGATCCTTTACCCCGACCCCGGATTTCCGATCTATCGCTCCATGGCCGGCTATAGCGGGGCGCGACCCGCGCCCTACGCCCTGCACGAAGACAAGGGCTTCAGCTTCAGCGCCGATGAAATCCTCGAGCGCGTTAATGACAACACCCGCCTGATCATCCTCAACAGCCCCGGCAACCCAACGGGCGGCAGCAATCTCGAAGCCGAGGTCGAGGCGCTGGCCCGGGGGCTGGAGGCCTTCCCGAACTGCGCCGTGCTGTCGGATGAGATTTATTCACGGCTGTATTTCGACGGCGCCAGTCACCTGAGCCTGCTACGGTTCGAGGCGCTGCGCGACCGACTGATCGTGCTTGATGGCTGGTCCAAGACCTATGCCATGACCGGCTGGCGGCTGGGCTGGGGCATCTGGCCGGCGTCGATGATCGGGGCGGCGACCAAGCTGGCCATCAATATCCACAGCTGCGTCAACGCCCCGGCGCAGGCTGCGGCGCTGGCGGCGCTTGAAGGCCTGCAGGACGATGTCGAGACCATGCGGCTGGCGTTTCAGGCCCGGCGCGACCTGATCCATGCGCGGCTGAACGCGCTGCCGGGGGTGACGGCGGCGCGGCCAAAGGGGGCCTTCTATGCCTTTCCCAATATCAGCGGTCTGGGGCTGAGTGCGCAGCAGGTGCAAGATCAGTGGCTGGAGGACCTCAACGTCGCTGCGATTGCCGGCACGTCTTTCGGCGCGGCCGGAGAAGGTTACGTCCGGCTGTCCTTTGCCAATTCAACGGAGAATATCGAGGCGGCACTCGACCGCATCGAGGGCTGGGTCAGGCGACTTTGATCCGCTTTGCGGCTTGCCCTTGGGGGCGCTGAATCAACTGCACAAGGAAGCGTTCTCCCGGCCGTGGCGGGTCAAGATCCGCCTGCGCCAGTGCACGACTGTCGAAGAATACGTCTTCGGTTTCGCCGTCGGTCCCGAAGATCATGGCGAAGCCGTACCCTTTGGAGAAGTTGAAGAACTTTACCTCGGCCGCGATCCAGTCCGCGTCTGCGTCTGCGTTGTCGGGCTCTTGCGGCTCCTGAAATTCCAGCAGTTCTGACACCACCAGACCCTTCGGGCCTTCATCGATAATGACTTCGACTTCCGTGCCCTCGGGCAGCCAGCGCTTGCCCTGCTTGGCCAGCACGCTCGCGTGCAGGAGGGCATCACGCGGGGTGTCCAGCGCGGTTACGAACCCAAACCCCTTGGTCGGGTTAAACCATTTCACGGTAGCCGATACGCCTGAAGACTGCTCGGTCATTCATTGTTCCCCGGAGATTTCCTGTGGTGTGATTATTTCACCGCGCGCGTATCACTCTAGGATGACAGGATAGTTTGCCTTCATTACTTGCAGGCAAAAGTGGGAAGCGCCCAAAATTTAGGCGGTCTGTGCGGTTGGACCTGCGGCCCGACATGCTCCATAACGGAGCCATGACCGATAATCAGGAAAATACCAGCGCTGAAGGCGGCCCGAAGCCAGCTGCGCCTAAGTCTGGCATGGGACTCGGCTTCGGGGTATCGCGCGTCGATATCACCTCCCGCATCCTGCGGGGCGTCATCGGGCATTTTCACGCGCTGGGCTGGTCGGTGCTGCCCGAATTCACGCTGCCCACCGGGCGGCGGGTCGACGTCATGGCGCTGTCGACCAAGGGGCAGTTCTGGGCGATCGAAATCAAGTCGTGCCTCGACGACTACCGGGTTGATCACAAGTGGCACGAGTATCTGGGCTTCTGTGACCGCTTCAGTTTTGCCGTGGACCCGGACTTTCCACTACCCCAGTTGCCCGAGGACGTGGGCATTATTCTCGCGGACAACTTCGAAGCCTTTGAGTTGCGGCCACCGAAAATAGCCGATCCGCTGTCCGCAGCCCGTCGCCGTTCGTTGCTGATGAAATACGCGACCAACGCTGCCGACCGGCTCGTGCGGGAGCGTTCGGCCGTGTGATCTTTCGGCGCTTTTCGCCGGTGAAACTGGTGAAACCGGTAGAGCCGCGGGTAACCGCTAAAACCAGCTGAAATTGTGTCAAAGGCCGGCGCTGTTGCGCGGTCATGCGGGCAAGCGCCAGGGATCCGCCCGATGACGCAGTCGGATCCGGGATCGTGGGTTCGAGCCTAGACCCGGGGCGCGTATTTATTGAGAATCCGCTGCAGCGTCCGGCGGTGCATGCGCAGGCGGCGGGCGGTCTCGGAGACGTTGCGGTCGCACTGCTCGTAGATGCGCTGGATGTGCTCCCACCGGATCCGGTCGGCGGTCATCGGAAACTCGGGTGGGGGCGGCAGCAGGCCGTCGCCGGACAGCAGCGCCGCTTCGATGATGTCGGCGTCGGCGGGCTTGGGCAGGTAGTCGTGCGCGCCAAGTTTGACCGCCGAAACAGCGGTGGCAATGTTGCCGTAGCCGGTCAGCACCACCACGCGGCTGTTCGGGCGGGCTTCGGTCAGGGCCGTTACCACGTCGAGGCCGTTCCCGTCTTCGAGTCGGAGGTCAACCACGGCGAAGGCAGGGGGATTGATGGAAGCGGCTTCTTTGCCGTCCTTAACGGAGTAGGCGGTCACGGGTTCGAACCCGCGCCGTTCAAGCGCACGCGCGAGCCGTTCGGCAAAGCGCGTGTCGTCGTCCACGATCAGCAGGCTGCGATCCACGTCACCCTGCAGCGCCTGGGCTTCGTCCGTCTCAATTGCAACGCCTAAAGACATTGTGTCCTCTCAGTCGGTCGGTCGCGGTCCGGATTCTGGCGCGAAAAACCCTGCAAAAATCAATCTTCTACGCTTAAGGTAGGTCGGTTCCACGTGACAGCAACCGACGCCCCGCCCCTGCGACGATTTGTAAAGTCAAGGGTTGCGCCCGTGTGCTCGAGCAGGGTGCGGGCGATGAACACCCCGAGGCCCATGCCGCCATCCCTGCCGCTGCGGGTGCCGGTACGGCGCGCCTGGGTCCGGTTGCCGCTGCCTTGTACGTAGGGTTCGCCCAGTCGGCTGAGGATGGCGGGGTCGAAGCCGGGACCATCGTCGAGGATAAGGACGGTAATGGTGTCCGGCGTCCAAGTGGCCTGCACCGTGACTTCCGATGCGGCGAACTGGATCGCGTTCTGGATGAAGTTTCCGAGCCCGTGAATCAACTCCGGGCGACGGGCGATCGTGGGCTGTTCGAGGCGGGTAACGTCGATCTCGGCCAGGTCGGCTTCGGTGTTAACGCCTTCGTCGTCCTCGTCGTCATAGGTGTCGTCGACGTGGATCGGGTCGGCGATGATGCTGACCGCAACCCGCTCCTGCTGGTGCGGGTGTGCGGCGACTTCGAGCAGGGTTGATATGGGCAGGTGGTGGTAGGGGTCGTCGCTGTCCGGCGGGCCGCTGTTTCGCTGCTCGAGGGCGACCAGAATATCGCGGCAGCGGTTGGTCTCCTGCACAAGCAGGGCGGCGTCTTCGGCCTGCGGGGAGCCGGCGGGCATGTCGCGCACCAGCTCCTTGGCGACAACGGCGATGGTCGAGAGAGGCGAGCCCAGTTCGTGGGCGGCGGCGGCGGCGAGGCCACCAATGGCGGACATGCGCTGTTCCCGGACAAGCGCCAGTTGTGAGGCGCTCAGCGCTTGTGACATGTCCCGGGCACGCTGGGCCAGCCACGAGACGTAGAGTGCGACGAACAGGATCGACAGCACCAGCGACGCCCACAGGGCGCCAACAAAGGTGGCCGGGAAGATCACCTGCGCATTGCTCCAGGGCAGGGGCAGGGCGAAGGCCGCAAGTAGGGTAACGATAGCGATGGCGAGAAAGGCCAGGATTGAAGTGGTGGCGCGCCGCAGGATCGACGCTGACACCGTGACCGGGGCAAGAATGACGATGGCGAAGGGGTTGGAGACGCCGCCGGTCAGCCACAGTAGCACCCCCAGTTGGATCAGATCCCAGGCCAGATACTGGCCCGCCTCGCTGTCTCGCAGCCAGAGGGCATCGCGACCCTGCCGGCGTCGACGCTGCCAGGCGAAAAGCGTGACAGCGACGTTGAGGGCAATCGGTAGCATGGCTAGACCGACGGGCAGCTGGAACCCCATGGCGAAGTAAACTACTAGCACGGCGGCAGCCTGGCCGGTGATGGCGATCCAGCGCATCGCGGTGACAATGCGGAAAGACACCAGCCCACGGGTTGCCTCGAGTTGGTCCGAGGCGCCAACGATAGGGTTCGCGACGGTCATGCCCTTAAGCTGACCACTTTGGCTGAAAAGGAAAGGGGGGTGTGAGGTCAGGCCTCGGGGTGGCGCGCTCGATTTGACGCCGCTTCGCGGCTTACAAATCTCCTACGCGTACTGAAATGGACAGGCCGCGCGAAGCGCGTTTGGGGACAAGTCGGAGCAACCATACTGCAACTTAGAACTCCAGCGCCCTCACAGACAATTGGATAGCAGTTCGCGTTAAGAGCTCCCGCGCACTCAAAGGCGCAGCCGTGTTGAGCGTAGAGCTAAGAAGGTGCGCGGGGGAGATTTGTAAGCCGCGGAGCGTCGTCAAATTGAGCCCGCAAAAGTAATGCTTTGTTGCGGGGCCAAAGCGCTGCCTCAGTGCAGGCTGTCGCTTACCCCCGCATCTTCGAAGGTCGCCATACCGGCATGCAGCGCGCAGGCGGACCGCACGATCTGCGCCGCCAACGTCGCGCCTGAGCCTTCTCCCAGCCGCATCCCGAGTTGCAGGATCGGCTTCTTGTTCATCCGGCGCAGTACCTCAGCATGGGCGCCTTCGACCGAGAGATGTCCGGCGAGGCAGTGGCCGATCGACTCAGGTGCCCAGGCGTGCAGACACGCTGCCGCGGCGCAGCAGATATAGCCGTCGAGGATTACCGGCACCCGCGCCATCCGTGCTGCCAGGATCGCCCCGGCGATGGCCGCGATTTCCTTCCCACCGAGCCGCGCGAGGACATCCAGCCCGTCGACCGCTTCGGCGGTGTGCCGGGCAGCGCCTTCACCAACCACTCGAATCTTGTTCTCAAGTGCGGTGCCTTCCACGCCCGTGCCCGGGCCGGTCCAGTCTTCGGCCTTACCGCCGTAGAGCGCATGATAGATCGCCGCGGCTGAGGTCGTATTGGCAATGCCCATCTCACCGAGCATGAGCAGGTCCACGCCGGGCTCGACGGCCATCATGCCGTAGGCGATGGCCTGCGCGCATTCCTCGTCACTCATCGCCGGCCCCTGCGTGAAATCAGCCGTGGGCACGTCCAGCGCCATTTCGTAGACCATCAGGTCACCGTCAAGCGCTTCAACCAGTTGATTGACCGCCGCACCACCGGCCTGAAAGTTAAGCACCATCTGCGCCGTCACTTCCGCCGGAAAGGCCGATACGCCTTGCGCCGCAACCCCGTGATTGCCGGCGAACACAGCCGTGCGCGGGTGGTTGACCTCGGGCAGCGCGCGCGCCTGCCACCCCGCCATAAAGATCGCGATATCCTCGAGGTCAGCCAGTGCACCCGGCGGCTTGGTCAGGATCGCGTTTCGGCGCTGGGCTTCTGCCTCAGCGGCTTCGTCCCGTCCGGGCAGGTTTTGGCGAAGGGCACGGATTTCGGCGAGGGAGGCGATTGGACTTTGTTCGGTGGTCATTGGTTCTACTTCGCGCTAAAGCGGGTCAACACAGGTTTCACAGGGGGCTTAGTCCAAGTCATGACTGTTTGGAAAGAGGCCATGGGTGGTCTGGCCACCAGCCTTGCCTTTCTGACCCGTGTGCCGCTGCCTTCATTCCTGTTCAACGACGGCGTCTCGACCGATCGGGCCGTCTGGGCCTTTCCCGTTGTCGGCGCGCTGATCGGGCTGGCCTTGTGGGTGCTGCTCAGCCTGATCTCCGGCTTTGGCTTCCATCCGTTCGTGGTCGCTGTTGCCGTGGTGGCGGCGGGGCTGCTGATCACCGGCGCCTTGCATGAAGATGGCCTCGCAGACGTTGCCGACGGCCTTGGCGGTGGCGATCCCGCTAGGCGGCTGGAGATCATGAAGGACAGCAGACTGGGCGCCTTTGGTGTGCTGGCGCTGGTGCTCATGGTCGTGCTCAAAGTCGGCGTGGTGTATATACTCGCCGACCCGCTCAAGCCCGGTCTTGCCTTGGCCCTGCTGGTCAGCGCAGCGGCCTGGTCCCGCGCGCTGATGACCGCCATCTGGGCCACCTGGCCCCCGGCCAATTCCAGGGGGCTGGCCAGCGCCCGTCCGGACGTGCAACAGGCCGCGATCGCCCTTGCCATCGCGCTGGGGCTGCTTCTCATTCTGCTGCTGCTCCTGCCCGGCACAGGCTTCCTGCTCGGCGCCGCGTTGCTGGCAGCCGTGGTGGCAGGTCTGTTCGCCCTCTTCGCCCGCTGGCAGTTCGGGGGCGTCACCGGCGATGTCTGCGGCGCGGCCCAGGTGCTCTCTGAGCTGGCTTTTTTCGCCGCTGCCCTGTCCCACATCAGCTGAATAGACCCGGCCCGATCGGCGCCTTCCAGCGCTTTGCCGAGGGCATTCACGACCTCGCACTCTCTTCCACCGCTTCGACACGAAAGACATCACAATGGCAGTAGTGACCCGCTGGTTCTGGGTCCGGCACGCGCCGGTCATAAACCCTGATCATATCGTCTACGGCGCCTCGGACATGCCCGTGGATGTCTCGGAAACCCATATGTTCGCCCCCGCTGCCCGCGCCCTGCCACGCGGCGAACGCGTGCACTGGCTGACCAGCACCGCCGGGCGCACTCACCGCACCCGCGACGCCATCATCCGCGATGGCTACCCCGCCATCACCAGCACCGAGGATGCCCGCTTCGCCGAGCAGGGGCTGGGCGACTGGGAGGGCCTCACGTGGGAAGAAGCCCTGCCCGGGGGCGAGCAGCACCCCTTCTGGCACACCGCCGCCGAATACCGCCCCCCCAACGGCGAGAGCTTTACCGACGTAATCGAACGCGTCCACGCTGGGGTCCGCCATTGGACCGCCGCTTTCCGCGGTCAGGATATCGTCTGTGTGGCCCACGGCGGCGTGATCCGCGCCATGGCCACCATCGCGCTGGGCATGGCGCCGGATAAGGGCCTGTCGATCGGGGTCGACAACTGCTCGATCAGTCGCTTTGACTGGGTCGAATATGGTGAAGCTCAGCCTAAGCAGGCCTGGCGCACGGGATACCTCAACCTCAGCCCACGCAAGCCCAACGGCTTTGCCAATGGCGCGGCGCTGGGCCCGGACGAGCGTGGCTGAGGGGTCACGGAACCGACCAAGGCCCTGACACTGACGCCGTGCGCGAACGCGCCCGGCAACACGCTATTGCTTGTCTTCGCGCAAGATTCGGAGCGCAAGGCCCCGGCAGTTCGGGTAGATTGCGTGCAGGCGTCGAGTAAAGCGGCGCTTTTCAAGCACGCCTTGGTAGGAAACCAGCGCATGATCCACGACCCGGACCGAGACGCAGCCCCCGCACGTTCGCAGGATGCAGCCGCCGCATCCACCCTGGACAGGGTGGCCAGCGAAAGCCCCGCCGATGTCCGGCTGGCGCAGGCCGCTGCCGACATGATCGATGCCCGGATCGACGCTGGCCTCGACCACCGCGCCCTGACGCTGAAGGCCCTCGCAGCCGACCTCGAAACCTCGCCCACCCAGCTGCAAAGGCTGTTTACCCGAGTGGTCGGCGTCTCGCCGTGGGACTACGGCGCGAAGCGGCGCGCTGACGTCTTTCGCCAGCACCTGCGCAGCGACGCCAGCGTGACCGACGCCATCTACGCTGCGGGCTACAGCAGCGCCAGCCGGGTTTATGAGCAGAGCGGTTTCATGCTCGGCATGACCCCGGCCTCCTGCGCCCGGGCAGGCAAGGGCGCTTCCATCACCTTCGATATCGTTGACAGCCCGCTGAACCGATTGCTGGTGGCGACCACCGAAACCGGGCTGTGCTTTCTGGCCTTCGGGGACGACGACGCAGCCCTGACCGCCGAGTTGCAGGCCGAATTCACCGCTGCGGCGCGCGTGGACCGGGACCCCCAAGGCTTGCGCAGCGTACTCGAAGACGTGGTCGAGCGCCTCGAAACCGGTCATATGCCCTCGCGGCAGCTGGTGCTGGACGTGCAGGGCACGGCCTTTCAGCGGCGGGTATGGCAGGCCCTGCTGGCGATGCCTGCCGGTGCGGTCCTGACCTACAGCGAGCTGTGTGAGGAAATGGGGCTGGAGAACGGCCAGCGCGCGGTCGCACGGGGCTGCGCCACCAACAAGGTGTCGCTGCTCATCCCCTGCCACCGGATCGTCCGCAGCGACGGCGGTTTGGGCGGATATCGCTGGGGTCTCAAGCGAAAACAGAGACTTTTAGCTATGGAATCGGACCGATTTGGTGCAAAAGAGACGGGTTCCAAAGATCGTCTCCTCTAGCCCAAGGGCCGACCGGCTTTGCGCATCTTTTCCAAGTCCTTCCAAGACCCGGAAACCATCATCCTGGCCGAGCGCCGGTTCGATGTCAGCGTCAGCCGGCTGAAGCGGGCGCGGCGCCTGACCCTGCGCATCGACACCAATGCTTCACGGGTCAAAATCAGCGCGCCGGCCTCGGTCGACGAAGCGCTGGTCCATGGCTTCCTCGAGCGCAACCGGCCGTGGCTGGAGCGGCAGATCGCCGAACGCCCCGACCTCGAAATCGTCCGCGACGGCAGCCTGATTCCCTTTCGTGGACAAGACACACAGATCATCATCGACCCCGCTGTCACCCGCATCACGTTTGATGATGCCGATGGCCGCCCAAGCCTGCGCCTGCCTAGGCGGGGCGAGCCGATCCTGCGCCTGCAGCATTTCCTCGTGGATGAAGCCCGCCGTGATCTGACCACCCGCGCCGAAAGGCTCTCGAACGTGCTCGGCCGTCCGTTCCACAGCCTGCACGTGCGCGATACCAAGAGCCGCTGGGGGTCGTGCTCATCGCGGGCGGGGCTGAATTTCTCGTGGCGGCTGATTTTTGGCGAGGACCGCGTCCGCGAGTACGTTGTCGCGCACGAAGTCGCTCATCTGCGTCATATGGACCACAGCCCGGCGTTCTGGGCGCTGTGCGAAGCGCTGTGTCCGCCCGATCTCGACATCGACTGGGCCAAGCGCCAGTTGCGGGAGAACGGCAAGCGTTGGCATGCACTGGTCTTCGATGGCTCGGTGGCTTGATGCGGCCCCGTAACCAGCCCGAAATCCTGCTCCGGCGCGCCGACCGCTGCGATCTGGGCGCCCTGCTGAGCCTGATCCATCGCTTTGCCACCGAGAGCGGTGAGCCTGGCGGCGGGGTCTGTGATGCGGTCGTGCTCGAACGCGCGCTGCGCCACCTCGTCGTCTACATGACCTATTTCAACGACGATCCCACCGGTTACGTGCTGGGCATGGAGTCTCTGGGCGGGCGCGGGTCGGCAACCCCGCAACTGCCAGGCTACTACCTCTGTGATCTCTACGTCGAGCCCAGCTGGCGGCAGCACGGGCTGGGCCGGGCCATGCTCTCCGCCATGCTGCAGACCCCGACCAGCTGGGGCCCGACCCGGTTCCTGCGCTGGGAGACGTCGACCCGGCTGGAAGCGGCGCAGGCCAATGCCTTCTACGAGCGGGTTTTCCCCGAACGCCACGTCGGTCAGCCTTTCGCCTGGCCCGCGCCGCCGGATGCCGCCGATATCACGCCAGAACGCTATATGGCCTTCCGCCCCCGGCGCCTGATGACCGATCAGGCCTGGCTGTCGGTCGAGCCGGCGTTCTCGACCCAGAGCGGTCGTTGGTTTGCTCGCCTGCAGGAGCTCGCCGGAGAGCGGGCCGACGTGCCGCAGCTGCTCGCCGCCGTCGCCTCTGACGGCTACGGGCACCTCGCCATGGCAGAAACCCTCGACCTGCCCGAGGGGGAGGCACAGAACCTGATCCCCGGCTGCTATCCGCTGGAACAGGCACAGGCCTGCTTGGTGGTGTTCCCGCCGCCGCAAGAAAAATAATCGATCTGCGGGGATACGCGCCATCAATCCGCCGTATCACACTGAAGAAGAATACGTGTCCGGCCAGTCTCAAGCCTCAGATTTTGGGGGGTCGCAATCGGGAGAAGAAGACACCGGGATGCTCGACGCGCTTCGTCAAGGTGATCCACGGACTTGGCAGGCCTTCTGTCAGGACCATGCCGGGCTGGTGCTCCACGTGGTGCGCCAGACCTTCGCCCGCTATGGTGTGGGTGGGGACGCCCATGACATTGAAGACGTGGGGCAGGAAGTGTTCATCCGCCTGTCCAAGCAGGACTTTGCCCTGCTCAAGCGGTTCAACCCAGCCCGCGCCAAGCTGACCACGTTTCTTCGCGTTGTTGCCAGTTCGACCACCATCGACTGGCTCCGCCGTCGCCACCCGCAGGGTGACGACATCGATGACCACGCCGACGCGCTGGTCGACGAGCAGGCATCAGCGGCCTTTGACGGCATCGGAGGGAGCCAGTCGGCGCTCGAAGCGGTCGAAGCCGAAATCGGGGAGGCCGGTCTGTCCGACCGGCAACGGGCGATCCTGAGGCTCATGTTCGACGAGGACATGGACGTTGAGGATATCGCCGAAAAATTGGGAATTGCCGCGCAGACGGTGCGCAGTGCCAAGCACAAGGCGATGGTGAAGCTGAGAGGCGCTTTTGAGGCCAAACAGGGCAAGGAGGCCCGGTGAAGGTGACAAAGAACAATAAGAAAGAGCAGGACAGAACAGTTCTGCCTGAAGACTTCGATCCTATGGAGATGGCGGCTTTTCTTGATGGAGAAGCCAACACGGAAATGGTGCGTGGGCTGACCGAATCTCCGGCCCTGCGCGCTGTCGCTGCGGCCGGGCTCGATCAGAGCGAGGTCAGCGATGTCGCCGCGGCCGCTCGCCTCGCCGAGCGCGCTGCGCCGCTGGCACCCCGGCGGGTGACGGCCGCCGCTGGCGCCGCTGCATCCACGAAAACGGGCCTTTTCGGCCTGTTCCGCCCGGCCAATGGTGGTGCGGACTGGCGGGCAACAGCGGCG
>PAPT01000025.1 GCA_002708995.1 Geminicoccus sp. | reverse complement strand
GGGGTCAGGGGCAGCAGGCAGATCAGCACTTCCGAGCGGTTGAGGAACTTCTCCAGACCATCGATGCCGTGATAGGTCTCCACGCCATCCAGCTGCTTGGGCGAGCGCGACCAGCCCATGACATTGTAGCCCATGCCGATCAGCGCGCTGGCACAGGCCTGTCCGAGCACCCCGATGCCCATGATCCCCACCTTGTGGTCGGTCGCCAGCCGCACCTCCTCTTCCTGCCAGACCCGGTTGGCCTGATGCGCGAAGGTCCGGTGCATCCGGCGGGTACAGAGCAGGGTCGCCATGACGACGTACTCGATCATGCCCTGGGTCAGGCCCGGGTCGACCATCCGCACCAGCGGCACGTCGCGCGGATAGCTCGGGTCGCGCAGGATGTGATCCACCCCCGCCCCGGTGGAGATCACCAGCCGCAGATTTTGCAGGGAGGCGAGCAGCCCCTGCGGCGGCTCCCAGACCAGCGCAACGTCGACCTCCGCGGGATCACCGACAAAGGGAAAGGTCACCACCTCCAGCCCGGGGACGCGGTTGTGCAAAGCGTTCTTCCAGCGCTCGATCAGATGGCGTTCGTTCTTGAGCAGCAGCTTCATGCCCGTGCATCTCCCTTTGCCTTTCAATGGCGCCAACCGGTTCGCAGGAACCGCGCCACAAAGTCTGAGAGACTATTGGCGGACCGCTGCCGCCTCGTCCACCGCCAATTCGGTCGCCGCCCGCAACAGAGCGCGGGTGTAGGGCTCACGGGGATCGGCAAACAGCCCTTCGGTCTCGCCGCTCTCCACCACCTTGCCGTCGCGCATCACCAGGATCCGGTGCGACATGGCCCGCACGACCTTCAGGTCGTGGGAGATGAACAGGTAGGCCAGCCCCAGCCGGGCCTGCAGGTCGCGGAGCAGGTCGACCAGCTGCGCCTGCACGGTCATGTCCAGCGCCGAGGTCGGCTCGTCGAGAATGATCAGCCGCGGCTCGAGGATCAGGGCGCGGGCGACGGCCACACGCTGGCGTTGCCCCCCGCTGAATTCATGCGGGAAGCGGTGCCGTGAGGCCGGGTCGAGGCCGACCATCTCCAGCGCGCCGATCACGCGCGCCTCGACCGTCGCGGCGTCGAGCTCACGCGCATGCACGCTCAGCCCCTCGCCAACGATCTCACCCACGGTCATGCGTGGTGACAGCGAAGAGAACGGGTCCTGGAACACAACCTGCATCTCGCGCCGCAGCGGCACGAGGGCGGCCGGGCTGGCGCCTTCGATCGACTGGCCGAGGTAGGTGATCGGCCCCTGCGCTGACAGCAGCCGCAGCAGCGCCATGCCGAGCGTGGATTTGCCCGAGCCGGACTCGCCGACGATGCCGAGCGTCTCACCCTCGCGGATCGACAGGCTTACCCCGTCGACTGCCTTGATGCTGCCGACCTGCGTTTTGAGCACGCCGGCGAGGATCGGGAAATGCACCCGCAGATCGGTGGTCTCGATCACCGGTTGCGCCTGCTCGGGTACAGGCGCCGGGGTGCCGCTGGGCTGGCTGTCGATCAGCATGCGGGTATAGGGGTGCTTGGGTGCTTCGAGGATCTCGCGCGCGGTGCCGGTTTCGACCACGTGGCCTTTTTCCATGACCACGATGTCGTCGGCCATGGCCCCGACCACGTCGAGGTCGTGGGTGATCAGCAGCATGGCCATGTTCCGCTCGCGCTGCTTCTCGCGCAGCAGTTCGAGGATCTGCGCCTGAATGGTCACGTCCAGCGCGGTCGTCGGTTCATCGGCGATCAGCAGGTCGGGATCATTGGCCAGCGCCATGGCGATCATCACCCGCTGACGCTGCCCGCCGCTGAGCTGGTGCGGGTAGGCCCGCGCCTGCCGCTCAGGGTCGGCGAGACCGACGTCGGCGAGCAGATCGGGAACCTGCTCGCGCGCGCTGCGCCAGTCGATCCGCTGGTGGGTGACCAGAATTTCTGCCACCTGCCGGTCGATGCGCTGGACCGGGTTGAGGGAGATTTGCGGCTCCTGAAAGATCATCGAAATTTCGTTGCCGCGAATGCTGCGCAACGCCTTGGCCGGCGCCTTGAGCAGGTCTTGACCCTTCCACAGGATTTCGCTGTCCGGGCTGTGGCCCGCCACAGGGTAGGGCAGCAGCTGCAGCACCGACATGGCCGAAACCGTCTTGCCCGAGCCGGATTCACCGACCAGCGCCGTGGTCCGCCCCGGCTCGACCGAAAACGCGATATCCTGCGCGCCGACGAGACGACCATCGGGGGTATCGAAGAAGACGTCGAGGCGCCGCACCTGCAGCAGGCTCATGGCTTCGTCTCCACCGCTGCGGATGGATCGGCCGCCGCCTCACCCGTCGCCTTACCCGCCGCCTCACCCGCGGCATCACCGGGCTGGACCGCGCCGGCGTGCTTCTTGGGCAGGCGGATGCGGATCGCCTTGCGCGGATCCATGGCGTTACGGACGCCCTCGCCGATGAAGACCATCAGCATGGTGATCCCACCCAGCCCGACGAAAATCGGGTACCCCAGCCACCACTTGCGGATGTTCGCCAGCCCCTGACGGGTCATCTCACCCAGCGACGGCGAGCCCGGCGGCAGGCCAAAGCCGAGGAAGTCGAGCCCGGAGAGCACGGTCACAGACCCGGCGAGCGCGAACGGCATGAAGGTGATGGTGCCGACCATGGCGTTGGGGAAGACGTGCCGCCACATGACCGTGGCGTTGCTCACGCCCAGCGCGCGGGCGGCGGTAATGTACTGGTAGTTGCGGGCCTTGAGGAACTCGGCGCGGATGGTGCCGACGTATCCGGTCCAGCCGAAGATCGACAGTAACCCGAGCAGCAGCCAGAAATTCGGCTGCACCAGCCCGGCGATCGCGATGATGATGAACAGCGTCGGCAGAGAGCCGTAAATCTCCAGTATTCGCTGGAACAGCAGGTCGACCCAGCCGCCGAAATAGCCCATGACCGCCCCGGCGGCGATCCCGACCACGGCGGTGATGGCGACGTACATGAAGCCGAACAGGAAGCTGACCCGGATGCCGTAGATCAGGCGTGAGACCACGTCGCGGCCCTTGTCATCCGTTCCCAGCCAGTGGTTGGCGTCGGGCGCGCTGGGGAACTCTGCGCCCGCGTCCTTGACCACCCGCCGGTAGTGGTAGGGCACGACCGGCCAGACCATGTAGCCGTTATCGTTGACCTCTTCGGCGATGAAGGGGTCGTAGTAGTTGGTCGGCCCGGCAAAGCCGTCGAACTCGCTCTCCGGGTACTCGACCAGAAACGGGAAGTAGTTCTGGCCCTTGTAGGAAACATAGAGCGGCCGGTCGGTCGCAATCACGTTGGCGAACAGGCTGGTGCCGAAAATCAGTCCAACCAGAATCACGGACACCAGCGCCCGTCGGTCGGCGAGGAAGCGCAGCCAGCGGCGGAAGGTGATCTCGGTAACCGGCAGCAGGCCGAGGATCTTGTAGGGCTTGAGTTTCATGCGTCTGCCCCTCCCTCAGACTTTGCGCGCTTCGAAACTGATCCGGGGATCAATAAGCGTGTAGGATATGTCTGAGATCAGATGCAGGGTCAGGCCCAGCAGTCCGCCGATCCAGATGTTGGCGTAGAGCACGGGGTAGTCGCGGTTGGACAGGCTCTCCAGCCCCAGCAGCCCGAGGCCGTTGAGGTTGAAGATACGCTCGATCAGCACCGAACCGGTGAACAGCAGTCCGACGAACAGCCCCGGCAGCCCCGAGAGCACGAGGATCATGGCGTTGCGGAAGACGTGGCCGTACATGATCCGGCTTTCGCTCAGCCCCTTGGAGCGGGCGGTGGTGACGTACTGCTGGCCCAGATGGTCCATGAAGCTGTTCTTGGTCAGCATCATCAGCCCGGCGTAGCCGCCAACGAGGATCACCACGGCGGGCAGTGCCATATGCCAGAAATAGTCGCCGATCTTCTGCAGCCAGTTCAGCTCGCGCCAGTTGTCGCTGACCAGCCCCTCCAGCGGGAACCATTGCAGTTGCACGGCGAAAATGGCGATCAGCATGATGGCCAGCACGAAGTTGGGGATGGCGTCGATCCCGACCACGCCCGTGGTCGTCGCCCAGTCGAAGCGACTGCCGTCGCGGCGGGCCTTGGCGATCCCCAGCGGGATACAGATCAGGTAGGTGAACAGGGCCCCGATGATCCCCAGTCCCATGGTCACGGGCATGCGCTCGACGATGACGTCGAGCACTGGCCGGCCGTAGCGCAGCGATTCCTTGAAATCGAAGCGCAGGAAGCTGACGAAGTAGTCGCCCAGCCGCACGTACCAGGGCCGGTCGAGGCCGAACATCACCGCGTAGCGCTCAAAGGTCACGGGGTCCATGCCCTCGCGCCCGCGGTAGCCCTCGATCTGGTTGAGGTCGCGGCCGACCTCGATCTCGCCGCCTTCTTCGGTGGCTTCGCCCACGTCACCCGCAGCCCCAATCATCCGGTCGCCCAGGTCCGTCGAAATGCCCTGCATCTCAGCGATGAGGGCTTCCAGCGGTCCCCCGGGGGAGAAGTTGATGATCAGGAAGCTGGTCAGGAAGATCCCCGTCAGGGTGACGGGGATCAGCAACAAGCGTCGGATGATGTACGCGAGCATTCAGCGGCAACAGCAGCTGTGGTGATCAGAGCGCTTCACGACGCTCGTCGAGCGTCATGTCGAGGGCTTCATCGATCCACCAACCGCCGGTCGGCGAGCCGAGGTAGTCCTCATCGTCGCTGTGGTCGATCACGCCGAACTTGTCCCAGTACAGCAGGCGGGACTTGTTGTAGTACCACTCGAGCACCACGACGTGTTCGGAGATCAGCACGCGGTCCAGCGCCTTGGAGACGGCGTTGAGCTCCTCACGGCTCTCGGCGCTCGTCAGCTGTGCGATCAGGTCGTCCAGCACCTCGCTCTCGTAGCCGTGGAAGGCGATCGAGCCCGGGGTCGCTGCCAGCTCCGAGGACCAGTAGTAACGCATCTGCGTGCCCGGCGTGTACGACGCGCGGTAGACGTAGTCGGTCATGTCGAAGTCACGGGTCCGGATCTTTTCGATCCACTGGGTCGGGTCGAGGAGGCTGAAGGTCGCGTCGATGCCGATCCGCTCCAGGTTCTCCACCCATGGCAGGATATAGCGCTCGCTGTCCGGCGAGCTGTCGACAATTTCCAGCGCAAACTGTTCGCCGTCGACGTTGACCAGCTTACCGTCTTCGAGGTTCCAGCCCGCCTCTGCGAACAGGTTCAGGGCCTTTCGCAGGTTATCGCGGTTGTTCCCGGAGCCGTCGGTCTCGGGGTAGAAATACTGCTCGCCGAACACGGTCGCGGGCAGCTGGCCCGGGAATTTGGCGTCGAGGGCCTGCAGGATTTCCAGCTCACGACCCGAAGCCACGCCGGTGGCTTCCAGCTGCGAGTTCTCGAGGTGCGAGTTCTGGCGCAGGTAGCGGCCGTAGAACAGCTGCTTGTTGGTGAATTCAAAGTCGAAGGCCAGGCCGATGGCTTCACGAACGCGGCGGTCCTGGAACTTCTCTTTCTGCAGGTTGAAGAACATGGCCTGCGTGTTCTGGATTTCGTTGTCTTCGAATTCCTTCTTGATCAGCAGCCCTTCGGCAATCGCCGGGATGTCTTCGGCCTTGTAGTCGTTGACCCAGGCCTTCATCTGGTTCTCGCCGCGCATGTCGATCTCACCGACCTTGATCGCGTTACGGATCGTGGTGACATCGTTGTAGTACTTGTAGCGCATGGTCTGGAAGTTGGCCGAACCCTGTGCCCAGGCAAAACTGTCGCCCCAGTAGTCGTCGCGGCGTTCGTAGATGATGTAGTTTTCGTCCTGGTGTTCCTTGATGCGGTACTCACCAGAGCCGACCGGGTAGACGTCGAGGAAAATCTCCTGCGGGTCGCGGTCTTCCCAGAAGTACTTCGGGATGATGGCCTCACCGCCGATGGTGAAGGGGACGTTGCGGTCGGTGTTGTCCTCGGTGAAGGAGAACTTCACCCGGTTGCCGTCCAGTACTTCGATGCTCTCGATCATGGCGAAGGCATCGGCAAAGCCGGGCCAGCCCTTCTCGAACTGGAAATCAAAGGTGAATTTGACGTCTTCGGCCGTGACCGGCGAGCCGTTGGGCCAGCGCGCTTCGTCGCGCAGCTTGTAGATGACCCAAGAGCGGTCCTTGGGCATCTGGATGGTCTCGGCGAGGATACCGTAAGAGGTGTCGAGTTCGTCCGCGACCCCACCAAGCATGCTGTCGTAGAGCAGGCCCAGACCAGCAGCATCGTCGCCCCGGCCGTTGAGGTTGTTGAAGTCGTTGAAGCCGCCGACCACGGCGGAGACGTATTCGCCGTACACCGGCGCGTCAGCATTCAGATAGGGGTAGCTTTCCACGTCGGCGGGGTATCTGGCCTCGCCATCAAATTTGTGGATGAAGTGCTGGATCGGTGCGTCCATGTCATTTTCGGCAGATGCCACACCGGCGGCCAGCAGCAGCAGCGCGGTGCCGGAAACGATTTTTCCAAGGTGGTTGGTCACAGTCTTTCCCCCAGTTGATTGCGGTCAGCTTTGAGATTTCGGTTTCGGGTTTTCGCCTAAGCTCTGCCCTTGTCAGATGCAAAAGACAAAATGGGGCAAAACGAGGAACAAAAAAGCCCACGCGACCTTTCAGTCCGTGGGCTCAAGATTTGGTGATCAAAAGTGCGTTATTCCGCAGCGGCGGTTTCCGCGTTATAGGCCTCGACCGCAGCCAGATCTTCAGCCGATGGTTCGGGCAGCGCCAGCGGTGCGTCAGCCTGCTGATACATCCACGCGATCAGGTTGGCACGGTCGGCCTCATCCTTGAGACCCGCGAAGCCCATCTTGGTGCCAGGTGCCCAGGCCTTGGGCTTGAGTAGGAAGCCGTCGAGGGCTTCAGCGGTCCAGTTGCCATCGATGCCAGCCAGCGCGCCGGAGTAGGAGTAGGTGGCGTCGGCAGCGATATCGCGACCCACGATGTTCCACAGCGCCGGGCCGATCTTGTTGACGCCACCCTGCTCGAACGCGTGACAGGTGGTGCACTTGGCGGCAGCTTTCGGACCCAGTGCCGGGTTCGCGTCGGCAAGACGGATCGAAATCGGGGTGATGAACACCTCTTTCTCACCGCCACCGACAGCCAGTTCCGGGATCGGGAAACCGTTGACAACTTTGTCGTGGTGGCCGTGGTGCGACGGGTCGAACAGCTTGGTAATCTGAATGAAGCTCAGACCCAGAAACGCTGCAAATAGGACAGAGGCGAAGATCAGAAAGGAATTGCTCATCGACTAGACCTGCGGTGGACTTTTTTGCTCCCGCGCCCGAAAAGGCTAAGGAAGGTTGCATTCGTTGTGTTGGATGACCTAAGGGGCTGGAAAACGCAAGGGCTGCAACGCCGCAAATGGGGTTCAGCAATGCTGGTACAGGGTCACGGTTAATGCAAGCGACGCGCAGAGAGCGCAGGGAGACGTCATGAAGGTCGCGTTTCAGGGGGAATTGGGCGCCAATTCACACACGGCAGTTCTGCAGTATTACGGGGGCAGCTCTGTCGAGCCGGTCCCCTGTCGGACGTTTGAAGAAAGCTTTGCGGCTGTCCCGGCCGGGCTGGCCGACGCCGCCATGATCCCGATCGACAACTCCACGGCCGGTCGGGTCGCCGACGTGCACCGCCTGCTGCCTGAGAGCGGTCTGCACATCATCGGCGAACATTTCCTACCCATCCAGTTCCAGCTCATGGGCCTGCCGGGCCAATCCGTGACAGAGGCGAGACGCGTGCTCAGCCACGTCCACGCGCTGGGTCAGTGCCGGGACGTGATCCGCAAGCACGGGCTGGAACCGGTTGTCGCCCACGACACCGCCGGTGCCGCCAAAATCGTCGTGGCCGATGGGTCGGCGGAGCAGGTTGCGCTAGCGCCATCGCTGGCCGCCGAGATGTACGGGTTGGAAATCTTCGAGGCCGACGTCAGCGATTCGAGCGACAACAATACCCGCTTCGTGCTGCTCGCGCCCGAGCCTTACAAAGTCACGGGCAAGGAGGAGAAGGTCATCACTTCGTTGGTGTTCAAGACCCGGTCTGTGCCCGCCGCGCTGTACAAAGCCTTGACCGGCTTTGCCACCAATGGCGTCAACATCACCAAGCTGGAGAGCTACATCACCGACGCCCGGCACACGGTCGCGCAATTCTACACCGACATCGACGGCGCGCAGGATGACACCAACGTCGCCATCGCTCTGCAGGATCTGGCCTATTTCAGCGAGCACGTGCGGGTTCTGGGGTCTTACCCGGCCTCGTCCTTCCGCAAGTCCTGACCTCTGACGGATAACAGGGCGCCAGTCAGACCGGCTGCACCCTGTGAGCGGACTTCATAGCGGTTCTGGGTCCGAGGCCATCCATGATTCGATCATGAAGCGCGCGATCGAATCCCGACGCGGCAGCCGGAAGCTGTCCGAGTCCCGGTGCGCGTCGATCTCATCCCGGCTGTACCAGTCCGCGCGCTCCAGCTCCTCGGTGTTGACCTGCAGCGCTTCGGTCTCTGACCACGCGAAGAACGCGATCATCAACGAGTTGCTGAAGGCCCAGGGCTGAGACGCCGCGTAGCGCACCCGGCCGATACGCAGGCCGACTTCCTCCGCCACTTCGCGCGCGACCGTCTGTTCGAGCGTTTCTCCCGCGTCGACGTAGCCCGCGAGGATCGAGTGGATGGTCGGCGGGAAGTTGTGGTTGCGCGCCATGACGCAGCGCTCGCCGCTGGGGTCCTGCACCAGCATGATCGTTGCCGGATTGATGCGGGGGAAGTGCACTTCGCCGCAGTCGGGGTTGGTGCAGCGCCGCTCCAGCCCGGCGCGTGCGGCTTCGGTCGGGCTGCTGCAGCGCCCGCAAAACCGGCTGCTGCGGTGCCAGGCGAGCAAATGCCGGGCGTAGGCACCGACCCCGGCGAGGAAGGGGTCGAGGTTCGGGCCGACCATCCACGGGTCAATGAACTGCGCGCGAGCGCCTTCGGTCTCTGGGTTCTCGTGGGCTGAAATATCCGCTGCGAAGTAGGGCGTGCCGTCGCGCAGGCCGAGGAAGACCAGCGGGTCGCCCTCGTTCAACCTATCGCGGGGCCAGCTGTGCAGGGTGTCGCCGTCGTCGCTCATCAGCACCCGCCGCCGCCAGACGGGCAGAATCTTGGCTTCCGGGCTGTTCAGCGCCGCGGCAATGGCGGCCGGATCGCTGCGGTCCAGCCCGTCGCGGTCGAGGCCGTCGAAGGTATAGGGTAGGGGCCGGTCAAAGAGCCGCTGGGCCGAACCGGAGAAGGGTCGCGAGGTCTGGTCGTCGACATCGCGGATCTCCGTGCGCCGCGGAACGGCGCTGGGTGAGGGGTCATAGCGGTCAAGATGGGCCGGCGAAAGCGTCTTTTGCGGGTCGTCGTTGTTCATGCCTTGTCTTGCAAGCCGCTCGGCTGTGCTCCATATAATACCGTGAAGGTTGGGGCGGACGTGCCTCTCGCCAATCCGGTCAGGTCCGGAAGGAAGCAGCCGTAACGAATTCGGTGCGGGTCGTTCCAATCTTCCCTTGAGATTTCTTCTGCCGCCCTGTGTAGCGCAATTCCAACGGAAGGGCAGGGCGCGGACACGGCGAGAACGTGGATAAAGTGGCAGATGGTCCCTTCCAACCAGACATCCCTGATCGATGGTGAAGCCGGCGAGTACCTCGTTCTGGCGCGCAAATACCGTCCGCGCGACTTTTCGACCCTCATCGGTCAGGACGCGCTGGTCCGGACCCTGCGCAATGCTTTTGAAACCGGCCGCCTGGCCCATGCGTTTCTGCTGTCCGGCGTTCGTGGCGTAGGTAAAACCACCACGGCGCGGATCGTCGCGCGCGCGCTCAATTGTCAGGAAGACGGCCGCACTTCCCCCGCCGCTGACCCCTGCGGCACCTGCCCGTCCTGCCTCGCCATCAGCGAGGATCGCAGCGTCGACGTGATCGAGATGGACGCCGCCAGCCACACCGGTGTCGACAACATGCGCGAAATCATGGACGGGATGAAATACGTCCCGGTTTCCTCGCGCTACAAAATCTACATCATCGATGAAGTGCACATGCTCTCCAAGGCGGCGTTCAACGCCCTGTTGAAGACGCTCGAAGAGCCACCGGCCCACGTCAAGTTCATCTTTGCAACCACCGAAGCCGACCGCGTACCGATTACGGTTCGCAGCCGCTGCCAGCGCTTCGACCTGCGCCGGATTTCCGCCGAGCAGCTGGCGACGTACTTTCGGGGACTGACCGACAAGGAAGGCGTGACCATCAGCGACGATGCCCTGCACCTGATCGCGCAGGCCGCCGACGGGTCAGCGCGCGATGGTCTGTCGCTGCTGGATCAGGCGATTGCGCTGGGTGGCAGTGCCATCGAGGTCGAGGCTGTGCGCGATATGCTCGGCCTGTCCGACTACGGCCGGCTCGTCGAGCTGTTCGAGGCCATCGCCCGCGGTCAGACCGAGCAGGTGCTGACCCTGTTCGATGCGCTCTACAAAGACGGCGCGGACCCCGCTGCGGTCGTGCGCTCGATTGCCGAATTTGCCCATGAGCTGACCCGCCTGCACGTCACCCAGGGCGAAGCCCGTCTGACCAGCGGCGAGGGCCACCGCGACGCCATGCTGGCGCTGGCGCGCAGCCTGTCCATGGCGCAGCTGAGCCGGTTCTGGCAGGCAGCGCTGTCCGGCTTGCGCGAGGTGCAGTCCGCCTTCCAGTCGTCCATGGCTGCTGAAATGGTGCTGCTGCGTCTCTGTTACCTCTCCCAGATGCCCGATCCGGGGCAGTTGGTCGAGCAGATGCGTGCCGGTGGCGCGGCGGCTGAAACGCCGCCGGCATCGCCTGAGCCGCCACCGCCCGCGCCGGCTTCGGCGCCGGACAACGGCCCGCGAGTAGCGCTGGCGCCTTCTGGTGCACCCGTGTCAGCCTCTCCGCCTCCTCCTGCACCGACCCCGCCAGTACCGCCAGCACCGTCGACACCGCAGCCGGAAACGGCCACTGAGGCGCTAGCTGTCTCCGCGACGGAAAGCGGGCCGCCGGGTTGGGCCGATATTCCGCCCCCGGATGCCCCCGATGCCCCCACGGCAGCCACTGCGCTGCCGACAGGCGCCGACGCGCTCACCGAAGACGGCGATATTGCGCCCACGCCCGACCCCGGGCCCCAGACGCTGCCCGGTGGCTTCGAAGGGCTGGTCAGCCTCATCGGAGAGCAGGCTTCGGCGCTGCTGGGTGCGCAGCTGGCCGAGGACGTGCATCTGGTCCGCTTCGAGCCGCCGCGTCTGGACTTGCGCCTAACATCCCGGGCGCCGCGCGACCTGCCGCTACAGGTGCAGGATGCCGTGCTCCGCCTGACCGGCGAGCGCCTGACGGTTGCCATTTCCGATGAAGAGGGCCAGTCACCGCTTGCCGAGGCGCGCCGGTTGGCGCGACAGGCGGAACTCGATGAAGCCACCCGCCACCCGACGGTGCAGGCAGCTTTGCAGGCTTTCCCGAGCGCAAAAGTGCAGGATGTGCGCTACAAACCCAACGCGATCCCACAAGAGGAGTAGAGCCGTGAAGAACCTCGGCAACATGATGAAGCAGGCGCAGGCCATGCAGGCCAAAATGGCTGAAATGCAGGCCAAGCTGGAGCAGATGACGGTCGAAGGCGCCGCCGGTGGCGGCATGGTCAAGGTGACGCTGACCGGCAAGGGCGAGATGCGCGGTGTCGCCATCGACCCCGCCCTGATCGATCCTGAAGAAGTCGAGGTGCTCGAAGACCTGCTGGTCGCCGCTCACAACGATGCCAAGGCCAAATCCGAAGCGATGATGGCCGAAGAGATGAAGGCCGTGACCGACGGTCTGCAGCTGCCACCCGGCATGAAAATGCCCTTCTAGGCATGATCCTCAACGACCTTGAGCCGCTGCTGCGCCTGCTCGGGCGCCTGCCCGGGCTTGGCCCGCGCTCGGCGCGACGGCTGGCGCTGGAGCTGATCCAGAACAAGGAAGCGCTGATGCGGCCGCTGGCCCAGTCGCTGTTGGACACCGCCGATGCAGTGCGCGAGTGCAGCGCCTGCGGCAACCTCGATACCGAGGACCCGTGCCGGATCTGTCTGTCGCCGAGCCGGCTGGGCGAGGACGGCAGAGCTGTGCTGTGCGTGGTGGAAACCGTCAGCGACCTGTGGGCGCTGGAGCGCTCCGGCAGCTTCAAGGGCCGGTATCACGTGCTCGGCGGCACCCTGTCCGCGCTGGATGGCCGCGGGCCGGACCAGCTGCGGGTCGGCAGCCTGCTCGAACGGGTGCGTCGAGGCGAAGCGCGCGAGGTTGTCCTCGCGCTGTCAGCGACGGTCGACGGCCAGACAACGGCGCACTACCTCGCGGAACGGCTGCGGGAACTGGGCGCCGAGGTCAGCGCCGTCGCGCAGGGCGTGCCGGTGGGCGGGTCGCTGGAATACCTCGATGACGGCACCTTGCTCGCCGCCATGAACGCCCGCCGCTCGGTCTGAACGGCGTCAGGCGTCGTCTGGCTTGACCAGCACCACCGTAGCGCCGTCGACATCGGCGATTTTGCCGTAACTTCCGACCTTGAAGCTCTCGTCAGAGCGGGCGCGCCAGACCGTGTCGCCGACCCGGACCGATCCCGAGGCCCCGGCGCGGATGGCGCGGTGAACCTCCACCACTTGCCCGACCATGGACGCACCCCGGTCGTTGAGGTCGCTGTCTTCGCTGCTGCTCAGGAAGCGTTTCCAGACATTGCGGCCGAGGATCAGCCCCAGCAGCGATGACAAGCCGAACAGCAGCAGGTTGACCCACGGCAGATCACCGGGGATCAGCCAGGCCAGCAATGCGGTCAGCAGGGCGCCGACGCCAAACCACAGCATCATGGTCCCCGGCATCACCATTTCGATCACCAGCAGCACACAGCCAATGGCCAGCCAGAACCACGGGGCGGCGAGCAGGTCGGTTACTTGCGTCAGTTCCACGGCTCTTACTTCTCCTGCTGTTGCTCGAGCGCGGCCTTGGCCAGCTCGGTCACACCGCCGATGGCGCCGATGACGTTGGAGGCTTCCAGCGGCATGAACACCAGCTTGTTGTTGTTCGAGGTCGCCATCTCCTTCAGCGCGGTGATGTAGTTGTTGGCGACGAAGTAGTTCACCGCCTGCAGGTCACCTTCGGCGATGGCCTTGGACACCATTTCGGTGGCACGGGCTTCGGCTTCGGCCTCACGCTCACGGGCTTCGGCGTCGCGGAAGGCGGCTTCACGCCGACCCTCGGCCTCGAGGATCAGCGACTGCTTCTCGCCCTCGGATTTGAGAATTTCAGCCGCCCGGAAGCCCTCGGCTTCGAGGATGTTGGCGCGCTTCTCACGCTCGGCCTTCATCTGACGCGCCATGGCGTCGACCAGATCGCGCGGCGGGGTGATGTCCTTGATCTCCACGCGGGTGATCTTGACGCCCCAGGGGTCAGAAGCGTCGTCGATGACGCGCATCAGGCTCTCGTTGATCTTGTCCCGGTTGGACAGGATTTCATCGAGATCCATGGAGCCGACCACGGTTCTGATGTTGGTCATGGTCAGGTTGACCACGGCGCGGGTCAGGTTGCGGACCTGATAGGACGCGCGCGGGGTGTCCACGACCTGATAGAAGACCACGCCGTCGACCGTTACCATGGCGTTGTCTTTGGAAATCACTTCCTGACTGGGGATGTCCAGCACCTGTTCCATGACGTTCATCTTGACCCCGATGCGGTCGAAGAACGGCACGATGATATGCAGGCCCGGGTCGAGCAGACGGGTGAACTTACCGAAGCGTTCCACCGTCCATTCGTTCCCCTGTGGAACCGACTTGACCGCGCCGGTGACGATGAAGATCGCAACCAGGAACACAGCAACGATGGTGATCGAGCTGAAGTTCATGAAAAAACCAAAGATTTCCAATGCCTTACTCCTCAAAGGAATGATGCGGACAGACTAAGCCAGCCCACGCATGCTTTACAGTTGATATGCTGACGCAGAGGGGGCTTTGCAAGGTATGTCGTCGGAAGCATGCAGGCTACCACGCTGCGGCCCTGCGCGCTTGTCAGCAGCCGGTCAGGGGGATACCTAAGGGCCACGACCCTTTATTTCGCCGCAAAAAGTCTCGCCCATGACAGTTCTGGACATCCTGATCGCGCCGCACCCGACGCTCAAGGCCAAGGCCAAGCCCGTCGAAACCATCGATGATGGGCTGCGCCAGCTGCTCGATGACATGCTGGAGACCATGTACGACGCGCCCGGGATCGGCCTCGCCGCGAACCAGATCGGTGAACTGCAGCGGGTGCTGGTGATGGACTGCGGTTCCCGCACCGAGGACGAAGCCCCGCGGCCGATGAAGATCATCAACCCGCAGATAACCGGCATTTCCGAGGAGATGAGCAGCTACGAGGAAGGCTGCCTCAGCATCCCCGAGCAATACGCCGATGTCGAACGCCCGGCGGCGGTGCAGGTGCGCTATCAGGACGAGACCGGCGCCCAGCAGGAGCAGATTTTCACCGGGCTGGAAGCGACCTGCATCCAGCACGAAATCGACCACCTCGACGGCATTCTGTTCATCGACCACCTCAGCAACCTCAAGCGCAACATGCTGATGAAGAAGCTGCGCAAGCTGCTCAAGGAGCGCGAGGAAGACGCGGCGGCCGATGGTTGAGGGGGTCGCGCCGACGCCGACCGGCGCCGAAGTCTCGCTGGATGCGCAGTGGGCCATTGGCGCGCTGGAAGTCACCGACGCCTTTGGCCGCGTGGTGCCGATCACCCTGCGTTACAACACCGGCTTTCTCGACGCTGCCGTCCGGGCCAGCGTCGCGGACTGCGTGACCTTCTTCTGGCGCTTTGAAGACGATCCGCTGAAGGGCGCAGGCGGCCCTGACCCGGAGATGGAAGCCGGCCTCGCGGCCATGGAAGCCGCGATCACCGCTGCGATCCCGGGCGATGGCGGTTCGCTGGTTGCGGTCCGGCTCGGCAACGGCATGGTCGAGTACGCCGTCGCCTTCTTCTCCGAAGCCGCCCACGAGAGCTTCGCCGGGGCCTTTGAGCCGCCCGAAGCCTTCTTCAACAAATTTGCCGCGCAGCAGTTCGCCCACGGCCACGAGTTCTGGCCCGAATACCTGCCGCCGGGCTTTGAAACCAAGGGCTGAGCCGTGCGCGTGGTGTTCATGGGCACACCGGCCTTTGCGGTCGAAGCGCTGCGGTCGCTGATCGAGGCGGGCCACGACGTGGTCTGTGCCTACGCGCAGCCACCCCGCCCCGCGCGGCGCGGGCAGAAGGAGCAGCCTTCGCCCGTGCAGGCCTTTGCCGAGGCGGCCGGGATCCCGGTGCGGACGCCCTTGAACTTCCGCGAGCAAGCCGACCGGGACGCCTTTGTCGCCTTGCAGGCCGACGTTGCCGTGGTGGTCGCCTATGGCCTGATCCTGCCCCAAGCGGTGCTGGACGCACCCCGGCGCGGCTGTCTGAACATTCACGCCAGCCTGCTGCCACGCTGGCGGGGCGCGGCGCCGATCCACCGCGCGATCGAGGCCGGGGATAGCGAAACCGGGGTCGGGATCATGCAGATGGAAGCCGGGCTGGACACCGGCCCGGTGCTGCTCGAAGACCGGCTCGGCATCGGCCCGACCGAGACCACCGGCGCGCTGCATGACCGGCTGGCTGCGCTGGGTGGGCGCCTGATCGTGCAGGCGCTGGCGCAGCTCGACAGCCTGTCACCAGCCCCGCAGGCCGAGGCCGGACAGACCTACGCCGCCAAGATCGACAAGGCCGAAACCCGCATCCGCTGGGACGCACCGGCGGCCGTGGTGCGCCAGCGGATCAACGCGTTCTCACCCTTCCCCGGCGCGTGGTTCGAGCGCGAAGGGGAGCGGGTCAAGGCCCTGCGCGCCGACGCCGGCACCGCGACGGCAGCCCCCGACACGGCGCCCGGGACGGTGCTGAGCGGGCCGGGCCTGCAAATCGCCTGTGGCGACGGCCGGAGCGTGGCCCTGCTGGACGTGCAGCGCGCGGGTAAGACCGTCAGCAGCGCCGAAGACTTCCTGCGCGGCAGCCCCATCAGCCCCGGCACGAGGCTCGACTGATGCCCCGGTTCGCCATCCGGCTGGAGTATGACGGCACGCCCTTCATGGGCTGGCAGTATCAGGAGCACGGCCCTTCGGTGCAGGGCGCTGTCATCGATGCCTTCCGCGAATTCACCGGCGAGACCCTGACCGTCCACGCCAGTGGCCGCACCGACGCCGGGGTGCATGCGCTGGGGCAGGTCATTCACGTCGATATCGACGGCGACCGCTTCGACGCCAACCGCATCCGCGAGGCGCTCAACGGCTGCCTGCGCCCGCACCCCATCGCGGCGCTGGAGGTGATCGAGGTCGACGATGCGTTCCACGCCCGGTTTGAATGCACCGGGCGGGCCTACCGCTACATTATCGTCAACCGCCGCCCCGGGCTGGCGCTGGAGCGGGACCGGGCGTGGCTGGTGCGCTCACCGCTGGACGCTGACGCCATGAACGAGGCTGCACAGGCGCTGGTCGGGCACCACGATTTCACGTCTTTCCGCGCAATCATCTGTCAGGCCAAGACCCCGGTGAAGACCCTCGACAGGCTGCAGGTCTGGCGCACGGGCGAGCGGGTCATCGTGGAGACCGCCGCGCGTTCCTTCCTGCACAATCAGGTGCGCAACATGGTCGGCACGCTGGTCGAGGTCGGCGCCGGGCGCAAGCCGGTGGACTGGGTTCGGGAGGTTCTGGAAGCCCGCGACCGGCAGGTCAGTGGCCCGAAGGCCCCCGCCTGCGGGCTCTACTTCATGCGGGCAAGCTACCCGGCGAAGTACCGCTGGAGCAGCGACGCGTAGATCGCGGTCAGGTCGTCGATGTCCTTGACGGCAACACGCTCGTCGACCTTGTGCATGGTCTGGCCGACCAGCCCGAATTCAGCGACCGGACAGATATCCTTGATGAAGCGCGCGTCCGAGGTGCCGCCAGCGGTCGAATATTCGGGCCGGCGGCCGGTGTGGTCCTCGACCACGTCGGCGATCAGCGCGCCGAAGGCTTCGGGCGGGTAGATGAAGCTCTCGCCCGATACCCGGTAGCGCACCGAAACGTGCTGGCGGTGCGGCGCGACGGCGGCGTCGATCCAGCGCTGCAGGCTGTCGCTGCTGTGACTGTCATTGAAGCGGATGTTGACTGTCGCTGTTGCCTTCGCCGGGATCAGGTTGTCGGCCGGGTTGCCGACGTCGAAGCTGACCACCTGTGCCGATGACGCCTGAAAGTGCTCGGTGCCGGCATCCAGCGGCTCGGCGGTCAGGGAACCCAGCACAGCCAGCAGCGGGTGCACGGGGTTGTCGGCGAGGTGCGGATAGGCGACGTGGCCCTGCGTGCCGTTGCTCTCGAAATAGGCGGTGATCGAGCCGCGGCGGCCGATTTTGATGGCATCACCGAGGGCTTCGGGGTTCGTGGGCTCGCCGACGATGCACACATCCGGGCGTTCGCCGACGTCTTGCATCCAGTCGAGCACGGCGCGGGTGCCGTCGGTCGCCGGGCCTTCCTCATCGCCGGTGATGATCAGGGATATGGCGTCCCCCTCGGCCAGCGTACCGAGCATGGTTTCGACCGCACCCATGAAGCACGCGACGCCGGATTTCATATCGACCGCGCCGCGTCCGTAGAGCTGCCCGTCAACGATTTTGGCCGCGAAGGGCGGGTGGCTCCACGCGCTCTCGTCCCCCGGCGGGACAACATCGGTGTGGCCGGCGAAGGCAAAGTGACGGCCGTTCGACGCCCCGCGCGGCCCGAATTTGACGAACAGGTTGGGCACGCCGTTGCGGTCGATGCGCTCGGCACAGCCGCCCAGCGCTTCGGCCCACTGAGCGATATAGGCGATCGCCCCGCCCTCGACCGGGGTCACCGAGGGGCATCGGATCAGCGCCTGAGCGTGCTCAACTGACGCCGAAGCCGAAGCCGAAGCCGATGAAGATGAGGTGCCGGGCGCCGCCATGGTTCGGGTCAGTCCCGCAGCAGTTCGTTGATGCTGGTCTTCGACCGGGTGCGCTCGTCCACGCGCTTGACGATCACCGCACAGTACAGCGATGGCCCGTCGCCGGACTTGGGCGGCATGGTGCCGGAGACCACCACGGAGTAGGCCGGAACCCGGCCCATGTGGATCTCGCCGGTCGCACGGTCGACGATCTTGGTCGAAGCGCCGAGGTACACGCCCATGGACAGCACCGAGCCTTCTTCGACCACCACGCCTTCGGCCACTTCGGCACGGGCACCGATGAAGCAGTTGTCCTCGATGATCACCGGCCCGGCCTGCAGGGGTTCGAGCACCCCGCCGATCCCGGCGCCGCCGGAAATGTGGCAGTTCTTGCCGATCTGCGCGCACGACCCGACCGTGGCCCAGGTGTCGACCATGGTCCCTTCGTCGACAAAGGCGCCGAGGTTGACGAACGACGGCATCAGCACGACGCCCTTGGCGATGTGGGCCGAGTGGCGCACGACCGAGCCCGGTACCGCGCGAAAACCAGCCTCGCGGAAGCGCTCAGGCCCCCAGCCGTCGGTTTTCAGGCGCACCTTGTCCCAGCCCGGCGCGCCGCCGCAGGCGCCGTCCATGACTGACATGTCATTGAGGCGGAAGCCGAGCAGCACGGCCTTCTTCGCCCACTGGTTGACCCGCCACTGGCCGACGCCCTCGCGTTCGGCCACGCGCAGGCTGCCGTTGTCGAGGGCTTCGAGGGTGGCGTTGACGGCGTCGCGCACGTCGCCCTGTGTATCGACGCCGATGTTGTCGCGGTCGTCGAAGGCGGCTTCGATCAGGGTTTCAAGGCGGGCGAGGTCCATTGCGGGCTCCTGTAAACGGGGGCGAGGACTGCGCGGCCGCGCAGCCATCGGGGGTCAGACGTTGGTCAGCACCGTGTCGGTCAGAAATGTCGACAGGTCCACTACCGAATGATCAATGAAGCCATCTCCGTCTTCGAGACCCATATTCCCCCACGCCGTGTCGGTGACGATGTGGGCGGTCTTCATGCCGAGGTCTTTGGCCGTGCGCAGGTTGCGGGGGCTGTCCTCGAAGAAAATCGAGCGGGTCGGGTCGACGCGGTGCTCAGCAAAAAAGGTCTCGAAGGCGATGGGCCGCGGCTTGGGCTTGAAGTCGATGGTTCGGATGTCGGCGATCGCTTCGAAGCTGTCGGGCGGAAAACCGAGCTGATCCAGACAGGCGTGGGCGTGCTCGCGGAAGCCGTTGGTGAAGACCAGCACCCGCCCGGGCAGCCGCGCAACCGCGTCAACCAGCGCCGGATTGCGGGGAATGCGGCCATAGTCGACCTGCATCAGGAAGCGGGCATAGGCATCGATTTCGATCCCGTGCTCGGCTACCAGACCGGACAGCGTGGTGCCGTATTCCAGAAACAGCCGCCGCTGCTCAAGCTTGGCCTCGTCCAGCGGCAGATCGAAGGTCTCCGCGACGTACAAACCCATGCGCTCTGCCACCTGCGGGAAGAAGTTGGAACTGGCCGGGTAGAGGGTGTCGTCGAGGTCGAAGACCCAAGTGTCGATATCGGAAAAGGGCATGAGCTCCGCCTTGTCGCGCTGTTGCAGCGGGGACTCTACGGCGCTGGCGGCAATTGCCAAGGCCGTACGGCATTATTTTTGAGTCCGTAAACCGAGAATTTTTGTCGCCGGATTCGAGTAAATGCTTTAGATTATGCGACTATCGTTCGCGGGAGATGGCTTTGAGTGAGTCGCGCTTTGATAATTCGCTCGGTTTCTGGAGTGGTTGGCAGCGCTATGCCCTGGCGCTGGGCGCACTGATCTTTCTGTTTGCCCTGCTGTTCTGGGCCTTCGCGGAACTCAACCGCCACAACAAGGATATCCAGACCGGGGGCAACAATTCCCCGTTCTGGCGGATCGGCGAAGTCGAAACCGCGCTGCTGCGCTACATCAACGCCATGGACCTCTACCGGTCGCTCGACCCGGAAAGCTCGCCGGTCGCGGTGGTCGATTCCTACGAGGTGCTGCTCAGCCGGGTCGCGCTGTTCCAGAAGCCCGAGACCATGCGCGCCATCGCCGAGATCGACGGCGCGTCCATCTCCCTCAATGCGCTTTATGGCGAGCTGATCAATCTGCAGCCGCAGATGGAGCTGATCACCGAGAACGGCCTCACCGCCGGGCAGGTCAAGGCAATCCGCGAGACCATGAGCGGCTACGCCTGGGAGTTCAGCGGCTACCCGCGTGAAGCCATGCAGGTGCAGGAAGGGCTGATCGCCGGGGTGCAGCGCAAGGTGCGCAACACCTACAACCTGCTCGCCGTGATTTTCCTGTTCATCGTCGGCACTGGCGGCATCATCGCCTTTTTCGTGTTCCGGGAGCGGAGCCTTGCCATCGAGACCCAGAACTATCTGGCCACGGCGATCGAGACCATGCCGGATGCCTTCGCGCTCTACGACGCCGATGATCGGCTGGTGCTGTCGAACCAGCGCTTTCGCCAGAACCACGGGCTGAGCCTCGACGAAGCCCAGTCCGGCCCGGGATTTACCGAATTGCTGGAGCGGGATCTGGGCGAGCAGCGCTTCCCCGCCGCCGCCGATAACCCGCGCGCGTGGCTGACCCGGCGGATCAACCGCCACAATCATCCGGCGGCGCCCTTCGAAGAACCCTTCATGCGCGACCGCTGGCTGCAGATCGCCGAGCGCCGCACCCGCCGCGGCGAGGTGGTCTCCATCGCCACCGACATCACCCAGCTCAAGCACCGCGAGCTGGAGCTGTCGCGCTCCAGCCTGCGCTTTCAACAGCTGGCCGAGGCCTCGTTCGACGGCATCGTCGTCGTTGAAGATGATCACATCACCCGCTTCAACGACCACGTCGGCCATATCTTCGGCTGGCAGGCGACGGACCTGCACGGCAAGCCGGTCGACATATTGTTCGCGCCCGGCACCGAAGACGTCTGGCGGCAGGCGCTGGGGCAGGAGGCGCTGCGCGCCCGCGAAACGCTGGCCCAGCACCGCGACGGGCATCTGTTCAACGTCGAACTGTCGTCTCGCCGCATCACCTACGACGACGACCGCCTCGAAGTGGTGTTCTCGATCCGGGATATCACCGAGCGTAAGCAGGCCGAGGACGAGCTGCGCGCCGCCAAGGACGCCGCCGAGGCCGGGTCGCGCGCCAAGTCCGACTTCCTCGCCATGATGAGCCACGAAATCCGCACGCCGATGAACGCGATCATGGGCATGACCACCATGCTGATGAAGTCGAAGCTCGACACCCAGCAGCGCGCCTACGCCACCACGGCGCAGGATTCGGCCGAGGGCCTGCTGGTGATCCTCAACGACCTGCTCGACCTCTCCAAGCTCGAAGCCGGGAAGTTCAGCCTCGAGATGACGGACTTCGACCTGCCCGGCCTCGCCGACAGCGTCATGGATCTGCTGTCCCCGCACGCCAGTGAAAAGAAGCTGAAGGTCGAGGGCGACTGGCAAGGGCTCGAACACCGCCGCGTGAAGGGCGACCCCACGCGGGTTCGTCAGATCCTGCTCAACCTGCTCGGTAACGCGGTCAAGTTCACCGAGGCCGGTGAAGTCACCATGCGCATCAGCCAGGAGCCGCCGACGGCAACCGGGCGGATCGCCACCTTTGTCGAAGTCATCGATACCGGCATCGGGATCAGCCGCGAGCATCAGCAGCGGCTGTTCAGCCCGTTTACGCAGGCCGACGCCACCGTCAGCCGCCGCTTCGGGGGGACGGGGCTGGGGCTGGCTATCTGCCGCCGGTTGGTCGAGGCCATGGGCGGGGAGATCGGTGTTTCCTCCGAGGTTGGCAAAGGCTCGACCTTCTGGTTCCGGCTCGAATTCGCCCCCGCTCCCGCCGCTGAAAGCGCAGAGGCTGCCGAGGCGACCCTCGACACCGGCGATGAAGCCGCCTTTGCCGCACAGGCGCAGCGCACGCTGCAGACCCTCGCCCGTTCGGCGTCGAGCGTGCAGCCCGCCGCCCCCCGGAAGCGGGGCGCTGCTGCTGCCGCGTCTGCTTCCGCCGCCCCAGAGACGGCGGCTCACCGCATCCTGCTGGTCGAAGACAGCCCCACCAACCGCGCGGTGGTCGAGGCCTTCCTCGAAGACCTGCCGGTGACGCTGGACATGGCCGAAAACGGGCAGGAAGGGGTCGATCGGGCCGCGGCCACCGTCTACGACCTCGTGCTCATGGACATGGCCATGCCGGTCATGGACGGGCTGACGGCGACCCGGCAGATCCGCAAACTCCCCGGCCTGAACGGCAAGGTGCCGATCGTGGCTCTGACCGCCAACGCCATGGCCAGCGACCGCGAAAGCTGCCTCGCGGCCGGGATGAATGACTACCTTTCCAAGCCGCTCAACCTCGCCGGGCTGGTCGACAGTGTCCGACGCTGGCTGGCTTTGGATGAGGCCGAGGCCGAGGCCGCCGCAGGCGATGCCGGGGCTGATGCGGCAACCATGGAGGCCAGCCGCCCCGCCGATGACGAGGGCTACGACCTCGAAATCCGCGCCAAGGCCGAGCGCGCCATCGCGGCCAGCCCCGCGGCGGCGCAGGAGACGGCGGGCCAGAAAACGCGGGTGACGACCCTGCTCGATGCGTCGGTGCTGGCGCAGCTGCAGACCGACACCGGCGAAGACGTGCTGAAAATGCTGGTGACAGCCTTCCTCGAAGAGCTCGATGGCCGCCTGACCACGCTGCGGGATCTCTGCGCCGAAGAACGCTGGGCCGACCTGCGGCATGAGGCCCATACCATCAAGGGTTCGTCGGCTACTTTCGGCGCAGCAGCCTTGTCGCAGGCCGCCAAGCGAATCGAAAACGCCTGCGACGATGGCCAGATCGAGACAATAAAACAGGATGTTGACGCTTTTCCTGCACTCGCCCGGAAAACCCGTTCGGCACTCATTAAGGCCCTGAAATTAAAGCTTTCTCGTGGGCAGGCTGCAGCCTGATCCAGCTGCTTTATTTCGGTTTTGGCATCACTGGCCCGAAAATCAACAGCTTTACTTCATTTCGTTCGTCACCACTTGATGTCGTGATCCCGAGGAAGATCGCGACGCGCCCGGCGTGCCCGGCTCGCCGTCGTCAGACCTCGACACACAGAATGGGGCCGAGCACCATGGCACCGCACGATAGCGCAGCACTCTTTGACGCCGATCGCGATCACGTCGAAGAAACCATCGAAGTCGTATCGACCGACAACGTCGTTCCGATCAAAGTTTCAGAGCAACCCAACCGGACCGAAGCCGAAGCAGCGGTGAAAACCCTGATCGCCTACACCGGTGAGGACGCCGAGCGTCCCGGTGTGCAGGAGACCCCTAAGCGGGTCGTCAAAGCCTTCGACGAATGGTTCGGCGGCTATGAAATCGACGCCGAAACGCTACTGTCCAAGACCTTTGACGAGGTCGAGGGCTATCATGACATGGTTCTGCTGCGGGATATCCCGTTCCACAGCCACTGTGAGCACCACATGGCGCCGATCGTGGGCAAGGCGCACGTTGCCTACATGCCCCGTGGCCGTGTCGTGGGCATCTCCAAGCTGGCGCGCGTGGTCGATGCCTTTGCCCGTCGGTTCCAGATTCAGGAGCGGATGACGGAAGAGGTGGCGCAGACCATCGAGCGGGTGCTTGAGCCCGCCGGTGTCGCCGTGGTGATCGAGGCCGAGCACCACTGCATGACCACCCGTGGCATCCACACCCACGATACCGTCATGCACACCAAGCACCTCTCGGGCGTGTTCCGCGAAGATGCCAACCTGCGTCGGGAGTTCTTCGACGCGCTGCGTTGAGGTTGCTCTGCGGGTTAAGCAGATTTAAGCTCTGAGGCTGGAATAACGGCCCGGGAGCGGGACTTTGGATCTCCGATCAGTCGCGAACCTTGTCGGCTATCTGCTCGGCATTCTTGCCGTGGCGATGATGGTGCCGGCGGCCTTCGAGGCCTTGCACGGCAATCCGGCTTGGCGCGCGTTTGTGGCGTCCGCAGCGATCACCGGCTTTGCCGGGCTGACGCTGAGCATGACCACGCGGACCAAGAAGCCGGTTTTCTCGGTCCGGCATGCCTTCATCTTCACCACCGTGGCCTGGGCGCTGGTGTGCCTGTTCGGTGCGCTGCCCTTTGTCCTCGGTGACCTTGATCTGAGCCTCGCCGAGGCGGTGTTCGAGTCCACCTCTGGCATTACCACCACGGGATCGACGGTCATGACCGGGCTGGACCTGCTCTCGCCCGGGTTCCTGCTGTGGCGGGCCCTGCTGCAGTGGCTTGGCGGGGTCGGGGTCGTGGTGACGGCGATGAGCCTGCTGCCGGTCCTGCAAATCGGCGGTATGCAGCTGTTCCGCACCGAGTCCTTCGAGCAAACCGAGAAGCTGCTGCCGCGCGCCGGGGAACTGGCCTTCAAGATTATTCAGGTCTACGTCGTACTCACCGCCATCGCGGCGGCCACGTATTTCATCCTTGGCATGAAGCCCTTCGATGCTGTCACCCACGCCATGACCACCATCGCCACCGGTGGTTTCAGCACCCACGACAGCAGCTTTGCCTTCTTCGACAGTGCCGCGATCGAGGGCGCTGCGATCCTGTTCATGATCCTCGGCTCGATTCCGTTCCTGCTGTTCATCCGACTGTCCCAGCGCGACGCCACGGCCCTGCGTGGTGACAGCCAGGTTTGGACCTTCCTGACCCTTGTTGCGGTCGGGGTCGGGCTGCTGACCCTGTGGCAGGTCACGTCCTCGACCGCCGCCTGGCCGGACGCGCTGCGCCACGCGGCCTTCAACACCACCTCGATCATCACCGGCACGGGTTACGCCAGCACGGACTATTCAGCCTGGGGCGCTTTCCCGCAGGCGCTGCTGCTCGTGGCCATGTTCATCGGCGGCTGTGCGGGCTCGACCTCCTGCGGGATCAAGGTTTTCCGCTTTCAGGTGCTGTACGTGACCTCGGTTGCGCAGGTCCGGCGCCTCGCCGAGCCACGCCGGGTGCGGGTCACCTACTACAACGGCAAGCCGCTGACCGACGAAGTCGCTGAGTCGGTGCAGGTGTTCTTCTTCCTGTTCATCCTGACCTTCGCGGGCATCGCCGCGGCGCTGGGCTTCATGGGGCTGGACATGGTGACTGCGATTTCCTCGGCCGCGACGGCGGTCGCCAACGTTGGCCCCGGGCTGGGACCGGTGGTCGGGCCGTCGTCGACCTTTGCCGGGCTGCCGGAAGGGGCCAAGTGGGTCATGGCGGCGGGCATGCTGCTGGGCCGGCTGGAGCTGTTCACCGTGCTGGTGCTGCTGGTGCCGAGCTTCTGGCGCGAATAGTCCGGCGGTGGCGGTGGCGGCGGCGCACTGTCCTCGCGCGCGCCTCCGCCAATCAGCGCTTACTGGCGCGTGATGGCGAGATCTTCGGGGGTGAAGCTGTAGGTGGTGTTGCAGAACTCGCAGGTCGAGCTCACCCGCCCGTCGACGAAGCAATCGGCTAGCTCCTCCGGGCTGAGCGACAGCAGCACTGTCCGCAGCCGGTCTTCCGAGCACTGACAGGCCTGCCGCAGCGCCTGCGTCTCCGTCACCCGGACCCCATCTTCGTGGAACAGGCGGTAGAGCAGCGTCTCGCCCTCCAGCGCCGGATCGGTCAGCTCGCCCGGCCGCACTGAGCCGACGAAGGCCAGCGCGCGGTTCCAGGCCTCGGCCGCCGCCTCGCTGTCGGTAACCTCGCCCTCACCGCCGATTTCCGGCAGCCGCTGCGCGAGGATCGCACCTGCCCGCCAGCGGCCATCGGCGTCCACGTCGACGGCGGTGCGCACGGCCATATCGACCTGATCGGACTGGGCGAAGTAGTGCTCGATGCATTCGGCGAGGTTGCCGCCGTCGAGGTCAACGATGCCCTGATAGCGTTCCGCGTACTGCCCCTGATCGACCGTGAAAGCGATGTAGCCCTTGCCCAGCAGCGAGCGGAAATCGTGCATGCCGAGGGCGGCGTAGCGCGCCTCGTCGAACTGCACGTAGCCGCGCAGGGCGCCATCGGTGGTCACGTCGGCCACCAGCATGGTCACCGGCCCGTCGGACTGGGTCTGCAGGATCAGCTTGCCGTCGAACTTCAGCGAGGACGCCATGGCAGCGGCAAGCGCTGAGGCTTCGGCGAGCAGAGCCGCGATCGGCCTTGGGTAGCGGTGGACGTCGACGATGTCCTGCACCGTCGTCCCCAGCCGCACCAGCCGGCCGGAGATATCCGTACCGTGGACCATGTAGGGCAGGGCGATGTTGTCCCCGCCCACGGGTGCCGCACCGCTGGTGTCGGTCAGGTCGATGGTGGCCATGCTCGTTCTATTGCCTCACGACAGCGCGCCCATGCACCAGGCCAGAACGGCCTTCTGCGCGTGCAGGCGGTTTTCAGCCTCGTCGAAGACAACCGATTGCGGGCCGTCCATGACGCTGTTGGTGACTTCCTCCTCGCGGTGCGCGGGCAGGCAGTGCAGGAAGATCGCATCCTTGTCGGCCAGCCCCATCAGGCGGTCGTTGACCTGAAACGGTGCGAGCAGGTTGTGGCGGTTGGCAGCGTCCTTGTCGCCCATGCTGACCCAGGTGTCAGCAAAGACCGCATCAGCGCCGGCCACTGCCTCTTCTGCGCTGTGGGTCAGGGTCACGGCTGCGTCGCCGGCCCAGGCCACGGTCTCCGCCGGCGGTGCCAGCTCGGGCGGGGTGCCGACGCGGACGTGGAAGCCGAACTGCTTGGCCGCCTCGATCAGCGACACGGCAACGTTGTTACCGTCGCCGACCCAAGCGAGGGTTGAACCGGCGATGTCGCCCTTATGCTCCTCGTAGGTCATGACGTCGGCCATCAGCTGACAAGGGTGGGAGCGGTCGGTCAGACCGTTGATCACCGGCACCGTCGCGTGCTCGGCCAGCCCCGTCAGAAGGTCGTGGGAGAAGCAGCGGATCATGATGCCGTCGACGTAGCGCGACAGCACTTTGGCCGTATCGTGGATGCTCTCCCCGCGGCCAATCTGCATATCGCCGGCGTTGAGAACGACGGCGTCGCCGCCCAGCTGCCGGATTGCGCATTCGAAGGACACACGGGTCCGGGTCGAGGGCTTCTCGAAGATCATGGCCAGGCTCTTTCCCGCCAGCGGACGTTCTTCAGACCCAGCTCGTCGGGCAGCCTTGAGGGCCTTGGCGCCGTCGATGATCGTTCTCAGATCGCTGGTCTGGACGTCTTTGAGGTCGAGAAAATGCTGGGTCATGTCGGACAGTCTCCGTTTCTCCGTGGTGAGTTGATGGGTCGGTGGTTTGTCAGGGTTTCGGGCGCGTTCAGGCTGAGACAGCCGCCGCGACGTCGCTGAAGGCGGCCAGTGCTTGGTCGATTTCCGCGTCACTGACCACCAGCGGCGGCAGAATACGGATGACGTTCTGCCCCGCGGGTACGGTCAGCAGGCGATGGTCGTCGCGCAGGCGTGCCACGAGGTCACCGGCGGCATGGGGTTCGGCCACCTTCAGACCCTGCATCAGGCCCGCGCCCCGGTGGAGTTCGTAGACCGAGGGGTGCGCCGCCACGACGCCGCCCAGCCCGTCCCAGAGCCGCATCGAGCGCGCGTAGACGCCATCGAGGAAGCCCGGCTCCAGCAGCAGGTCGACCACGGCACAGCCCACGCGGCTGGCCAGCGGGTTGCCGCCGTAGGTGGTGCCGTGGGTGCCGGCGCTGATCCCTTCCATGGCTGCGCCGGTGCCCATGAAGCAGCCGAGCGGGAAGCCGCCGCCGATGCCCTTGGCGACTGCGATCAGGTCCGGGTCGGCCTCGCCGTCGGCCCATTCGTGGGCGAACAGGCGCCCGGTCCGGCCCATGCCGCACTGCACTTCGTCGTAGATCAGCAGCAGCCCGAATTCGTCACAGACCAACCGCAGGGCGCGCAGGTAGTCCAGATCCGCCGGGTTTATGCCGCCTTCGCCCTGAATGGGTTCGACCAGAATGGCAGCGGTTTCTTCGGTGATCGCCGCGCGGGTCTCGTTCAGATTGTTGAACGCCACGTGGTCGAAGCCGTCGACCGCCGGGCCGAAGCCGTCGAGGTGCTTGGGGTTGTTGGCGGCGGCGATGGTCGCCAGCGTCCGGCCGTGAAAGGAGTTGCTCGCGCAGATGATGCGGTACTTCTGCGGGTTGCCGTGGACGTGGTGGTAACGGCGTGCGGCCTTGAAGCAGCCTTCCAGCGCTTCAGCGCCTGAATTGCAGAAGAACACCAGATCGGCAAAGGAGTGGGCGACCAGCTTCTCTGCCAGCTCGCGCTGGTGCGGAATTTCGTAGAGGTTCGAGGTGTGCCACAGCTTCCCCGCCTGATCGCGCAGCGCCTCGACCAACACCGGATGCGCGTGCCCGAGCGCATTCACCGCGATACCCGAGGCAAAGTCGAGGTAGCCCTCGCCCTCGGCCGTGTACAGCCAGCAGCCTTCACCGCGCTCGAAGGCCAGCGGCGCGCGGCCATAGGTCGGGGCGATATGGGGCGAGGGTGACAGGGTGCCGTCGGGCATGGGCTTGGACCTTTCACAAGCGACCGCAGGGGCGTAAAAAAGAAACTCCCGCTGCGCGGACAGCGGGAGAATCCATTGATTTCAACGTTGTGCCGAGCCCCCGTCCTTTGTCAAGCGATGACCCCTCTGCAGATTTCGATCCCGACTATGCGTCAGCGCGCCCGCAGGGCCGCGGCGAAGCGGGCGAGGATGGGCCGCAGCAGAACCCTCGCCGGGGTCGCAACGCGGGTCGACGGCAGCCGCGTAAACCCCGGAAGATCACCCCCGAATACCTGCGCCGGGTCGCCCTGCACTACCTTGATCGCTACAGCGCGACCGAAGCGTCGCTGCGCGCGGTCCTGAACCGGCGTATCCGCAAGTCGGCGACCCTGCACGAGCCTGACCCCGATATTCCTGCCTGGGTCGACGCCCTGATCGACGACATGAAGCGGCTGGGTTTCATCAACGACGAGGCCTTTGCCCAGACCCGCGCCGTCTCCCTGCACCGCAGTGGCAAGTCCGCCCGGGCGATCCGCCAGACGCTGGTCGGCAAGGGCATCCGGGGGGAGGCCCTCGACCGCGCCATGGCGGCGGCGGCGGACGAGCTGGGGCACGGGGAGGACACCCGCGCCATGGATCGCCGGGCCGGGCTGGAGTTTGCCCGCCGGCGGCGGCTCGGCGTCTTCAATCCGCTGAGCGAGGTCCGGGCCGAGCGGCGGGAGAAGGATATGGCGGCGCTGGCCCGACGCGGCTTCAGCTACGACATCTGCCTCGCCGTGGTCGAGGCGCGCGACGAGGACGACCTGCGCGACCGGCTGGAGCTGGATCTCGATTTCTGATCATTGAGGAGCAGGAAAGAGCAGGCGAGTGGTGTGGTCAGTTGACCGAGCCGTGCTCGTAGTCGCTGTCCAGCGAGAATGCCGGGATCGCGACCATGAACTTGTCCTGCTCGTCTTCACTCTGGAAGTTGTAGTGCCCGCGCATGATCCCGCTGGGGGTGGAGAGCGGGCAGCCGCTTTCGTAGCTGAAGCTTTCGCCGGGGGAGATTGTCGGCTGGTCGCCGACCACGCCCGGCCCGCGCACTTCCTCGACGTTGCCGCGCGCGTCGGTGATGTGCCAGTAGCGGGAGATCAGCTGCACGGTTTCCTCGCCCTGATTTTCCACGACGATGCGGTAGGCCCAGAAGAAATGATGCTCTTCGGGCCGGGACTCGCTGTCGACGAAGAAGGGTTCGGCGAGAACCCGGATGTTGCGCGTGGTCGCTTCGTACATGTTCGCCTTTTGCCTACTTTGGCCCAGTCGGTAAAGGGCCGATTTCGGTTGGGGGCTGCAATCGTCTTTCGCCCGCCGCCCGCGGGTCGCAAAACGAAAGATGCTGTTCCCGGGACATGGTATCCCGACGCCGAATCACAGAAGCCCGGGAGGAGGGGTAGCGATGAAAGTAGGATTTATCGGTCTGGGTAACGTCGGCGGGAAACTGTCCGGCAGCCTGCTGCGCAACGGCTTTGACCTGACCGTGCGCGATCTCGACAAGGACGTGGCTCAGCCCTTCCTCGACAAGGGTGCGCACTGGGCGGAGAGCCCCAAGGCCATGGCCGAGGCCGTTGATATGGTGATCACCTGCCTGCCCTCGCCCGCCGCCAGCGCGGCGGTGATGGAGGCCGATGACGGCATCCTCGCCGGTCTGCGCCCCGGCAGCATCTGGGCGGAGATGAGCACCACCGATGAGAGTGAAGTGCGGCGTCTGGGGGCGCTGGTCAAAGCCAAGGGTGCGGAGCCGATCGACTGCCCGGTTTCCGGCGGCTGTCACCGTGCAGCGACGGGCAACATCTCGATCTTCGCGGGCTGCACGCGTGAGACCTTCGAGCGCGCCTTCCCGGTGATCCAGTCGCTGGGTCGGCGCATCCTGCACACCGGGGAACTGGGCAGCGCCAGCATCCTTAAGGTGGTGACCAACTATCTGGCAACCGCCAATCTGGTGACGTTGAGCGAGGCGCTGGTCACCTGCAAGCTGGCGGGCATGGACCTGAACACGTCCTACGAGGCGATCCGCATTTCCAGCGGCACATCCTTTGTCCACGAAACCGAAAGTCAGGTGATCCTGAACGGGTCGCGCGACATCAACTTCACCATGGATCTGGTCAGCAAGGACATCGGCCTGTTCCAGGCCGTGGCCGACCGGGCCGGGATCGAGCTCGAAATCTCACCCATGCTGATCGACATCTTCAAGGACGGCGAGGCCCGCTACGGCGCGCGCGAGTGGTCGCCCAATATCATCCGGAGGCTGGAAGAAGCCGCTGGCGTGGAGATTCTTGCCGATGGCTTTCCGGCCGAAATGGTCGACAACGAGCCGGAGTACCCGGGCTGGGAGGTCGTGCCCAAGGGCACCAACCGCACCCCCATGGTCGCGCCACCGGATGGCGTTGAATAGTGGCTGCGGACGGCCCTGCTGCTGATCAGACCGCCGCACCGGGTGTGGCGGTCTTTGCCCTCGAAGACCCGCGACAGGCCGATGTCGCGGCGCTGGTTGCTGAGCTGGACCGGGAAATGCTGGGGGTCTACGACGAAGACGCGGTCTACATGTCCAGCGTCGATGATCTGGCGACCGACTACGTGCATTTTCTGGTCGCCCGCTATCAGGGGCACGCCGTGGGCTGCGGCGCGCTGGTGGTCAAGGACCTCGACTGGGGCGAGCTCAAGCGCATGTACGTGCGGCCCGTGGCCCGCGGCAAAGGACTGGGGCGGGCGATCCTCGAAGCCCTGCTGGATATGGCGCAGCGGCGCGACCTGGCTTTCGTGCGGCTGGAAACCGGGCTGAAGCTTGAGGCCGCCGTCGCGCTGTACCGGGAAAAGGGCTTTGTCGAGCGCGACGCCTTCGGGGACTACATCGGCGATGATGCGCCCGAAAGCCTGTTCATGGAGCTCTCGCTCAGAGACTAATCATCGGCCAAACTGTAACCTGCGCTGGCCGGTCATGCCACGCGACCCGGTGCTGTGTGGCTTCAGCCGGGGAACTTACGCTGCGAGCGCTTGACCCGGGTGTCGAGCATGGACAGCACGCTGCGCACGCCGCCGTTGCGATGGGAATCGCGGAACGAGGCGCGGAAATCCGACACCAGATTGAGCCCGAAAATCGAGACGTTGGAGACCTTGAGCACGCCGCCATCGTCGATCACCGTCCAGTCGACGCGGTAGGTCGTGCCCTGCGCCACCACCGTGGTTTCCATGATCGTTGCCGTGTTCGAGCGGTTAGGACGGACCCGGTTCACCAAGAACGAGGTGTTGGTCTCGTAGACTGAGAAAATGTCGAGCAGAAACTCGGCTGCGGCCTGCTCGGTCAGCGCAAAGTAGGTTTCGAGCTCTTCGTCGTCGAATTCACGCAGGAAGGCACCACCGGCGCGCACCGCCATGTCCTTGGTGGCGAAGCGCAGTCGGGTGACGTCGCGCGCCCAGGCACGGCGGGAGCCCCAGTCGCGGCTGCGGCCGTTGAGTGACCCGAACAGGTTGAAGGCATCCCCGGCGATGCGGAGGATGATCTCAGCGGGGTCTTCATCGGATTGGGCCAGCAGGGTCCCCGGCGTCAAACCGAGGGCGAGTACGCTGCCCACACCGGCTTCGAGGGCAAAGCGGCGGGTTACGTCAGCGGACTTGTGCATCGTGAATTCCTGAATGATCGATCAAATATGGGCTCGGGTGCTGGACCAGTGCCGGTTTTGTCCCGGCTTATGGGAAACCTAATCTGCACCTCTTGTTTGGCAATTTCGAGATTAGCTGAATCTGCCGTGAAAGCGAAGTCTCGCCGTACTTCATCATGTCACGGCGTGTTTCCAGACCTGCAGGATCGCGGTGGCTTCGGCTGCCGGGTCAGATGCCCGGGACAGGGCGCTGACCACGGCGACGCCCGCCACGCCTATTTGTGCCAGTTTCGGCGCGCGCGTGCGGTCGATACCGCCGATCGCGACGGCGGGCAAGCTCAGGCCCGCGACCAGCGCTGCCATGCCCTGCGGCCCCAGCGCCTGCCCTGCGTCGGCCTTGGTTGTGGTGGCGAAGGCCGGGCCGACCCCGATATAATCGAGCGTGTCCGGCGCCCTGGCCTGCAGCGCAAGCAGGCGTTTGCGCTCGGCTTCCGTGCCGACCGACCAGCCGATGATCGCTGCCGGTCCCAGTTGCGACCGGGCGCTTTCCGGGTCGCGGTCGTCCTGCCCCAGGTGCACACCCTCAGCCTGCAGCGCGGCGGCGAGGTCGACATCGTCGTTGATCAGCAGCGGCGCACCGGCGGCGCGGGCGGCCTCGAGCACCGGGGTGCAGGCGTTCACGCGTTCGGTCAGAGACGCGCGGGCCAGCGCGGTCTTGTCCCGCCACTGCAGGCAGGTCGCCCCACCGCGCAGCACGGCTTTTGCCAGCCCGGCTGCTGTCCAGCCTTCGGCGAGGTCCTGCGGGCCGAAGATGGCATAGAGGCGCAGGGTCTCGGGGCTAAGCCGCTGCGGCATGAAGGGCATCCAGAAAGGCCGTGCGGAAGCTGCCCGGACCCTTGGTGGTCGCGGCGGCGTGGTCGCCTGCCCCGCTCATCAGGTGCAGGGCGGCGACGGTGGCGTCGAAGGGGTCGTCGGCGACCGCGAGGAAGGCCGCGCTCAGCGCGCTGGCGACGCAGCCCATACCAGTCACCCGCGCCATCATCGGGTCACCGCCGGTCAAGCGGACCACGCGGCTGCCGGAGACCACAAAATCGGTGGCGCCGGTCAGGGCGACGACGCAGCCGTACTTTTCAGCCAGCATTTTGGCCACGCCCGCTGCCTCTTCCGCGCTGGCGAGGCTGTCGACGCCTTTGGTCAGTCCGGCCTGCCCTGCCAGCGCCAGCACTTCGCCGGCGTTTGCGCGGATGATCGCCGGGCCGGGATTGGAGGCCAGCAGGCTCGCCGCGATCCGGTCGCGCAGCGGCGAGGCGCCTGCGCCCACGGGGTCGAGCACCCAGCCGCCCCCCTTGGTGGCGTTCTTGCCGCCTTTGCGGGCGCTGACGGCCGCCGCGTAGGGCTCGACCGACTGCGGCACGCCGATGTTGATCAGCAGGCCCGCGGCGCCGGCGCTGATTTCGGCGATTTCGTCGATGCCGGTTGCCATGATCGGCCGCGCCGATACGGCGTTGAGCGCGTCGGCGACGAACAGCTGGGTGACCGGGTTGGTCACGGCGTGGACCATTGGGCGTTCGGCGCGCAGGCGCGGCAGCAGGGTGGCGATGGCAGACATCAGCGGTTCATCCCTCGTTCATCTCTGGTTAGCGCCCGGTTCGGCTTGGCCTGCCCTCTCGTGCGCCAAGGCTTGTCCCCGGGTTCAGCCCTGATAAAGGCGCTCCCAACCCGACAGTGCTTCCAGGGCGGTGCGGTAGGACGTGTCGACCCGGCGGGTCATGGCATCCTTGTCGGCGTAGTCAGCCAGCACTTCGACCGAGGCCGCGCGGGCAGCCTCGACAATGTCGTCGGGCAGGGCTTCGATGCGGGTGCTGCCTGCGCGCAGGGCGGCGAGTGCCTGCGCATTGAACCAGGTTGCTTCGGCCAGTCCGGCGTCGTTTTCGGCGTCGCAGGCATTCTGGACCGCCGCGCGCAGGTCGTCGCTAAGGCTGGCCCAGAGGTTGGCGTTGATCAGGGCTTCAGCCGTGCCGTTGGGTTTGTTGAAGCCGGGGAAGTAGTAGTGGTCCGCGACCTGATCGAAACCGAGGCTGCGGTCGGAGAACGGCCCGAGGAACTCGACGGCGTCGATGACACCGGTTTGTAGGGCGCCGAAAATCTCGGTCGGGGGCAGGGTCACGGTGGTCGCCCCCAGCCGGCGGTAGATTTCACCGCCCAGCCCGGCGGTGCGGATCTTAGCCCCGCTGAGCGAGGCCAGCGACTGCAGCGGCGCCTTGAACCAGCCTGCCATGTTGGCCCCCGAGTTTCCGGCCATCAGCGGCTTGACCTCGAGCGGGGCGTAGGTCTCGTCCCAGAGCGCCTGCCCACCGCCGAAGCGGACCCAAGCGCTGTGCGCCTGCGGCGACAGGCCGAAGGGCATGGTAGTGAAGTAGCTCGCCGCAGGCGCCCGTCCCGCCCAGAAGAACGAGGCCGTGTGCGCCATTTCTGCTGCACCATCGATGACCGCGTCGAGCACGCCGAAGGGCGAGGTCAGCTCGCCCGCGCCCAGCACGCGCACGTCGACTTTACCGTCGGTGGCCGCGGTAATCCGCGCAGCGAGGCGGTCGGCCGTGGTGCCCGGGCCGGCGCTGCCCTTTGCCCACGACGTGACCAGATGCCAGCGTTGCAGGCCCTGCGCGATTGCCGGGGTGGCGAGGCCGAGCCCCGCTGCTGCGACGGCGCCACTGGCTGCAGCGGCGGCAACGGCGCTGGCCCCGGTTCCGACACGAAGGGCGGCTTGCTTGAGAAAGCGACGGCGGCTGTGTTTCATGATGATGGGTCTCCCTCCGCTGGCATGATCCAGATCCGGTTCGATGGGTATGATCTCAGCCGCTGGCACGGAATGAACCTGGCGGCACCCCAGACCCGCCTGAAATGGCAGTCTGACGCCCCGAAGTCAAACGGTGTGAACCGCACCAGGTGTGGAATCGAGGGCTGGCCGTAGCACGCAGGGCTGTGCGACGGCAACCACCGCTTGCGGGGGAAGCCTTTGGCGCTAAACTGCGCCGGATTTTTCTCCAGCCCGTGCCAAAGGAAACCTCGTCATGGCCCTGATCGCTGACCGCCTGAGCCGCATCAAACCTTCCGCCACCATGGCTGTCACCCAGAAGGCGCAGGAGATGCGCGCGGCAGGCCACAATGTCATCGGCCTCGGCGCGGGTGAGCCCGACTTTGACACGCCGGACAACATCAAGGATGCCGCCAAGGCCGCGCTCGACGCGGGCAAGACCAAATACGCGCCCGTCGGTGGTTTGCCCAGGTTGCGGGAGGCGATCGCGCGTAAGTTCCAGCGCGAGAACGGTCTGGCTTACGATGCCGCGAACATCACCATCGCCAACGGCGGCAAGCAGATCATTTTCGACGCCCTGCTGGCGACCTTGAACGAGGGCGATGAAGTACTGATCCCGGCGCCCTACTGGGTTTCCTACCCCGATATGACGCTGCTCGCCGGCGGTGAACCGCGGTTTGTCGAGGGTGGCGAGGATACGGGTTTCAAGATCACGCCCGAGGCGCTGGATGCGGCCATCACACCGCAGACCAAGTGGCTGATCCTGAATTCTCCCAACAACCCGACCGGTTCGGCCTATCACCGGGATGAGCTGGCCGCGCTGGGAGCGGTGCTGGAGCGGCACCCGCGCGTCTGGGTCATGACCGACGACATGTACGAGCACCTCGTCTATGACGATTTCGAGTTCACCACCATCGCGGAGGTAACGCCGTCGCTGTTCGACCGTACGCTCACCATGAATGGGGCGTCCAAGGCCTACGCCATGACCGGGTGGCGGGTTGGTTACGCGGCGGGCCCGGCCGATCTGATCAAGGCGATGAACAAGGTGCGCTCGCAGTCGACCTCGGGGGCGGGGACAATCTCGCAGGAGGCGGCGATCGAGGCGCTCGACGGACCGCAGGAGTTTCTCGGCGAGCGGGCGGCCGTGTTCCGCAAGCGCCGGGACCTGGTGGTCGACCGGCTGAACATGTGCGCGGGCCTGACCTGCCGCCGGCCGGAGGGGGCTTTCTACGTGTTTGCATCCTGCGCTGGCACCATCGGCAAGACGGCGCCGTCGGGGGCGACGATTGACACCGATCTGGACTTTGCGGCCTTTCTGCTGGACGAGGCGCAGGTGGCCGTGGTGCCGGGCAGTGCTTTCGGGCTGTCGCCTTACTTTCGGGTGTCTTATGCGACTTCAACGGAAGCGTTGGAGGAAGCCTGTGACCGGATCGAGGCGGCCTGCGCAAAGCTCAGCTAGCTGGGTGAAGCGGGCAACCGGCAGGTTGCTAAGCTGATCCCGGCCTGAGCCTGCCTTTTCAGCGCAAGCGCTTGCGGCGGTTGAACCGGGCGCTGTCTTCTTCATTCATGATCGCCAGCATCACGCGTCTGAAGCCTTCGAGCCGCTCGGTTCCGGCTTCGGTGAAAGCCTCGCGCAGCAACCGGCGCTGCGCCTCGATCAGTTCCTGCAGCAGCGCGTCACCCTCCCCCGACAGCCGCAGCAGCCGCTGTCGACGGTCGACCGCGCCCACTTCCTGCACCACCAGACCCAGATCGATCAGGCGGCGCAAAACCCGCGCCAGGCTCTGCTTGGTGATATTGAGGGTATCGAGCAGATGGCCGACAGTGACATCCTGCCCCGTACCGACGAAATAGAGCGCCCGGTGGTGGGCCCGCCCCAGGTCGTGCTGCTCGAGGATGCGGTCGGCGACATCGGTAAAGTCGCGGTAGGCGAAGAACATCAGTTCGATGGCTTCGTTGGCCGCCGAGTCCAGTGACGCCGCGCGCCGGGGGCTGTCGGACGCAGTCGGGGCGTCGGCGTCGGGCGGGTTATCAGACAAGCTCGGGTCCAGTACTCGTTAAGCTTGGCAAAATATGTCAGGACTGTTGACATAAATCCAGCCCCCCGTTATCCGCGAAAGAGGCGCCGATGGTGGTGCCTCGGCCAAAGTGGAGTCCTCAGTATGGCTAGCATTCCCTTCGATAAGCTTGGCGGCAAGCTCTGGTACAACGGTGAAATGGTCGATTGGGATGAAGGGCGGCTGCACATCCTCTCTCACGGGCTGCACTACGGGTCCTGTGTGTTCGAGGGCGAGCGCGCCTACGGGGGCAAGATATTCAAGCACCAGGAACACACCGACCGGCTGTTCAAGTCGGCCGAAATCCTCGGCATGGACATCGGCTATTCCAACAAGGAACTCTATGATGCGGCCTACACCTCGCTCGAGGCGCAGGGCTTCACCGACGCCTACGTCCGCCCGGTCGCCTGGCGCGGGTCGGAAATGATGGCGATCTCGGCCCAGCAGACCACGACCCACGTCGCGGTCATTTGCTGGGACATGGGCTCCTACTTCGACCCCGAAGCCCGCATGGCCGGGATCAAGCTGCAGTGGGCAAAGTACAAGCGGCCCTCGCCCGAGTGTGCACCGGTCCACGCCAAGGCGGCGGGGCTGTACATGATCTGTACTGTCTCCAAGCACGAGGCCGAGGCGCAGGGCTTCAACGATGCGATCATGCTCGACTGGCGCGGCTACGTCGCTGAGTGCACGGGTGCCAACATTTTCTTCGTCAAGGATGGCGCGCTGCACACCCCGACCCCGGACTGCTTCCTCGACGGCATTACCCGGCAGACGTTAATGGAACGCGCCCGGGTCAAGGGCATCGAGGTGATCGAGCGCCACATCCTGCCCGAGGAACTGGCCGAGATGCAGGAAGTATTCATCGTGGGTACGGCGGCGGAAGTCACCCCGATCAACCAGATCGGCGACATCAACTATCAGGTTGGTGAAGTAACCCGCGATCTGCTGACCGACTACCACAACCACGTCCGCGGTCTCTGAGCGACTCACTCACTGAGGTTTCAGACCGACTTCCGGAGGCCCTTGCTCCTGCGGCGTTCGGCCGTGGGGCAAGACCGTCTAGTCATCGTGCCTGACTGAGGCTCCGTCCCGGTATCCGCGCGCGTACGCGATCGCGCTGGCAAGGCTGACCACAGCCGCAAGCCAGAACAGGGCGAGGATCAATCCCCCCGGCATGACATTGGCGCCCCGCACCGTCAATGCCGCTTGTGCCAGTCCAGCGGCAAAGGCCATGCACTGCAGCACGGTCTTGGCCTTTCCCAGTCCGGCCACAGGCAGGCGACGGCCCCGGCTCAGTGCCAGTTCACGCAGACCACCGACGGCCAGATCCCGCCCGAGCATGAGCAGGACCGCCCCCGCCAGCGCCAGATCCGGCACCAGCACCACCAGCCCTAGCCCCGTGCACAGCATCAGCAGCTTGTCAGCCACTGGGTCGAGCACAGCCCCCGCCGCGCCCTCTACCGACAAGCGCCGCGCCAACACGCCGTCGGCAAGATCGGTGAGGCAGGCGAGCAGAAACAACCCCAGCGCCACCGGCAGCCACAGCGCCGGCGCCCAACCCCCGAGCGCGACCAGCAGCAGCAGCGCCCCGATCACCGGGGCAATCAGCAGACGCAAAAGCGTCAGGGCGTTGGGGACGTGCTGCATCGCTGGGGTCATTCCTGGTGAAAGTGGTCGTAGATTTTCTGCGCCACCGCCTCGGAGATGCCCTCGACGGTCAGCAGGTCAGCGACGCTGGCGCGGGAGACCGAACGCGCTGAGCCGAAGTGCAGCAGCAGCGCCTTCTTCCGCCGCGGTCCGATGCCCGGCACGTCGTCCAGCGGGCTCTTCTTGATCGCTGCCGACCGCTTGGCGCGGTGGGTGCCAATGGCAAAGCGGTGGACCTCGTCGCGCAGGCGCTGCAGGTAGAACAGCACAGGATCGCGCTCCGGCATCTGGAAGGCAGGTTGGTCGGGCAGGAAGAACTGCTCGCGCCCGGCGTTGCGGTCGGGGCCCTTGGCGATGGCCACCAGCGGTACGTCGTCGATGCCCAGCTCGGTCAGGGTTTCGCGCACGGCCGAAAGCTGGCCCTTGCCACCGTCGATTAGCACCAGGTCGGGCCATTGCCCCTGATCGCGGTCCGGGTCTTCCTTCAGCGCCCGGGAAAAGCGGCGGCTGAAGACCTCGCGCATCATCGCGTAGTCGTCGCCCGGCGCGCCGTCGCGGCGGATGTTGAACTTGCGGTAGCTGTTTTTCTGGAATCCCTCGGGACCGGCGACCACCATGGCACCGACGGCGTTGGCGCCCTGGATATGGGAGTTGTCGTAGACCTCGATGCGCTCGGGTGCCGCGGGTAGGCCGAAGGCTTCGGCGATCCCGTCGAGCAGCTTGCGCTGGGTCGAGGATTCAGCTTGCCGCCGCTCCAGTGCTTCGCGGGCGTTGCGGACCGCGTTGGCGACCACGTCCCGCTTGGGGCCGCGCTGCGGGCGGTTGAGCCGGACCTTGCGCTCGGCCTTGTGGCTCAGGGCTTCGGCGAGCAGGTCGGCCTCATCGGGGTCGTGGCTGACGAGGATCTGTCGAGGCACCGGCTTGTCCGCGTAGAATTGGCCGATGAAGCTGCCCAGCACATCCGCAACCGTCTGCTTGCGGTCGTGGCGGGGGAAATAGGCACGGTTGCCGTAGTTTCGCCCGGCCCGATAGAAGAACACCTGCACGCAGATCTGGCCGCTACCGTCGAAGGCTGCGATGATGTCGGCGTCGTCGATTTCACCCTGCATGTTGACGTCCTGGTGCGCCTGCACGGCGCTCAGCGCCCGCAGTCGGTCGCGGAGCTTGGCCGCGCGCTCGAACTGCAGGTTTTCTGCCGCGTCCTGCATGCTGGCGGCCAGTTCCTCCTGCACCGCGCGGCTCTCGCCGAACAGGAAGGCCTTGGCCTCGCGCACCAGTTCGTCGTAGCCGGCCTTGTCGATCTTGCCCACGCAGGGCGCCGAGCAGCGCTTGATCTGGTAGAGCAGGCAAGGCCGGTCACGGTTCTCGAACACGTTGTCCGAGCAGGAGCGGAGCAGGAACGCCTTTTCCAGCGCGGTGACGGTGCGGTTGACCGACTTGGCGCTGGCAAAGGGGCCGAAGTAGTCGCCCTTGCGCTTGTGCGCGCCGCGATGCTTGGTGATCCGGGCGAAGTCGTGCTCGCCGGTGAGCATGATGTAGGGGAAGGACTTGTCGTCGCGCAGCAGCACGTTGTACCTCGGCTGGAACCGCTTGATCAGGTTGGATTCCAGCAGCAGGGCTTCGACCTCGCTGTTGGTGACCACGATCTCCAGCGCCTTGGTCTCGGCCACCATCCGGCGCAGGCGGTTGGGCAGGCGATCGAGCTGGATATAGTTGGTGACCCGCCGACGCAGGTTGCGGGCCTTGCCGACGTAGATCGGGTCGCCCCGTCGGTCGAGCATGCGGTAGACCCCGGGGGAGGCGCTCAGGGTGCGGACGCCGTCCCGGAGCACCCCGAGACCGTGCTGGAGGTCGCTGCCGTTGAGGTCGGGGCTGGTCGGCTGGGCGCCGGGCAGGACCGCGGTCTGACCCTGATAGTCGGCGTCTTCTTCGCGCAGGGACACCACCGCGGTTTCGTCCGCGAGCATGGCGGCGCGCTTGCCGCCCGCGCTGCTGTCGGATTCCTGATGGGTTTTACCGCGTCGCATAAGGCCTGTGGTATCGCGTTTCGATCTCGATTGTAAGGGCGGCCAAGGTGGCCGGTTCTGCATGTGGATAAGTCTGTCTATAAAACCAGCGCCCCACCATGTTTTAACCTGATTTCAACGGTTTGGTCGCGTTTGCCGAAAAAACTGCGATATTCTGGCATACCGCCTAAGTCTCTGAAAGTACTATGGATTTGACCGGCTTTGGTGCAGTCCTCGGCAGATCAGGCGCGCGGCAGGTGAGACTCAAGGGTCGCCTGATGGAAGACGTGAGGTTGTAGACAATCCCACCAACTACCGACTTTCCACCCGCAGCTGAAGCAAGGCTAAGGAATTCAGTGCTTTAGATCGCGGCTTTAAGGTTCGCGACTCAGGGTCAAAGTCACGGACGCGCTCTCGGCGTCTTCGAACACGTCCAGCTTCTCGCCCTTGACCCGCAGACTGATCATCCGGGTATCGCTGAAAATCCGATCCGCCAGCTCGTCCACGAGGGTCTCGAGCAGGTTGAAATGGCCCTCGAGCATCATGGCGCGCGCGGTGTTGACGAACACTTCATAGCTCAGAACGTTGGAAAAATCGTCCGACAGACTGTCGGGCAGGGCGACCTCTGCGTCGAACGACAGGCGCACCCGCTGGGGTGCCTCGTGTTCGTGCGGGTATATGCCGATGCTGGCGCTGACAACCAGGTTCTCGACGGCGATGCTGCGCTGTTTCCGAATCATGGCAGGAGATCACTCGATCGGTGCAGGGCGGTCTGGCGCAGGTGCGGCCCAATTTAGGTGCTGACCGCCATCCAGCGCGATCATCTGGCCGGTCATGGACGGCGCCTTCACGATCAGGTCGACGGCGGCGCAGATATCCGCCAGCGGCGTGGCGATCTGCAGCGGGGTCTCGAGCACCTGCTCGTCGAAGTTGGCCTGGGTCTGACGCGGCGAGGGCAGGGTCGGCCCGGGGCCGATGCCGTTGACCCGGATTTTCCGGGCCGCCAGCCCCAGCGCCATCTGCCGGGTCAGTCCCCAAAGGGCGTACTTGGAGACGGTATAGGACAGAAAGTGCTCGGTGAGGTTCCAGACCCGCTGGTCGATCAGGTTGATGATACAGCCCCCCGTCGCTGGGCACTGCGCGGCCATGGCCTGGCTGAGCACCACCGGCGCGCGCAGGTTCGGTTCGATGTGGGCGTCCCAGCTGTCGCGGTCGTTGGTCTCGATGCTGTCGTAGCTGAAGGCCGAAGCATTGTTGATCAGCAGGCTCAGGGGCTGGTCCAGCGCGGCGGCGGCGGCGTCGACCAGCGGGCGGACCTGGGCTTCGATGGCCAGATCAGCCTGCACCAGCGCGGCACGGCCCCCAGCCTGCCGGATGCGGTCGGCGGTGGCTTCGGCGCCTTCGCGGCTGCCGCGGTAGTGCAGGGCAACCGACCAGCCCTGTGCGCCGAGGTGTTCGGCCATGGCGGCGCCGATCCGGTGCGAGGCGCCGGTGATGAGGGCTGCCTTAGAATGCGACATCGAAGAACTCCAGTCCACCGGAGAGGATTTGCAGGATATAGAGAACGAACACGACCAGGAACGCCAGCCCCATCCAGTGCCCGATTTTCTGCCCGGCGAGCAGCAGCGCGATGAACACGCCCGAGGTCAGCCCGAACAGGATCAGGGTCCACGGCACCAGGTCGGGGGGGACATCCAACGGGGAGATTACCGCGACCAGACCGAGCACCAGTAGAATGTTGGTCAGGTTGGAGCCGATGATGTTGCCGATGACCACCTGGCCATGCCCATGGCGCGCCGCGGCAAGCGAGGCGAACAGCTCGGGCAGGCTGGTGCCGATGGCGACGATGGTGGCGCCGATTACCGCTTCGGGCAGGCCGATCTGCTCGGCGAGGTCAACGGCACCGATGATGAAGATCTGACCGCCAACGATCAGTGTCGTGAGCCCTCCGATCAGGGCGGCTGAAGACAGACCCCAGTTCCAGCCGGGGTTGGTGGCTTCCTCGACGGCCTGGGACTCCTGCCCGATGAAGATGGCGATGGTCTGCACCAGCATGGCGCCGAGCATGAGCAGTCCAGCCCAGCGCGGCAGCACCTCCAGCCCGAAGGACAGGAACAGCACGAACAGGGTCGCCAGGATCAGGATCAGGCCGGACCGGGAAATCGTCGCCCGCGCGCAGCAGAGCGGCAGCAGGAGTGCCGCGGCCCCACCGATGAGCAGGACGTTGGTGATGTTGGAGCCGATGACGTTGCCGACGGCGACATCCGGCACCCCGTTGACGGCCGCGCCGACTGTGACAACGACCTCGGGCGCGCTGGTGCCCCAGGCGACGACGGTCAGGCCGATGATAAAGGGCGACAGGCCGATCAGGTGCGAGATGGAGACCGCCCCCCGGATCAGGAACTCGGCTCCGAAGCTCAACCCGCCGAGGCCGATGATCAGAAAGACAAGAGCGATGATCAGATCCACAGTGCGCCTGTCCTTGTTTGAACCCGGTGGCGGTCGGCATGACCTCGGGGCGGGCGGGATTGCTTTGCTTTAGACCTTGGGCGTCAGAGCCCGGGTTCAAGGGAGTTGCATGCAATAACGCATATGCAGTTGCGGTTGTGCAAAATTTTCTGAGGCGTGGGTGGTTGCGCCGACTTGCCCCGACCGCGCTTAGCGCGGCGGGGCCAAGCGTCGCGCAATCTTGAGCCCACGATGACCCTGTCGCCTTGCGCGCGTCGCCCGACGGCGTACATCATGGACAGCGCCCCGCCCGTCTCCGCCCACTCTGTCGCCAGCCAAGGATTTGCATGACCGGCCTCATCGACCCTGAAACCCTCGTCCAGGCCGCCGCCGGCGCAGCCGCCGTGGAAACCACAGACGGCGCTGAACCCGCTCCGCGGTTGCACCCGGTTGACGGCACGCCGCTGGATGCAAGTCCGGCGCTGGAGATTGTCTCGGACTTCGAGCCCGCCGGCGATCAGCCAAAGGCCATCGGTGATCTGCTCGAGGGCCTCGGCAACGGCGATCGCGACAGCGTCCTGCTCGGCGTCACCGGTTCGGGCAAGACCTTCACCATGGCCCACGTCATCCAGACCTTGCAGCGCCCGACGTTGATTATGGCCCACAACAAGACCCTCGCCGCGCAGCTCTACGGTGAGATGAAGGAGTTCTTCCCCAACAACGCGGTCGAGTACTTCGTCTCCTACTACGACTACTACCAGCCCGAGGCCTACGTCCCGCGCTCAGACACCTACATCGACAAGGAAGCCACCATCAACGAGCAGATCGACCGCATGCGCCATTCGGCGACCAGGGCCCTGTTCGAGCGCCGCGACGTCATCATCGTCGCGTCGGTTTCCTGCATCTACGGCATGGGAGCACCGGAGACCTACGCCGCCATGACCATGCTGCTCGAAGTCGGCGCCGAGATCCCCCAGAAGGAAATGCTGCGCCGCTTCGTCGAGCTGCAGTACCGGCGCAACGACGTCGGCTTCCAGCGCGGCACCTTCCGCGTCCGGGGCGATTCCATCGAGATCTTCCCAGCCCACCTCGAGGACCGCGCCTGGCGCCTGTCGCTCTTCGGTGACGAAATCGAGGGCATCTGGGAAATCGACCCCCTGACCGGGGAGAAGACGGCCGAGTTGGAGAAGGCCCGCCTCTACGCCAACTCTCACCACGTCACCCCAAAGCCGACGATCATGCAGGCGGTCAAGCAAATCAAGAACGACCTTGGCCTGCGGCTCGAGGAGCTGGAGAGCGAGGGCAAGCTGCTCGAAGCCCAGCGCCTGCAGCAGCGCTGCACTTTCGATCTGGAGATGATGGAGGCGACCGGTGTCTGCGCCGGGATCGAGAACTACAGCCGCTACCTGACGGGACGCGCGCCCGGCGAGCCGCCCCCGACCCTGTTCGAATACCTGCCCGAAGACGCCCTGCTCATCGTCGACGAAAGCCACGTGTCGGTCCCCCAGATCGGCGCCATGTTCAAGGGCGACCGCGCGCGCAAGGTCACGCTCAGCGACTACGGCTTCCGCCTGCCGTCGTGTCAGGACAACCGCCCGCTCAAATTCGAAGAGTGGGACGCCATGCGCCCGCAGACGGTCTACGTCTCCGCCACGCCCAACACCTGGGAGCTCGAGCGCACCGGCGGCGTCTTCGCCGAGCAGGTCATCCGCCCGACCGGGCTGCTCGATCCGCCGTGTCTGATCCGGCCAACGGACAACCAGGTCGACGACCTGATCGCCGAGTGCCAGGAGACCGTGGCCGCCGGCTATCGCGTGCTGGTCACCACCCTGACCAAGCGCATGGCCGAAGACCTGACCGACTATCTCAATGAAGCAGGGCTCAAGGTCCGCTACATCCACGCCGACGTCGACACGCTCGAGCGGATAGAGATCATCCGCGATCTGCGCCTGGGGGTCTACGACGTGCTGGTCGGGATCAACCTGCTGCGCGAGGGCCTCGATATTCCCGAGTGCGCGCTGGTAGCGATCCTCGATGCGGACAAGGAAGGCTATCTGCGCTCGACCACGTCGCTGATCCAAACCATCGGCCGCGCCGCCCGGAACGCCGACGGCCGCGTGGTCCTCTACGCCGACACAATTACCAAGAGCATGCAGGCTGCCCTCGACGAAACCGAGCGCCGCCGTGCCAAACAGCTCGCCTACAACGAAGAGCACGGCATCACCCCGGCGTCGATCAAAAAGCGCATCGGCGAGATCATCGACTCGGTCTACGAGAAGGACCGGGTTACCATCGGAACGGGTGATGAAGACCTCATTACCACCGGCGGCAAGGACCTGCGCGAGGTCATGGCCGATCTGGAAACCCGGATGAAGGACGCCGCGGCCAACCTCGAATTCGAGGAAGCCGCGCGCCTGCGCGATGAACTCAAGCGTTTGGAAGCGGCGGATCTGGGGCTGGGTGGGGCGGTGTCAAACCGTGCCGCCGAAGCCGAGCGCGCGCCCCGGGCCGAGGGCAAGACCGCGGGCCGCAACCGCGCCCGCCGCGAGGCTGAAAAGGACCTCAGTGCGACCAAATCCGCCCCGCTCGATCCGCTGGCCAAGGTCGCTGGGCCGCGCAAGTCACCGCGCCGCCGCGCCTGAAGCCGGAGTGTACCGGCCAGTCGGAACAGTCTCGTCGGAACAGTCTCGTCGGAACAGCCCGGTCGGAACAGTCTCGTCGGAACAGCCCAGTCAGAGCAGCCCAGTCAGAGAAGTTCGGGCCAACCCAGCTTGCCGTTCTGGTTCTCGTCGAGGAAGGTGAAGGTCTCGTCCAGCCGGGCCTGCAAGTCGGGCAGGGTCAGGCCTTCTTCGGGGAAGGCCCTGCCCATGAGCTTGATCCGCAGCAGCAGGGTCGGCGCTTCAACCATGCTGACGACGTCATTGTAGTCCGCATCGAAAACCGTGTGGATGATGGTGAAGTAGGTCAGCATCTCGTCGCGGGTCAGCGCGCCGTCGTTGTTGTGGTCCATCTTGGTGAAGTGGCGCAGGAACGAACGCTTTTCATACTGGGAGCGCAGCCGCGCCTTCTGCTCCGGGGTCAGCTCGCGCAGCTTGTCCAGCGTCAAGTCGCCCGCCGCTCCCGAACCGGAACCCGACCGGGTTTTGGCCTGCTGCTCAGACGGCGTTTCCGACCCCGAGGCGGACTGCTGGCTGTCGCCACCGTTCGAGGACTGTGCCACCGCCCCTGTCGGGGTGGCAAAGAGCGCGAAGAGAAAGGCGAGACCAGCGAGCACGCGGCTCGGTCGCTTCAGGATCATGGAATGGTTCATCCGGCTGGAGTATGCGGTCGCGGGGCGATTGAGGTCCGCGCGAAAATGGTTTCTCATAGGGTCGCACCAAAGTAAAGTTATCAGACACTTGCGTCATAAACCTGAAGTCGAAAATGATTGATCTGTGGCTCCTGCCTCTGCCGCCTTCACCTGTGACTGCCCTGAGCGCAGACCGGGTGCGCCTGCGGCCCTTCGAGAAGGCTGACGTTCCAGCCATCGTCGAGCAGGGCAGCGACCGCGCCGTGGCGCACTGGATGATCAGTTTTCCTGTGCCCTGGCCGCGCTGGCTGGCCCGGCAGCGGGTGCGGGAGTCGCGCCGGGATCTGGCGTCCGGCCGCGGTTACCACTTCGCCATCACCGCCGATGACCAACCCGGAAAGCCCATGGTCGGGGCGTGCTCGGCGATTTTCGTCGGCGATGCCAGCCGACCACCGGAGCTGGCCTACTGGGTGGCACCGCCTTGGCAGCGGCAGGGCTATGGCCGGACCGCACTGCGCCTGCTGCTCTCGCACATGTTCGACGCGGATCCGGCGCTGATCGCGGTCGAGGCAGCGGTGATCGAAGGCAATGATGCTTCCGCCGATCTGCTGCAGGGGCTGCACTTCGGCGTTCAGGGCGAGGAATTCGTCAGCGCTCCACTGAGCTGGGAGGAACCGCCGGGCACCCAGGTGCGCCTACGGCGCTATCGCCTGTGGCGCGACGATTGGTTTCGGGCCTCGCAGGTCCATATTCCTGACCAGGTCCGCCTGAGTACGGGCACAGCCTGAAGCCCCGGCGTTACCAACTCCGCGAAACCCGCCGACAACGCCCAACCCGCCTACCGCGCCAGCCAGCCTCAACCCCGGGAACCCTGAGACAAAGCATGACCGATTTCAAAGCCCTCTCCGAAGCCGATTGGAAGCAACGCCTCTCCGAGGAACAATTTCAGGTCGCCCGCCGGCACGGGACCGAGCGCCCCTTTTCCTCGCCGCTGAACGATAACAAGGCCGCCGGTCGCTATGCCTGCGCTGGTTGCGGTCAGGTGCTGTTCAGTTCTGAGGACAAGTATGACTCAGGCTCGGGATGGCCGTCGTTCACCCAGCCCATCGACGCTGAAGTCGTGGGCCAGACCACCGACCGCAGCTTCTTCATGACCCGGACAGAGATCCATTGCGCGCGCTGTGAATCGCACCTCGGGCACGTCTTCCCCGACGGCCCTGGACCCACGGGCCTGCGCTACTGCATGAACGGCTGCGTGATGGATTTTCAGGACGAAGCCGGGTCCAACGATTGATCAAGCCAGTCGCGCACCGTTCGGAATCCCCTGATCCGGCGCCACCAGCACCACGTGATCATTTTCGTCGTGAAGCCCAAGGGTCAGAAACTCGCTCATAAACGGCCCGATCTGCTTGGCCGGGAAGTTGACCACGGCGATGACCTGCCGCCCGACGAGCTCTTCAGGACGGTAGTGCTCGGTGATCTGAGCGCTGGATTTGCGTTCGCGGAGCTCCTCGCCAAAATCGACCCAGAGCTTGATCGCCGGCCGCCGGGCTTCAGGAAAGGGCTCCGCCCGGGTCACGGTGCCGACGCGGATGTCGACTTTGAGGAAGTCGTCGAAACTGATTTCAGCCATATCAGACCTTTCGCGCCTGCGCTGTGGAAGGTTGAGGCTGTTGTATGCCTCGGCTGCAAAAGGCTCTAGAACAGATCGAGAGACGAAAGCGAGGACAAAGCGCATGATGTTGGAAAACGGGTCACTCCTTCCCTGGTTGCTGTCGATCGGCGTGGGGTACCTGCTGGGGGCGGTTCCCTTTGGCCTCGTGCTGACCCGGCTGGCCGGCTACGGCGACATCCGCAAGATCGGCTCGGGCAACATCGGCGCAACCAACGTATTGCGGACGGGCAACCGTCCGCTGGCGCTGGCGGTGCTGGTCCTCGACGCCGGCAAGGGCGGGTTCGCGGCTGCGCTGGCCTGGTGGTTGGTCGGCTGGGAAGCGGGCGTCTTTGCCGGTACCGCCGCCTTTGTCGGCCACCTTTACCCGGTGTGGCTGGGCTTCAGAGGCGGCAAGGGCGTCGCGACTGGTCTGGGCACCTTCGCTGCTGTTTCGTGGCCGATTTTCGTCGGCATGGCGCTGGCGTGGCTGGCGACGGCGGCGGTGACGCGGCGGTCATCAGCGGGCGCTCTGGGTGCTTTCACCCCACTGCCGCTGCTCACGGCGGTGTTCGGTGAGCGGGCGGCGGCTTCGGCCATTGCGCTGCCCTACTGGTTCGTCATCCTCGGTTTTCTGCTCGCTGCCGTGGTCTGGTACAAGCATCGCGCCAACGTTTTCCGGCTGATCCGGGGCACGGAACCGGCGATCAGTTTTGGCGGTGGCAAGGCTCGGGCAGAGCCCGGCCACGACGGCGAGGGCACGACGCATCGGGGCGAGGAATAAGCAGGCCTGCGAGCGGGATTTCGCAGGGATCTGCGCCCGGATCTGCAAATGGGACTTGGAACGAGCCTGCGGTCGAGGCTGAGCCTACGACGTGCCGGAGAGTTCAGCGTTGCGCCGCTCGCCGGCGGCCATGGCCTCCAGGAACAGGGCGCTGAGCCCGCGATCCTCGTCCATCAGCACCTCAAGCGCGGCCTGAGTTACCCCGCCCGGACTCGTGACCTGGCGGCGGAGTTCACCGGGCTCGATGTCCGGTTGCCGATCGGCGAGCGTCGCCGCGCCGAGGATGGTCTGGCGCGCGGCCATGCGGGCCTGTTCGGGCGAAAGGCCGGTGCGCTCGACCGCAGCGGCCATGCACTCCATCAGCAGAAAGACGTAGGCCGGACCGCTGCCGGTGACGCCGACCAGCGAGTCGATCTGCGCTTCCGTGTCCACCCACAGGCAAGCGCCCACAGCCTCGAGCATGACTTCACTCAGGTCTTTCAGGCCGGCGTCGACCGCGGTGTTGCCGAGCAACAGGCTCAAGCCCTGACCCACGGCTGCAGGTGTGTTGGGCATGACCCGCACGATGGGGGTGTCGGTGCCGAACCAGCCCTCGTAGGCCGCCATGCCGATCCCGGCGGCGATGGAGATGACGGCGCCGCCAGACTCCCGGACCATGGCGATGTAGTCGGGCGCGACCACTGGCATGAGCTGAGGCTTGACGGCGAGCATGACCATGGCCGGTGCGATCGAGGCCGACAGGTCGGCGGTCGAGGCGACACAGGCCACACCTTTGCGGCCGGAGCCTTCCTTGGCCAGTTGCGGATCGACGATGAACACGGCACCGGGATCGATACCGGCGGCGAGCCAGCCGTCGAGCAGGGCGCCGCCCATATTGCCGCATCCGGCGAGGATCAGTGGCCTTTGGGATGAAAAGAACGAAAGATCAGTCATGGTTCAGTCTTGCCAGAGCCTCGGGATCACGGAAACCCTTGATTTAGGGGCCAGCCAAGGCCCGAGCGCGCCATACAGGAAAGTTGGTCGACGCTTGGCCCCGCCGCGCTAAGCGCGGTCGGGGGCAAGTCGGCGCAACCTTGTTTCAGCAGAGAACGCCAACGCGCTAATAGCGCAGCGTTTTGAGCGCAAAGGGGAGACGCGCTCCCAGGCGCAGCCGTTTGAGCGCAAAGAAAAAGAAGAGAGAGGCCGTGGCTGCGGTCAGGCCTCGCCCTGGGTCTCCAGCAGCGAAGATGCCAGCGCATCCTGCGGGTCGCGGCCACCCCAGATCACGAACTGAAAGGCTGGATAGAAGCGGTCGCACTCGCCAACGGCCACGTCGACCAGATCTTCAATCTGCTCGTGGCTCCCCCCGCCGATCCCGCGCAGAAGCAGCGTGTGGCGGAACATCAGCGATGTCTCTTCCTTGGACAGCTCGAAGTGACCGACCCAGAGCTTGGCGTTGACTTCGGCGAGCAGGGTGTTGATCTCAGCATTCAGTCGAGCCGGTGCCCGCATTTCCAGCATGCAGGTCGTGTGCAGGGCCTGGACGTCTTCCTGCCAGAAACAATGCAGTTGGTAGGTGGCCCACTGGCCAGGACAGGCAATGACGAGTTCGGCTTCGCTGGGACGGGCGATGGTCCAGTCGCTTTCTCCGGAGAGCATGTCTTCCAGCGCGTCTATCGGATTCAGAATGTCTTCGCGCGCGACGTCCAAGCGTGAAAACGCCATCGAATAAGCTCCCCAACAGCCTTCTGATCAAACCGACCCGAACAGTTATCAACAGCTGTGGAAAGCGGTGGCGAATTTTTCGCTCTATCCGCTGCCCGCCCAAACCCGCGTTTCCCAATAGGCTGGTTTGCTGCAACTGACGGACTCTGTATCTCAAATCGCCGAGTCGAAGTCCATACCGGTCGCATAATAATTTGCGCACAGGCTCTGTGGAGCGATGGCCTGAGAGCCCCGATTTTGACCACAGGCATGGGGATAAAATGAGGAGAAGCCGGGAAAACTCCAGGCGTGTCCGCGGGTGGAGCGGCCTCAGGTTTTGGCCAGCTTCTGTTCCAGTTCCTCCAGCCGCTGCAGCAGCTGTTCGTTCTCTTCGCGGGCCTTGCGGGCCATCTCCCGCACCACCTCGAATTCCTCGCGCGGGACCACGTCCATCTCTGCTATCGCAGCTTCAAGCCGCTGGCGGAACAGCACTTCGACCTCATTGCGGGCGCCGGCGAGCGTGCCCACAGCGCCGTTGGCAAGACGCGCCAGGTCGTCGAATAAGCGGTATTGGTTCTGCATGTCGTCGGTCCCCATTAGCTGCGGCGTTGCGTTAGTGCTGCGGTCCGGCCGCCCTGCTCGCACGCCGGTCCTGCCCCGCCATATAGCGACGATGCCTTCCGCTCGCCACAGCATCGACATAGAACAGAGGGCAACGCTGCCAATAGTTGAAGGTCAAAGCCTGATGCTCCCTGCTTTCCTCGCCGCAATTGCACCCGACGCGGGCCTCGCTCTGCCGTGGCTGGCCGAAATCACCTACCCGCAGATCGATCCGGTTCTGGTTAGCATCGGCCCTATCCCGATCCGCTGGTATTCGCTCGCTTACATCGCCGGGTTGTTGCTGGGCTATCTGTGGGTCCGGTCTAGCCTGCCGCGCACCAAAACCATCACCGCGCGTGCGGTCGACGACCTGTTCCTCTGGATCATCGTCGGGGTGGTCGCAGGGGGGCGGCTGGGATCGGTGCTGTTCTACGGTCTGCAGCGGGAGCCGGAGCGCTATCTGAGCGACCCGATGGCCTGGGTCTCGGTCTGGGATGGCGGCATGTCCTTCCACGGCGGTTTCATGGGTGTGGTGCTGGCCGTGATCCTGTGGTCGCGCTTCAACCCCCGGACCAACTACTGGGAGATCAGCGACCTGCTGGCCATTTCCGCGCCCATCGGCCTGTTCTTCGGCCGCATCGCCAATTTCATCAACGCCGAGCTCTACGGTCGCCCGACCGATGTCGCCTGGGCCATGCGCTTTCCGGTCTATGGCCGCGACCGGGAGATCATCGGCTTTACCGAGCCCCGGCACCCCAGCCAACTCTATGAAGCCGCGCTCGAAGGCATCGTGCTGTTCATCGCCCTCAACCTGCTCTGGCGAAATCCCGGCATCCGCGCGCGCGCCGGCGTTGTCACCGGCGCCTTCATGGCCGGCTACGCCATCTTTCGTTTTCTGGTGGAGTTCGTGCGCAAGCCCGACGACGGGTTGGAGGCGGGCCTGCTTAAGTTCGGCGGTCTGGGCACCTTCACGACCGGGCAGGAGTTATCAGTCCCCATGATCATCGTCGGGGTGGCGCTGATGCTCTGGCTTCGGAACAGCCCGGCGCCAGTTGCAGCGCCAGCACCAACGCCAAAATCAAAAGCGAAATCGAAGACCGACTGAGATGACCGAAACGCCCCCCCCGCCGACCGGAAGCGACACCCCAGCAAGTGACGCCGGGCCGCTGACCGATCTGATCCGCCGCCAGATCCGGGCCACCGGACCGCTGAGCGTGCCGGAATTCATGACCCTCGCGCTGCAGCACCCCGAGCACGGCTACTACCGCCGACAGCAGGCCATCGGCGCGGCCGGTGATTTCGTCACCGCTCCGGAAATCAGCCAGGTCTTCGGCGAGTTGCTCGGGCTGTGGCTGGTGCAGCGCTGGATCGACCTGGGCCAACCCGGCCGGGTTTCGCTGGTCGAGCTGGGCCCAGGGCGTGGGACGCTCATGGCCGATGCCCTGCGCGCCGCCAGCGCCATGCCCGGGTTTCTGCCCGCCGTCGATCTGGTGATGGTCGAGACCAACCCGACCCTACAAGCGCTGCAGGCCGAACACCTCGCCGCCTACAACCCGCGCTGGGTCGAAGCGCTGAGCGCGATTGAACCGGAGCACCCGACCCTGGTGCTGGGCAACGAGTTCCTCGACGTGTTGCCCACCGCCCAGTTTGCCGTGGTACAGGGGGCGTGGCTGGAACGGTTGGTGGCGGTCGGCGAGGATGGTGCGCTGGGCTTCGTGCTGGGCCAGCCGCAGACCCCGGTGCTGCCGCTGCTGCCCCCACCCGCCGACGGGCTGTTCACCGAGCTCATGCCGTCGCTGCTGGGCTTCTTCAAGGACCTCAGTGCGCTGCTCCGGCCCCACGGCGGAGCCGCTCTGTTCATCGACTACGCCCACGACGACCGCGCTGCGGCCTGGAGCCTGCAGGCCGTTCGCGAACACGAGAAGGTCGACCCGCTGGCGACCCCTGGCCTCGCCGACCTGACCACGCTGGTGGATTTCGACGCGGCCTCCCGCTTTGCGCGCGGTGTCGGGCTGAGCGTGCCCAAGCCGGTGTCTCAGCGCGACTTCCTGCTGGTGCTCGGCGCTTGGCAGCGGTTCGAGGTGCTGGCCGAAGCCGCCCCCGACGACGCGCCAGAGCTGCTGCAGTCGCTCCAGCGGTTGGTTGGCAAGTCCCACATGGGCGAGCGGTTCAAGGCCTGGACCTGCTCCTTCCCGGAGACCCTGCCACCGCCGGCGGGCTTTCCCACTGCCGAAGCCGGTCCGGCGGAGGACTGAGCCGTGGCGCACGAACCCGGACCTGTCACCGCGACTGAGAGAGAGGGTCCGCAGCCACTCGTCTCGCCCTTGCTCTCTCCTCTGCTTTCTGGCGTATCGACCGTGCGGCACGGGTTCTTCACTCGGCAGGGTGGCACCAGCTGGGGTCGCGATGATCTCAACTGTGGCCTCGCAGCCGACGACGACCCAAGCCATGTCGATGAGAACCGCCGCCGCGTCCGGGATCACCTCCCGGCGCAGGCACTGGTCTCCCTGACACAGACCCATTCGACCGAGGTGGTCAGTCTGACCGCTGCGCCCGACTGGCCGCGCGGCCGGGGGCCGGAGGGTGACGGCCTTGTCACGCGGGTTCCCGGGCTGGCGCTGGGGGTGCTGTCGGCCGACTGCGGCTCGCTGCTCGCTGTCGATCCGGTGGCGGGCGTAATCGGCGCTGCGCATTCGGGCTGGAAAGGCACGGCAGGGAACATCACCCGCGCCCTGATCGACGCCATGGCGGTGCAGGGCGCGGAGCCCGCGCGAATCAGGCTGGCGCTCGGCCCGATGATCCGGCAGGCAAGCTACGAAGTCGGCCCCGAGTTTCCCGACCACTTTCGCGGCGCAGTCGCCGACCATGAGCGCTTTTTCCGCCCCGCTGCCCGGGACGGACATTTTCTGGGCGACATCGCCGGGATCATTGCGGCGCAGGCCGCCGCCGAGGGGGTCACCCACTTCGAGGATATTGGCGGAGACACCTACGCCGATCCGGGCCGCTTCTTTTCAGCCCGCCGCAGCGCGCACCAGCGGCAGCCTGACTTCGGCCGCCTGATTTCCGCCATTGCGCTCCAAGGGGGCAACTGATCGGCCTCGGACTGGCCCCCGTTCGGCTGCGTGCCTGCAAGATTCGCATGCCCGCTTTCGTTCTCATAAGCTGCTGTGCGCGTTGACCCTGCGCCCCGCTGTGGTCTAAAGCACGGGCATAACACACTTTCTTGGTGCCAGATGTCGTCCTGCCGGCCCCCGGCGCGGCGAGCACTCTCGGAGCCGGAGCAAAATCGATGCGTATTCTCAGCGGCAATGCCAACCGTCCGTTGGCCGAAGCTATTTCGCACTACCTCGACGTTCGCCTGACACAGGCTGACGTGCGGCGGTTCAATGACAAAGAAATCTACGTCGAGATCCAGGAGAATGTCCGGGGCGAAGACGTATTCCTGATCCAGCCGACCAGCTACCCCGCCAACGACCACCTGATGGAGCTGCTGGTTGCGATCGACGCCCTGCGCCGCGGGTCGGCCGGGCGGATTACCGCTGTCATTCCCTACTACGGCTACGCCCGTCAGGACCGGAAGAGCTCGCCGCGCTCGCCCATCTCCGCGCGTCTGGTCGCCAACCTGATCGAAACCGCTGGTGCCGACCGGGTGCTGACCCTCGACCTGCACGCCGGCCAGATCCAGGGCTTCTTCGACATCCCGACCGACAACCTGTTTGCTGCGCCCATGTTCGCGCAGGAAATCCGCCGCGTGCACCGTGATGACTGCTCGAACGTCATGATCGTCTCGCCCGACGTCGGCGGAGTGGTCCGCGCCCGCGCGGTCGCTAAGGCGATCGAGGTCGACCTCGCTATCATCGATAAGCGTCGTCCGAAGGCTGGTCTGGCCGAGGTCATGAATGTCATCGGTGACGTCGAGGGCAAGCACTGCATTCTGATCGACGATATTGTCGATACGGCAGGCACCCTGTGCAAGGCGGCCGAAGCGCTAGTCAACAACGGTGCGATTTCGGTTTCGGCCTACGCCACCCACGGCGTTCTGTCCGGGCCGGCCGTTTCCAATATCGATGCGTCTGCGATTAGCGACGTCGTCGTCACGGATTCCATCCAACCCTCTGAGTCGGTTGTGGCTTGCGATAAAATCTGCGCCATGAGCATCGCAGAGCTGATGGGTGAAGCCATTCGCCGGGTTTCCAACGAAGAGTCGGTTTCCACCCTCTTCAATATGTAACCGGGACCGTCGTCCCGGTTTCGACTTTACCGTCTGTCCTGACCCGGCAGCTTTCTGACACTTAAATTCTTACCTCTGATACAGGAGAAGTCCCCATGGACATCGCAATGACTATTCCGGCCAAGGCCAAGCCCGGCGCCGGTAAGACCGCAGCCAAGGCAGCCCGCAAGGAAGGCCTCGTCCCCGCCGTGATCTACGGTGGTGCGGCTGACCCTGAAATGGTGGCCATCGACCCCCGCCCGATCTGGAAGGGCCTCAATGAGCGCGGCTTCTTCGCCAAGGTCATGGCGCTGGACGTTGACGGCAAGCAGATGAACGTGCTGCCCCGCGATGTGCAGTTCGACCGCGTCACCGATCAGCCGATCCACGTCGACTTCATGCGTGTCGACCCCGACACCATCGTCAAGGTCCGCGTCCCAGTCGATTTCGTCAACGAAGCCGATTCACCGGGCCTGAAGCGCGGCGCCGTGCTCAACGTCGTCCGTCACTCGGTCGAGGTGCGCTGCAAGGCCGGTGAAATCCCGACCAAGTTCGACGCCGATCTCGCCGGCCTGCAGATCAACGCCGCCGTGAAATACTCCATGGTGCAGGTCAGCGGTAACGTAACACCGACCATCGTTGGCCGTGACTTCGTGATCGCAACCGTGACCGCACCGTCCGCTCTGAAGCGTCAGATGATGGATCAGGCTGCGGCCGCGGCCGATGGCGACGGCGATGCCGAACGCGGCGACGCCGAAGAATAGGCCGGATCGGATCCGGCCAGACAGCCCCGGCCAGCCGTTGTGAACCATCGGCTTCGGCCCGGGCTATTCAGCTGACCGCTGCCCGCTGAAGACAGACCGGAGCACGGACCATGCACATTCTTGTTGGACTGGGTAATCCCGGGCGACAGTACGAGGGCCACCGTCACAACGTCGGGTTCATGGCCCTCGACCTCTTTGCTGCGCGCTTCGGCGCGGCGAAGTGGAAGGAGCGTGCACAGGCCAAGGTCGCCGAGGTCCGCATCGACGGTGAGAAGGTGGTGCTGGTCAAGCCGCAGAGCTTCATGAATAAATCTGGGCAGCCGCTTCGGCACGTGCTGGATTTCTGGAAGCTCAAGGCCGACGCCGTGACCGTATTCTACGACGAGCTCGATCTGCCCCCCTCCAAGGTGCGGATCAAGCGTGGCGGTGGTTCGGGTGGGCACAACGGTATCAAGTCGCTCGACGCCCACATCGGGCAGAACTATCGCCGGGTACGCATCGGCATCGGCCATCCCGGCCACAAGGACCGGGTTCCGGCCCACGTGCTGCACGACTTCGGCAAGGACGACCGCCGCCGGGTCGATACCCTGCTCGGGGCCATGGCAGACAACCTGCCGCGGCTGCTCAGCGGCGATGAATCCGGGTTCATGAGCCTGTCGATGCAGGTGCTGGACGAGCCCGCCTCTGGCGCCAAGCCTGCTAAAGGAGGCAGTGGCAGCCGCAGCGGCACCAATGCGCCGGTCGCGGCGCCGACCAAGGTTATCGGCAAGGGGCCGCCCACCGCGCTGGGTGCCGCCCTGTCCCGCCTGCTCAACCGGGGGAAATCCTCCCCCGATCAAGACGACTGACGCCCCGGGGGGCGACGCTCGCGCACTGCAACCCGCGAAGTGGCGCGGCTCGGACCAGAACAAGGACACACAGACCATGGGATTCAACTGCGGTATAGTCGGGCTGCCCAACGTCGGTAAATCGACGCTGTTCAACGCGCTGACCGAAACGGCGGCGGCCGAAGCGGCCAACTACCCCTTCTGTACCATCGAGCCCAACACCGGCCGCGTAGCGGTTCCCGACCCGCGACTGGACGTCATCGCCGATATCGCGCAGAGTGCCAAGGTGTTGCCGACCCAGCTCGAAGTCGTGGACATCGCCGGGTTGGTCCGAGGGGCATCCAAGGGCGAAGGCCTCGGCAACCAGTTCCTCGCCAACATCCGCGAAACCGACGCCATCCTGCACGTGCTGCGCTGCTTCGACGGTGAAGTCACCCACGTCGACGGCTCGGTCGACCCCGTGCGCGACGCCGAGACTGTCACCACCGAGCTGATGATCGCCGACCTCGATGCCGTGGAAAAGCGCATGGCCAAGGAATCCAAGCGCGCGCAGTCGGGCGACAAGGAAGCCCGGCAGCTGATGGCGATCCTTGAGCCGCTGGCCGCTGCGCTGACCGAAGGCAAGACCGCCCGCACAGTCGAGTTTTCACCTGAAGAGATGAAGATCGTGCGCCAGCTGCAGCTGCTGACCTCCAAGCCGGTGCTCTACGTCTGCAATGTCGGCGAGGAAGACGCCGCCGAAGGCAACCACCACTCCGCCGCCGTGTTCGAGCTGGCCGAGCGCGAGGGCGCCAGCGCCATCCTCATCTCTGCGGCGATCGAGGCCGAGATTGCCGCGCTGCCCACCGACGAAGACAAGCGCGAGTTCCTCGAAACCCTTGGCTTGCAGGAGACCGGGCTGGCGCGTCTGATCCGCCGGGGCTATGGCCTGCTCGACCTGCTGACCTTTTTCACCGCCGGGCTAAAGGAGGCCCGCGCCTGGACCGTGCGCACCGGTGCAACCGCACCGCAGGCTGCCGGCGCCATCCATACCGATTTCGAGCGGGGCTTCATCCGGGCCGAGACCATCGCCTACGACGACTTCATCGCCTGCGGCGGTGAAGCTGGTGCCAAGGATGCGGGAAAACTGCGGGTCGAAGGCAAGGACTACGTCGCCAAGGACGGCGACATCTTCCACTTCCGCTTTAACGTCTGAGCAGGTGCGGCGCTAGTTCAGCCGGGACAGGTTGCCCGAGCGGCACTGCCGGAAGAAACAGGCCTTGATCGCTAGGTTGTCGCGTGAGGCAGGCTGCACCAGCGCATTCATGACCGGCAGGGACCTGGCGGGCATCTTCATCTTGCCCTTGTAACTGCCGTCTGGCTGGCGACGCAGGCCGTGCAGCAGCTGCCGCTTCAGCACCTCCCGCCGGTCGATCTTTTCCCCGATCACGGCGGCGATTTTCCCGCACAGAACGGCGTCATCGCCGCAGTTGTAGAGCTCGACGATCGCCTGCATACCCTGCATCGGGCTGTCCATCTGCCAGTAGCCCTGCAACGGGTTAGCCTGCGCGAACGCACCGCCACCGAGAAGGCTGAGCAGGATAGAGGCAGCAAAAGTCTTGAGCAGCATGCGATGCAAATGCCGAGTGACGATGTCGCTACCCCCGGAAAACGCAAAAACCGGACCTGAACAGCGTTCGGGCCCGGCTCGAGAAGAAAAAAGTTGGATTTTAGGGATCGGCAGAAGGGTCCTGCCGCCGGCTTACTGCATCCGGGTCATGGTGCCTTTGCACACGGGCAAGAAGCACGAGCTGTAGGAAATCGTCACCGCGTCCTGAACCTTGATGGTTACCTTTGAGTCACCGACGAAGCTCACCGGTGGGTTGATGATGCCTTCGAACATGCCGGCACGGCGCGGCTGAACCGATCGGATCAGCAGATAGTTCTGCTGCCCCGCTGCCAGCTCCCCCTGATAGGCGCGCACGATGCGGGCGCACAGGCCGGTGCCGTCTTCACAGTCGTACATCTGCACGACCGCTTGAACGCCATCCCAGGCTTTGTTGTCCAGCCACATGCCGCGCAGATCCTGGGCCAGCGATGGAGAAGCGACGCTGACGACCGCGACGAGAGAGAAGAAAAGGGCGCGCATGACAACCTCTTTTTGCGAGGACTCGGTTGTCAGGTGAAACTAGGCCGTTGCCGGCACGGGGCAATATTAGTGGGCGCTGAAAATTGTGTGATTAATCCCGCGTGGGCCGTCGCGGCTCAAGTGCCGTCGGTGAACACCGCGTAGGCCCCGCCCGCGTCGCCGGGGTATACGATGTAGCCGCGATAGCCCGCCATCGCCGGGCGGAAGGCCAGCCCGGAATTGGCGAGGAACTCCCCGGTCTTAGTCAGATCCTCGACCTGATAGACGATGGCTTCGTGGGCTTCGGCGTCGGGGTAAATCTGCGCCCAGTCCTCGGCGCTGTAGAATTCGAGGTCGGCGCCGATCGGCTTTGCGATGCTGCCGGTGAGCTTGCCGGTGAGCAGGGCCTCGTAGCCTTCGCCCAGCGTGCTGCCATCGGCCATCCGCATCTGCACGGCCCGGATGCCAAGGGTGCCGTTCTCGTGGTGAACGAAGCGGTCGGCCCAGACCGCCTGCGGGGTCAGGTGCTCGCAGACGAACAGCGGCACGGGCGAGAACGGCCCGCGCTGTGGCCGCACCAGCTTGAACGAGGCGCGCTGGGACATGCCCGGCACAACCTCGACGTTGCGGTGCAGGTTCTCGATGCCCAGATGCGCCAGCCCGTTTTCATCGAAGGCAGCGGCCGCCAGCTCGGCCCGGCCCTTGAGCGCCAGCGACAGCAGGCCTTCACCCTGTTCGGCCAGATGGTCGTCGAGGCCGTTCGTGCCGATGCTGGCGTCGCGTACGCCTAGGATTTCGAGATAGTCGCCCTGATCATCCAGCCCGCGGAACATTACGCAGGTGTTGGCCGTACCCCAGCCGACGTGGGCGGTGATGTCGGTGGTGGTGAAACCGAGTTTGCGGGCCTTCGCCTGCGCAGCCTCAAGGTCGCTCACCGCCAGAATGACGTGGTCGAGCCCAATGATGGGCGCATCGCCCGGAACGTCCGGGTGGTCGGTGACAACTGAGAACATGGGCTTATTTCTCCACCAGTGCGGGGGCAAGTGGCGGTACTCTAGAGCAAAGCCGGGGCGAATTGAACGCCCTTGGCGGCTGGTAACCTGGGGACAACAAAAAAGGCTGCGGGGATGCCGCAGCCTTTTTTCTCTGGTCCCGCGAGGAGACCTGTTTTTCGATGTCTGATCGATCTCGCGACCCGGCCTAGTGATCCGGTTCCGGCCCACCCTCGGCTTCGAGGCGGCTGTGCACCTGCGCCGCAACGATACGGTAGGCGAAAAACGAGATGATGGTCAGCGCCAGCATGTACAGCACGACCACGATGCCCCACTTGTGGCGGGCTTCAAGGTAGGGGTCAGCTGCCCAGTTGAGGAAGGCTGTCACGTCGCGAGACTGCTGCTCCAGCGTCGGCACGGTGCCGTCCGGGTATTCGAAGTCGGACATATCCGCGGGCCACGGGTTGGGCATGGCGATAACGGGCATGACCTTGTTGTAGTAGGCGCCCTCAGGCTGCTCGTGGGCATCGTCGTAGCCGGTCAGCAGCGCGTAGATGTAGTCGGCCCCGCCGATGCGCGAACGCGCCATGGTGGACAGGTCTGGCGGTGCCTTGCCGTAAGTGGCCGTGGCGCGCTTGGGATTGCCAAGCGCCCAGGGGAAGGTGTCGTTCAGCACGCCGGGGCGGGTGTCGTTTTCGCCGTCGTCGTTGATGTACGGAATTTCGTAGTTCGATGCGATGGCCTTGGCCACGTCCTCACCGGTCTGACCTTCCAGCAGCTCCCAGCCAAGGTCGGCGAGGGAGGAGAAGCGCACCAGACCCAGCGAGTGACAGGCCTGACAGCGGGTCTGGTAGATGTAGAGACCGCGCTGCAGCTGGCGCTCGTCGTAGTGGCCCAGAGGGCCGGTGAAGGTCCAGCTTTGCGAGTCGACCGGTCCGGCTTCTTCGGCTTGGGCTGGCGCAGCGGCGACGGCCATGAAGGCGGCGGCGGCGCTGAGGGTTTTGATCAATGTTCCGAAACGCATGAACGATGCTTTCTTAAATGAGGGTCTGGCTTCGGCGGAATGGGACGGGCCGGGGCCCGTCCCGCGAAAAGGTCAGTCGGCCTTGGCCATCGGCTTGGCCACCGCCACAGCAGCAGCAACAGCGCCCGCGCCCTGGCTCGATGGCAGCACAGGTTCGGAGATCGAAGCTGGTAGCGTCCGGGTTCGTTCGAACAGACCCAGCACCGGCATCAGCACGATGAAGAAACCGAAGTAGTAGAGCATGAACAGCACGCCCCACTGCTGGGTCGAACCCCAGACGAAGCCATTCTCAGCTTCGAAGCCCAGCGGGATACGGCCGAAAGGCGTCGGGATGAAGAAGGCTTCACCCGAGGTCTGCGCCCCGACCAGCGCGAGGATCACGCAGGTCAGCACGAAGCCCCAGAACGCCAGCCGGTACAGCGGCCGGAAGCGCGCGGACCGCACCGGGGAGGTGTCGAGCCACGGCAGCAGGAACAGTACGCCGAGCGAACCGCCCATGGCGAGGGCACCCAGCTGCTTACCGGTGATCACCAGACCGAAGATGTTAAGGTCCCAGGTAAAGACCTTCAGGATCGCGTAGAACGGCAGCAGGTACCATTCGGGTACGATGTGGGACGGCAGGTTGTAGTCCGTCGGCTGGTTGTTGATCGCCTCGGCCAGACGCTCCGGCGCCCAGGCAACAACCGCCAGATAGATGGTGAAGAACACCGACAGGCCGAAGATGTCCTTGAAGGTGTAGTAGGGGTGGAAGGACACGGTGTCTTTCTTCGACTTGATGTCGACCCCCAGCGGGTTGTTGGAACCCACGGTCTGCAGCGTCAGAATGTGCAGAATCACTACGCCAGCGAGGATAAACGGCAGCAGGAAGTGCAGCGCAAAGAAGCGGTTCAGGAGCGCGTCATCCACGTCCTCACCCCCGCGCAGCAGCATCAGGATATCGTCGCCCAGAACCGGGATAGCGGTGAAGACCTGGGTGATCACTTCAGCAGCGGCGAAGGACATCACGCCCCAGACCAGTGAATAACCGAGGAAGGCAATCGCCATCATCAGGATCAGGATGATACAGCCCAGAATCCAAAGCAGTTCCCGCGGCGCCTTGTACGAGCCGTAGTAGAGGCTGCGGAACATGTGGAAGATCACGGCGATAAAGAAGAACGACGCCCCGACCGAGTGGATGTAGCGCAGGAACATCCCACCCTTCACGTCACGCATGATGTGCTCGACCGAGCGGAACGCCTGGTTGATGCCGTAGGTGTCTTCCTGAACCGATGGCTTGTAGTGCATGGCCAGGAACAGACCCGTCACGATCATCACCAGCAGCATGATCCCGGAGATCGAGCCGAAGTTCCACCAGTAGTTCAGGTTCTTGGGGTAGGCGTGCTGTGTCATCGAGTAGTGCACGGCACGCAGAATAGGGAGACGTTCGTCAAAGCCCTTGAGCAGGGGATTGGTGAACGGTGAACGAGAGCCAGCCATCAGACTTAGGCCTCCTTACCAATAACAATCATGTCGTCGGAAGCGAAGAAGTACTTCGGCACCGGCAGGTTCGCCGGGGACGGGCCCTTGCGGATCCGGCCGGACGTGTCGAACTGCGAGTTATGGCAGGGGCAGAAGTAGCCACCGTATTCGCCACGCTTCTCACCCGCTGCGGTGCCCTGCGGCGGGCAACCCAGGTGCGGACACTGCAGACGCAGCACCAGCCATTCGGGCCGCTTGACCCGGTCGGCATCGGGCTGAGGGTCGCGCATCGGGCTGGCGTCGTCCGCCACCGCTGCTGCGATCTCTTCGGCCGTCCGGCGCCGGATCGAGTACTTTTTCCGGCCTGCTGTCGCGATGATGCCAGAGCCTTCGGAGATGCCTTCGAGCGAAACCTCGATGACACCGCCGCCCGCTACGTCACGGGTCGGGGTCATGGTCCGGATCAGTCCGACACCGCCAGCGGCGGCACCAATGCCCGCCATGGTCATGGTGGACAGGACGAGGAAATTACGGCGATCCGGGTTTGCGACGTCGTTCGGCGTGTCAGCCATTTGCGAAGTCCTTCTTCCTTCAAAATATGCAACGCCCGAACAGATTTTGGGCACTGCGGCGAAGAGTGGTTAACCCACGTTGTCCACCCTGCCCGAAAACCGGTCAGGTACCAGAGTGACTCAGTGTCACGACCGGCACGAACAGCACGATTTTGCACCTCACGAACGATGGTGTGAGACGGCTATACCCAAGCGTCCGTTTAGGGTCTAGCCCCGGTATTCGATAAGCTGTTATTCGTCCTTACTGTAACAAGCGAGGCCTCAGGCTCCGCAGACCCGAAAGGCCCCGGTGGATTGTCCTCGCAGCGACCCTCAATCGCCCTGTTTGAACCCGACATTCCGCAGAACGCGGGGGCGATCATGCGGCTCTGTGCCTGCCTCGATCTGCTGCTGCACATCATCGAGCCCTGCGGGTTTCTGCTCGACGACCGCAAACTGCGCCGCGCTGGCATGGACTATCGGCAGGATACGCAGCTGACCCGGCACGATGACTGGGCGGCCTTTGCCGGTGCAGTGGCGCCAGCGCGGCTGATCCTCGCCTCAGCCCACGCCGCCGAGCCTCTGCCCGAATTCCGTTTCGCGCCCGGAGACATCATTATTCTCGGCCGGGAGAGCGCCGGCGCGCCGGACTATGTGCATGCGGCGTGTCAGCACCGCGTGCGCCTGCCCCTTGCCCCGGGGCGGCGTTCCCTCAATGTGGCGCAGGCGGCCGGCATTTTTGCCTATGAAGCCTGCCGCCAACTCGATTGGTTCACTGATTTGGGAGACCGCAGCCGTGACTGAGGCCACCACCAAGGGCGCAATCGCCGCCCCCGAGGCCGACCTGCCGTGGTGGCGGGGAACGTCGCCACTCCCCGATCAAGGCGCCATAGATGCCCGAAAGACCCGGGCCGAAGACTGGTTCCGGGGCCTGCGGGATCGTATCTGCGCGGACTTCGAAGGTCTTGAAGACAGTGGCGGGCCGGACCACCCCCAGACCGCCGGCATCGCGCCGGGGCGCTTCCAGAGCAAGGCCTGGGACCGACCTGATGGCGGTGGCGGTGTCATGTCGATCATGAAAGGTCGGGTGTTCGAAAAGGTTGGGGTCAACATTTCTGTCGTTTCCGGGCAGTTCAGCCCCGAATTTGCCAAGTCGATTTCCGGCGCTGGCGACGACCCCCGGTTCTATGCGGCCGGGATCAGCCTCGTCGCCCACATGCACAGTCCGCTGGTCCCCGCCGTGCACATGAACACGCGCATGATCATTACCACCAAGGGCTGGTTCGGCGGCGGTGCTGACCTCACCCCAATGGTGCCGCACGAGCCCGACACCCGACACTTTCACGGCACGCTTCAGGCCGCCTGTGACCAGCACCACGCCGATTTCTATCCCGCCTTCCGTGACTGGTGTGACCGCTACTTCTTCCTGCCCCACCGCAACGAACCGCGCGGGGTCGGCGGGATCTTCTACGACTATCTCGACACCGGCGACTGGGAGGCGGATTTTGCCCTGACCCGCGACGTGGGGGAGGCCTTCCGCAAGGCCTACGTCCCGCTGGTCGAGCAGCACAGCAAAAGGCCCTGGACTGACGAGGAGCGCGCGCACCAGCTCAAGCGTCGGGGTCGCTACGTGGAATTCAACCTGCTGCACGATCGGGGCACATTGTTCGGTCTGAAGACCGGCGGTAACGTCGAGGCCATTCTGATGTCATTGCCGCCCGCCGTGGGCTGGGACTGACCCCGCTCGCAACCGAAACGACAAAGGGCGGCCCGAGAGCCGCCCTTTGTCCTGCGAATTCTGATCGGTTCAGTGCTTCGATCAGTGCCTTGATCGCCGTCCTCAGAACTGCGAGGCGCGGACCTTTTCCAACAGGAAGTCGCGGAACACGTTGACCCGCTGGGTCGAACGCAGCTCTTCGGGGTAGACGAAGAACGCCTGGAATGACGGGCCGGCGACATCGGGTAGTACCCGCACGAGGCCTTCGCGCCCTTCGACCATGTAGTCGGGGATCGCTGCGATGCCGGCACCGGCTTCGACCACGTTACGGATCGCGAAGATGTTGTTCAGCGACATTGACGGGCGACGCTTGCCGGTTTCACGGCCAGCGGTCTCCAGCCAGTTCAGATCCGGGACCGGCGGACGCGTGTCAGTGCCGAAGATAATGATTCGGTGCTGGTCCAGATCGTTCAGCGTCGCTGGCGTGCCGTACTCGTCGAGGTAGCCCGGCGCCGCGTACAGGTGGCTGTGCGCCTCGAACAGCGGACGCTGGATCAGGTCCGGCTGATGCGGTGGGTACAGACGGATTGCGATATCCGCCTGGCGCATCGACAGGTCCAGTTCCTTGTCTTCGAGGATCAGGTGCAGCTCGATCTCGGGGTACTTGGCCATGAACTCCGCCATAAGCGGGGCGAGCCAAGTGCTGCCTAGAGCCACGGTCGCGGTCACGCGCAGGTCGCCGGACGGTGAATCCTTGGAATCGCGCAGGCGGGCTTCAACCAGCGACAGCTTGCCGAATACTTCGTGCGCGGTGTTGTAGAGAAGTTCGCCCTGCTCGGTGAGGATCAGGCCTCGGGCATGGCGGTGAAACAGCGTGGTCGACAGGCTTTCTTCCAGAGCAGAAATCTGGCGGCTGACAGCCGACTGACTGAGATTCAGGTCTTCCCCCGCATGCGTGAAGCTGCCTGCTTCAGCCACGGCGTGAAAGACGCGCAATTTATCCCAATCCATGGGTTATCCTTCAGTAACGCTACAAAAGAGGGCGTCCGATAGCCGGAGCCCTGCTTTTTTTGCATGGCTTGAGGCGCAAAAGTCAAACTTAAATCGCTGAATTTCCTAAGTTTACAACCAGAACGGCGAAAACAGCCTGTGCGCATGCCTAAATCTGATAATGTTGTGTAGTTCCCGGGGCGTTCAGCCTTCGAGCAGCGCCTGAAAAGAGCAGAGGCCGGGGAACGGATGCGTGTTCCCGGCCTCTCTGGTTTAGGCGGCGGACTGATCGGGGAGATCAGCCTGATGTCGGTGTGATGGTGTCAGAGGCCCAGTGAGTCCAGCGCCTCAGCGGACTCATCGGCGTCGCTGCCCGACAGCGCCTTGACCAGCGCGTAGACGCGGCGACGGACGATCGGGTGGCTGATCTTGTAGTACGACCGGACCAGCTCCAGCGTTTCGCGCTTGGCGAAGGGGTCCTGCCCATCCGGCGTGTCATGATTGTGGTCGTTGTCGGACGGGCGCTGGCCCCCGATCACATCGTCTGTCATGCCTTCGTAGAAATAGGAGACCTGAACGTCGAGGATGCGGCCGAGTTCGTAGAGACGGCTGGCGGAGATCCGGTTGGTGCCGCGCTCGTATTTCTGTACCTGCTGGAAGGAAAGGTTCAGCTCGTCACCCAGTGCTTCCTGGGACATGCCGAGCAGGGTACGGCGCAGGCGCAGGCGCTCGCCCACGTAGGCATCGATGGCGTGAGGGGAGCGGGCGGAGACACCTTTGCGGAGAGCGTCATTCATGCCGTTGTCTCTTTCTGTTCGTGTTGATCTGCGGTCAGTGACAGCGTCAGAGGGTTCGGTCAGGCCGGTAAAGGTGCGTGCTTAACACTTGAAGGTGTCGTAAGCACAGACGCCTTCGCGCAAGCCCTAGTCGAGTGTTGAGTAACCTTTGCACCCAAGGGAGGCAACCTATTAGTCCTTTTCAGGGATATTTGCCGAGGTTAAAGTGAAATATCTTTTCAAAAATGAAAAAAGAAAATCATTTTGACTGGAGTAATGACATTTTTGGCTGTTTTGGGGTTGCCGGCTGCAGAAGATAAGAACAAAAAAAGAACTTTTTGGTTGACCCCAATCCGAATCACCCCGTAGAGAAATTGGAACAAAAAAAGTACAAACGCCTGCCCGGCGCAGCATTTGATAAGCCATGGGCAGCCCGAACGGAAAAGCATCGCCGCCATGGCAGACCCCTTGACCGAGCGCCCGCAACCCGCGCATACGCTTGATTCACTGCGCGCCCTGATCGCACGGGTGGAGCGGCGACCGGCGCCAAAGCTAGCCCGTCCTGTCGCGGAGCAAGCCGCTGCGCGGCCGCCGCTGCTGCCCTTCGAGATCGGTGATGTCGACGCTGCGCTGCAAGGGGGCCTCGCCTACGACTGCCTGCAAGAAGTGCTGCCGGCGCGCACGGAATGGGATGATGGCCTGACCACCGCGTTCTGCGCGAGCCTGCTGATCCGTCGTCGGCAGGAAGAGCAGCGCGATCAGCCCACCCGCAATGAATCGGCGCCGCTGTTCTGGATCGTTCAGTATGACACCGCCGGGGCCGGGCTGTCGGCGCAGGGTCTGGTCAGCCTCGGGCTGGACCCACAGTCGCTGTGGCTGGTTCAGGTGCGCAACGACAGCGAAGCGCTCTGGGCCTTCGAGGAGGTACTCGACCACCCCGATGCGCTCGGGGTGGTGTGCGAGCTGTGCCAGCTGGAGCTGGCGCAATCTCACCGGCTCAACCTCAAGGCGGCTGAAACGGCGCGGGAAGACCGGGGCCGGTTGCTGCTTGCCCTGCGCCGGCACAAGGGCGCCCGCCGCCCACAGGCTAACCCGACCGCAGCGGTGACACGCTGGCGGCTGGCGTCGATCCCACCGCACTTACTCGCACCCAATGGGAGGGGCCAGACGCGCGTGGCGCCTGATCAGTTCTCACGCCGCCCGGCCCCCGATGCGGCCGCCTTGAGCCTGGGGCCGCGGGATGGCCCGGCGCACCATAATACCGACAGCGGTCAGGACAGCACGTCCAGGCCGTCTTCGCCGCCGCCGCTGCTCCGGCCGCCGAACTGCGTGCGCTGGCGTGCCGAAATGTTCCGTCAGCGGGGGGGTGCGCCCGCTTCATGGTTGCTGGAGTGGTCCTATGAGACGCATGGTTTCCGTCGTTTGTCCGAGCTTTGCACTGTGGGCTCAGCGGCACCGGACTGACCCGGCTGACCCTCTGGTACTGACGGTTGAGCAGCGCAATCTGGTGCTGGTCCACGACGCCAGTCCCACGGCCCGGGCGGCCGGGGCGGCGCCGGGGCAGCCGCTGACCGATGCTCGCGCGCTGGTGCCGAAGCTGAAGTCTGTCGCTGTCGATCCGGCGCGGATCACGGCGGGCTGGCACCGCGTCGCGCACTGGCTCACCCGCTACACGCCCTTGGTGGCACTGGATCCTGCAACCCCGCCGACCGGCATGGGGGGCAGTGCCGGGTTCATGCTCGATATTTCCGGCTGCGCGCACCTGTTCGGGGGTGAAGCGGGGCTGCTGCAGGATCTCTCGGCCCGGGCCGGGCATTGGGGACTGGGGCTGCAGGCGGCCATGGCCGATACCCCGCTGGCGGCCTGGGGGCTGGCGCGCTACGGCGGAAAACCGCTGCTGTGCGTGCCGCCGGGGGAAACCCGCGCTGCGCTCTATCCCCTGCCGGTGACGGCGCTGAACCTGCCTGAGCCAACCGTGGAGGCTCTGGACCGGCTCGGCCTGCGCCGTATCAAGGACCTGGTGGCGCTCGACCGTAGGTCACTGGGACAGCGGTTCTCGGAAAAACTCAGCCGCAAGCAGGCCGCCGCGCAGGGGGCCAGCGCCGACCGGCTGCTCGACGCCCTTGACCGGGCGACGGGACAGCGCGCGGATGTCATCGACCCGCTGCTGCCCGCGGCGTCCTATGCCGCCCGCAAACTCTTCCCCGAGCCCATCGGCACGGCCGAGGCCATCGAACAGACGTTGATCGACCTGATGGCGGTGGTGCTGCCCATGGTCCGGCGCGCGGGGCAGGGGGTGCGTATCGCGCTGGTGGCGCTCTACGGTGTCGACGGCAGCCGCCGGGATTTTCGCCTGCGCTTTCACCGGCCGACCCGCGACCCGGGGCTGGTGCTGCGGCTGTTCCGGGAGCAGACCGAGACCCTCGACGTCGGCTTCGGGCTCGATGCCGTCGGCCTTGCCGTGCAGCGGGCCGAGGTCGTGCCCGAGCAGCAGGACAGCCTGCTCCGCCACGCCGAACCGGGCGCGCATCATCCTGTGCTCGACCGGTTGAGCAACCGTCTGGGCGAGGCGGCCGTGAGCCGGCCAACGTTGCTGGCGCGGCATGGCCCGCGACAGGGCGAGATCCGGCAGGGGGTCGAGGCAGCCCTGTCGGGGCAGGGCGGTGGCATCAGCGGCGGTGCCCCGGGTGATCAGTCATCGGCCGAGTTGGCCCGGCAGCGGGCCGCCGCTGCGCTGGATCAGGACTTGGGCGACCCGGAAATCGCCCGGCAGGCTGGCCTGACCCGGCCCGCGCCGCCCCGACCGCTGATCCTCTTCCCCCGACCGCAGCCGGTAAAGCTGCTGGACCCGCAGCCGCTGGCCAGTGGTCTTCGTCCACCGCGGCGCTTCGAGTGGCGGCGGCAGCAGCACCGGCTGGTGGCCTGGCGTGGCCCCGAGCGGCTGACCCCGGCCTGGTGGGAGCAGCCCAACGGCCATCTGGGCAGCCTTAATGCCGCTGAAAATACTGATGAAGACAGCGGTGAAAACACGGCTGAAAATGCCGCTGGTGGGGACGCCGCCCAAACCGCCGGAAAACCCGCAAACCGCCAACCCGTGACCCGTGACTTCTTCCACGTCGAAGACGCCGAGGGGCGGCAGCTGTGGATGGCCCGCACCTGTAGCAGCCCTGACGCGCCCTTCGGCGATCGCGCGGGGCAGGCCGACCGGCACCCGGCGCGGGTGCAGTGGACGGTCGAGGGCCTGTTCGCATGACCACAGTGATTCCCCCTGCTGATCTGCCCTCTGCGGATATCTCTGTCCAGGTCGACAGGCTGACCGACAGGCTGGCCGATGCGCTAGCTGAACCCCACGTGCCGCCCAGCCGCCGCCCGGCCTACGTCGAGCTGCAGGCCAGTTCCAACTTTTCGTTTCTGCGCGGGGCCAGCCACGCCGACGAACTGGCGCTGACCGCCGGGGTTCTGGGGCTGCAAGGGCTGGCCGTCGCAGACCGCAATTCCATGGCCGGGGTGGTGCGGGCGCACGTGGCCTGCCGCGACGCGGGCCTGCGCTATGTTGTCGGTTGTCGGCTCGACCTGATCTGCGATGCCCGCCCTGAGACCAGCGGCGAGCGCCGCCGCACCCGCGTGAACCGGACCCAGGCGCGCAAGCCCGCCGGGACCGAGCGGGTCGCGACCGAGGCGTTGGTCGAACCCCGTGACGCCCGCCCGGGCCTGTCGTTTCTGGCCTACCCCACCGACCGCGCGGCCTATGGTCGGCTGTGCCAGCTGCTGACCCTCGGGCGACGGCGGGCGCCCAAGGGCGAGTGCTTCATCGACCTCGACGATCTGCTTGCCCACGCCGATGGGCTGATCCTGATCGCGCTGCCACCCCCGGTGATCGACCAGGCCTTCGTGCTGACCCTGCTCGACCTGCAGCCGCGTTGGCAGGGGCGGCTGTATCTAGGGGGGCATCATCACCTCTGCGGTGACGACGACGCCCGGTTGTCCCAGCTGGCGGCGCTGGCGGTGCGGGCCTCGACCCCGCTGGTGGCGCTTAACGACGTGCACTTCCACGTGCGCAGCCGCAAACCGCTGCAGGACGTACTGACCTGCATCCGCCACGGCTGCACCATCGACACCGTCGGCACCCGGCTGTTCCCCAACGCCGAGCGCTGCCTCAAGACCCCGCACGAGATGGCGCTGCTGTTTGCCGACCACCCCGACGCGCTGGCGCGGACGGTGGAGATCGCCGGGCGCTGTGGGTTTTCGCTCGACGAGCTGGCGTACGAGTACCCGGATGAGCTGACGCAGGCTGGCCGGACCCCGGCAGAGGAGCTGCGCCACCTCGCCTACGAAGGCGCGCACCGGCGCTATGGCGAGACCGTGCCGGAGACGGTGGTTCACAACATCGAGCACGAGCTGGCGCTGATCGGTGAGCTGTCCTACGAGGCGTACTTTCTCACGGTCTACGACATCGTGCGCTTTGCCCGTTCGCGGGGGATCCTGTGCCAGGGGCGGGGCTCGGCAGCGAACTCCACGGTCTGTTTCTGCCTTGGTATCACGGCGGTGGACCCGGCGCGGATGGACCTGCTGTTCGAGCGCTTTATCTCCGCCGCGCGCGACGAGCCGCCGGATATCGACGTCGACTTTGAGCACGAGCGCCGCGAGGAGGTGATCCAGTACATCTACAGCAAGTATGGTCGTGACCGGGCGGGGCTGGCGGCGACGGTAATCTGCTACCGCACGCGCGGCGCGGTCCGCGATGTCGGCAAGGCGCTGGGGCTGTCCGAGGATGCCATCGCCGCGATCAGCTCCAACATTTCCGGGTGGAACGAGAGCCGTGCCGGCCCCCGGCCCAAGTCGGCGGCCAACCCCGGTGACGGGGGCAAGGACAGTGGAGACAGCAAGAGCCGCAACGGCAAGGGCCGGTCCGACCGCCAGACCCTCGCCCACGAGCGGCTGGGTGAGATCGGCCTCGACGTCGCCTCGCCGCGTCTGGCCATGGCGCTCGACCTGATCGAGCAGATCCGCGGCTTTCCCCGGCACCTGTCCCAGCACGTCGGCGGCTTCGTGCTCACCCGTGGCCCGCTCTCCGACTACGTGCCGATCGAGAACGCCGCCATGCAGGACCGCACCGTGATCGAGTGGGACAAGGACGACCTCGAAGCGCTGGGGTTGATGAAGGTCGACGTGCTGGCGCTGGGCATGCTGTCGTGCATGCGCCGCTGTTTCGAGCTGCTCGAGCAGCACTACGGCGAACGGCATTCGCTGGCGAGCATCCCGGCGGAAGACCCGGCGGTCTACGAGATGCTGTCGCGGGGAGACTCGCTGGGTGTGTTTCAGGTCGAAAGCCGGGCGCAGATGAACATGCTGCCCCGGCTCAGGCCCCGCACCTTCTACGATCTGGTGGTCGAGGTCGCCATCGTCCGGCCCGGGCCGATCCAGGGCGACATGGTCCACCCCTACCTGCGCCGCCGCAACGGCGAGGAGCCGGTGGAGTTTCCCTCGGCCGAGCTCGAGGGCGTGCTGGGCAAGACCCTCGGTGTGCCGCTGTTCCAGGAGCAGGCGATGAAGATCGCCATCGTTGCAGCCGGCTTCACCCCGAGCGAGGCTGACCAGCTGCGCCGGGCCATGGCGACCTTCAAGAAGGGCGGCATGCTGCACCGTTTCGGTGATAAGCTGCGCGAGGGCATGGCGGCGCGGGGCTACGACCCGGCCTTTGCCGAGCGGTGTTTCAAGCAGATCGAGGGCTTTGGCAGCTACGGCTTTCCCGAGAGCCACGCGGCGTCCTTCGCCCTGCTGGTCTACACCAGTTCGTGGATGAAGAAGCACTACCCCGAGGTCTTCGCCTGCGCCCTGCTCAACGCCCAGCCCATGGGCTTCTATGCCCCGGCCCAGATCATCCGAGACGCGCAGGAGCACGGGGTCGAGGTGCTGCCGCCCGACGTCAACGCCTCTGACTGGGACAACAGCCTCGCCTTTCCCAGCGGTCGTCTGGCGGGGATCAGCGGGGGAGGTGGGAGCCTTGGGGGGGTGCCGTCTTCGACCCGGTGGCCGGATGTTCAGCCCCGGCCCTACGCCATCCGGCTGGGGCTGCGGCAGGTCAAGGGGCTGTCCGAGGACGAGGCCCGCCGCATCGTCGCCGCGCGCGATAACGGCTACCCGGACATGCTCAGCCTGTGGCGGCGGTCGGGGGCGTCGGTGGCGGCGCTGGAGACGCTGGCGCGGGGGGATGGTTTCGCCTCCATGAGGCTGGCGCGGCGCGAGGCCTTCTGGGCGATCAAGGCGCTGCCCGATGAGCCGCTGCCGCTGTTCGCCGCGGCGGCGGCAGAGGAGTGGGGGGACGTGGCGCAGGGCGCAGAGGCGCTGCCAGCGATGAGCGTGGGTGAGGAGGTTGCCGATGACTACCGCGCGCTGCGGCTCTCGCTCAAGGCGCACCCGATGGCGCTGGTCCGCGACTGGTTGAGCGCGGCGGGCCGGGTGCCGGCGCAGGCGCTGTGGGATCTGCCGGACGGGGCGCTGGTGCGGCTGGCCGGAATCGTGCTGGTGCGTCAGCGGCCGGGGTCGGCGCGGGGGGTGATCTTCATCACCCTTGAAGACGAGACCGGGGTCGCCAATCTGGTGATCTGGTCGGACCGGTTCGAGCAGTACCGGCGCGCGGTGCTGTCGGCGTCGCTGCTCGAGGTGTGGGGGCGGGTGCAGAAGGTCGGTGAGGGGGAGCATCAGGTCATCCACATCACCGCCCAGCAGCTGTTTGACCGTTCGGCGCTGCTGGCCCAGATGCAGGTAGCTGAGGGCGAGATGGCGAAGCTCGACAGCCCGGTCGAACCCCCGCTGGCGCGGGCGGATGAGGTGGTCCGGCCGTTGCCCGCAGACCCGCGACTGGCGGGGCTTGCCGGTCTCGCTGGCCGGGCTGAGACGACGGCGCCGCTACGGGCCATGGCCCAGAAGGGGCACTGGGGTACCGGACAGGGGGTTGGCCATTCGATTGAGAAGTCGGTTGAGACGCCCATGTCACGGCCCCTGAATGGATCATTGGATGGCGGATCCACGCAGGAGCCGGATGGGAGATCGGCTGGAACTCTGGTCGGCGCTCAGACCCCCCATACGGGTCTGGGCGCGCCCAATCCCTTTGGTCAGTCTGGCCGTCGACCGCGGCGCGTGCGTCGAGCCTGAGACTGTCGAAGCATTCTGAGCGCCACTGGAAGGAGGGGCGGTGCCCCTCGGTGCCGTCAAGGCCAAGCCGCCGCGGGCGCGGCGGTGCTCCGCAGCCCTGACCGCGCCACACCCCGGATTTCGCCCGTCAGTCAGAAGGTCAGTTTACTCTGACCTTCTGCTTTGATGAGAAAGTCAGAGTGATGCACTGTCGGCGTGCAGAGCTCGCGCACGCTCAAAGGCAAAGCCGTTTTGAGGGTCACTTGAAAGGTGGCGTGCACGGCTCCGCTGTCTTCGGGAACGCTCCGCGCAACCCCGGTGTCGCCAAAAATGACGGCTCTCCAGGCTACGCGCCCTTGTCCCCATGCATCTGAATTGATAAGCCAAGACCTTCGGTACGCGGGTGTAGCTCAGTGGTAGAGCAGTAGCTTCCCAAGCTACGTGTCGAGGGTTCGATTCCCTTCACCCGCTCCAAGACTTCCTAAAAAAGCCAGTAAAAATAATGCTGTCCGGGCTGCTGCAGCTACGGCTGTTAAGAAACAGCTCCAAAACACGCTACATATGACCCCAGTAGCAGGGCGATCTGCGTCTATGCCGATCCGGGTACCAAACCGTATGAGGCAGGCGCTTTTTGATTTTTGGCCAACGGCTAGATAACAGCTTGGTTCTTGCTGCAGTGCCAGCAAAGAGTAAAGCCCTCTGGAAATTCAACAGCGTCGGCTTGGGGTATCCAACCGCCAACATCCATGTTGCATTCGGCGCATCTGGCCATGAGCGCATCCCTCTGGTGCCGTTACATAAGCGTTGGCTTTGCTAGCCCGTCAATACTATCCAACCCACAACAAAAAAGCCCACCAGTGCCAGAACACCGAGCAGCGCCAGACTCACGGCACCAGCCCTGATCCCTCGCTTCCAAACTTTGGGGGCGAAACCTGCTCCGATCCAGATTGCCAGAATATTGAGAATTAGTGAGAGAAAGCCATAGAGAGGAGGCACCTCCCACTCAGATCCAGTGACGACACGGGCCAAGACCGGTAACGCAAAGTTCAGGATGTAGTAAATAACGCCAAAGCATAAAGCACCAACGCTAAAGCCGGCGATCAACTTGACCATTTTCACGTTAGTAAGCCCTTTTCAGCCTCACCATCTGTGTTGCTATGGTCTGCATAGATGGTGGTAAGTTGTGGTATCTCAGACTCACTGGACTGTTTCATGTCGCTCTTGAAGCCCGAGAGATGAGCACCCAGCGCTTAGTGTCTCTTTTGATTGATATTGCCAAGGCGGGTGCGCTTAAGGGAAATCAAGAGAGATTGATGCCGTATCAGTGAGGCCACCTCCATCGGACACCGTTATTTCCCAAGTCCAAGTATCAGAACCAGGAGGACCGCCAGAGACACTGCTGTACCAATTTTGAATCTCGTCAGACCAAATTAAGTGGGCCGACCCTGTATCGTTCCAGAAAATGTCGAATGCAGCGAGCAACTCCGACGGTGAGTCATAGTCACTGTCATAGCCTGTGTAATTGCTGGAACTGACTGCCGTCAGACTCCATACCAAAGCGTCACCATCAGCATCCGTTGCACGAGCATAAGGCCAAACCGATGGTTCGCTATTTGGCTTCACCTGTCCAGCCGTATTGATGAATGGACCGGTCGTATCAAAATCGGATGACCAAGCATTTCCAAATTCAATACGACCCATTCTGCCGAGCGCATCGGCTTCTACGATTTTAGGCGACTCATTGGATGAAGGCGGAGCGTTTCCAGTCTGGTCACTGGTCATCAGCATGCCCAGCAGGGCCATGGCACCAGGCGAGACAGACAGGCCAAGGGCAACTGCTTCTCCAACCTCGCTGGATGATCCATCACTGGCTTGTGCAAGCTCATAGCTCTGCAGATCAACCT
>PAPT01000024.1 GCA_002708995.1 Geminicoccus sp. | reverse complement strand
GTAGTTGTCGCCGATGCCGAAACCGGAAGGAGTGTCTTTACCAACGCCGTACTCGACGCCCATGTCGATGCTACCGCCGAGGGTAACATCTACTGCACCAGCGGAGCCGGCTGCAGCTACTGCTGCGAGCGATGAGCCCGCAATCAGAAACTTTTTCATTTTCTCTTCTCCATATGATCAGTTCCAGATCTCATTGATTTCCGCGCCGCTTCCGGCCGAGGCCAAGCAAACGGATGTTTCGGATCTGAAACAATGAAGGAAGTAGAGCTTCAGCACGAAATGCGTCAACGAGTGAAAATCCCTTAGAAAAAATTGCTTCTTCATTAAGTGATCACTTTGCAACAGCCCGCATTTGCGCATTTTATCAGTACCTCAGTTACCCCCTGTGACTCGGAATATTATGCGTCTTACCGGCGTATTTGTCGTTCTTTGAGCATTCTTACCCAGTACAATCTACACCTCTGATTTTTCTGTATTTTTCAGGAGATGATAGGGACACCTCCGCACAACAGATTCAGGCTCCCAAGTCTATAACAGGTACAGAATTTTCATTATGCGATCTGCTCCACTGAAATGGTTCTCCAGCCCATTTGTTGTGCACTTCTTATTATGCGTTCGCTTTATTGAGATCTTCAATACTGAGTCGTTTTCTTCGCCAGAACATCGTTCCTCTAAACTAATCCAGCGACCAATTGGCCCTATTGCAGGCCAACAACAATCCCTGGCAGTAGCCAGACCAGCGCCAGAACCAAGAGCTGAACCCCCACAAACGGAGCTACGCCCGCGTAAAGCGCCCAAGACTGAACGCGTTCGGCTGCGGCGCCCCGGAAGTAAAACAGGGCGAAGCCAAAGGGCGGGGTGAGGAAAGAGGTCTGCAACGCCATCGCAATGAGCACTGCCGCCCAGACCGGATCGAGATGCTCGGACGGCACCGCAAACACCAGTGGCAGCGTCAGAGGCAGGACGATCACAATGATCTCGATGAATTCGAGGACGAAGCCGAGCAGGATGATCAGCACCAGTAAGCCCAGCAGCGCCAGCCGTGCCTGCGCTGTAGCCACGTCCGGTCCACCAACCAGCGTCAGCAGAGCGGGTGACCCTTCCATCCATCCCGCCAGTAGGTCTGCGAGCCACTGGTCGCCGCCGATGCTGCGGAAGCAAAGGCTGAACAGCGCTGCACCGATCAGAATGGCGAAAATCATCGCGGTCAGCCGCAGGCTATCTGAAACCGCCGCGCGGAGAATGCCCCGCCGCAGCGTCAGCACCAGTGCGACGACTAAGACCGCCAGCAACATCAGATAGGCGCCCATCGCGGGTGTCTCGAAGCTGTCCCGCACTGCCGGGGGCAGGATCAGGCTCCAGAGCGCCAGCAGCAGGCCCAGCAGGGCAGCCAGCGCGGTCAGCCAGCGTTGGCCTGCGGCGAACACCAGTGTGCCGACAACGCCGAAGGATGCCGCGCTGGTGGTGTCGGCCAGCCCGGTGAGGATGGCACCGAGCACAATGCCGATCAGGACAATCGGCGGCAGCACGTCCGCAGCGATACCGGCAGGGCCGTAGCCGCCAGTGGCAGGTTCCCCGCCCCTGACCGCGGAACCGAGCGGGCTGATCCCCCTGCCCTGCCACAGCGCCAACGCCATGAAGCCCAGCAGGGTCAGAGCGCCGGGCAGCATCGCCCCGCGAAACAGATCACCGCTGGTGATGGCCAGGGGGGCGAAGTCGCCGGCCGCGAGGCGGGCAGCGGCAAACTGGGTGCCGACCTGGTCGGCGAGCAGCAGCAGGATGATCGACGGCGGAATGATCTGCCCCAGCGTGCCGGATGCGGCGACTATGCCCCCGGCCCGGCGTTCGCCATAGCCGGCGCTGAGCAGCGACGGCAGCGCAATGACCGTCAGCGTTGCGACCGACGCACCGACGACACCGGTCGAGGCTGCCAGCACGCCACCCACAAGCACCACCGCCACGCCGAGGCCGCCCGGCACACCGCGCAAGCCGGCGCTCAGCCCGCGCAACAGCGCCTGCGCCACGCCCGCGTGCTGCAGCAGGAAGCCCATAAGGATGAACAGCGGGATCGCCAGCAGCATCCGCCCCGAGGGCAGCATAAAGCCATAAATGTCGTTGGAGAGCGGTGTCAGGTCCCGCCAGATACCGGCGTCGACCAGCGCCCCGCCCTGCGCGTTGGTCGGGCCTAGCCCGAGCGCGGACAACCCGACCAGCAAAGCCAGCAGCAGCAGCCCTGCCCCGCCAAGGCCAAAGGCAACGGGGAAGCCGCTGAGCAGGCTGGCAACAGCCACGCCGAGGAACAGCAGGATTATGAGCAACTCTGGCGACGGCATCAGCCCTGGCCCGACCGTGGCGACGGGTTGCGCAGATTGAGCGCAGCAGTGACCAGCAGCAGGAAACCCAGCAGCGGCACCGCCGTCTTGATCACGAACACGTACTCGATACCGAAGTTGGCCGAGGTCTCGAGCTGGCGCCACGCGCGGGCGGCAAAGCGCGTCCCCTGCACCAGCAGCACCCAACCCACCGGCACGGCGAGCAGCAGGCTCCCCAGCCGTTGAACCCAACGGCGGGTTCGCAGGCTGAACCGGGCCCAGAGCACGTCGAGGCTGACATGGCCATCCGCGCGCAGCAGCGTGGGAATACTCAAGCTCAGGGCCAGCCCGAACAGCGCCATGGTGGTCTCAAGCCACCAGGCTTCCGACCGGCTCAGCCCGGCGGGCAGCACCGACGAGCCGCCACTGGGGGGTAAGGCGCCGAGGTCGAACAGGGCCCGGCCTGAGGCCCAGATAAAGACCAGCGCCGCGACCAGCACCAGACACAGCCCCGAAAGCCGCCAGAACAGCCCCAGCGCCCGGTCAACGAACACCGCCACTGGTGCGGCGCCCGGGCGGGTCAGAGCCAGCAGCACCGGCCCCATGATCACGGCCTGCAGCCACGCCCCGGAAACAAACAAGCCCTCTGCAGGCGCAAAGGGCTTGGGGGTTGTCCCGATCGACACCCATCCACCAATCACGAACAGCGCAGCAAAGGCCAGTACCAGCCCCGCTGCGGCGGCGATATCGCCGCCCAGCCGCGCTAGTTTTCCGGTAGCAGTTCCGGCAGGAAGGTGGTGATTTGTGGGAAGAACCAAAGGATGGTCAGGCCCACGACCTGAATGATCACGAATGGCACGATACCCCGGTAAATGTGGCTGGTCTGGATCTCTGGTGGTGCTACCCCACGCAGGTAGAACAAGGCAAACCCAAAGGGCGGCGTGATGAACGAGGTCTGCAGGTTCACCGCGATCAGAATGGTGATCCAGGCCGGGTGCATGATGTTGGGGTCAGCCCCGTAGACCACGGGCCCGACAATCGGGATCACGATGAAGATGATCTCGATGAAGTCGAGCACGAAGCCAAGGATGAACAGCACGATCATCACCACCAGCAGCAGGGTGCGCGGGTCTTCGAACGAGCGCAGGAAGTGCTCGATATACTCTTCCCCCCCAAACGAGCGCAGTGTGAGCGCCAGCAGCTGTGAGCCGATCAGGATGGCAAAAACCATCACCGAGACCTTGGCGGTTTCCATAAGGATCGAGGTCAGCACACGGTCACGGCTGAACAAGAAGGAGCCGACCGCCCCGCGGATGGTCCGCGGGTTCGGCACGATGCGCTGATCCACGCGGGCACCGAGCAGGACGATGGCGGCGTAGATCATGCCGAGGATCGAGATTACGTAGAGCAGACCCGCGAAGGCGGAGGCAACACCCCGGCCCAGACCCTCAGACTGGCCACCGTCGAGGAAGTTGGCCTTCACCAGCAGCATCACCGCGATCGAAGCCGCCGTCCACAGCAGGATGTTGCGGCCGATGCGGTTATCGAAAGGCCCGACCTGTTCGCTGCGCTCCAGCAGCTTAATCGCGGAGAGCAGCATCGCCCCACCCGCACCCAGCGCGGCGGCGGGCGTCGGGTTGGTAATGCCGCCGAAAATCGACCCCAGAACCGCAACAATCAGCACCACGGGTGGTACCACCACGCGGATCACTTCGACCTCGAGCAGGCGCGGCACCGCCGCGACCAGACCGTAGATGATCAGGATCACCGGCACGGCATATATCAGGGTCCGCAGCCACGGATCGGTGTGCGGGGTGACCCAGTACACGGCCGCCACGAGGAAGCCGATCACGCCCAGGGCACCGATCAGCAGCGGCAGCTGCGATTCTCGGGGGCGCAGCGCAGCGGCAAGGGCAAGCGCCATCGACGCGATCACGAGGAAGGCGGAGACGCCCATGGACACCGGCGGCACTTTGTAGGTGGAAAGGCTGTCGCGGAAATAGGCTGAAAGCTGCCGTGGGCCTTCACCGGATCCCAGATCAGTGAAGGACTTGCGCAGCAGGTTGGCGGCGTCAGAGGATACAGGTTGCGCAACACCGAAGGGAACCTGACCCCGGGCAACTTCCCGCACGGAGCGGTCGTAGGCGAAGGACGCAGCGAGGTAGGCCTCGCGTTCCAGCAAGCCGTTGACGTCGCCAATCGCCCGGTCGAGGTCGCCCGAAGCCGGCAGTTCGCGGACCGCATTCAGCTGGGTTTCAAGGTCTTCTGCTGCGGTGATCAGCGCCAGATTATCGACGAAAGCCGCAGTGGTTGGTTCATCGAAGAACGGGCCATAGAGGGCCAGCAGGGTGTTGATCTTGGTCGTCAGCGTCTCCGACCGGCGGTTCAGCTCTTCAAGTGCACCGTCAGGGTCGTCCTTGAATTTGCGGAGCACCGACTTCCGACGAAGCTTGGACAGGGTCGAGGTGTAGTCTTCCGAGGCGAGCTGATAGGGTGTGAAATCGAACTCGCGGTCCGCGCGGTTGACCAGCGCCTGCACCGGCTGCCCGCGCGGCGCACCGCGCACGGCGGCGGTCAGCTCATCAAGCGTCTGCGCGGCTTCGACCCGACCCTGCACGTCCTTGAACGGCTGAGCGAGCTCGGCACCCAGCATGGCGTCGATCGACTGTGCAAAGCGGGCGACACTGCGGCCCAGAACCGCTTTGCGCTCGGCGAATTCAGTCCCCCGCAGGGTGTCTATCAGGGTCTGCCCGGTCAGGCTGCCCAGCACCTCATCCATTCGCGCCTGCAGGTCTTCAGGCACGGACTTTCCGCGCGAAAGCAAGGCAGTGTAGGTCTGCAACGCGGCGAAGTCTTCGTCGCTCAGGGTGCCAGACGGACGGGCGCGTTCAATCTCTTCGAGCATGGCCTGAAAGCTGGAGAACTCCAGCGTATCTTCCGGGGGTTGCTGCGACCCAGAGAGGCCCATGAAGGCTGCCGAAACCCAGATGCCAATGAAAGCCAGTGTCGGGATGGCAATGGCGCCCGCAGCGCGGACGGCCGAGCGGCCATAGTCGGCGAGCAGGTCGTAGGTATTTTCGTCGGCGTTCTGGTTGATCGGCGGCGCGGACTTGGGACGCAACAGCGCAAAGCCCAGCGCATAGGCCGCGTACAGCAGCGCCAGCACGATCCCAGGAATGAAGGCGGCCTTGAACAACGTCCCTGTGGAAATGGCGATGTTGTCACCCAGCAGTTCGGGCAGCGGAATCCCCAGCTCCTGCGAGCGCTTTTTCTGTGCAACGGAATAGATGTCGCCGACCATCGACCCCAGCAGTACCAGCACGATCGAAGGCGGGATAATCTGCCCCAGCGTCCCGGACGTGGCGATCACCCCGGTGGACAGCTCCTTGGAATACCCCGCGCGCAGCATGGTCGGCAGGGAGATCAGGCCCATGGTCACAACGGTCGCGCCGACAATCCCGGTCGAGGCCGCTAGCAGGGCACCCACAAGCACCACCGACACGGCAAGGCCACCGGGCATGCCGCCAAACAACCGCCCCATGGACGTCAGCAGCTCTTCGGCAATCTTGGACCGCTCGAGCGCGATGCCCATCAGGACGAAAAGAGGCACCGCCAGCAGGGTGTCGTTCTGGTTCTCGCCAAAGGCCCGGGAGAAGTTGTTATTGCCCCACAGGGCTAGGGTATCCAGACCCTTCACCCACGCCGGGCCGTCAAATATCTGGTGATGCACGGCAAGGAGCGGATAGACCTCCCCCTCGTACTCCACAAGCAGCCAGCCCAGCTCCGAGCCTAGGGCGATCAGGATGAAGCTGATGATTGCAGAACCTGAGAGGGCAAAGGCCACCGGGTAACCGGACAGGATCGCCATGAAAAGCGTCGCGAAGACGATGATCAGGCTGAGTTCGACGCCATCTAATCCAAAGAGCATACTACGGTTCTTTCCTTGATGACCGGGTCAGATCAGGCCGAGCCCAGAGCGGGCTGGCTGGCATCACTACTCGGGGTCTTGTCCTGCTTGGCGGTGGCTGACGGTGCTGCGGCATTGCTGTCCGCCTTGGTCGCAAGGGCAGCGGCGGCCCGTTCTGCCTCGCGCATCACGTCGGCGTCCTCTCCCTCCCGGGTCTTCCGGTTGTGTTCGGCATCCGGAGTCAGCGCCTTGTCGATGCTGGAGAACAGGAAGCCGGTCGCCTGAATCGTCATCAGGCCCGCGAGCACGAGCAGCAAGATGTAATACAGCGGCACGTGGCTGAAGTTCTCACCGGTGGAAGTGTTCCAGTTGAGCTGCTTGAAGCTGGGTATACCCGTGATCCGGCCCTCGAAGTTCCGGGTCAGAATTTCGGTTGTCAGTGGGTTGAACGAGGTGATCTGAAACACCTTGTTGATGGCCAGATGCCAGGAAACCCACCACAGCCCGATCATGGACGGGAACAGGAAAATCAGGGTGCCAACCACGTCCATCCAGTGCCGGACTCGGCGGTTCATGGCGCCGTAGATCAGGTCGACGCGCACGTGGCCTTCTTCCATGAAGGTGTAGGCACAAGCGAAGGCAATGATTATAGCGTTGTAGAGCATCAGCTCGGTCGCAAACCACGGCATCGTCAGCACGTCGTCGCCGGGCACCAGTTCCAGCCCGAAGAAGGAGATCGGCAGCCCGTTAGCGCGAAACACCTGCTGCAGGAAGATGATCATGATCTGCTGCAGCGCCATGAGCAGCGCAAACCACGAAGCGAGCTTGCCGAGCGTGCCGTTGAAGGTATTGATGCCGCCAGCGACACTACGGAGGATGGGGCGATAAATCAGCCCGGCGATCAACAGACCCAGCACCAGCGCGAACAGCGAAAAGAACAGCTCTGAGGACTTGCCGTAGAGCAGCGCGCTAACGATGAAGGGGTCTGCCGGAAACTCGACTGCAAGTGACTTCAGGCGGGCGAATTCGAGGAATTCAGCCGTATTGGCGGCGATGGCGCCGCTGTCGACGGCCTGTGCCGCGGCGGCGAGAATATCGGGTTGACCGTCGATGGCAGCCTCAAAGGCGCTCAGCTCTCCGGTCTCAGCCAGCTTGGCCTCCAGCGGTACCAGTGCGGCTGCGGCATCATCCGCGCGGCCCTCAGCACTGAAGGCCCCCCAAAGCCAAAGTCCGGCTTTGTAAGGCGCCAGCACCAGGTTCACGAAACCCAAGGCGATCTGCTGAAGCAGAAAAACAATTCCATTCACGAAGGCCATGATGGCAGCACCTCAAAACATTCAGAGGGTTAACTTAACCTGCGCGGGGCGACGGAGTCCCACAAATCTCTCTATGAACCGGCACCGGGTGCGCGACTCTTTCAGCAGGAGCGCCTGCTTGCAGTGCACCGAAACTGTGTGGGGTCAGCTTGGGCATGCTTTTCTGAAACAGGCGTTATTAGAAAGTGCCCGATCAAGGCAGCAGCGTGTGAAAGAGGCCGCCCGGAGGCGGCCTCTCCACGATCGTTTCGCGTGGGGGCCTTAGCCACCCAGCACGCGGTCGCGCTGAGCGGTGTAGGCGCTCTCTGCACGCGACATCCAGCCTGAGGTCGCAGACATCGAAGCACGGAAGCTGTCGTAGCAACGCTTGAACAGGTCGTCGCTCATATTTTCCTCGAACACTTCCAGTGCACCAGCGCCGAACGCATCCCAAACACTGTCTGGGAACGCCAGCGCACGCGTACCACCGGCGATGAGGCGCTCAAGGGCCGCGCCATTGTTCGCGAGGTAGAGCGAGTAAGTCCAGGCGTTGGACTCGGCACAGGCGATCTCAACCGCCTTCTTGTGGTTCTCGGAAAGCGAGTCCCACTTGTCGAGGTTTATGCTCATCTCGAGTGCGGCACCCGGCTCGTGGAAGCCAGCGGTGTAGTAGATCGGAGCCGCTTCTTGGAGACCCAGGGATTCGTCAGACGCCGGACCAATCCACTCTGCGCCATCGACAGCGCCAGACTGCAGGGCCTGGAAGATTTCGCCGCCTGCCATGGTAATAGAGGACGCGCCCATCTTCGAGATCACCTTGCCGCCCAGACCTGGCATACGGTACTTGAGGCCTTCGAAGTCAGCAGCGGAGTTGATTTCCTTGCGGAACCAACCGCCGGCCTGCGTGCCGGTGTTACCGGCGAGGAAGGCCTTCATGCCGAACTCTTCGTGCGTTTCGTCCATCAACTCGTTGCCACCCATGTGGTAGATCCAGTTGTTGATTTCTTGCGCGGTCATGCCGAAAGGCACAGCCGTGAAGAAGGCGAAAGCAGGATGCTGGCCGATGTAGTAGTAGGCTGCAGCGTGGTAAGCATCAGCCTGACCCGAGGTCACGGCATCGAAAGCAGCCTGGGTACCCGATACGAGTTCACCGTTGGCCTTCAGGTCGATTTCAAGGGTGCCATCGGTCATCGCTGCAACGTTGTCAGCAACACGTTGCGCCGCATCGTGTACACCGAAGGAGCCGCGGCCCCAGGTGGTTACCATGGTGATCTTTTCACGACCCTGCGCGATTGCTGGGGTGGCAAGACCGGTCGCAGCCGCTGCACCGGCTGCTACGCCGGCGACACCTGCGCCTTTAAGAAACTCACGACGTTTCATTGATTGTCCTCCCGAAACGATGTGTCACATTGAGATATCCGCTTTGTTTTGGCGTCTATCTGCTCTCGATTAAACACACATATTTCGGCAAGTAAATTGGTTTGCAAAACAGACCAATCACTTTTCGCCGCCAAAAATACGCGCGGTCAAATAGAGATGCAGCAGCAAATCTAGTCCGGTGACAGGGGCAGGGCAATTGGTAAGCCCTGTTATTTCACCATCTGCGCGAATTCGTCCCGGTCGGCACGCCCACCGTCGGAAAAGCGCCTGGTCGAGGGCTCGGATACACGGTCGATCGGCAAGGCGGGCAACCGAAGTCTGGTGCCCCCGGCCCGACTCGAACGGGCACTCCCGAAGAAACGTGATTTTGAATCACGCGCGTCTACCAATTCCGCCACGGGGGCACTGCACAGCGCAGGCTGCCAGTGTATAAAGGGCGACCTCTGCAGCGCCAAGGAGTTTTAGCGCATGGGTTGGCTGAAATCCCTGTATCTCTGGACCCTACAGCAGGCCGAGCGGCCAAGGGCGCTGATCGTGCTGTTTTTCGTGTCACTGGCAGAGAGTTCGTTCTTTCCCGTCCCCCCGGATGTCCTGATTGCTCCCATCGTGCTGGCACGCCGCGCGTGGTGGTGGCTGGCAGCGCTGGTTTGCACCGCCGGGTCGGTTTTCGGCGGCATCATCGGCTATGCCATTGGTCGCCTCGCCTTCGAGCAGATTGGCCAGCCCCTGCTCACCCTGATCGGACGTGCGGATGCGTTGCAGGCCTTCGAGCAGACCTTCCGCAGCTTCGACTGGCAGATCGTTTTCCTCGCCGGCTTCACCCCCATTCCGTTCAAGGTCTTCACCCTTGCCTCAGGCTTCTTCGAAATCGCGCTGCCGGTTTTCATCGCCGCCTCAGTGATCTCGCGCGCGGCGCGGTTCTTTCTCGTCGCCGGGCTGTTCGCGCTGTTCGGCCCCAGCATCAAACCCCTGATCGAGCGGCACTTCGGCTGGTTTACGCTCGCAGCCGGCCTTGCGTTGGTGCTGGCGGTGGTCCTGTACGTGCAATTGCACTAAGTCATGGCCATGCTTGCACTCGCCGCCCGCGTGAACCGAAACTGGCCGTGGATCTTTCCGCTGCTGATCCTGCTCGCCTGTGTTTTTATCGCTGGCATCGCGCTGGTCTCGCAGTACGTCGGCGGCCACCACCCCTGCACCCTCTGTATTGCCCAGCGCACGTCCTACGTGGTCGCGGCGGTGATCGCCGGTGCAGCGGCCTACATCGGCCGGGCTGACGAGCAGAACCTGGAACGCTGCATGCTGCTCGGGGTCTGCAGCCTCGCCTTCCTTTTCGGCACCTTTACGGCCTTCCAGCACGTCGGTGTCGAGCAAGAGTGGTGGGATGGCGCCATCTTCTGCGAAGGGGTCATGGCCGACTTCGTGCAGGAATCAGAGCGTCAGCGGCTTGGCTTCAACCAGCTGTTTTTCGTGCCTGAAATGACATGCTCGGAAGGGACGTGGAGCCTGCTCGGCCTATCCATGGCGACCTACAACCTGCTCGCGAACCTCGGGCTGATGCTGTTCTCGGCCTTGCTGGCGCTGGTGGCGTTGCGCGACATCCTGCTCGGTGACATGCCTCAGTCGCGTTCGAGCACGGAATCCCAGTAAAGGTAGTCTTCCCAGCTTTCGTGCAGGAAGTTCGGCGGGAATGACCGCCCGACATCCTGCAGCTGGTAGGCCGTGGGCCGCAGCGGCTCCTTGATCAGGCGCATGCCGCTGTCGCGCAGGTAGCGGTTGCCCTTGCGCAGGTTACACTTCTGGCAGGCTGTAACGACGTTCTCCCAACTCGTGCCACCGCCCTTCGAGCGTGGGATGACATGGTCGAAGGTCAGGCTCTGCACTGGAAACCGCGTGCTGCAGTACTGGCAGTTAAAGTGGTCGCGCAGGAACACGTTGAAACGGGTAAAGGCCGGCGCCCGGTTCATGGGCACGTAGTCCTTCAGCGCGATCACGCTGGGCAGTTGCATCTCGAACGAAGGGCTGCGGATAACCTGCTCGTACTCGGCGACGACGTTCACACGGCCTTGGAAGCAGGCTTTGACGGAATCCTGCCAGCCCCAGAGTGAGAGCGGCAGGTAGGACAGCGGCCGAAAGTCAGCGTTCAGCACCAAAGCGGGATAGTTTTCCAGACTGCCAGTCGTCATGCGCTCCTACCCTTCCGTTAAGGCCGGAAGTTATGCAGCTACTATGACAAGCCAATGACGAATGGACAAGCCAGAGGCGCATAATGTTTGAGGCTTGATAAAGGAGTCTCAGGCCGGCGGCGACTGGCCAGAAATCAGCCGGGCTCGTTCGCAGACTCAGGATCCATGCCGAAGGACGCGCGCAGCTTGACCAGCGCCGCCTCAAGCCCCAGTCCATCAATGCCGTGGGCCAGACCCGGCCGGGCAAAGGTTTCGACGGCCACGCCGATCGCGGCCAGCGCCTCAGCAGCCGCCTGCATCGACGCGAAGGGCACCACGCCGTCTTCCTCGCCGTGCACCAGCAGCACCGGCGGTAGTGCAACTACCTCTCCCGCCGCGCGCTCGGGGGCGGGCAAAGCGCCGCTGTAGCCGAGCACCTGCGCGAGTTCTCCGGGCAGGCGCAGCGCCGCTTCCAGTGCTATCATGCACCCCTGCGAGAAGCCGAACAGAGCCATATCCGACCACTGCAGGTCAAAGCGCTGACGCAGCGCTTCCAGCGCGGTGGTGACGTAGCCGCGACCATGGGCCGCGCCCTGGTCGACCTCGTCTTCGTTGATCCGCGTGAGCGGGAACCACTGCCGCCCGCCGAACATCCCACCAGGAATTTCTTCCGGCGCGTCGAGGCTGACAAAGGCGGTTTCCGGCAGGGCGGGGGCCAGTTGCATCGCCAGTGGAAACAGGTCATCGGCGTTGGCGCCGTAGCCGTGCATGAACACAAGCAGGTGCTTCACCGTTCCTGTCTTGGGGATGAGTGCGCGGGCCGTCGGGTCGATCCCGTCGATCTGAAAGCCCTGAACGATGTCGTAGTCCGGCGACGCCTGCATGCTCTGCTACCCTTTATTCGATCTCAGTCGTTCTGAACTGGTTGAGTGGGCGTGCCGACCGCGGAACCCACAGGACCGGAACCTGCACGGGATCCGCTCAGGCGTCAGCGCTGTCGCCTTCGAGGTTATCGGCAACGGCTTCGAGGCGCTCGCTGAGCTGCTCGAAGACATCGGCCACGTACTCGTAAGCCTGCTGAACGGCGTCGGTCTTGTCGGCGTTGCCTTCACTGGCTTCGGCGGCGCCTGCCGTAGCACTCTGCGCGGCGGCCTTAGCGCGGACACTGTGCAGGTCGTCCGCGAGCAGCAGCCCGGCCATCAGCAGCAGCCGGGCTTCGCCGACCTGCCCGTTGGCAGCAACCAGTTGATTGACGCGTTCGGACATGGCGTTGGCCAGCCGCATGACATGCTCTTCCTGACCATCGTCACAGGCAATGTCGTAGCCCCGTCCGTTGAGAGTGATGCGCACCTGGCCCATGGGTCGTTATTCCTCTGAGCTCTCGGCCGTCTGCAGCTCGGCCATGAGTTGTGCCACCTGCTCCGTCGCAGACGCGGCCGCGGAGCGCAGATCCTGCTGAGCCTCTTCCATAGTCGAAATCTGCCGCTGGAGCCGGGTGATCTCCTGCGTTTCCGGCCCCAGTCGGTCGCCAATCGCTTCAAGGCGATGCAGTACGTTGTCTAAGCGCGTTTTCGCGTCTTCTAGTCGGCCCATAGGGTCAGTGCTCTTCCTCGCGTTATTCGTTGGGCCTAGATTAATTCAGCTTGTGTTTCAAGGACATCTGCGCAGTCCTTCACACAAAAGTCCAACAGCGGTGGATAAGTTGCATCAAAAGCCCTTATAACCCACCCGGTATGTCATGGCAGCATGAAGGCGCTGGGGGGTTAATTCGACTGCACGAACGGGGCTATAAGGGCGGCAATGTTGCCGTTCGACTGCCCTTTGCGGCCTAAATCACCGCCTCGCCCGGGTTATTTTTCAGGAGTGTACTAGCCATGTCTGACGCCACTGCTCAGGACGCGAACTTAATCGCAACAGCCATGGCGGACGCTGTGCGCGTTTTGTCAGCCGAAGCCGTCCAGGCGGCCAACTCCGGCCACCCGGGAATGCCGATGGGCATGGCCGACGTCGCCACCGTGCTGTTCCGCGATGTCATGACCTACGACGCCAGCTGGCCTCAGTGGCCCGACCGCGACCGCCTGATCCTGTCCGCCGGGCATGGCTCCATGCTGCTGTACTCGGCGCTCTACCTCGCGGGCTATGAAGACGTTCCAATTGAGGAAATCCGCAACTTCCGCCAGCTTGGCTCCAAAACCCCGGGGCACCCGGAATATGGCCACACCGAGGGCGTGGAAACCACCACCGGCCCACTGGGGCAGGGCATCGCCAACTCAGTCGGCTTCGCCATAGCCGAGAAGTGGCTCGCAGCCCGCTGCGGCGACAAGCTGGTCAACCACTACACCTACGTGATCGCAGGCGACGGCTGCCTAATGGAGGGCGTGAGCCAGGAAGCGATTTCCCTCGCCGGGCACCTCGAACTCGACAAGCTGATCGTGCTCTGGGACGACAACCAGATCACCATCGACGGCAAGACCGACCTATCGACTAGCGAAGACCAGCGCCAGCGCTTCGAAGCCGTTGGCTGGCACGTGCAGGCGGTCGACGGACACGACCAGGAAGCCATCCTGACCGCCGTTGAACTGGCGCAGGCCGAGACAGGCAAGCCATCCATGATTGCCTGCCGCACGACCATCGGTTTTGGCTCCCCGACGGTTGCCGGGACCAGCAAGGCCCATGGCGCGCCCCTGGGGGCTGAAGGTCTGCAGGCCTTCAAGGACAACATCGGCTGGACCCACGACCCTTTCGTGGTGCCGGACGAAACCATCGACGCGTGGCGCGCCGCTGGCGCCCGCGGCAAGGGCGCTTCCGACGCGTGGAAGTCGCGTCTGGCGGCATCCCCGCAGGCCGACCAGTTCAACGTTATGAACGCCGGCGCGCTGACCGACGCCGCCCGCGAAGCGCTGACAGCAGTCAAAGAGGGCGCGATCAGCGATCAGCCTGCCCTCGCGACCCGTGCCTGCTCGGGTAAGGTGCTCGAAGCCCTGATCCCAACCATGCCATCTATGCTCGGCGGCTCGGCTGACCTTACGGGCTCCAACAACACCAAGACCAGCCACCACAGCGCGATCTCCGCCGACGACTTTGCTGCCAACTATGTCAACTACGGCGTTCGCGAGCACGGCATGGCGGCGGCGATGAACGGAATGGCGCTGCACGGCGGGGTCATTCCCTACGCCGGCACCTTCCTGGTTTTCACCGACTACGCCCGCCCGGCCATCCGCCTGTCGGCGCTGATGAAACAGCGGGTGATTTACGTCATGACCCACGACTCAATCGGGCTGGGTGAAGACGGTCCGACCCACCAGCCGGTCGAGCACCTCGCCGCGCTGCGGGCCATCCCCGGCCTGCTGGTGTTCCGCCCCGCCGACCTTGCCGAAACGGCCGAGGCGTGGGAACTCGCGCTGGAGCACGACGGCCCGTCGGTCCTCGCCCTGTCCCGGCATAAGGTTCCGGCGCTGCGTCGCCTGATCGGTGAGAACTACTCCGCCACCGGGGGCTATATCTTCCGCCCGGCCATGGACGAACGCAAGGTCACCCTGATCTCCTCGGGCACCGAGCTGAGCCTCGCCGTAGAGGCTCAGGAAGAGCTCGAACGCGAGCACGGCGTTCCGACCGCTGTTGTCTCGCTGATCTCATGGGAGCTGTTCGAGCAGCAGCCCGCGCACTACCGAGAGGAAGTACTGAGCCCGGGCAGCCTGCGCGTTGGCGTCGAAGCGGGCAGTGATTTCGGCTGGTGCCGCTGGCTGCGCGAAGACGGTCACTTCATCGGCGTCGGCGACCAGTTCGGTGCCTCGGCCCCGGCCGAGCAACTCTACGAGCACTTCGGCATCACCAAGGCAGCCATCGTGCAGTCGGTCCTCGACCGGCTCTGAGGCCCTCACAGCTGTGGCCTCGCCGCGACCCGACCTTGAGGATCTTCACCCAGTCGGGCTGCGCTTCGCTGCTGCGCTGGACGGGCGGGAGCAGGAGCGGGAGCCGACGAACAGTGCCTCAGCGCCGGCGTTCTGGACGCCGCCGGACGCCCTGCGCGACCTCGGCGTCGATTGGGCGCTGACTTTGCAGCAGGCCGTCGCGGACTGGCACCCGGACAGCGTGCTTGTTGTCGATGCGAGCGAGGCGCCGGGCTTTGCGCTGCAGGCGCTGGAACAGGGGCTGAAGGCCGTGTTTACACCCGAAGATGACCCGGCCTATGCCGACCTGAGCAAAGCGGCCGAGCGGCTGGACGCCAGCGTCCTCACCCGCCGCCCAGCGATGCAGGCGCACTGGACCCCCGCCCTGCCCCGGAGCCGCCGTCGCGGTCTGGCTTCTGCGGCACCGCACCCCAACTGAGTGCCCGTCTGCGAGACCACCGCCGGAGAAGGAACCGAACACCATGGCACGACACGATGATGATGATCAGGGCCCTCAGCTGGTCCACCTCGCCACCCTCGGCGTAACGGCTTTGCCCGATCGGCTCGACGGCGTGGCACTGATCCTGCGCATGCCATCGGACGCCCGCGGGGAACAGGCGGCCATGGCGGACTGGATCCGCCTGTGCAACAAGGAAGACTGCGCGCTGCTCAACGCCTGGGTTGCTGAAGGCGGCGAAGACCTGCCGCCCAATGGCGTCGATGGCTTCGTTTCCTTTGACATGCAGGCAGACAAGGCGCTCCGCGGCGATTTTCCGGACATGCAGATCATCGCCGCCAACCTGCCCTCGCGTCATGCGGCCATGCAAGCGGGCGACCTCGGCGCCGATGCCCTGTTTTTCGGGGATCTCCGCGCCGACACGCTCGAAGGGATGCAGGCGGGAACCGACCACGACCTTGCCGAATGGTGGGTCGAGATCATGGAAGTCCCCTGCATCATCCCGGTCGCCAGCGCCGCTGATGACCCCGACTACGCCCCGGAGTTCATAGCCGTCCCGCTTCCCTGAGGCGCACTCGGTCATTGCCTGCCCCCGGCCGCACTGGTACTTCCAGCCCCAATATCTCCCTCAGCACGGGTTATAGTCATGAAAATCAACGGTAACGCCATCCGCCCCGGCAACATCATCGAGCACAAGGGCCGACTGATGCGCGCGGTCAAGCTGCAGCAGGTCAAGCCCGGCAAGGGCGGGGCCTTCGCGCAGATCGAGCTCAAGGACATCCGCGACGGCACCAAGATGAACGAGCGGTTCCGCGCTGATGAGAGCGTCGAGCGCGTCCGCCTCGATCAAGTCGACTACCAATTCCTGTTTGCTGATGGCGACATGCTGACCTTCATGCACCTGGAGACCTTCGAGCAGATCGAGCTCAACGCCGATCTCGTGGGTGAGCCGCTGCCCTTCCTGCAGGAAAACATGGAAGTGACCATCGAGCTTTACGAAGAAGAGCCGATTTCAATCAGCCTGCCGGAAAGCGTGGTTCTCGAAGTCACCGAAGCCGATGCCGTGGTGAAGGGGCAGACCGCGTCGTCATCCTACAAGCCGGCGATGCTGGAAAACGGGGTGAAGGTCATGGTCCCGCCCCACATTGAAGCGGGGACCAAGATCGTCGTTAACACGGCCGAAGGCACCTACATGGAGCGGGCGAAGTAAGCATGCGGCGCTCAGCCCTCATCAACGTTATGGTCAAGGCGGCCGACAAGGCCGGCCGCCAGCTGCTCCGCGACTTTGGCGACGTCGAACACCTGACCGTGTCCCGCAAAGGACCGGCCGACTTCGTCAGTCAGGCCGACCGCCGGGCGGAAGCCATCATCCGCGATACTCTGACCGAAGCCCGGCCAGAGTTCGCTTTCTTTGGCGAGGAGAGCGGTCAGACCGGTCCGGAAGAGCCCGAAGGCCGCTGGATCTGCGATCCGCTGGACGGCACCACCAACTTTTTACACGGCCTGCCACACTGGGCGATTTCGATCGCGCTGGAACAGGCAGGCAGCATCGTCGCTGGGGTAATCTTTGACCCGGTGAAAGACGAGCTGTTCTGGGCCGAGCGCGGACTGGGTGCTTACCTCAACAGCCGCCCGCTGCGGGTGACCCGGCGCGAAGATTTGTCCGAAGCCCTGTTTGCCACCGGCCTGCCCTTCAAGGGTCGGGATCACCAGGACGGCGTGGTGGCCTCAGTCGAGCGCGTGAGCTGGGCCAGTGCGGGGGTTCGGCGAGCCGGTTCGGCGGCGCTGGATCTCGCCTATGTCGCCGCCGGACGCTACGACGGCTTCTGGGAGCGTGGACTGTCGGCCTGGGACGTAGTCGCGGGCGGTCTGATAGTCAGCGAAGCCGGCGGACGGGTCACCGATATGGCCGGCGGAGCCCGAATCGTTTCCGATAAATCGATAATCGCTGCTGCGCCAATGATATACGACCAGCTGTTCGATCTGGTCGGCCAGAAGTAGTACGCATAATCTATTTCGACCGACCCAGAGTCGAAATTTGCCAACAATCAGCGATAATCCAACAGATTTGATCGAAACCGGGCTGCGAAAGTATTGAAGGCGCAGTCGATTTTCGTCATAACCGGTCTGAACATTATCGTATTTTCGACGAATTGACGTGCTTTGGTGGCTGTCATGAAAACAAGCGATACCATCGAGTCGCCCTGTGGGAGTTGGATCCAGTCGTCAAACGATTGAAGGATGAGGACCAGAATGAACCAGCCGAGCGCCCTAATTCTCAGCATCGCCCTGGGGTCCACGCTGCTGAGCGGCCCCGCACTGGCGCAGGAATTTTTTCAGCCCGGCACCGTTCCCGCCTCCGATCTTTTGGCACCCCCGGCGAGCAGTGTGCTGCAGGAAGGCGCGGCGCCGGTCTTTGGCGCGACGGCCTTCAGCTCCCGGAACACGCTTAGCGGGGGCTCGACCACCGATCAGGGCTACGCCTTCCTCACCCCCGAAGAAGCCGCCATCCTCGCCGCGCAGGCCGTAGGCGAGCCGGTGACGCTGACGGGTGTATCCGGACCCACGTCGACAGCGTCGACCACCACGTCGATTCGGAGCCTGCCCGCCGACGTCAGTGGCTCGACCACGACCGTGACCACGGTCACGCCGATCGCGACGGCATCGCCGCTGCTGACCACACCGGCGGGTCAGGATACTGGGCTGACGGCTGTAGCCATCGTCAATGGTGTCCCCGTGACCTCGGGGCCGGTGACCAACCTGCGCAGTGGCTACGGCAACGCCGGGACCACTGTGAATGCCTACGGCGGCTCAATCCTCGTCTCCTATGGCAACGACCTGCCGATCGTCGGCCCGGACTATGCCAGCCAGCTGCCCGGTGCCGGGCTGTCGAACCCCAGCCCGATCCCATCGGTCGGCGCGGAGCAGGCGGATGCTGTTGCCGTCGCAGCCCGCAGCGGCGTTGACAGCCTCGCCAACAACATTGCCATGCTCGGCACCTTCCCGATCGCCGAGCGCTACGCCGGTCCGGTTCCGGTGATCCGTCCGGGCGCGCCGGAGTATCGCGCGCTGCCAGCCGATGCCACGGCAGAGCAAACCGCCGCCCTGCGTGAAACCGTAATCGAGCCCTTCCCGACCAATCAGGAAGGCACGTCCGATCCCGTCGGAGAAAACATCGGCTCGCCGGTGAATGAAACCAAAGACGCGGTGCAGTCATTCAGCCGAATTACCGAAGAGACCGCGACCCCGGGCGCCACCACACCGCAAGTGGCCGGTGCTGCCGATGCCAACACGCTGGTGAGCAGCAGCAGCCGCGACCTGACCGACGCGTCGAGCGCCTCGACGACCAGTGACGCGTCAGCCACGGGCAGCAGTGGCGGCGGTGACTCCACCGTCTTTGTCTCCGGCAACCGCTCTCTGACTGCCTCACAAGCCAACGCTGACGCCAGCGCCGACAGCAGCAGCGCTTCTGTGATGCCCGCCGTCCCGGAAGTCCCCGCAGCACCAGCAACCCCGGCGGCCAGCGCCACGGGCGGCTGTGATGCCCAGGGCATTCTGGTGCAATTCAATGACGGCTCGAACCGCTTCTCCAGTGCACAGGCCACCCAGATCCGCAGCTTCGGCGAAGAATGTGCCGCGGCCGGCATGCGGGTTCAGGTTGTCGGCTACGCCGACACCAACCTTAGCGATGAAACTGAAGCACTGCGGGTCGTGAAAGGCCGCGTGTTGCGCGCCCTGCACGCCCTGACCGAGGCCGGAGTGGATGGCGGCATGATCAGCCGTGACACCCTGATCCCGAACGGCAGCCAGCCTTCCAACGCGCTGGTGCTGAAGGCGGATTAGACCGCCCCTTAGGACCCGTTTCTTCAGTCCCCCGGAAGCACCCGCGCCGGGGGGCTTTTTCGTAGCGACCGGCGGCGATGCGGGGCCCCTCGAACCAGCGCCCTGCCATGACTTCGCCCAATTGGGCAGCAACAACAGATGCAACCCCGCCCATAAAGGACGTGCCAAACCGCCGCGAGCGCGTTACCAGAATGGAATGACTGATCAGACGCCCCCAGAACGCCCGACCGATCACACCCGAGCGCTGACGCGCCCGATCCTGCCGTTGATCATAATCCTGACCGTGCTCGTGTTCGTGGCCCTGCTCGCCTTCACGCAAGCCAGTCGCCTGACCGACTTCTTCCTCGCGCAGCCGGCGATCAACGGTGCCATTCTGGTTGTAGCAGCGGTTTCGGCCGGGCTGATTATCTGGGAAGTGGTGAGCCTGAGCCGAGCGGTGCGCTGGGTCGATGGCACGCACCTGGGCGGCGATGCAGCCTCGGAGGAAGCGGCCGGGTCTGATGGGGCCATGCCCCAACTGCTGTTTCCTTTGCAGTCAATCATGCTGGGAAAGTCGTTCCGCAGCGGTTTTTCGGCTGAAAACCTAGCCATCGTGATGGACGCCATCAAGGCGCGCAACGACGAGCGACGTGACCTCTCCCAATACCTGCTGCAGCTGCTGATTTTCCTCGGCCTGTTCGGCACCTTCTGGGGTCTGACGCTCACAGTCGGCGACATTGGCCGCGCCATCGGCCAACTCAACGAGGGCTCGGCCTCGGGCGATACCGGCGACCTGTTCCGGCAGATGATCCAGAGCCTGCAGAACCCCATCGGCAGTATGGGCATCGCGTTCTCATCTTCCCTGTTCGGGCTGGCGGGCACCATCATCGTCGGTTTCATGGAGCAACAGTCGTCGCGGGCCCACGGGCGCTTCATCGACGATCTGGAGAACTGGCTCTACCAGCACGCCTCGGTGACCACGGTCCCGCAGGGCTTTGGCGTTCGCGCGGGCGCGAGTGCAGGCGCGGGCACAGGTGCGGCTGGCCCGAGCATCGACGGCGACCAGCTCTCGGCCCTAACCGCCGCGCTGACCGCGGCAAGCGCTCCACCGGAGAACCCCGGGCCGACGCTGGAGAGCATGGAACGCCTCGACAGCTCGATCGCAGCGAACAGCCACCGCCTCGAACAGGTCGAGGCCGGCCTTTCCCGCAACCACGACGCGCTGATCACCGCGCTGCAGGCGCTGGTGGCGGTGCAGGACAATCAGCAAAACCTGCGCCACGAAGAGCATGGCAAGCTGGCCTCGCTGGACATGCTCAACGACACCAACGCCCGCCTGAATGCGATCATGGAGAGCTGGAACACGCGTTCTGAGCAGTATTTTCAGCAGGCCGCACAGTCCCAGCGGGAGATGGTCAAACTGACCGCCGATATCGAGCAATTGCTGAAATCGCGCGACGCCATTCTGGGGCTGAACGAACAGCTTGCCACCCTCAACCGCGAAGTGGGTGAGAGCGCCCGTCGGACGGAAAGCGCCTTCGCCGGGCTGCAGGACTTCCTCGCGGGCAGTGAAACCGGCGACCAGCTGGGTAAACTACTGACCAGCATGGACGGCGCCCGCGACGAGCTGCGGGCCCTGCGGGCCGAAGCGGCCAAGGCGGCAGAAGCCGCCTCGGCCTCCGCCGCCGAGATGAAGGCTGCCACGGAAAGGGCAGCGGCCAGCGCCGAGAAGGCGACGGCCGGCAAAGCGTCGAACGGCAAGGCAACGACCGGCAAAAAGTCGGGCCAGTAAATGGCACGCCGCTCGCGCCGAAATCAGGTTAATATTTGGCCGGGCTTCGTCGACGCCCTGACCACGCTGGTCATGGTGGTGATCTTCGTGCTGGTGGTGTTCATCTTCGCCCAGCAGTTCCTCTCCACCCAGCTCAACGACAACGTCACCCAGATCCGCTCGCTGGAGAACGAGAACGAGCAGCTAGAGTTCGAGAAGTTCGAGCTGCAAGAGCGCAACATGCGCCTGGGCAATGAGCTCGACGCGATCCGGCTGGAGCTGGCGACGCTGCGCGGTGAGCGCAACAACCTGATCAACAATCTCACCGCCTCGCAGGACGAGGTGCAGTCGCTGTCGGGCAATGTCGACGACCTGCGAGACGAGGAACGCACGCTGCTGCAGCGGCTGGCGCAGGCAGAGCTGGAAAACCGCCAGCTGCGCGCCGAAAACAGCAAGATGGCTGAAGACATGATGCTAGCGCAGGAAGTGCTCGCCGCAGCCGAAGCCCAGCGCGTCGCCCTGATCCAGCGGGTGCGCGAAGACGGCTATATGACTGAAGCGATGGAAGAGACCATCGCCGAGGCCGACCTCAATCAGGAACGCAATCTGGAGCGCTTTGTTTCGGTGCGTGACGCCTTCCTCGCCAGCATCCAGAACCTCGCGCCTTCTGTTGCGGACGAAGACGAACGCAAACTGCTGCTCCGGCTTGCCGAGCGTATCCCCACCGACCCCGAGACCGATTTGGGAACCGTGGCGCCCGACCGCGCAGCGCGGCTGAAAGCAACGGTGCAGACGACCCAAGACCTGATGGAGGCCATGTTCGCGCTGGCTGAGCAAAAGCAATCAGAGCTGAACATCCTGCTCGGGACGCTAATCGATGCCCGCAGCCGTCTTTCTGAAGCCGAGCTGGAGCTGGTCGACGATCAGATCAAGATGGCTCAGCTGCGCGCGCGCAACGCCGAGGTCAGCCGCGACCTTGTCGCCGCCAACGAGGCCATCGCCGTCAACGAATTCACAATCGAAGCCAAGCTGGCTGAAATTCAGGTTCTGACCGACGTCCGCAACGACCTGCAGACGCGGGTCAATGACATGCAGGCCGCCGTGCTGTCCTTCGAAGAGGCAATCCAAAGCCTGCGCGCCACGCTGGGTGAGCGCGACCGCGAGCTGGCCGACACGGTCGACAACTACGAAGCCCGGATCGCGGAGCTGGTGCTGACGCTGCAGGCGACCGAGGACCAGCAGGCGACGCTGCAGGCCGCGCTCGACGCCCGCTCCGAGGCGCTTGCCCTGCGGGCCGAGCAACTGGATCAGGCGCTGCTGCAACTCGCCCGCGGTGAGGCCAATCTGCAGAACCTGATCGAACAGCGCACGGTCAACCAGACCGAGCTGGCAAAGGCGATCGAGCAGATTGCCGCCCTCGACGCCCAGCTGGCCGAGCAGACCAGCGCGCTGGCCTCCGCCGAACTGGATATCGCCACCTCCTACGACCGCCTCGAAAGCAAGGATCTGCAGATCCAGCAGCTGACGGCGCAACTCGAAGCCGCGGAGAGCAGCACGGCGGTCAGCCGCGCCCAGCTTAGCGACGCGCGGGCAGAGATCGACACCCTTAACGCGCAGCTGTTCGACGTGCGGCAGAAGCTGACCAAGATTGAAACTGTCCTGATCGAGCGCAACGCCACGGCGCGCGCGCAGAGCCAGGCACTCGAAGACGCTAACCTCGACATGGCCGCCGCCCTCGCCGATCAGCTGGCGCTGGAGAAGGAGCTGACCGCAGCACTGGAGCAGCGCGACGCCATCCTCTCCCGCGCGCAGTCGAGCTTCGCCTTCGCCGCGCGAGTCGCGGCGACCGGTCTGGACGGCATCGTGGTGCAGGAGGAAACCAGTACGGTCGGCGACGAGGAGCTGACCCAGGTGCGGTTTATCTCCCGCGAGAAGATCCAGTTCGAGCTCGGGTCCTACGAGATTGCCGACGACTCGACCGTGCAATTGTCCCTGATCGCCGAGGATCTGGTGGAGCTTGCGCGACGCCTGCCCGCCGATCTGGACTGGGTCATCCGGATCGAAGGCCACACCGACCAGACGCCGGTCAACGCCGGTTTCTCCGGGGGCTTCCGCAACAACATCCAGCTGGGCTTCCTGCGCGCCGAGGCCGTGCGCGCGGCGCTGCTGACCACCACGCAGGGGCTGCTGCCGAACCAGCTGCTGGCCTCGTCCTACGGCGAAACATCGCCCTTGGTCGATGCCACCGAGCTGACGGGTTTCGCTAAATTGGAAGCAGACCAGCTCAACAGACGTATTGAATTCATCCTCGCACCGCGTTAACCACGGTGCTCACGTTTCCAAGTTGACGCTTTGACCACGGGAGTCGCCCCAATGAAGGCGGATATTCACCCAGAATACCATGAGATCACCGTCGTAATGACCGACGGCAGCACGTTCACCACGCGCTCCACCTACGGTGCGCCCGGCGACACCCTGCGTCTGGACATCGATCCGAAGTCGCACCCAGCCTGGACCGGTGTTCAGCGCATGCTCGACAGCGGCGGCCAAGTGGGCAAGTTCAACAACAAATTCGGCTTCATGTCCGGCCTCAAGGTCTGATCAAGCCAACTGCTCGCAGGGGCGCGTGGATTTTCTTCAATCCCGCCCCTTGCGAACCCAAATTTCCCTCCTTATCTGCTTAGGTGTCAGCGGGCCGGTCGCTCGAATTGAGGACCACCTTCCGCCGATACGGGCTGTCGCAGTCGCGAAGCCCGGCCATTCATACCTTGCTTAAGCTTAAGGAGGCCTCAGTGCGTACACTGGATCTTACCCCCCTCTTCCGCTCTTCCGTTGGTTTTGACCGCATGACCTCGATGCTGGAGACAGCCTCGCGCGTGGATGCGAACCCGGCGAACACCTACCCGCCCTACAACATCGAGCGTCAGTCCGACGACGCCTACCGCATCACCATGGCGGTGGCCGGCTTCACCCTCGATGATCTCGAGATCGAAATTCAGGATCAGGCCCTGACCGTTCGTGGTCGGCGGGGCGAGAAGGCGGACGACGACACGAACACCCACTACCTGCACCGTGGCATCGCCACGCGCGCCTTTGAGCGGCGCTTCCATCTGGCAGAGCACATCCGCGTTGCCGGTGCGAAACTGGAAAACGGCCTGCTCCACGTCGAGCTGGTGCGGGAAGTGCCCGAGGCACTGCGCCCCCGCCTGATCAAGATCGACGCGGGCGAAAGCGCTGGCGCCAAGGTGATCGAGGCGGAGACCCCGGCCCGATCTGCCGCGACGGCCAAGGCTGCCAAGACCAAAGCGGCCTGAACCGCGCAGCCCACATTGTCCCACCTATGATGAGAAACTGCCGGGTCGTCATGGCGACCCGGCTTTGTTATGTCTGAGGCTTGGCTGCGTAGCCAAGCCGGTTCCCGACAACAACGCGACAGGCCTGCGGGTGAGCGATCCACACCTCGACGACGACAACGAGATTGACGAGACCACCTCGAAGGAGGAGGGCCACACCCGATGGATGGTGGCGCTGATCCTCGGACTGTCGGCGCTGGGGCTGGGCTGGGCGCTGTTCTTCCGGCCCGAGGGCTGGCCGGCACCCGATTTCGTATCTGTGTTGCTGGCGCCCGGGCTGCTGATCATTCTCTTTGGCGGATCCTACTTCCTGACCCGGGGAACCGAGTGGACAGCGCTGCTACGCTCCACACAGGTCGGCTGGCCAGAAGGCACGCTGCAGATCGTAAAATCGTGGTCCAAGGGCGGGGCCCGCCAGCGCAGGGTCGACCACGGGCTGATCAAGAACGCGCTCTATGACGGTTCGGACGGGGCTAGGGGTGACCTTTTGGTGGCGCTGGCCTCGGGCCGCTCCCGCACGCGCTGGCTGTTCGTACTTTTTGCTGCGCTGGTTGCATCCGGCGTGGGCTACCTGCTGCTCGGCACCGACCGCAGCCTGTTCGGTGTGATGTGGTTCCAGGCGCTGGTGTTCTCAGCTGTGATGGTTGCGCTGCTGACCACGCGACTGGGGCAGTGGCTGACCCCGCCGCTGCTGCGGAGGCGGTTCCTGCTGTCCACCCCAGAAGCCGTCTACGCCATCGCCGGCATGGACAAGGACGGCGTGTCGGCGCAGGTGATGTTCCACATTGCGCGCAACGAACGGCGGCTGGACTTGCGGGTGTCGCCCGCGCTTTCCGACACGCCGGAGAAGGCGCAGGCCTGGGCCGATATCGCCACGTCGTTCGCGCAGGAGGCCTACGACAGCGGCCTCGACAGCGCCGCCTGCACGGCCATCAAGGCGGCGGCAGGGGTGATTGCGGCGGCGCCCGAAGGCGGGTCGCAGCCCGGCCGCGGGCTCTACATCGAGCTCTGAAAGCGGCGCGCTCGCACCCAGCGACCGGCAGTTGTGCGCGCTAAAGGCATTTATTTCCCGGCCCAAGTCCCTTATATCAGGGGCGAATTCCCGCAATTCCGACCTTACACAGGAGCGTGGCATGGCCCAGCAACCCCCACTGATGCCCAAAGCGACCGCCGTTTGGCTGGTCGACCACACCGCCCTTTCGTTCGAGCAGATCGCCGATTTCTGTCACCTGCACAAGCTCGAGGTCAAAGGCATCGCCGACGGTGACGTCGCGCGTGGCATCATGGGTCAGGACCCGACCAAGAACGGGCAGCTGACGGAGGAAGAAGTCAAGCGCTGTGAAGCCGACGGCGAAGCGAGCCTCGAGCTGGCCGTGAGCGATATGCCGGAGCTGTCGCGCCGCACCAAAGGCCCACGCTACACCCCGGTTGCCCGCCGGCAGGAGAAGCCCGACGCCATCGCCTGGCTGGTCAAAACCTACCCTCACCTTTCCGACGCGCAGATCATCAAGCTGGTGGGTACGACCAAGAACACCATCGGCGCGATCCGCGAGCGCACCCACTGGAATATGGCCAACCTGCAACCCCGTGACCCCGTGCTGCTGGGCATCTGCAAGCAGGCTGACCTTGACGCCGCGCTGGTCAAGGCCGCCGCCGCCAACCCCGAAGCGGCAGCCAAGGCAGAGAGCAATCAGGCCATGTTCGATGAGAACCAGCCGAAGGCGGTGATCCCGGAAGGCATTTTCGCTGCCTTCAACCGCGAAAACGGCTGATTTCGCCGAACTGAGACAGCGGGATAGGCGCTGGAACAACGGCGCCTATCCTCACACTGTCGTGCCAGAGGTTGCCGCACCCTGCGGTCCGGGCCATGTTGGGTTCCATGTCCCCGAGCAACTGCCTGAGTCAGACCTGAAACCATGAATGCTTTCCCCCCGACTCCCCTGCCCCGCGATGCCAACAGCGACCTGAGCCCGATCGAAGACGAAGCGCTCGGCACCCTGCCGCGCTGGAAGCTCAGCGACCTCTACACCAGCACCGACGACCCGGCGATCAACCACGATCTGGAGTGGGCGGAAACCCAGGCGCGGGAACTGGCTGCGGCCGCGAAGGGTCAGATGGCGGGGATGTCAGCGGATAAGCTGGCCGAAACCATCGCGTGGTGCGAGAGCATCCACGAACGCCTTGGCAAGCTCGGCACCTTCGCCTTTCTCAATGGCGCCACCCAGCGCACCGACGGCGAGGCCATGCAGTTTCAGGCCGGGATCAATGAGCGTTCGACCCTGATCGGCTCCGAACTGGTGTTCTTCTCGCTCGAACTCAATGACATCACCGATGACGTGATGGCGGAAAAGCTGGCGCAGGACGCGATGAAGCCTTGGGCAAGTTTCATCGCCCGCACCCGGCTGGTGAAGCCCCACCAGCTCTCCGACGAGCTGGAACGCTATACCCACGACTTTGCCATTGTCGGCGGCAATGCCTGGGTGCAGCTGTTCGATGAGACCATGGCCGCGCTGAGCTTCGATATCGATGGTAAGACGCTGTCGAACGCCGAGGTCTTCAACCTGCTCGCCGACCCCGATCGCGAAACCCGGGCCAAGGCCGCCGCCGCCATCACCGAGACCCTTGGCGACAACCAGCGCCTGCTGACCCGGATCAATAACACGGTGATCAAGCAGAAGGAGATCGACGACCGCTGGCGGGGCTATGAGCGCCCGGTGTCCTCCCGCAACGTCGCCAACGAGGTCGAGGACGAGGTGGTGCAGGCGCTGGCCGACACCGTGACCGAGGCCTTCCCCCGCATCTCCCACCGCTACTACGCCATGAAGGCCAAGTGGCTGGGGCTGGACAAGCTCGAACCCTGGGACCGCAACGCGCCCCTGCCCGAGGCCGACGAGGCCAAGATCCCCTGGTTCGACGCCAAGGCGCGCGTGCTCGATGCTTACGCTGGCTTTACCCCCGCCATGGCTGAGATCGCTGGCGACTTCTTCGACAAGGGCTGGATTGACACACCGGTCATCCCCGGCAAGGACGCCGGTGCCTTCGCTCATCCCTGCGTGCCCTCATCCCACCCCTACGTGCTGGTGAACTATCAGGGCAAGACGCGGGACGTCATGACCCTTGCCCACGAGCTGGGCCACGGCGTGCATCAGGTGCTGGCCGCGCGACAGGGCTACTTCAACGGTTCGACCCCGCTGACGCTCGCCGAAACCGCGTCAGTGTTCGGGGAAATGCTGACCTTCCAGAGCCTGCTGGCCGATGCCAGCGACAAGACCCAGCGCAAGATCCTGCTAGCGGGCAAGGTCGAGGACATGCTCAACACCGTGGTCAGGCAGATCGCCTTCCACAACTTCGAGACCCGCGTCCACGCCGCACGGCAGGAAAAGGAGCTGCTACGCGAAGACTTCCAGCAGCACTGGATGGAGACCCAGATCGAGGCCCTCGGGCCGGCCTTTAACCTCGAGCAGAGCGTCTATGGCGACTACTGGTCCTACATCCCGCACTTCATCCACGTGCCGTTCTACGTCTATGCCTACGCCTTCGGTGACTGTCTGGTGAACTCGCTCTATGCGGTCTACCAGAACAGCGGCGATGATTTCGCGGGCAAGTATCTGGATATGCTCGGCGCGGGCGGCACGCTGCGCCACCATGAGCTTCTGGCCCCCTTTGGCCTTGATGCGCGGGAGCCGAGCTTCTGGCGAAAGGGTCTGGGCCTGCTTGAAAGTTTCATCGACGAGCTCGAAGCCCTGTAGCGGTTCAGCGGTGGTATCGCCGCGACTCGCCTCAGGGTCGAAATAGTCGCAGCCCAGTCATCGGAATTTAGGCTGCAAATCTGGAACGAATGCGCCATATCCCACGTATGACAGACCGCATGGATGAAAACCGCCTCGGGAGCCGCCTGCGTCGCTATACGCGGGTCGGAACCTCTTTGGGCGGTCTGGCGGTCCAGCTTGGGGCAAACCGGGTGCTGGGAACGAAACTGGACCAGACCCGCCATGCTTCGGCGCTCAAGGATGCGCTGGGCGACCTCAAGGGTCCGCTGATGAAGGCAGCGCAGCTGCTGGCGTCCATCCCCGACGCACTGCCCAAGGAATACGCCGAAGATTTGCGTCAGCTGCAGTCCAACGCCCCGCCCATGGGCTGGACCTTCGTCAAGCGCCGGATGAAAGCCGAGCTGGGCTCGGACTGGCAGGGCCGCTTCGCCGAGTTCGAACGCGAGGCTGCGGCCGCGGCGTCGCTGGGGCAGGTGCACCGCGCGGTTCTCCCCGACGGCACCAAAGTCGCCTGCAAGCTCCAGTACCCGGACATGTCCAGCGCGGTCGAAGCCGACCTGCGGCAGCTCGCCTGGGCTTTCGGGCTCTACCGTAGCTATGACAAGGCCATCGACCCGTCGGGCGTGTTCGAAGAGCTTTCGGCGCGGCTGCGCGAAGAACTCGACTACATCCGCGAGGCGCGTCACCTCGGTCTCTATGAAGAAATGCTGAGCGCGGAGAGCGAGGTGCACATCCCGCCCGTGCACCACGACGTTTCCACCGAAAGGCTGCTGACCATGACCTGGGTCGAGGGCACGCCGCTGATGGACTTCATCCGCGCCGAGCCGAGCGAAGAGCGGCGCCAAACCGTCGCCCGCAACATGTTCCGCGCTTGGTACGTGCCGTTCTACAACTTCGGCGTAATTCACGGTGACCCGCACTTCGGCAACTACTCGATCCGCGACGACCTGAGCATCAATATGCTCGACTTTGGCTGCGTGCGGTTCTTCCCTGCCCGCTTCGTCAAGGGCGTGATCGACCTCTATGAGGCCCTGCAGACCGGCGACGAAGCACTGGCCGTCTCGGCCTATGAGGCCTGGGGCTTCAAGGACATCCAGCGCGAGCTGATCGACGTGCTGCATATGTGGGCGGGGTTCATTTTCTCGCCCTTGCTCGAAGACAAGCCGCGGCTGATTTCGGAGACCAACACCGGCGAATACGGCGCTGCGGTTGCCCGCGACGTGCATCAGGAGCTGAAGCGGGTGGGCGGGGTCAAACTGCCGCGCGAATTTGTGTTTATGGACCGCGCCGCCGTCGGTCTGGGGTCGGTGTTCATGCATCTGGATGCGGAGATGAACTGGCACCAGATGTTCCACGAGTTGATCACCGATTTTGACCTTGATGCCATGGAAGCTCGTCAGGCCGAACTGTTCGTTCGCCACGGCCAGCCCATGCCCAGCGAGCTGGACTAACCAGCCGCTGTCCTCAACGGAACAGCTGCCAGCCTGCGATCAACCGCGTCACCGCCGTGATCCACGCCATCAGCCCGAAAATCAGCGCCATCCACCAGAACCCATCCGGGAACAGGCAGATCAGCACGAAGAACAGGATGGTCTCGAACCCCTCGGTCAGGCCACCGAGATAGTAGAACGACTTGTGCACCCGGATATCCGTCAACTCACCCCGCTTTTCCGCCAGAATTGCGAACGCGAGGAACGACGTGCCGCTGCCGACGAAGCTGAAGATCAGGAAGCAGGCCGCCAGTGCATTGCGTGAGGGGTCCATGAGCGCGAAGCCCAGCGGAACCGCGCTGTAGAAGAAGAAATCGAGGCAGATGTCGAGGAAGCCACCGCGATCGGTGGTTTCGGTGCGGCGGGCGATGGCGCCATCGACGCCGTCGGCGACCCGGTTGACCAGCGCCAGCACCAGCGCCAGCAGCGGCCACCCCAGCCAGAGCGCCGGAACCACAAGCATGCCAACAAAAAAGCCGACCAGCGTAACCTGATCGGCGTTTATGCCGCGGGCAACGAACCAGGAAGCAAGGCGGTCCGCTGGCGGGTCAACAAACTGACGGAGTTGCGCGTCAATCACGGCTGTGCCGTGCCGTCGAGCGCAGGCCTAGAAGCCTTCGCGCTCCATGCGCTTGCGCATCACTTTGCGGTAGCGGCGAACGGCTTCTGCCTTTTCGCGCTTGCGGCGCTGGGATGGCTTTTCGAAGTGCCGACGGAGCTTCATTTCACGGAATACACCTTCGCGCTGTAGTTTCTTTTTCAGGGCGCGCAGCGCCTGATCTACATTGTTATCGCGAACAGATACTTCCACGGGGTGCTCCCTAGCCTTTCTGGACGCCCATCACGGGCATAAAATTATTGATCTCGCGCAGTGATCCGCGCAAGTGCGGACGCTGTTTAACAAAAACTTCCGAGAAAGCAAAGCCTTGGGCCGTGCGTATTGTGCATGGAGACCCCGTTGTAGCGCGGGTCAGAGGCGATGCGGCCTTTCGGCCCGTTGACCTGTGGGCCGCGAAATCACACCTCTCGTGTATGACAGAGAAACACGATCGCACCAAGCTTATCGACGCGCTGGCCAGCCACGCTACCTTTGACGGCTGGAGTCAGGCGGCCCTGCGCCGCGCCGCCGAAGAAACCGGGGTTCCGCTGGCACTGGCCGCCGACTGGTTCCCCGAGCCGGTGGCGATGATCGCAGCCCACTCCCGTCTGGGTGACGAGCGGATGCTCGCCGTGGTCGATGACCGGGCAGACTTTGCCGAACTGGGGGTCACCGACAAGCTGCACGCGATCCTGTCGCGTCGGCTAGAAAATGCTGCACCGGTCAAGGAAGCCGTCCGCCGGGGGCTGACGGTGCTGGCTCTGCCGCAAAACCTCTACACCGGCACGTGCCTGACGTGGGATACGGTCGACGCCGCGTGGAATGCCGTCGGGCTGGCGGACCGGGATTTCAATCACGTGACCAAGCGCACGCTTCTCGCCGGGGTCTACGGGGCAACGCTCACCTACTGGCTTGCCAACGGCGATGATGACCTTGAAGCCACCCAGCGGTTTCTCGACCGTCGCCTGCGCGAGGTCGTACGCATTTTCGGGCGGATGAGCGGCTTCCGGAAGCGCATGATGGGCGCATAAAAAATACGTCCTTTTGCGGGTGCCACATGGCAATCGCACAGTCGAAAATCGAAAAAATTCGCCAAAATCGCAATATTTGCGCCTAGTTACGCACTTGACGCGACCCTCCCCTGCATCCAAGTTATAGGGGTTAACCGAGAACAGCAGGGAGATTCACCATTGTCTTACCAGGCATCACTCGCACAACGACACCAGCAACTCGAAGCCTCCATTCTAGATGAACAGAAGCGCCCCCTCCCCGATGGCCTTCGCCTCCAGTACCTCAAAAGGGAAAAACTGAAGATCAAAGAGGCACTGACCCGTCTTTGATCGCCCTTTGCCGCCCTGAGCCCTTGCACAGGGGCCGCAAATGTTGTCACGCTCCGGTCATGGAGTTGTCCGCTAATCCTGCGACGACCTAACCTCGCAGATAGAGGTCTCCACCATGACTGGTGCGCCCTACGACGGGCCGATGACCGCGGTTCTCGGCCCTACCAATACCGGCAAGACGTTTCTGGCCATCGAGCGAATGCTCGGCCACGCGACCGGTATGATCGGCTTTCCCCTCCGCCTTCTCGCCCGTGAGAACTACGACAAGGTTGTCCGCCAGAAGGGCGTGGCGCAAGTCGCGCTCGTCACTGGTGAAGAGAAGATCATCCCTCGCGACCCCCGCTACTGGATCTGCACGGTCGAGGCCATGCCGCTGGACGTCTCCGTGGCCTTCCTCGCCATCGACGAGGTGCAGCTCTGTGCCGACCCCGATCGCGGCTACGTCTTCACCGACCGCCTGCTCCACGCCCGCGGGACCATGGAGACCATTTTCATGGGGTCGGACACCATGGCCGGGGTAATCAGGGAATTGCTGCCTGACTGCGAGATCGAAACCCGGCCGCGCTTTTCCGAACTCAGCTACGTCACACCGAAGAAGCTGCAGAAGGTGCCGCGGCGCAGTGCCATCGTGGTGTTCTCGGCGACCGACGTTTATCACGTGGCTGAGTCGCTTAAGGGCATGCGCGGTGGCTGCGCGGTTGTTCTGGGCGCACTGAGCCCCCGCACCCGCAACAAGCAGGTCGAGATGTACCAGGCCGGCGAGGTCGACTATCTGGTCGCCACCGACGCGATCGGCATGGGTCTGAACATGGACCTCGACCACGTTACCTTTGCCAAAACCAGCAAGTTCGACGGTCGGCAGGCCCGACGGCTGCGTCCCCCGGAAATCGGGCAGATCGCCGGCCGCGCCGGGCGGCATATGAACAACGGCAGCTTTTGCACAACCACCGAGATCGGTGGCTTCCCCGAAGACATCGTCGAGGCCGTGGAGAACCACCGCTTTGACCCGGTCGAGGTGCTGCAATGGCGCTCACGCAATCTGGACTTCTCATCGGTCTCCGGCCTGATGCGCTCGCTGGAGAAGGCCCCACCGCACGCGCTGCTGACCCGCACCCGCGACGCCGAGGATCATCAGGCGCTGAAGGTGCTGGTCAAAGACGAGGAGATCGCCAGGATCGCCCGGTCAAAGGCAGCCCTGCGCACGCTCTGGGACGTGGCACAGGTGCCGGACTTCCGTAAAACGCTGTTCGACCAGCACACCCAGCTGCTGGGGCAGATCTACCGCTATCTGCTGCGCGGGGCGGGACGCATCCCGGAGGATTTTGTCGAAGCGCAGGTCTCCCGGCTGGACAATCTGCAAGGTGACATTGACGCTCTGGTTAATCGGATCGCGGCTGTGCGGACCTGGACTTTCATCTCCCATCGCGGTTCCTGGGTCACAAACGCCAAATATTGGCAGGAAAAAGCACGAAAGATTGATGACAAGCTATCTGACGCGCTACACGAACGGTTAACGCAGCGGTTTGTCGACCGGCGCGCGACGATTATGGCGAGGGTTTTGATGGACGGTTCGGAGCTAAACGCAGAGATTGATGCCAAGGAAGGCACGGTCACCGTCGAGGGCGAGCACGTCGGCCATATCAAAGGCCTGGTCTTCTCCCCCGACCCATCGATCATGGACAGTTCGGCCCGGCCGGTGTTTACGGCCGCGCGGCGTGTGATGGTCAAGGAAGTCGAAAACCGGGTTCAGCAGTTGCTTGCCGACAACGACGGCGCCTTCCGACTGACAGAATCCGGACAGCTGCTGTGGCGGGAAAACCAGGTCGCCAAGCTAATCAAGGGCGAAAGCCTGCTGTTCCCCGGGGTCGATGTCATCCAGAACGACATGCTGCAGGGGACCTACCGCGAAAAAATCCGCCAGCGCACCGAAAAGTGGGTGCGCGCCCACCTACGCAACCGGATGAAGGTCTTCCACGAGCTGCAATCCGCGCCGCTGCAGGGAACCGCGCGCGGGCTGGCCTTCCAGCTAGTCGAGAACTTCGGCCTGATCAACCGGGATGAAATCGCCGGGTTCCTGACCGAACTGGGTAAGGATGAGCGCAAGGCCCTGTATGAGCAGGGCGTGCGCATCGGCCGCTTTGCGGTGTGGATGCGCGGGCTGGCCAACACACAGCATTGGCCTTGGCGGGTGCTGCTATGGTCACTCTGGCACGACCAGCCCGAAGTACGGGAGCAGCTCCCGGCACAGGGGGTCAAGGTCATGCACCCCGAACGAGACGTACCGCTGTCACTGTACCAGACCCTTGGCTTTGCCGGGCTCAACCCGCCCTCGCGCGGGGATCGCAAGGACCGCCCGATCGTGGGGCAGGTCGAGGCGCTGGATCGCCTTGCTGGGCATCTGCACAGCCTGTTCCGCGGCAACCCGGATTTTGTGCAGCCCGAGGGGCTGGATAAGCAGCTGGGCTGTGACGAAGCCATGGTCCGGAAGCTGATGTTCGCCTTTGGCTACGTCCCCTCGCGGCTGAGCGCGGCTGAGGCCACGGCGGCGGCGGCGGAGAGCAAAGCCAAGGCAGATGCAGCAGCGGCGGCGAAAGCGGCGGAAGCAGCCTTTGCTGAAGCGACGCCGGCTGAAGAGGCCGCAGCAGAAGCCCCCGCTGAAGCAGCGCCGGCGGAGGAAGCCCCTGCTGAAGCTCCACCGGCTGAAGAAACCCCGGCTGAAGAAACCCCAGCTGAGACGACCCCGGAAGCAGAAGCCCCGGCTGAGACCACCCCAGCCGAAGCAGCCCCCGCAGACGCGCCAGCAGACGCACCAGTCTGGACCCGGCGCGGGCGTGGCGCAGGCCGCCCACCCCAGCGCGACCGCCGCGCCGAGGGCGACAGCGGGAACGACGCTCAGGACAAGCAGGGCGGCGGCAAAGGTCAGCGCCCACCCCGCAAAGGTGGTAAACCGGGAGGCAACGCCGGTGGTAACCGGGGTGGTAAGGCACCCAAGGCCGATAAGCCCATGGACCCGAACAGCCCCTTCGCCGTGCTGGCCCAGCTGAAGAAGTAGCGCGCCGGTGACCGATCAACCGGCTGAAAAGCTGCGGGTCGACAAGTGGCTTTGGTTCGCCCGCTTCTTCAAGACCCGTACGCTCGCCGCCGAAGTCGCCAACGGCGGTAAAATCCGCATCAACAAAGCCTCCGTCCGCAAGGCCTCAGCCGAGGTCAAGGTCGGCGACGTGCTGACCTTCCACCAGGGGCCGAACGTGCGGGTGGTCGAAGTGCTGGGGCTGGGCAGTTCCCGCCGCCCTTACGAGGAGGCGCACCTGCTCTACAACGACCTCGCCCGCCTGCCTGAGCGCCTGCCCCGGTCTGAGCGCGACGCGCAGGACGACCCGGCACAGGCGGCATCGGCCCCCTCGCCCGACCCCCGCACCGCCGATGTTGCCCGACGCGAAAGCGGCACCGGCCGGCCGACCAAGCGCGAACGGCGTGATCTGGACCGCCTGCGCGACCTTTGAATTCTCCGGGTTCAGCGCTAGGTTAGACGCTTAATCACAACCAGCAGGCGCGCGTCCATGTCCCTTGAAATGATTTCCGAGTTCCTCTCGCTCTTCGAGTTGCTGACCCTGCCGGCGATCCTGTCGCTGCTGACGGTATCGTTCATGGGCGTGGTGCTGGGCATCGACAACGTCGTGTTCATCGCCGTGATCGCCAAGCGTGCGCCCAAGGGGCAGGAAGAGCGCGCGCGGACGCTGGGCATCATCATGGCCATGGTCGCCCGCATCGCGCTGATCTTCTCCATCGGGCTGATGCTGCGGTTCGAGAGCGTCAAGCTGTTCAAGCTGCCGTTCCTGCCCGACGACCACAGCGAGATTACGGTGAAGGGCGCGATCCTGTTCGTCGGGGGTGCTTTCCTCGTCTACAAGGCGACGCAGGAGATTTTCGAGAAGCTCGAGGGCGACCACGCCCACGGCAACAGGGAGCAGAAGCGCCTACCGCTGCTGCAGATCCTCGTCACCCTGTTCCTGCTCAACATGGTGTTCTCGATCGACTCAGTGCTGACGGCCGTGGGCATCGCCTACCAGCAGCTGGTGCCGATCATGGTCGGCGGCGTACTGATCTCGACCTTCATTATGCTGGTGGCCGCGGGGCCGCTGACCCGGTTCATGGAGCGCCACCCGACCACGGAGATGCTGGCCTTCGCCTTCATGCTGCTGATCGGCGGTATCCTGCTGGGTGAAGGGCTCCACTATGAGACTCCCAAGGCGTTGATATACGGAATCATGGGTTTCTCCATCTTCGTGGAAATGCTCAATATCCTCTCTCGGCGGCGCAAGGGGGAGCCGGTCCGGCTTCACAAATCCTCCCCCGTGAAGCTACCGGACTGACCCCGGGCCTTCCGGCGCCGAAACAAAGACAAAGAATACGACCGGTGCGGTTTACCAGCCGCACCCGCTGCCCCTGTTGGAGACTGACCCGCGCATGACCTACGTCGTCACCGATGATTGCATCAAATGTAAGTACACCGACTGCGTGGAAGTCTGCCCGGTCGACTGCTTCTACGAAGGCGAGAACATGCTCGTCATCCACCCCGACGAGTGCATCGACTGCGGGGTGTGCGAGCCTGAGTGCCCGGCGGACGCGATCCTGCCCGATACCGACCCGGACGCGACCAAGTGGATCGAGCTGAACCGCGATTTCTCAGAACAGTGGCCGGTCATAACGCTGAAAAAGGAGGCGCTGGCCGACGCCGACGACTTCAAGGGCATCAGTGGCAAGCTGGAAAAGTACTTTTCCCCCACCCCTGGCAAGGGTGACTGACGCCCGGTTTCGACCTGCTGCAGGCCCGGGCCACGGCCCTCCCCCGATCCTCCGCCGTATAAGGCGACTCCGCGATGCCACACGGCATGCCGAGACCGCATGCTTGTAACTGTGGAAAACTTAGGCGCAGAACGCTGCCTGTGTTTGTCACAGAACGGTAATTTTGCTATTCTGGGGGGATGACAACAGTGACATACCCCTGGTGCCCCGGCGCGAAGAGACGCACGGAGTTCAGGGAGTTCATCAGTAGTCCCAGTAGGAATAGAACAGCCTGTTCCCGCCGCCAAGATAAAAAGAGCTAAAGAGTGAAAACAAATATGGCCCAGGACTCATTCGACGCGGGCGACATCGTCGTCTACCCAACCCACGGTGTTGGTCACGTCAAAGGCATTGAAACTCAGGACCTCGGCGACATTCAGGTCGAGGTGATTGTGATCCAGTTTGAATCGGAGCGCATGACCCTGCGCGTCCCCACCGCCAAGGCGTCTCAGTCGGGCCTGCGCCCGCTGTCGTCGAAGAAGGTGATGGACTCCGCCCTGACCACCCTCCGCGGTCGCGCGAAGGTGCGCCGCACCATGTGGTCCCGCCGGGCGCAGGAATACGAGGCGAAGATCAACTCCGGTGATCCGGTGTCGATCGCCGAAGTGGTGCGCGACCTGCACCGGGGGGAGGAGCAGCCAGAGCAGTCCTTCTCCGAGCGCCAGATCTACCAGTCGGCGCTGGCCCGCCTAACCCGTGAATTCGCGGCGATCGAGCAGATCGACGAAGAGTCCGCGACGGAACGGCTGGAAACGGCTCTGCGCGCGGCCTGAGCCTCGGCGCGGAACAAACGAATACTTCTGTCTGTATGATTCAATTTGGGGGGCTCCGGCCCCCCTTTTTTTGTCTAAAGCGCCCCGGGCGTACGCATAAAATGGAATCGGGGCGGGTTTGCTTGACCCCCCGCCTCGCAGCGGTCAAACCTCAACCCAACATAAAATTGACGTCCCCGCATCCTCGTATTCCGCGATGCTCGCCGACCACCCGCACCCCGTATTTCAAGGTACCACCAGAGAGACTGCCCCATGAGTCGTCTTGACCGGTTCGAAACACTGACCGCCGCCCGCCGCTTCTGGGTGATCTCCAGCGTGCACGGCGACCTCGGCCGCCTTGCCGCCATCCACGACGTGATCGAACAGCGGTTCGAGCACGGCGACCGGCTGGTCTACATGGGCAATCTGCTCGGCTACGGTCAGCAGGTCATCGACGTCATGGAGGAGGTGCTGGCCTTCCGCCGCCACCTGATGGGGCGCTTCACCCTTTTCCCCCGCGATATCGCCTACCTCCGCGGCGCGCAGGAAGAAATGCTGGAGCAGGTGCTGCAGCTGCACTTTGCCAAGTCCCCGCCCGCCGTGCTCGCGTGGATGCTCGAACACGGGCTGGAAGGCACGCTGCGCGGCTACGGCTCGGACGGCAGGGAAGCCGCCCGCTTCGCCCGCATGTCGGTCAGCGAAATCGCCAACTATACCGTCGGCCTGCGCAGTGCGATCCGCGCCTGGCCCGGTCACTACTCTCTGATCATGGCCATGCGTCGCGCGGCCATGGATGACCAGCGCCGGTTCCTCTTTGCCCACGCGGGCATCAACCCGAGCCTGCCGCTCGATCGGCAGACCGACAGCTTCTGGTGGGGGCATCCGAACTTCCTGCGCCTCGAGCGGCCCTTCGACGGTTTCCAGCGCGTGTTCGTCGGCTGGCACCCCAACCATCTGGGCATTTCCGAGATGGATCACGCCACCTTCATCGACGCCGGCTGCGGCTTCGGCGGGCCGCTACTGGCCTGCTGCATCAAAGAGAATGGCGAGATCATGGAGGCCTTCGAGGCCTGATCCGAGTGGCTTGAAGGTAGTCGGCTACGCAGTCATTTCCCCTATTGACGAGCCGTTTGATCGCATTTTTTCCAGAATCATCCCGCTTAAATAGCTGTTTTCCCCCGTGAAATAGCCGTGGAGCCCCTGTAGCGACCCGCTGCTGCAGTCATGTTGTCGCACCCGCGTTTGGTAAGACCTTTTGCCCTTTCAATTGTCACATTTGGTAGTACCATCGTGTTCGGTCATACCAATTGCGCACTCAGCGCAGGCCAAGATATAGGGAACGGGATCATGACGGCTTACGAAGACAGCGAAACCCGCCGCGCGAATATCGCCTTTATAAAGCGGTCGATGGAGACGCCTCTCCTGACCCGCGAGCACGAGTACGCCCTCGCCCGCGCTTGGCGCGACGAAAGCAACGATGCAGCGCTCCATGAACTGATCAACGCCTACAACCGTCTGGTGGTCTCCACCGCCGGGCGCTTCAAGAACTACGGCCTGCCGGTCGGTGACCTCATTCAGGAAGGTGTCGTCGGCCTGCTCCACGCCGCCAACCGGTTCGAGCCTGACCGCGATGTCCGTTTTTCAACCTACGCATCATGGTGGATCCGCTCCGCCATGCAGGACTTCATCCTGCGCAACTGGTCGATCGTCCGTACCGGGACGACGGCTTCGCAGAAGTCGCTGTTCTTCAACCTGCGCCGCCTGCGCTCGAAAATCGAAGAGTCCACCGGCGAGCAGCTTAACCAGGACGGCCGCGTCAAGATCGCCGAAACCCTCGGTGTGCCGCTGCGCGACGTGGAAGCCATGGAAGGGCGCCTGTCCGCCGCCGACGGCTCCCTGAATGCAGTGATCGGTGAAGACGGTGATCAGGAGTGGCAGAACATGCTCTCCGACGACCGCCCGACGCCGGAAGAAAACACTATTCTCGAGCACGACAGCGATATTCGCCGCAACTGGCTCGACGAAGCGCTGGAAAGCCTCGGCGACCGCGAGGCGCAGATCATCCGCATGCGTCGCCTGACCGATGACGGTGTGACGCTTGAAGAGCTGGGCAAGTACTTCGGCGTTTCAAAGGAGCGTGTGCGCCAGCTGGAGCACCGCGCCTTGACCAAGCTCAAGACCTTCATGATGGATCGGGTCAGCCAGGCCGACGACCTGTACCTCGAAAGCTGACAAACAAACCCCTACCTTTCTCCTCCTCTGACTTCCTTCCACGATCAATGCAAAAAGGGGGCGCTCCGGCGCCCCTTTTTCATGTCAGCAATCCTTGGCAAAGCGGGTCAATCAGACCTGGCTGTCGGCGGCGGAAGGGCCTTCCAGCCCGAAGGCATCGTGCAGGGTCCGCACAGCCAGCTCCATATAGTCCGCGCCGACCAGCACCGAGGTCTTGATCTCGGAGGTGGTGATCACCTTGATGTTGATATTCTTCTCGGCCAGCGCGCCGAACATGGTCTTGGCCACGCCGGAGTTGGTGCGCATGCCCACGCCGACGATCGAGACCTTGGCGACGTCCTCGTCGCTCTCCAGCTCGGTATACTGAATATCGTCGTAGCGTTCTTCCATCAGCGTCAGCGCCCGCGGCAGGTCGGACTGTCCGCAGGTGAAGGTCATGTCGGTCTTGGCATCGCCGTCGATGACCGTGCGCGACTGCACGATCATGTCGACGTTGATGGCGGCATCGCCGAGCGCGCCGAAAATCGCAGCTGCAACGCCGGGGCGGTCGGGGATCCCGATCAGGGTCACGCGGGCTTCATCGCGGGAGAAGGCGATCCCGGATACGACGTCTTTTTCCATGCTTTCATCCTCTGCGGTCACCATGGTACCGGGCTTGTCTTCAAAACTGGAGAGAACCTGGAGCGGGACGCCCTGGCTCATGGCGATGGACACGCTGCGGGTCTGCAGCACCTTGGCACCGAGCGAGGCCATCTCCAGCATTTCTTCGTGGCTGACCCGGTCCAGCTTGCGCGCCTTGTCGGTGACGCGCGGGTCCGTGGTGTAGACCCCGTCCACGTCGGTGTAGATATCACAGCGGTCGGCGCGCAGCGCGGCTGCCAGCGCGACGGCGGAGGTGTCCGATCCACCCCGGCCCAGCGTGGTGATGCGGTTGCGCGGGCTCAGCCCCTGAAACCCCGGCACCACGGCGACTTCGCGGGTTTCGGCGAAGCGGCGCTCGATCTCGCTGGTGTCGATGTCGAGGATGCGGGCGTTGCCGTGCACATCTTCGGTGCAGAACGGCAGCTGCCACCCCAGCCACGAGCGCGCGTCGATCCCCATGGATTGCAGGATCACTGACAGAACACCGACCGTCACCTGTTCACCAGTAGAGACGACCACGTCGTATTCGCGGGTGTCGTAGAGCGCAGCCGCGTCTGAAACCAGCCCGACGAGACGGTTGGTCTCCCCCGACATGGCCGAGACCACCACCGCGACCTCGTGGCCGTCGTCGTGCGCCGCCTTGACCCGGCGGGCGACGTTGCGAATGCGGTCGAGGTCACCCACCGAGGTGCCTCCGAATTTCATGACGATGCGCGCCATTGACCCAACCTGCTTGCGTAATAGTCTGTCAGACCTGACATAAGGGGTATAGAAACGCCTCCGAAGCTGCAACGGCAGGACACGCATGCGGGATACAAAGCAAACGAGCACCAGCACAGGCCACACGGTTGACCCGGGCGAGGTCAAAAAGTTCACCGCCATGGCGGCGAGCTGGTGGGACCCGGACGGTGACTTCCGCCCGCTGCACAAGATCAACCCGACCCGACTGCGCTTCATCACCGAAGAGATTGCGGCACACTTCGACCGCGATCTAGCAGCGCCGAACCCGCTGGCGGGGCTGCGCATCCTCGACGTCGGCTGCGGCGGCGGACTGGTGTGCGAGCCGCTCGCGCGGCTGGGCGCGCAGGTCACCGGGGTCGACGCCACGCCGGCAAACATCCCGGTCGCGGAGATCCATGCCGAGCAGATGGGGCTGGAGATCGATTACCGCGTCGCCACCGTCGCCGAGCTGGTCGAGGCTGGAGAGCGCTTCGACGTGGTGCTGGCGCTGGAGATCATCGAGCACGTGAACGACCCGCCGGCCTTTGTCGCCGATGTCATCGGTGCCCGTGCCGAGGGCGGGCAGGTGCTGCTCTCCACCTTCAACCGCACCCTGCGCAGCTTTGCCCTCGGGATCGTGGCGGCGGAATACGTGCTGCGCTGGCTGCCGACGGGCACCCACGACTGGCGGCGGTTCGTGCCCCCGGCGGAGATGTTCGAGATGGTCGAGGCGGAGGGCCTGCACCCGCAGCGGATCAAGGGCTTCATATTCAACCCGCTGCTCGACAAATGGTTGCTCACCGATGATACCGGCGTGTCCTACATTGCCAGCTTCCGCTCGGCGCAGGACCGGCCGCCGAGCGCGCCTGAATTCGCCCTCTGACCGAGCCGGGCCGGGCCGGGTTACTTGCCCGGGCTGGAGGGCTTGAGAATCCGCATTAGCGTGCCGTCTCGGTCGAACACCACGTGCTTGAGCGCGCCGCCGACGTGCAGGATCAGCGCGAAGAACAGCACGAAGGCAGAGATTTCGTGCAGGGTCTCGATCCACTCCCCGGCCTCGCCCAGACGCACCCGCCCGATCTTCGGCACTTCCGCACCCCACAGGAAATATTGCGTACTGGTGCCCAGAAAGGTCTTGATCACCCCGGTGATGATCGACACCGACAGTGCGGCCAGAAACACCCACTGCACGGCCCGGGCCAGCCGCCGCTCCCACCCCGTATGCCCCGGGTTGGCCTCGGCAAAGCCACGCAGGATCCGGCGCACAATCCGGTAGACGATGAAAGCCAGCCCCAGAACGCCAACGGTGACGTGCAGGTCATAGACGGCGTCCGGTGCGTCGTCCCAGCGGCTGATCAGCACGCCGGCGACCCACATGACCACGACCCAGAGGACGGTGACCCAGTGCAGGAGCAGGGAAAGCGGATTGTAACCCATGGTGTCGGAAACCCTTGCGTTGTGCGCTCAAAGCGCTGAGATCTTGATTAAAAGTCGAGCAAAGAGGGGGGTTTGGCAACAAAAAAAGGGCCTCGGTGATACCGAAGCCCTTCCTTCGTCGCCCGAACCAGTCGGAGCCGGCGAATTCGTTCTGAGCCCGGCCCTTAGATGCCGGTGGTCAGTTCGGGTACCGCGTCGAACAGATCAGCCACCAGGCCGTAGTCCGCCACCTGAAAAATCGGGGCTTCCTCGTCCTTGTTGATCGCCACGATCACCTTGGAGTCCTTCATGCCCGCGAGGTGCTGGATCGCGCCGGAGATACCGACGGCGATGTACAGATCGGGGGAGACGACCTTACCGGTCTGGCCGACCTGGTAGTCGTTCGGGGCGAAACCGGCATCCACGGCCGCGCGCGATGCGCCCACGGCAGCGCCCAGCTTGTCGGCCAGCGCGTCGAGGATAACGAAGTTGTCTGCCGAACCCATGCCACGGCCACCGGAGACGACGACCGAGGCCGAGGTCAGTTCCGGACGGTCGCTCGCCGACAGCTCATCGGCGACCCAGGCGGTCATGCCCGCCGCGCCGGCGCCCGCCATATCGGAGACCGAGGCCGACCCGCCTTCAGCCGCCGCAGCATCGAAGTTGGCGGTCCGCACGGTCAGCACCTTGATGCTGTCCGAGGACTTCACCGTGGCAATCGCGTTGCCTGCGTAGATTGGGCGCTCGAAGGTCTCTGCATTGATCACCGCCGAGATGTCGGAGATCGGCTGCACGTCCATCAGCGCGGCAGCACGGGGCAGGATGTTCTTGCCCACGGTGGTCGCAGCGGCGATCAGGTGGCTCTTGCCCGCAGCGGCTTCGACCAGCAGCGGGGCAATGTTTTCCGCGATTGCGTTGGAGTAGGCATCGTCGCCCGCCTTCACCACGGCCGAAATACCGTCGATCTTCGCCGCAGCGTCAGCGGCGGCATCCGCACCTTCGCCGACGACAATCGCGGTGATGTCGCCACCGATGGCCTTGGCCGCGGTCACGGCCGCCAGCGATCCGTCCTTGATGCCGTCAGCATCGTGTTCGAGAAAAATCAGAATGCTCATGGTTCGTGTTCCCTCTTTTCTCAGACGACTTTGGCGTCGTTTTTCAGTTTATCGACCAGCTCGCCCACGTTGCCGACGATAACACCGGCTGCGCGTGCTGGTGGCTCGGTCACTTTGACCGTGGCCAGACGCGGTGCCGCGTCGACGCCCAGATCAGCGGGGGTCATGGTGTCGATCGGCTTCTTCTTTGCCTTCATGATGTTCGGCAGCGAAGCATAGCGCGGCTCGTTCAGGCGCAGATCGGCGGTGATGATCGCAGGCAGCGGCATGGTTACGACCTGCAGGCCGGCGTCGACTTCGCGGGTGACCTTAAGCGTGTCGCCGTCCTTCTCGACCTTGGAGGCGAAGGTACCCTGCGGCCAGCCCAACAGGGCCGCCAGCATCTGGCCGGTCTGGTTGTTGTCGCCGTCGATGGCCTGCTTGCCCAGAACCACGATGCCGGGATCTTCTTTCTCGACGATTGCCTTGAGCATCTTGGCCAGCGCCAAGGGCTGCAGGTCTTCGTCGCTCTCGACCAGGATGCCGCGGTCAGCGCCCATGGCGAGGGCGGTGCGGATGGTTTCCTGGCTCTTGGCCTCACCCATGGACACAGCAATAATTTCTTCAACGATGCCCGCTTCCTTCATACGGATCGCTTCTTCAACCGCGATCTCGTCAAAGGGGTTCATGGACATCTTCACGTTGGCCAGATCGACAGCGCTGTTGTCCGGCTTCACCCGGATCTTCACGTTGTAGTCCACCACGCGCTTTACACATACGAGCGCCTTCATCGGCTGAGCCTCTCACACTTCCAAGGTAAAATCGTCATTTCACTATGCGGGTCGGCTGGCTCGGTCAAGGGGTGCGAAGTCGCACGCGACCGGCCCAGACACCCTACTGCGGCCGCAAGACAGCATGACCGTGGTTAAACAACAATCCCATGCGCGGCACATCTCCCCGCAAAATCGGCATGCTTGACCCGTGCACAGTGATCAGGCACCGAAGGGACATGCAAACGCTTATACCCCAATCACAGGCCGTTACGCTGCTGGGCATGTCCGGCGTGGGCAAGACCACGCTGGCGCTGAAGCTGCCGCGGGAGCGCTGGTTCCACTACTCCGGCGACTACCGGATCGGCACCCGCTATCTGGGCGAGGCCATTCAGGACGACCTCTATCTGGCTGCCATGCGGCAGCCCGAACTGGCGACCCTGCTCAAGTCGGACAGCATCTATATCCGCTCGAACATCAGCATGGACAACCTTGCGCCGCTGAGCCAGTGGATCGGCACGCTGGGCCGCAGCGATCAGGGCGGCCACGGCCGGGCTGAGTTTGCCCGCCGGCAGAGCCTGCACGAGCAGGCCGAAATCGCCACCCTGCTCGATGTCGGGTACTTCATGGACCGCGCCTCGACCGTCTACGGCTACGATCGTTTCCTCGTCGATGCCGGGGGCAGCCTGATAGAAGTCGTGGATCTCGATAACCCGGCGCAGGATCCGGTGCTGCAGCACCTGACCCGGCGCACGCAGCTGGTCTACATCGAAGCCCCGGACGCGCACGTTGAGCGCCTGATTGAGCGCACCATCGCCTACCCCAAGCCGATGTTCTACCGCGCAGCCTTCCTCGACGCGGCCATTGCCGACTACAGCGCGGAGACCGGCATCGCCTCGGCCAACGACTTCGCACCGCTGGAATTCGTCAAGTGGGTGTTCCCGCGCCTGATCAACGCCCGCCGCGAGCGATACGAGCGGCTGGTCGACGCGGGTCTCGCCCGGCGCGTAGCAGCCGACGACATTGCGCGGGTGGAAACCGAGGCCGACTTCCTCGATCTTGTAGGGCAAAGCGAATAGCGCAGCCTGCGCTTTCGCGTCCCCCAGTCAGAACCAGAGACCGACCGAGCATGCCGATCCGAGTACCCGACGGACTTCCCGCCACTGAAACGCTCCGCAGTGAGGGCGTTAAGGTCATGCGCCAAAGCCGGGCGGAGAAGCAGGATATCCGCCCGCTGCGGATCGCCATTCTCAACCTGATGCCGCTGAAGATCGCCACTGAAACCCAGCTGGCGCGGCTACTCGGCACCACCCCGTTGCAGGTCGACCTGACGCTGGTCGAGACCTCGACCTACCGGGGCACCAACACCGCCTCCGAGCACATGGACGCCTTCTATCGTGCTTGGGACGAGGTGCGCTCCGAGCGCTTCGACGGCTTCATGGTCACCGGTGCGCCGATCGAGACCCTCGAATTTCAGGATGTGAAGTACTGGCCCGAGTTGCAGGAAATCTTCGACTGGACCACCACCAACGTGTTTTCGATGTTCGCCATCTGCTGGGGGGCACAGGCCGCCTTGAACCACTTCAACAGCGTGCCCAAGCACCTGATCACCGAAGTGCCCAAGCGCTTCGGCATCTTCGAGCACCAGAACCTCGTGCCGTCTCACCCGCTGATGCAGGGGATTGCCGACTTGTTCGAAATCCCGGTTTCCCGCCACACGGAGAACCACCGCGCCGACGTCGAACCGATCGAAGGGCTGACCGTGCTGGCCGAGAACGAGACCGCCGGGCTCGGCCTGCTCGCCGACGACGCCAACCGCCGTTTCTACATGTTCAATCATCTGGAGTACGACAGCCAGACACTGCGCGAGGAATACGACCGCGACGTCAAGGCCGGGCAGACCATCGTTCTGCCCCAGAACTACTTCCCGAACGACGACCCGGCACAGACCCCACCCAACAAGTGGCGCAGCCACGCGCACATGCTCTACGGCAACTGGGTGAACTGGGTGTACCAGAACACGCCCTTCAATCTGGATGATCTCTGAGGGGTTGGCCGGTCGATCCTGACCGGCGGCTGCGGTCAGACTTCGTAGCTGATCAGCGATTCAACCCGGACGCCCCGGCCCTCGATTTCATCGCGCCCGCCCAGTCCGCCGAGTTCGATCAGGAACAGGGCGCAGGCCGGCACGGCCCCGAGCTTGCGAACCAGCTCGACCGTGGCTCCCGCTGTGCCGCCGGTCGCGATCAGGTCGTCAACAATGACCACCCGCTGCCCCTGGCTCAGCGCGTCGACGTGGATCTGCAGCGTGTCCGAACCGTATTCGAGATCGTAGGAGTGGGTCACGCAGTCGTAGGGCAGCTTGCCTTCCTTGCGCACCGGGATGAAGGGTAAGCCCATCTGTGCCGCCACGGCGGGGGCAAAGATGAAGCCGCGTGCTTCGATCCCTGCAATGGCGTCAGCCTTCAGCTCTGCGGCACGCGCAGCAAACTGGGCGGTGACTTCGCGCATGGCGGCGCCATCGGCGAGCAGCGGTGTGATGTCTTTGAAAAGGATGCCTGGCTTGGGGTAGTCCGGAACGTCACGGATCAGCGCGCTCAAGTCCATGGGTTCATCTCTCCGGGTCGTCCATACGGCATGAACCCTCTTGCCGCATGGTCACCGGAGATACAACAGATTACTTGGGCGTTTTTGCCACAGGCGCAGGCCTGTTCACGGTCCGGGGACCACGGGCATTGACGGACGAACGAGCGTTCCACACAGGCTGCTGCGGGGTCGCAGCGGGCTTTGCAAGGGTCGCTCGGAACAAGATCATATGGCTTGTCATAGAGCACCTCATACGCAATGGTTACGTAGAAATTAGCACGAAGACCCGAAGGACGCAAATTTTGCGCTTAATCCAGTGAAAAAGAAGGCACCAAAGTGGTTTAAGGCCTGGCGCAAAGGGCTGAAACTGACGCAGAAGCAGGCCGCTTATCTGCTCGGGCTGAAGTCGCGCATGGTCCAGAACTACGAGAGCGGCACCCACGATATCCCGCTCTACATCCGCCTTGCCATGGCCTCGCTCAGCAACGGCGTGACTGACTTTGAAGACAATGAATTCAGGCGTCCGGGCAAGTCTCTGGCACTGATTGCCAGCGCCGGGCTGGCGGCGTCCAAGGAAGCCAGCAAGAAAAAGAAGGCCCGGAAGAAGGCGAAGAAGGCTGAAGCTGAGGAAGCCAGAGCCGCCACCGCCGCCAAGGAAGAAACCGGCAGCGACGCTGCGCAAGCCTGAGCGTGCTAACAAAACCCCTGATTGAATATTATGCGCCCGAGTGGACGGGTGCAGCCCGAAAACTAGATGATTGCACTGTGTTTGTTCGGGTCTGAAGTGAAGGCGTCGGCATGGAAAAATCCACGGTCTTAAGGGTCACTTTCGGCGTGGCTGTGGCCCTCGCCGTCCTTGCCACCTTCGCCATTCTGTTGCTCAACCCCATCCTCCGTCAGATCGAGCTGCTGCCCGATCAGGGCGCAGCCTGGTACTACTGGAAGCTGCCAGAGCCTGATTTCTGGAGCTGGACTACGGCGTGGGGCTTCTATATCGTCCAGCAGCTGTTCTTCTAGGGCCTGATCCGCTGGGCGGTGGTCAACCGAGACCGGCTGCGTGACCGCGGCGCGCTGCATCCGGTGAATATTGTCGGCCTGCTCGGCACGGCGGCCTCTGTCGGCCTGCACTATCTGCAGACGGCGGTCTGGTGCGACGGCCTCGCGCAGGACACGTCGGTTTTTTCTTCGCAGCTGTCGGTGATGTTTCTGCTGGTGATCGTGCTTATCATGGAGGCACCCCGGCGCGGCATCGCCTTTGGCCATGGCGGCCGCTGGCTGGCGCCGGCGCGGCAGTGGCTGATCCGTTACCACGGTTATTACTTCGCTTGGGCTGTGGTCTACACCTACTGGTTCCACCCGATGGAGACCACGCCGGGGCATCTGACTGGCTTTTTCTACACCTTCCTGCTGCTGATTCAGGGGGCTTTTGTCTTCACTCGCGTCCACACCAACCGCTGGTGGACAGCGATCCTCGAAGTCTCGGTGCTGGCCCATGGGGTCACCGTGGCCGTGGTCGCGGGACAGGAATTCTGGCCGATGTTCTTCTTCGGTTTTGCCGCCCTGTTCGTGGTCACGCAGATGCACGGACTGGGCCTGCCCCGCTGGGTGCACTGGCTGGTCTACGCCGCCTTCATCGGCGGGGTGCTGTGGGTCTATGCGGTCGCTGGGCGCGGCTGGGTGAACCTCAAAGAGATCCTGCGTATTCCGATCATCGACTACGGTCTTGTGCTGGTGGTGGGCGGCGGGCTGGTGCTGTGGCGGCGGATGCGTGCGCGTAAGGACGCCAAACCTGAGGCCTGATGCCTCAGACCGGGGGGTGAGCAGGGCGAGCAGGCCTAACGCTCAGGCCCTTTCGCCGCCTATTTGGCCCAGTCGGGATCCTTTTTGTTCAGGAAGGCAGCGACGCCGTGGGCGGCTTCCTCGCCCTCCCACGTGTCGGCAAGGCGCTGGATCGAATCCGCGATCACTGCCTCGTCTATCCCAGCCCCCAGCGAGCGGGCGTGAGCCTTGGCCGCAGCCACGGCGCCCGGCGCCACGGACAGGTAAGGCACGACCTCAGCCTCGACAGCCTCATCCAGCTCGGCGCCGGACACACGCCGGGCGATAATGCCAAGGTCCAGCGCTTCGGCTGCATCGAACAGCCGCGCCGACATGAAAACGCGTCGCGCTTTGCCCTCGCCCATGCGCGCAATGACGTAGGGACCGATGGTCGCCGGGATCAGCCCCAGACGGGTTTCGGTCAGCCCGAACCGCGTCGCCTCGTCGGCGATCACGCTGTCGCAGACACAAGCCAGCCCGATACCCCCGCCGATGGCCGCGCCATGGATGCGCCCGATCAACGGCTTCGGCATCTCGTTCAGGGCATTCAGCATCAGGGCCAGCTTCCGGGCTTCGGCGATCCGCGTCGCCCGATGCACCTTGATCTGCGCGGTCATCCAGTTGAGGTCGCCGCCGGCGCAAAAGACCTTACCCGCGCCGGAAAGCACCACGGCGCGGACGGACTTTGAACCGCCCAGCGTGTGGGCGGCGGCGGTCAGATCCTCGATCATCGCGGCTGACAGGGCGTTGCGCCGCTCAGGCAGGTTCAGGGTCACGGAGGCGACACCGCGTTCGTCGATCCGCACCTCCAGCGTGTCGTAACTCATGATCCACCTCCCTTCCGCAGAGATTGGGCAAAGGCGCTGGCGTGGGCAAGCCGGTCCCGGTCCAGCCCGGTTTCAAAGCCGCGTTCATGGAGCAGGGTCACCACCGCTTCGGTTGCGACATTGCCCTTAGCACCGGGGGCGTAGGGACATCCACCCAGACCCGCGAGGGCACTGTCGAAAACCCGCAGACCACGCTCGAGGCTCACGGCGATATTGTCCAGCGCACGGCCACCGGTATCGTGAAAATGACCAGCCAGACAGCGCGCCGGCACCACCGCCAGCACCGCATCGAGCATGGCCGAAATGGCCTTAGGGCTTGCAGCGCCAAGGGTATCGCCCAGCGAAATCTGGTAGCACCCCATGTCCATCAGCGTGGCGGCGACCCGGGCCACACTCTCCGGCGGCGTCGGGCCGTCATAGGGGCAATGGGTCACGCAGGAGACGTAGCCGCGCACCGGCACACCGGCGGCGCGGGCGGCATCGACCACGGGCTTGAAGCGCTCGAGGCTCTCGGCGATCGAGCAGTTGATGTTGTTCTGACTGAAGCCCTCCGAGGCCGCGCCAAAGACCGCGATTTCGTCGGCGCGGGCCGCCATGGCGCGCTCGAAACCCTGCATGTTCGGGGTCAGAGCCGCGTAGGTGACAGCCGCCGAACGGGTGATACCCTGCATGACCTCGGCCGCGTCGGCCAGCTGTGGCACCCACCGGGGCGAGACGAAACTGGTCACCTCGATCTTGGAAAAGCCGCAGCGCGACAGCCGGTCGACAAGCTCGATCTTGTCAGCGGTCGCGATCATGGTCGCTTCGTTCTGCAGCCCGTCGCGGGGCGCCATTTCGAACAGGGTGACGCGCTCAGTCATCGATAGGCTCCAGCGTAACAAGGACAGTCCCGTCGGCAGCCTGATCCCCCACCGCCGCGAGCACGTCGAGGACGACGCCGTCCCGGGAGGCGCAAAGCCTGTGCTCCATCTTCATGGCCTCCAGCACCAGCAGGGGTTCACCCTGCTTGACAGCCTGGCCGGCTTGGGCAAAGACCTGCTGCACCAGCCCCGGCATCGGCGCTTGAATGACGCTGGCGGCAACGCCTGCCGCGTCGGCCTGCACGAGCGGGTCCGGCACCTCGAAGCCAAAGCTGTGCCCGTCTGCGAAGACCGCAATTGAATTGCCGGTTCTGACCAGACCCACGGCGAAGCTATTGCCTTCGCAGGTCAGCTCGAAGCGAGTTTTGGAAGACGTTGGGGTCACATACAAGGACAGATCGAGGCTGTCACCCTGCACCCGAAAGTGCCGGGCTCCCAGAATACTAACCGCGAGCGACAGGCCTTCGCCCTGTGCCTCCAGTTCGACGTACTGGGTCCCCTCTGCCCAATGGCGCCAGCCGATCAGCTGCGCCCACGGGTCTGGCGAGGGTCGGTCATCCAGCAAGCCAAGCCCGCCCACGGCCGCCAGCGCTAACACGTGCAGCGGGATCGGACCCTGCGCCAACAGCGCGCTCAGATCGCGATCGATCAGGCCGGTATCGACCTGACCGGCGGCAAAGCCTTCGTGCCGGGACAGGGCAACGAGAAAATCGAGATTGGTCACCGCACCGGCGATCTGGCAGTCCGCCAGGGCTTCACCGAGCCGGTTGAGCGCTTCTTTGCGAGTTGCGCCGTGGGCAATGACCTTGGCGATCATCGGGTCGTACCAGGGGCTGATCTCATCGCCGGGCCGCACGCCGCTGTCGATGCGGACCGCGCCCGGCGCGAAGGCCGTCGCAGCGGGGAAGGACAGGTAGTCGAGTCGCCCGGTCGCCGGCAGGAAGCCCTTGCTCACGTCTTCGGCGTATACGCGGGCTTCGAAAGACCAGCCGTTGATCGACAGATCCTGCTGCGTCACGGGCAGTGGCTCACCGCTGGCCACCCGCAGCTGCAGCTCGACAAAATCCAGTCCGGTGATGGCCTCGGAGACGGGGTGCTCGACCTGCAGGCGGGTGTTCATCTCCATGAACCAGAAGCCGTCTTCGCGCAGGGGTCCTGTGCCGTCGACGATGAACTCGACCGTTCCCGCCCCGGCATAGCCGATGGCCCTTGCGGCATCGGTGGCGGCCTTGCCCATGGCCGCGCGCACACTTGCCGGCATATCGGGGGCCGGGGCTTCCTCGATGACCTTCTGGTGTCGCCGCTGCAGGGAGCAGTCGCGCTCGAACAGATGGGTGACGTTGCCGTGCCCGTCGCCGAACACCTGAATCTCGATGTGGCGCGGCTGGGCAATGTACTTTTCAACAAGGCACACGGGATCACCGAAGTTGGCCTGTCCTTCTCGCTGCGCGCCTTCGAGCGCAGCCTTGAAATCCGCAGGTTCCCGGACCAGCCGCATGCCCTTGCCGCCACCGCCTGCGCGGGCCTTGATCATCACCGGATAGCCGATTTTGTCGGCCTCGGCGGCCAGTACCTCGGGATCCTGACTTTCCCCGTGATAGCCCGGGACGACCGGCACACCCGCCTCGATCATCAGCGCTTTGGCGGCATCTTTGCGGCCCATGGCCCGGATCGCCGCGGCAGAGGGGCCGATGAAGACAAGGCCTTCGGTTTCCACCGCCTCCACAAAGGCCGGGTTCTCGCTGAGAAAGCCGTAGCCGGGGTGGACGGCTTCCGCGCCCGTGCGCTTGCAGGCATCGATGATCTTTGCGGGCTGGAGGTAGCTTTCAGCCGCCGCTGACGGGCCGATGGCAACGGCTTCATCGGCCATGGCAACGTGTTTCGCATCAGCATCCGCATCGGCGTAGACCGCGACCGTCTGGATGCCGAATTTGCGGGCCGTGGCCATAACCCGGCAGGCAATCTCGCCGCGGTTGGCGATCAGGATTTTGCTGAACACCAGCCTGGTCCCTACATCCTGAACACACCGAATCGGGTGTCTTCGATGGGGGCATTGAGCGCAGCCGAAAGCGACAGAGCGAGCACGTCCCGCGACTTGCGCGGGTCGATAATACCATCATCCCAGAGCCGGGCAGAGGCATAGAGCGGGTGCGACTGTTCCTCGAACATGTCGATCGTCGGCTGCTTGAATGCGGCTTCATCCGCCTCGCTCCAGCGCTCGCCCGCGCGCTCGATCGCGTCGCGCCTGACCGTCGCCAGCACGCCGGCGGCCTGCTCGCCGCCCATGACGGCAATGCGGCTGCTGGGCCAGGTCCACAGGAACCGGGGGCTATAGGCCCGCCCGGCCATGCCATAGTTCCCCGCGCCGAAGGATCCGCCGACCAGCATGGTGATTTTCGGCACCCTTGTGGTCGCAACCGCCGTCACAAGCTTGGCGCCGTCCTTGGCGATACCGCCATTCTCATAGGTACGGCCGACCATGAAACCGGTGATGTTCTGCAGGAACATCAGCGGGATCCGCCGCTGCGAGCAAAGCTCGACGAAGTGCGCGCCCTTGACCGCCGCCTCGGAGAACAGAACGCCATTGTTGGCGATGATGCCCACGGGCATGCCCATGACGTGGGCGAAGCCGCAGACAAGGGTTTCGCCGAAGCGCACCTTGAATTCATCGAACCGCGATCCGTCCACCAGTCGGGCGATGACTTCGCGGATGTCGTAGGGCGTCCGCAGGTCGGCGGGAACAAGGCCGAGAATTTCCGCCGGGTCGTAGAGCGGGGGTTCGACCGGCTGCATCTCAAGGCTTGAGGGCTTGACCCGATTGAGGCTGGAAACCGCCTCCCGCGCCAACGCCAGTGCGTGGGCATCGTCTTCGGCCAGATAGTCCGCGACGCCGGAGAGGCGCGTATGTACATCACCGCCACCGAGCTCTTCGGCCGTCACCACTTCACCCGTGGCTGACTTCACCAGCGGCGGCCCGGCGAGGAAGATCGTCCCCTGTTCCCGGACGATGATGGTGACGTCGGACATGGCGGGGACGTAAGCCCCACCCGCCGTGCACGAGCCCATGACCACGGCAATCTGGGGGATGCCCTTGGCCGACATGTTGGCCTGGTTAAAGAAGATGCGCCCGAAGTGGTCCCGGTCGGGGAAGACTTCATCCTGATTGGGCAGGTTGGCGCCACCGCTGTCGACTAGATAGAGGCAGGGCAGGTTGTTCTGCTCCGCGATCTCCTGCGCGCGCAGGTGCTTTTTCACCGTCAGCGGAAAATAGGTGCCGCCCTTCACCGTCGCATCGTTGCAGACGATCATGCATTCGCGGCCGGAAACCCGGCCGATGCCGGTTATAATGCCCGCCGAGGGGCTGGCCCCGTCGTAGAGCTCGTGCCCGGCGAACAGGCCAACCTCGAGAAAGGGTGACCCGGGATCGAGCAGCCGGGCAACACGCTCGCGCGGCAGCAGCTTTCCCCGGCTCAAGTGCCGTTCGCGTGCCCGGTCCCCACCCCCGGCACGGGCCTGCTCAGCGGCGGCCTCGGTCAGCGCCAGTGCGGCTTCGTGTTCGGCCTGATTGCTCTGAAAGGCCTCGGCCTTGGTCGATACTGCAGAACGGAGAACCCCCATCAGCCCATCGCCCCCATCAGTTCCCGCCCGATCAGCATCCGCCGGATCTCGGAGGTGCCGGCGCCGATCTCCATGAGTTTGGCATCGCGGAAAAGCCGGCTGACGGGCGTGTCGTTCATGAAGCCTGCCCCGCCCATGGCCTGCACGGCCTGGTGCGCGACGACCATGGCTTCTTCGGAGGAATAGAGGACACAGGCGGCTGCATCCTGTCGCGTGACTTCGCCCCGGTCGCAGGCGCGGGCGACTTCGTAGACGTAGGCGCGGGCCGAGTTCAGCTTGGTGTACATGTCCGCGATCTTTCCCTGCATGAGCTGGAAATTTCCAATCGGTTGGCCGAACTGCTTGCGCTCGACGAGATAGGGCATGATTTCATCGAGGCAGGCCGCCATGATGCCGGTGCCGATCCCCGAAAGCACAACGCGCTCGTAGTCCAGCCCGGACATCAAGACCTTAACACCTTGCCCCTCTTCGCCCAGAATATTGTCGAAGGGCACCTCGCAGTCCTGAAACACCAGCTCGACCGTGTTCGAACCCCGCATGCCCAGCTTGTCGAAGTGATCGGACTGGCTGAAACCGGGCATGTCCTTTTCGATGATGAAGGCCGTGATCCCCTTGGAGCCCGCCGCGGGGTCGGTTTTGGCGAAGACCACCAGCGTGCCGGCCTCACCGCCGTTTGTGATCCAGTACTTACTGCCGTTGAGAATGAAGCGGTCGTTGCGCTTCTCCGCGTGGAGCTTCATGCCGACGACATCGGAACCCGCCCCAGATTCGGACATGGCCAGCGCGCCGACCCGCCGGCCCGAAATCAGGTCGGGCAGGTACTTGCTTCTCTGCGCGTCGGTGGCGTTGAGCTGCAGCTGGTTCACGCACAGGTTCGAGTGCGCACCGTAGCTCAGGCTGACCGAAGCGCTGGCCCGGGCAATTTCCTCGAGCACTACGGTGTGCGCGAGGTAGCCCATGCCGGCACCGCCGAAGCGCTCGGGAACGGTCATGCCCAGCAGGCCGAGTTCACCCATCTCCTGCCACAGCCCGGCGGGGAATTCGTTGTTGGCATCGATCTCAGCGGCCATGGGTTTGACGCGATCCTGCGCCCAGCGGTGAACGACATCGCGCAAGGCGTTAACGTCTTCGCCCAGATCAAAATTCATTGACCCTAGAAACATGCCCTGTCCTCCTCCTGCGACCCACCAACCGGGTGGTCCCTGCCCCCTGTTCGATGCCTTGTTCGGCGTCGTCCAGCCTGGCTGCTTCTTTGACCGGCCCAAATCCGGCGATCATGTCAACCGAATTAAGCAACCCTTCGCCCTGTGCGAGACTGAATTCAAGGGCCGCCGACGCCCTTCGATCGTGGTGGAGCCAACCGAGCGGCTGCGAGGAGGGCACCACGGCGTGCACGCCCTGCAGCGGGGCTCATGACCCGCCAATGGCATGACCGGCACCGTCGAATTGAGAGAGGCGGTTGAAGTGGTGCTGGTAGTGCGACTCGAACACACGACCCACGCATTACGAATGCATTTTTTAGTGCCTGCCTTTCGTGACAGTAAGCATTTCACAAGGCAGAAAAAATGATCGCGATTGATAAACGCGACGATGAAGCGCAACGCACGGACAGTGCTTCGACAGATCAACTGCATCAGACAGTATCACCGCCACTAAAGTATAGATGAGCATCAAGCTCGCCATTAACCGGCTCGATAAACACCAAGCGTTCAGTTTCACTAGATAAACACTCGACCAGCAACCTTGCTCGCGCCTCAAAATCCGCTAGGCTGAATAGGGACCACAAGGCACAATTCCGAGTTAAAGCCGCTGCCGACATTTAGGTTTCACCACTGTAATGAGCCGGGCCACGATGACCACTCTTCTAAAGAAGGCTCTGAACGCGCATCTTCCTCTCATACTGACGGCGTGTGCCTTTGGCGTAAGGTCAGCAACACTTCTAATCAGAACCAAATTGATCGCCTTACTTTTGGGTCCTCAGGTCTATGGTCTGATTGCCTTATATACAAATATAATTGACATCTATTCTTCTCTTGGATCCTTGGGATTAGGACCGGCTTTGGCCAAAAAAATACCAACAATAGAAAAAAATTATAAAACTGTAGCTTTTTATTTCAATTCTGCTTACGCTGTAACGATTTTATCAAGTATAATTATCTCGATATTATTAATACCGCTCACTTTATTTACAGTTAGCCATTTTTTAGATTTTGATGTCAGCTACATTCACGTCTTACTGATATCTATGGCTTGCACTCTTTTCAGCCTATCATCAATCCAACAGTCATTATTATTTGGTATGAAAAAATACGTCATATCTTATACGATTATTACAGTGTCCAATATTTTTGGTAGTATTCTGAGTATTATTGCAATAATTTATCTTAATACATTTGGTGCAATCTTAGCGCTACCCATAATTCCATCAATTATTTTTTTATGCTTTAGCTTTTTTATTGCAAACAATATTGATTTGAACAGAAAATTTCCAACATTCAGAAAAATATTTCGACATATATCCATTCTAAATAGAACCGCATATGTAGTATTATCGACAAAATTAATCGCTCTTTTTTCGTTATTCATTTCTCAAATGCTCATTGCATATTTTTTCTCAATGGAATGGTTAGGTTATTTTAGCGCAGTATATTTTTTTGCATTATTCATGAATAATGTTATTTATGATTACTGCGAGAATATTTTGCTGCCAAGACTTTCGCGGAATTTCTCAGAGGGGTTTGATATTTCTCGAGATCTCAATAGAGATATTTCTGTTATTTTCCTCGTATTTGGAACTACATTACTTTTATTATCTATATTTTTGTGCCAGATAATCAGTATTATTTTTAGTGAACAGTTTCTTGAAGCTACTGATTTGTTTGCTCTGAGTCTCACAGGGTCTTTATTTATAATTGTAGCCCAGCCTGCCCATGTCCTACTTATGGCACAAAAAAACCCAATCCATTTTGCCGTGGCTGAGACTATTTGGAATGGGTTTTGGCTAACATTCATCGTCCTAGGCTGCCTTACAGGTAATCCAGCGTATCTTGGCATTGGATTTCTCACAGCGAGTATTTTGTACTTTTTTTACCTCTACGGCATGGCGTATATTCATGGTGGTTTTTTAGCCTCTTTGTCAAATTGGTTGTTGGTTGTCCTATATATCGGGGCCTTTGGCCTTGTAGGTTTGTGGCGACTGAACTGAATATGATCCAACTATCCCGGTCGGCTGATTGGGGCAAAACACGTCCAACTTGTGCCTCTGGGTTTATCAATCTGACTAATTATTAAATCTTTACTAGAGCATGATTCGTGCGTTTTTAGTTGGGTACAGTATTTCAATGCATAGGTTTTACAGAGGATGATTAGGTGTGACTTCTAACGAGACCAAGCCGAGGGATAAGAAACTTGGCCCTCTGATGACCCTGCTGGAACCAATTTCTGCCAAAGGTGGGTTGCTCGGCTTATGGGCTTATGCAAAGTCCATCGGACCCGAACAAACGCTGGCCAAAATCTGGCGAACAACTGGCCGGGCTTGGATAACCGTTTCGGACTACATCTTCGACAAGCGATTGGGCATCGATACGAGGGGCCATATCGCAGTTGATGATTTGGATGTTTCAGATGAAACGCGGCAATATTCCGAAGTATACGCTCCAACGCCGGCCAAGATCTTTAACTCCATTTTGAGTGGTTTGGAGTTGGATTTCACAGCCTTTGATCTTGTTGACATCGGTTGCGGCAAAGGGCGCACCTTGATTGTGGCCAAGCCCTACGGCTTTGAGGCTTACATAGGTGTTGAGCATTCGAGCTACCTGGCGCACGTGGCTAAGGCGAATTGTGAGAGATTTCTGAGTAACAGCCAGATCCTGAACATAGACGCACGAGACATGGAGTTCAGCGATAGGCCGCAATTGATCTACATGTATTCGCCCTTCAATGACGTGGTACTTTCAGATTTCTTTGAACAGGTTCAACAAGCCTACACAAGAAAGCGCAGGGCATTCATTATCATTTTCACCGAGGATCCCGGTACACGGCCGATCCCTCTTGAAATTTTGACGACGAGCATTGATGGCGAGGTGCACTCGCACTCGGTTTACCGTCAGTTTGGTGCCGCGCTGGAAGTCGCTGTCGTTGTTAGCCATGAAGCCCAGAACATGTTGCAGCGCTTGCCCAATGTTTCGCGCCGCTAGGGACAAAAATCATGAGCGTTCAGGAATTATTGGGATGAGTTGGGGTTTGTTTTGCTAATCAGTTTTTTTCGGCACGCCTTTCAACTCATGCTGCACTTGCCACTGGGAAGACCCTTTGATCAGGCTCTGGTTTACGCGCGTTTTTGCTTTGCGCATAGGCGACTGCCAAACGAGGACGGACTGGCGGAATACCTCCTTCATCACAAACTTGGCGACGCCTTAGGCGACCCACTCGTCTTACTTACAACGGACAAAATCAAGGCCAAGTCCTTTATTGAGGAACGTGTAGGAGACAAATTTGTTGTGCCGACCAAGGCCATACTGAGCAACGAACAGGATATTGAGCGTTACACCTGTGAGCCGGGCGACGTGCTCAAACCCACCCACGCATCGGGGTATTTCACCATCATTAGAGAAGCGTCTGATGTTGATATCGATACATTAAAACAATGGTTGAAGATCGACTATTACCGAAACAGTCGGGAAAAAAACTATAAGGGTCTGATCGGGCAAGTCATTGTTGAGCCCGAAATTTTTCCAGCCGCTGAGCTTGTGCAGTTGCAGTTTTATTGCTTCGATGGTGTGGTCAAATTCGTAATGCGGGACTTTTGGCCGGAGTACGTTTCCGGCGGTCTGCTTGACCCCCTTTGGAGCTGCGAAGCAAACCGACTCTACGACCGAGATTGGACGGACTTGAACATATGTTTCGGTCCTGATTTGACAGTAAGAACCATTGAGGCCCCCGGCAATCTGACGAGTATCGTCGCCATTGCGGAAACACTTGCGACGGGTTTCGAGTTCATACGCATCGATATTTACTGGTCCGCGAAAACGGAGCAGTTCTTTGTTGGGGAACTGACGCATTGTCCTGGCGGTGGCTACTGGCCACTGAACACACGAGAAGCGAGAATGATTATAAGGGATCTGATGAACAGTTGATTGCCCCAAAGCACCACACGCCTGACTCTCTTTGCGAGGCGCGATTGCGAGGATCAACCGCGGGGATCAGGTTTTGCCCAAGAAAATAGTGATCCCGCTATTGGAACAACCGTCAAAGTTTCTGAAACTGAAACCGATCAGAAGAACCCAAATATCTGGAAGAGAAATGGTGCTGGTAAGGTGACTCGAACACCCGACCCACGCATTACGAATGCGTTGCTCTACCAACTGAGCTATACCAGCACCGCACTTCATCCTCGGAACGCCTTGGTTCGCGCCCTGAGCAGCGGTTAAATAACCGATAAAGCCATTCGGGATCAAGACGCCGCTTCACTCGCCACAGATCCGCTCAAGCGCGGCAGGGTTACCACAAACTCACAGCCTTCTGCCCGGTCCGCAAGCCGGATCTGCCCGCCGTGGACCTCCACCAGCGTCTTGACCAGCGCCAGTCCCAGGCCGGTGCCACCCCCTTCGCGGTCGGTGGTGAAAAAGGCACTGAAGATCCGGTCAGCATTGGCCGGAGATACCCCCAGGCCATCATCAATCACCCGCAGTCTGACCTGAGCCGTCGCCGGCTCGATGACAAGCCGAGGCTCGCCCTTGCCGTGGTGCAGGGCGTTTTCGATCAGGTTGCGCACCACCGAGGCGAGGTTGTCGCCGTCCATGGAAACGCGAATGTCGTCCTCACCTCCTGCGCCGATGCCGGTGTCGCTGTCGGCACGCTCGATCCCGAAGGACTGGCCCAGATCGGCGTAGTGCCGCTGCAGGTCCAGCAGCAGCGCCCCCAACCGGCTTTCCCCTGCTCCGCCGGGCTGCATGACGTCGGCGCGGGCCAGTTCCAGCAAGCGGGTTACCAGCCGGGCCAGCCGGTCGCTGTCCTTGGCGATGTTATCGAGAAAGCGGGCGCGTCGGTCTTCGTCCATGCTCGCCGCGTGATCGCGCAGGAGCTCGACCGCGCCCTGAATGCTGGTCAGCGGGGTCTTGAATTCGTGGCTGACGTTGGCGGCAAACTCGCGGATATAGGCCGAGCGGGTTTCGAGGGTGTTGGCCATGGCGACCACCGCCTCGGACAGCTCGGCGATATCGGCGGTGACGGGGTAGCGCAGCGGCCTGATCCCGCTGCGGCGCCCATCGGCGACCAGCTTGGCCTGGTGGATCAGCCGCGACACCGGGCCGACGATGGTCGCAGCGAGGAACAGCGACAGCGCCATCGCCATCACCACCAGCAGCACGCCGCCGACGATAAAGATCTGCACTTTGCTGCGCAGCGCATTGCGCAGGGTCGAAGGGGTCCGTCCCAGCAGCACCCCGCCAACCACACGGTTGTCGAGGATGATCGGGGCTGCGACATGCACACGGATGCCCGAAGACCGCTCGAAGGCGTTGAAACCGCGCTGGCCCTCGGCAAATTCCTCCTTCTCCCGCAGCAGCGAGACGATCTCACCCCGCAGCGCGCGCTCGACCTCGGGCAGGTGGGCGACGCTCTGGCCGACATTCTCCGCCGTGCTAGCCACGATCGTACCGCGGTGATCGAGCACGCGGATCGAAGACAGGGTGAAGTGGTGGGCCTCGACGATCACCGGACTGATATCCTTCCCCACGGCCTCGGACAGCCAATGGGTGGGCGAAGGCGTCCGGCGCGGCACCGGCGCGGGCGGCAGCGGCTTGTCGCGTGCCAGATCGAGCACGGGTGGCCGGGGGCGCCAGGGCTCTCCCTTGGAGGTGTCAACGGCGAAGGCGGGGTCGACGGGATGCGACAGCCCACCACCGTCGAGCGAAGAGGTCCGGTTACGCTCCAGCGCGGCCCGGTAGGAAGCGGCAATGAAGGCCGTCTGCGAGAGCAGCGCGGACTCGGTCTGCCGCAGCAGGGCCGACTCATAGAGCCGCATGGCAAACACGCCGCTCAGCGGTGCGATCAGCAGGATCAGATTGACGGCGAGCAGCAGGGTCGACAGCCGCGGGCGGCCGAGCAGGCGCCCGAACCGCCCTGAGGGCGGCTTACCCGGCGGCGGTGAAGCAGGCGCAGATGCGGGATCGGGTGCGACCATGGGTCAGCGGGGCCTCAGCAATCGCCGAGCTTGTAGCCGATGCCGTGGACGGTCTCGACCGGGTCGGCACCGATGTCGGCAAACTTCTTCCGGACCCGGCGGACGTGGCTGTCGATGGTACGGTCGGAGACGATGCGTGCGAGCTCGTAGGCGCTGCTCATCAGGTCATCGCGCGAATAGACTTTGCCCGGCCGCTGCATCAGCGTGCGGATGATGCCGAATTCGGTCAGGGTAAGCACGATCTGGGTATCATCCCAGCTGCCGGTGAAATCGTCGAGGTTCAGCGACAGCCGCCCGTGCTGCATGATCGCCGTGCCCTCATCGCGGGGGGCCTTGGCGTCTTCCAGCCGCCGCAGTACCGCCTTGACCCGCGCCACCAGCTCCCGCGGGGAGAAGGGCTTGGTAATGTAGTCGTCCCCGCCCAGTTCCAGCCCCAGCACGCGGTCGATCTCATCATCACGGGAAGACAGGAAGATGATCGGCGTGCGGCTGGTCTGGCGGATGCGGCGGCAGACCTCGGTGCCGTCCAGCTCCGGCATGGTGATATCGAGCACGATTAGATCCGGCCGCTCCGCCGCGAAGCGCTCGAGCGCCTGCGCGCCGTCACCGGCTTCGAGGGTATCGAAGCCTTCCTTGTCGAGGGCAAACTGCACGACTTCGCGGATATGGGGGTCGTCGTCGACGACGAGGATGCAGTTCATCTTAGCTCTCAGAAACACCGGAATGACAACAGCTTAAGCCCCGCGCAGGGGCTTGAAAAGCCACTGCACAGACTTTCCAAATATTGATCCCGAATGTGCAAATTCTGCTCAAACTGGTAGAAGCGCGTCGAGACCAGCCCGCTGCCCTATGCCCGAAACAGGATCTCCATGCCCGACCCGACCTATGACCTAGTGATTTTCGACAACGACGGCGTGTTGATCGACTCAGAAAAGCTGGCCGCGCGTGGCAACGCCGAACTGCTGACCGGGCTGGGCTACCCCATGACGGCCGAGGACTGCGAGCGCCGCTTTGCCGGGCTGTCAGACCGGGACATGGTCGCCGAGCTGCGCGCTGAAGGTGCCGTCCTGCCCGATGATTTCATCGAGCAGATGTATGCCATCTCCGAGCATGCCTTTCTCACCGAGCTGGAGCCGATCGCCGGGGTGCGGTCCGTGGTCGAGCTGGCGCAGTCACGCGCGGCCATTGCCGTCGCGTCCAACGCACCGCGCGCTAACGTGCTGCGCAATCTGATCACCACCGGCTACGACGATCTGATCCCGGCGGCAGCGTGTTTCTCCGGTCTCGATGTCCCCAGACCCAAGCCCGCGCCGGACCTGCACCGGGGGGTGCTGTCGCACTTTGACCTTGGCCCGGAGCGGGCGCTGGTAATCGAGGACTCCCCCGCCGGGGCCAGCGGCGCCCGGGCGGCCGGGGTCGACGTCATCGGCGTGCTCTACGCCGTCCCAGATGAGATTAAGCCGCAACGCCACGAGGCCTTTGCCGCCCTTGGTGCTCTCGCAGTGCTGGACAGCCCCGCTCAACTGGCCGAAACTCTCCGACAGCTCTTGCCAGAGGAATAGCGCATGACCGCCCAAAATACCGAACAGAACCAGCTACCCGTGACCCAGATTTGGCGCGAGGCCTACGGATTCGTGTTCTCAGTGCCGCTGCGGGTGCTCCTGACCGCGTTGCTTCCTCTGGGCCTCTACGCCCTCGCCTCGTCCTGGATACAGGTTCAGTTCCTGAACAAGGCAGCGGCGGAGGTGATGGCGGCCTCGAACGAGCTGGCGGCCCTCGACCCCAATGCTGCCGAGGCTGAATTCGGCGCCGCCATGCTCCAGATGGTGCAAGCGGGGATCAGCATGATGCAGTGGCTTGTGCCGCTGTTGGTTCTTGGCGGGCTCGCTGGCGCGGCGATGGCAGCGGCTTGGCACCGGACGACGCTGATCGGCCTCGATGCCGAGCGGACGGGCCTTGGCCTGCATTTTGGCCGGACGGAGGTCAGCTATTTCTACCGAGCGGTGGTCATGGTGCTGCTGACGGTACTGGGGCTGGTGGTAGCCGGGGTGATCATTGGCATTCTCACCGGCGTGCTGTCGGCCATTGTCCCTGGACTCGCTGGCATCTTTTCGATCCTGACGGCTGGGGTGATGATCCTGCTCTGGCTCTATCTGTGGGCGCGGTTGATCCTGTGCCTGCCCGCAGCTGCGCTGGGCATCTACGAGTTTGGTATTCGGACCGCGTGGCGCGCGACCCGGGGACACGCCGGGCGGCTGATGCTGATCTACGCCGGCCTGCTGATCCCGTTCACCGTGCTGGGTTTTCTGTTCGATAATGGGATCAACCGGATTCTGTTCCAGGGCGTGACGGACGTGAGCACGCTCGACGCGACACAGCTGAACCTCAAGACCTGGGTGGGGATGGTGCCCACCTTCATCATCACCGCCTTCACGACAGCACTGGTCGCCAGCGGCATTTCCTACACCTACTACCGGCTCGGCCAGCCGCCCTCGTGGGTTGCAAAGGTGTCCTGACGCCTCTGGCTGGCGCTTAACTCCGCTGACTTAAAGCCCGATTTCGGAAATCGCGTCAGCGACCGCGAGCGCCTGCACGGTCTCCTGCACGTCGTGAACGCGGAACAGGCTGACCCCGGCTCCGAACCCGGCCAGAACAGCCGCCAGTGACCCGCCCAGCCGCTCTTCCGACCCCGTCGGGGTGATCTTGGCGATGAACGACTTGCGCGAGGCACCAAGCAACACCGGCCAGCCGGCGTCGACCAGCTCGTCCAGTCGCGCCATGATCTGCAGGTTATGCTCCAGCGTCTTGCCAAAACCGATACCCGGATCGAGGCAAATCTTCTCGGCGCTCACCCCCGCCTCCATCAGCGCTATCGCCTGCCCGGCAAGGAAGGTGAAGACCTCCGCCGGGGCATCGTCGTACTGTGGATCGGCCTGCATGGTCTGCGGCTCACCCTGCATGTGCATCAGGCACAAGGGCAGCCCCAGCGCGACGGCCGTGTCGAAGGAGCGCGGGTCGCCGGTCAGTCCGGTGACGTCGTTGATGATCCCGGCCCCGGCGGCGGCGGCGGCTTCCATGACCGCCGGCTTGCGGGTGTCGATGGAAACCAGCGCCCCTTCTGCGCTCAGGGCCTCGATCACCGGTCGCACGCGGTCGATCTCCTCGGCCTCGGAGACCGGTGCGGCGCCCGGGCGGGTGCTCTCGCCACCCACGTCGATGATGGCAGCGCCTTGCGCGCGCAGCGCTGCGGCCTGCGCCAGCGCCGCATCAACGTGGTGGAAGCGTCCGCCGTCGCTGAAACTGTCGGGGGTTACGTTGAGGATGCCCATGACCTGCGGACGGGCAAGGTCGAGCCCGGCCCAGTGTGTCACGTGAAAGGTATCTTCGCTCATCCTTAGCCCTGCCCCTGCCCCTGCCCCTGCCCCTGTCATTTAAATCGCGTCGCCGAAGCCGGGTCGCCAAAAAATACGCCCGACAACGTTCGTCGCCGGGCGTAGTATTTCGCCTTGTCCCGTCGGGACGAAAGTCTGCTGCAGCCTGCTTAGCTGTCTGCGGCTGGCCCGCCAATACCCGGCAGCGCAGAGGTCCCCGACGCTGGCTTGGGCGTCGGCTTGGGCGCTGGCGGCTCAGCCTCGCTGCTGTCGGCATGACGGGTCGGCTCGACCCGGCGGCTTTCGCGCTCGAGCGTCTCACCGCGCAGGACGGCCTCAACCTCTTCCCGGCTCAGGGTTTCGTACTCGATCAGCGCTTCCTTCAGGCGCTTGAGGCCTTCGAGGTTCTCGCTGATGATTTCGCGTGCAGTGGTCTCCGCCGTCTTCAGAATCTGCTCGACTTCTTCGTCGATGATCTTTGCGTAGTCGTCGGAGTAGTTTTTGGTCATCGACCCGAACATACCTTCGGACTGATCCGGTCCGAAGGCCCGCAGCCCCAGCCGCTCGGAGAAGCCAAGCCGCTCCACCATGACGCGCGCCTGCTGGGTCGCCATCTGGATGTCCGAAATCGCACCGGCGGTCACGTGGTCCACGCCGTAGATCAGCTCCTCAGCGATGCGGCCGCCGTAAGCCATGGCCAGTTCAGCCTTCCACTGCTCCTTGCGCTTGAGCATGGCGGCGTCGTTCTCGGGCAGGAACTGGGCATAGCCGCCCGCCCCGCCGCGCGGAATGATCGTCACCTTGTTGAGCTTGTCGCGCAGCGGCACGTTGACGCCGACCAGTGCGTGACCGCCTTCGTGGTAGGCGACCAGCTCGATCTCTTCCTCGGTCCGCACGGCGGAGCGCCGCTCTGGGCCCATGGTGACCTTGTCCTTGGCGTTCTCGAAGTCCTCCTGCGTCACCACGCGCTTGTTGGCGCGGGCGGCGAGCAAGGCTGCTTCGTTCACCAGGTTGGCGAGGTCAGCACCGGAGAAGGTCGGGGTGCCTTTAGCGATACGGGCGAGGTCCACGTCGGGGCCCAGTGGCACGTTCTTGGAGTGGATGCCCAGAATCTTCTCACGACCGATCGAGTCCGGCAGGTTGACCTGCACCTGACGGTCGAAACGGCCCGGACGCAGCAGCGCCTTATCGAGGATGTCGGCACGGTTGGTCGCGGCGATCAGGATGATGCCCTCGTTGGCCTCGAAGCCGTCCATCTCAACCAGCAGCTGGTTCAGCGTCTGCTCGCGTTCTTCGTGGCCGCCGGACATGCCCATGGAGCGGGCGCGGCCGACAGCATCGATCTCGTCGATGAAGATGATACAGGGGGCGTTCTTGCGTGCCTGTTCGAACATGTCGCGCACACGGCTGGCACCGACACCGACGAACATCTCGACGAAGTCAGAACCGGAAATGGTGAAGAACGGCACGTTCGCCTCGCCTGCGATCGCCTTGGCGAGCAGGGTCTTACCCGTGCCCGGCGGACCTACCATGAGCACGCCCTTGGGGATCTTGCCGCCCAGACGCTGGAACTTCTGCGGGTCGCGCAGGAAGTCGACGATTTCCTCGACGTCGGCCTTGGCTTCTTCAACCCCCGCCACGTCGGCGAAGGTCGCGCGGTGCATGTCCTGGGTCAGCAGCTTGGCCTTGGACCGGCCGAAGCCCATCCCGCCCCCGCCACGGCCCTGCATCTGCCGCATCATGAAGAACCAGAAACCCACCAGCAGCAGGATCGGTAGCAGGTAGGCAAACAGCTGCCCGAAGGCAAAGCCGCTGGGCGGCGAATACTCGTACGTCGTACCGGCGTCATCGAGCTTGGAAAGGAACAATTCCATCCCGCCGGGCGGGATTTCAGCCGCGAACCGGCGACCGGCTACGGTGGTGCCGGTGGCGGTCGAGCCCTCGATCACAACCTCGCGCACCTGGCCCTGATCGACCAGTTCTTCGAACTGCGAAATGGCAACCTTCGACGAATTGCTGGTCAAGCTGTTGCCAAACAGCCCCTGCAGCACCACCAGTCCGACGATCAGAATTACCAACCAAATCAAGACATTGCGTCCGATATTCATGCCTGTTCCTTAGCCCTTGAGCGAATAACCTGACAATCAATGTAAGACCCCGGGAGAAGGATGCAACGCTTGTGGCGTTTCATCGCGGGGAATCAGTCTCCGATCCACGCCAGCAAGGGGCGTCGCGGGGCGAAAACCGCGTGGTTATCGGCCCACCCGAAGCCCTTGCCATCCCACGCCGGCACTTGCCCCTGCAGCAGCGGGACGGCGGCCAGTGCCTGCCCGGGTCGGGTAGGGTCGATCGCCAATCCGGCCTGACCGGCCAGCGTCCAGTCGCCTCCCGGTCCGGCGAGGGCCCAGCGGTCGTCCAGCCGCCAGCGGCCGTCGACGTCCTGCTGCGGGCGCAGGCTGCGCCCTGCCCTCGCTTCGCGGGTGATGAGGCTCCAGCCCTCCCGCCTGCGCTCGACTACACAGCCCTGCAGGGACACCCTTGGCTCGGTTTGAAGGCGCCGGCAGGCTGCCGCAACCCGCTCGGCTGAAGGAGCGTAGAACCCGCCCCGGACCCACGCTGTAACCGCCGACAGTGTTGCTTGATCGAGGGCATCGCTCCGGCACCAGGCATAGCCCATGGGATCGGTGACGACCCCCCGTGCGGAAGCCCTTACCGATGGGTCAACGGACGGCTCCGGTGGCCTTGATACAGTCGCGGGGGCAGTTGCCTGCTGCCGCAGTAGACCCCGCCCCGTGCGTGGATCGCTGTTTGTCGGGTCGAGCACGAAAGACAGCCCCTGCGCCCTGCAGTAGTCGACCAACCCTTGTTTGGGCCAGTCCAACAGCGGGCGTTCGAAGATCACGTCGGGGTCAACCCGGCGCCGCGCCATCCCGCGCGCGCCGAACGCGCCCGTCCCCCGGGCCCGCCGCAGGGCGATGGTCTCGGCCTGATCATCGGCGTGGTGCCCCAGCCAGGCCCGCAGGATCCCCTGCGCCCGCGCCCAGTCTGTCAGCAGGGCGAACCGTGCCAGCCTAGCCTTCTCCAGTCGCCCTGCTGTCACGGCAAAGGGCGGCTTCCAGGTCAGGATATCCACGTCGGGGAGAAAGGCCGTTAAGCGCTGCCGCACCGCAATGGCTTCCGCAGCACTGTCCGGTCGCAGACCATGGTCAACGACGGCCACCCGCAGCCTGAGGTCAGGAAAGGCCGCGGCGGTCAGGTGGGCCAGCGCGAGCGAGTCCGGCCCCCCGGAGACGGCCAGACCCAGCGCCGTCCCCGGCGCCAGCGGCGGCAGTGATGCTGAGACAGCGGCCCGGAAGGCCTCAGCAGTCAAGCTGCTCGGATCGCGCGGAGGCATCGGAAATAGCGTCGGTATCGAGGGGATACTCGACCGGGACGAAGGACAGCAGGCGGCAGCCCTCGGCCCGCTGCCCGTTGGCATTCAGCGCATCTGCGAGGTTTAGGATCGATCGCGCCGCAAAGTTCGAGGTCGGGAACGAGCGCAGGCCCTGCGCCAGCACCTGAATGGCCAGCGGATAGTCCCTGGCGCGCAGGTAGGCGGTGCCAAGCATGTAGAGGGCTTCGGCCTCCTCACTACCCAGCGCGCCGGTGTCGATCACTTGCCGCAGGGCAGCCGAAGCGCCACTGAAGTCTCCGGCTTCGAACAGGTCACTGGCAGCCTCAAAGGCCTCGCGGGTGGCTTCATCGATCTCCGCCGACGCCGCAAGGGCTGCACGATCGTCATCCAGCTGCACGTGGGCTGGCGCCTCGGGCCGCACGGCCGGGACCGCCGGGGCGGCCGCGCCGAAGGTGTCGCTGAAGTCTACGGTTTCGGTCTCGCTGCCCTCGTCCGGCGGAGTGGCTGTATCAGACCCCACCGTGTCATCGGCCGCTGCGGGCGTGTCAGCCTGAGCCACCTCGGCTCCAGACGCCTCAGACTCGGTTTCGGTCTCGGTTTCGCTTCCGGTCTTTCGCGCAGCCTCAGTATCAGCCCCGCCCTCGGGTTCTACATAGTCGGGGTCTCCGGCGAGCGCTTCATGGGCGGGAATGCCGTCCTCGGGTCGGTCCTTAGGCAGGGCGGGGGCGACGACCGCCTGATCAGCCTCAGCGTCAACGGCTACGGGATCGGACGCGGGGACCGGAGCGGGGGCGGTGTCCGGTACCTCTTCCGGTGCCGCCGCAGGCGCTGCTGCGCTCAGGGTGTCGATCTGGTCCTGCATCGCCGCGATGGTTTCTTCGAGCGAGGCAATCTTGAAGGTCAGCTCGCTGGTGCTGCGCAGGGCTGACTCAGCCAATCGCGACGCGCGGTCAGCCTCCTCATTCACGGCGGTGGCATATTGGAGCAACTGGTCGATGCGGGCCTGCAGGCTTTCGAAGCGGACATTGGCAACGCCGTCACCGGTTTCCAGCTGGTCGCGGAGAAAGTCCACCTCACTGCGCAATTGACGCAACTCGAGCGCCAGCTGGGCACCGGCATCCTCGTCCTGCGCCCGCACCGCTGCGGCCATCCCCAATAAAGCCAAACCCAGCGCGCCGCCTTTCGCGAGGCGGTGCACGCCGGAAACCGATACAGGCATCCCTGTCCTGTCCCTCTCCAAATACACCATAAGATTAGTGGGTTTTCGCCGCCGATGGAACCTTTCACCGCCGGACCACTGGCCTGCTCATACAGGATTGGTGTCAAAAAAATGGGGGGCCGGAACAGCCCCCCAAGGAAAAGCATTTTGATCTGATTGTCAGGCGGTCACAGAACCACAAAAACGGCGCGGCGGTTCTGGGCCCACACGGTCGGGGTCGAGCCGGAGGCGACGGGGCGCTCCTTGCCGTATGAAACCGTGGAAAGCCGCTCAGAGGCGATGCCAAGTTGGAGAAGGCGATTGCGGATGGCCGTCGCGCGCTGGTCACCTAGCGCGATGTTGTAGTCACGGGTTCCCCGCTCGTCCGCATGCCCTTCGATGCGAAGGGTGGTCGAGGGGTACTGCCGCATCCAAGCCGCCAGCTGGTCGACCACACCAGCACCACGCGGATCGAGAACCGCGCTGTCGGTGGTGAAGAACACGCGATCACCCACGTCAGAACGCAGGCCAACTTGGCTTGCTCCGCTGGCAAACTGGGGCGGGCTGTAGACATTGGCGGTGGCAACGGGGATCTGCTGCGGACCGGGATTGTTGCCGGTCAGAAGCACCTGACCGGGCTGAGACCCGAGCAAGGGCGCAGGCGACTGCTGGAAAAACTGATCCGGCGCAGCAGCGGCAGCCGTGTTGGCGGCTGGCTCCTGCTCGTTCGCGCGAACCTGAGGGTCGCAGGCGACAAGGACCAAAGGCGCAAAAATCGCTAAGAAGGTCCGTTTCAACATCGTCGGCTAAACTCCAAAAAACTCCGGGCGCTCCCGTGAAAGCCAAGCCTCAAAGCGAAAAATCAAATAGGTGTTTTCACCGCTTTAAGACTGTTGCTGTTTTACACCACCGTGCTTTGCCAGGCAAAGAAAAATGATTCCGAGCCACACTTTTGCAAGCAAAGGGGGAACAAATACACACCTTATGCGGTGATTTCGGCCGAATCAGGGCGGAAAAGCTGAAAACAAGTGCGAAGCCACTAGTTTTAATAGTGTGGATAGTTTGCAGTCAAAACGCTGCTTCGGCGGAGTTATCCCACACCGGCGAGTATCTGTGGAAAAGTCAGGAGACGGCGCGGCCGACTGGTTTAGTTGCGCGCAACCCGCGGCGACCAGGCTGGATCAGAGGCCTCGCTGGTCGTCGGCAGCATCCATTCCTGCCGGCTGAAGACATCGACCGCGTAGATGCGGGTCTTCACCGAGCCGTCGCCCGTCTGCCGCTCCTGCCGGGCAAAGGCCAGCGCTGAGCCGTTGGGCGACCAGGTCGGGCTCTCGACCACGTAGCCGGTGGCAAGGATCTGCTCGGTGGTGCCGTCAGGCCGCATCACGCCGATGGAAAACTCGCCATCCTTGATCCGGGTAAAGGCGATCCAGTCACCGTTGGGGGACCAGACCGGGGTGGCATAGCGGGCGCGGTCCTGCACCGATATGCGGCGCACCTGCCCCGTCTGCCGGTTGAGGACGTAGATCTGCTGCGAGCCGCTGCGGTCACTCTCGAAGGCGACCAGCCGCCCGTCGGGTGAAATCGAGGGCGACGTCTCGGCGCTCGGCGCCCTGGTTACCCGCTCCCGCCCCCGGGTCTGCAGGTCCATGTAGTAGATGTCTGTGTTACCGTTCAGCGCCAGCGAGTAGACGATTCCCCTGCCGTCGGGGGAGAACCGAGGCGAGAAGGTCGAGGTTCCCTGCGCGGTTTCCAGCACTTCCTGCTGACCGGTCACGAGATGCTTAAGGATGACCTGAACCCGGCCATTGCTGATCTCGGTGTAGGTGATTTCGCGCCCGTCCGGGGAGAAGCGTGGCGTCACAACGATGTTCCGGCCGTCAGAGAGGTAGCGGATGTTGTGGCCATCCTGATCCATCATCGCCAGCCGCTTGACCCGCTGCGTGGCCGAACCGTCCTCGGCGATGAACAGGATCTGGCTGCCGAAGTGGCCGTCCATCCCGGCAAACTTGAGGTGGATGCGATCAGAGATGAAGTGCGCCAGCCCGCGCCACTGGTTGAGCGGCAGGCGCGCGCGCTGCGCCTCCCGGCGCTGCTTGCTTCGCGGCTGGTAGAGAAAATATTTGACCTCGATGTCGCTCTCGTTGACCGACACCGACCCGACCACCAGCGCCTGCGCCGGAGACTCGCGCCAGACGCGCCAGTCGGGGTTTTCGAGGAAGTCTGCCGCCTGCTGTGGATAGGCCGTGGGATCAACCACTTCGAAGGCGCCGGACTTGCTCAGGTTCTGGCGCATGATCTTGGTCAGATCGCGGGCATGCTGAGAGGATCCGCTCTGCTCCGCGTACAATTCGAGCACGGCAACAGGGATCGAGCCCTTTTCGCCACCGGTGACGCCCACACGGAATTGGGCCGACGCCACGCCAGAAAAGCACAAGCCAATAACAGCGATGAGAAACACACTACGCATAACCCTGCCTAAAAACGGGTGCACTAGGGCGGAAATGGGGCTGGAATAACCCCCTCCGTGGGATTCCCGATCTTGTTGCGTTCACGTCACAGTGATCCGTATTTGCGGTCAAAATGTGGACCTTGGCTGCATGACAACCTCGATCTCGAAGGCCTCGCCGCTGGCGCCCGTTGGGTTGAGGAAGGGCTCGCAGCTGTAGAGCGCGCTTTCGGCCGATTGCACGAAGGCACTGAGCTGGTCGTTGGTGGCATCATCCTCCGCCGCCACGGAACCGCGCTCGACCTCTGCAATATCGCCGTTCTGGTTGAGACTGAGGGTGAAGCTCACCTGCCATTCCCGTGGATAGCGGATGAACAGCGGATAGTTCCATTCGCCGTTGACGCAGCTCTGAACGTAGTCCGAGGACCGCAATTCGGCCGCACGCTGACGCGCGTCGGCCTCGCGCTGATCGGCGGCGGCCTGCTCGTTGGCCTCGGCCTGCGCGGCGGCTTCTGCGGCTTCGGCAGCCACGGCGGCTTCAGCCTCCCGTGCTTCCTCGGCCAGATCCCGGTGCACGGGCAAGGCGCGGGGCCGTGGCTTGGGGTAGGCCGGAACAAAGACATCGTCTTCGTCTGCTGCCTCATCTGTAGCAGCATCGGTGATTTCGGAGATCAGGTCGGCCAGCGCGTCGCCGTCGTCCTCGGCGAAGTCTGACTCATCGGGTGACTGGTCGTTGGCCGACTCAGGCAGCGTATCGGCCTCCGGCACGGCGTCCTGCTCGATGAATTCATCCAGCCCCTCGGGCAGGTCAGGATTCTCCGTGGTCTCGGGCAGGAACAGCGGGTCGGGTGGCACGTCTTCGGCGACGGGCTCAGCAACCGGTCCAGGATCCGAATCATCCAGCGGCTGGGGGTCCGAAAAGTCTTCGATCACCGCCGTGTCGCTGACCTTGATCTTTTCTTCCTCAAAGACGATCTCGACCTCGATCGGGTCCGGCTCGGGCAGGGTAAACAGCGGGATGTTCAGCTCGACGGCAAAGGCCGTGAACACCACCGCGTGGCTGACTGTGGAGATGAGGAGCGCCCGCATCATGGCCCGGCGCTACCTCTCGCTGATGCCGGGTTGCTCGGTCACCAGTCGCAGGCTGGTGTAACCATCGGCGGCGAGGTCGGCCATGATGCCCATGACATCGCCGTATAGCAGCGTGCGGTCACCGCGCAGGAAGATCCGCGCATGCCGGTTGCCCTCGGTCAGGGCTTCAAGCTCGATCAGGATGCTCTGCGCCGTGGTGGGCTGGTCGTTGAGGAACAGGCTGCCGTCGGGCTGGATCGACAGCGTGATCGGGTCATCCGGCTCGTTCAACGCTGGCGCATTGCCCTTGGGAAGGTCCAGCGGGACACCGACGGTGAGCAGTGGCGCGGAAACCATGAACACCACCAGCAGGATCAGCATGACGTCGACAAAGGGCGTGACGTTGATCTCCGCCATCGGGCGGTAGCGGGTGCGGTTGGACCGGTCGCCGGGGTTGAGGCTGCGCAGCGCCATGGCTCAGGCCTTCACTTCCAGCTGCCGGGCCAAAATGGTGCCGAATTCGCCGGAGAAGTCTTCAAGCCGCCCGGCGTAGCGGGCCAGATCGGTGGTGAAGCTGTTGTAGGCGATCGACGCCGGTATCGCCGCAACCAGCCCGAGCGCGGTGGCCAGCAGGGCTTCGGCGATGCCCGGTGCCACGACTGCAAGCGTCGTATTGCCCGCCGCTGCGATGCCGAGGAAGGAGTTCATCACCCCCCAGACCGTGCCGAACAGGCCGATAAACGGCGCCGCCGTGCCGATGCTGGCGAGCACGATCATCTGGGTCTCCATCCGGCCCAGTTCGCGCGCGACGGTCAGCATCATCGCCCGGTCAATCCGCTGCGCGATCGAAAGCGCGCTGCCACTGGGCAGGCCAGCGGGGGTCCGGCGCCACTCGCGCATGCCGGCGGCAAAAACCGCCTGCATCGGATCCTTGGGGTTCTGGCCGACCTTTTCGTAGAGCTCATCAAGGTTGCCGCCCGACCAGAAGCTGCTTTCGAACGCCGCCGCTTCACGGGTCGCACGTGAGATCAGCAGGATCTTGGAAACGATAATCGCCCAGGTCCAGATCGACAGGAACACCAGCAGGGCCATGACGAATTTGACCACCAGAGGCGCCCCGAGAACGATCTCGAAGATGGAAGCTGTGCTGACGCTGGTTGAAAGTTCCATGCTTGGATCACTCGCTCGGCTTCAGGGGTTGCAGGTAGGACGCCATTGCGTCCAGTGCCGGTTGCGGCAAGCGCACAGGGCGGCCGTTTTCCTTGATCTGTGACACGGTAATGCGCAGCGCCGTGCAGACCTCGCCGTCGACCAGCATGGTCTGATGCAGGATCATTCTCGCCGCAGTTGTGGCACGATAATCTGTCCGAATTTCGATCACGTCGTCGTGGACCGCTGGCCGGCGGAAGTCGAGTTCCGCGCTGACGATGACGAACCGCAGCCGGTATTCCTGCCACAGCCAGTCCGGGTCCACACGCAGATGACGCAGCATTTCCGTGCGGGCGCGCTCGGCGAAGTTGAAGTACGTGCCGTGATAGACGATCCCGGCCGCATCCGTGTCGTGGAAGTAGACGCGGTTGTGGAGCACGAAGGTCTTACCTTCGAAATGCCCCAGCGCCCCGGTGGCATCAGCGCTCGCGCCCACCTTCAAATCATCGCTCATCGGCACCGGGCTCCGACCCGTGGAACAGGGTTCCGGGGCCATCCTCGCCCCCCTTGGGAAGGGGCTTCAGGCCCAGATGGTTCCAGCCAAAGCGCTCCAGCACCCTGCCGCGCGGGGTTCGCTGAATCAGCGCGCGCTGGATCAGATAGGGCTCGACCACGTGTTCGAGCGTATCGCGCTGCTCGGAAAGGGCGACGGCCAGCGTCTCCACCCCCACCGGCCCGCCGCGATAGGTCTTGGCCAGCGCACGCAGGTAGCGCTGGTCCATATCGTCGAGTCCTAGCGGATCGACCTCCAGCTCATCCAGCGCCGATCGTGCCAGTGGCAGGGTGATGCGCCCGTCGCCCATGACCACGGCGAAGTCGCGCACCCGGCGCAGCAGCCGTCCAGCGATGCGCGGGGTCCCGCGCGCGCGCCGGGCAATCTCGACACAGGCGTCGCCTTCGAGCGCGACGTCGAGGACCCGCGCGCCGCGCACGATGATCTGTTCGAGGTCGCCTTCGTCATAAAAATCGAGCCGCTGGACGATGCCGAAGCGATCCTGCAGCGGCTTAGACAGCAGGCCGACGCGCGTGGTTGCCCCCACTAGCGTAAAGGGCGCCAGATCGACCCGCACCGAGCGCGCGGCCGGGCCTTCGCCGATGATCAGATCCAGCTGGAAATCTTCCATGGCCGAATAGAGCACCTCTTCGACCGCCGTGGAGAGCCGGTGGATCTCGTCGATGAACAGCACATCGCGGGGCTGAAGATTGGTCAGGATCGCCGCAAGGTCCCCCGCCCGGGAAATCATCGGCCCGGAGGTCTGGCGGAAGCCGACCCCCAGCTCCGAGGCTACGATCTGTGCCAGCGTGGTCTTACCCAGCCCAGGCGGGCCGTGGAACAGCACGTGATCGACCGCTTCGCTGCGCTGCTTGGCGGCTTCGATGCCGATCTTGAGGTTGCGGCGCAGGCGCTCCTGCCCGACGAAATCCTGCAGCATCTGCGGGCGCAGGCCCTGATCCACCGACGTGTCGCCGCTGTTCAGCGCGTCCACCAGCCGGGTGTGGGTGCCGTCGGGGTTGAGCGGATCATCGGCGGTCATGCTTCGCGCCCCCGGTTCAGCTGCCCGACAGGCGCTTGAGCGCCAACCGGATCAGGGTGGAGACATCGGCGTCACGGTCTTTTTCCATGACGGCGGCGACGGCCTTGCTGGCCTCTGGCTGCTGGTAGCCCAGATTGGTCAGGGCGGAGACGGCATCGGCGGCGATGGTGCCTTCCGGTGTCGGCGCGGTGCCGACCCCGCCGGCGCTGCTGACCACGCCAGCGAAGGCGCCAACCTTGTCGCGCAGGTCGGTGATGATGCGGGCGGCGGCCTTGCCGCCGACGCCCTTAGCCGCCTGAATAGCCTTGGCCTCGCCGTTGGCAATGGCGCCGAAAAGCACGTCGGGGGCAAAGATGCTGAGGATGGCCAGCGCTGCCTTGGGCCCGACGCCGTTGACCGTGACCAGCAGGCGGAAGGCCTCGAGTTCTGCCAGCGTGCCGAAGCCGACCAGCGTTGGCACCTCCTGGATCACCAGATACTCGGTCTCAAGCGCCACCGGCTGGCCCTTGGCAGGCAGGCCGGCCAGCGTCTTGGCCGAGCTGAGGGTGCGGTAGACCACCCCGCCGACGTCGATCAGGGCGGCGCCCTCTTCCTGGCCCTCGACCAGTCCCTTGAGCTTGGCGATCATGCGGACATCCTCGATGCGGACAGCCGTCGGTCAGACTCGGCGAAGTGGGCGTGGCAGATGGCGACGGCGAGCGCGTCAGCGGCGTCGGCCGAGGTGACATCGACACCGGGCAGCAGGCGCCGGACCATCATCTGCACCTGTTCCTTGGCGGCCTTACCCGCGCCGACCACGGCTTTCTTGACCCGGGTTGGGGCGTACTCGCCAACGGGCAGGCCGAGGCTCGCCGGGGCCAGCAGCACCACGCCGCGGGCCATACCGAGCTTGAGCGTTGAGGCCGGGTTCTGGTTGACAAAGGTTTCCTCGACCGCCGCTTCGTCGGGACTGTATTCGGCGACGACCTTCACCAGCGCTTTTTCAAGCTGAACCAGCCGCTGTGCCATGGGCAGAGCCGCGTCGGTTTTGACGGTGCCGTGGGCGACCGGCGACAGGCGGTTTCCCGTCTGGTCGATCACGCCCCAGCCCGTCACCCGGAGTCCGGGATCGAGTCCGATAATGCGCATACGCGCATAGAGTCGCGTATGGCCTGTCTCGTCAAGTCCGGCGGTGCCTCTGGAGCCATTTGCAGGTCAATTGGGGGCAATTTATCCAGGTTTTGGCTGCATTTCCTGACGTGGGCCGGGTTTTTCCCGGCTGCCGGCGGGCCGACCGCCTCCCGAGCGGGTCGGCGGGAATTCAGCGCGCGATCAGTGGCTTAGTGAAAATCGATGTAGCGCAGCCAGGCCTGACACCGCCGATTGATCTGCCGGGGCAGGCGCGCGCGGCCATTGCGCAGCTGCAGCATAGCCCAGGGACCGCGCCGCAGGCGGCGCTCGGTGCGGAAGCCCAGTGCGAGGAAGCTGCGCTCGACCTGCTGCTCCTGCCGCCGTAGCAGTCCCGCCAGCAGCACCCGTCCACCGGATGCCGTCACCGAGGCGATCGAGGGCGCAAGGTTGATCAGGTGCCCGGAGAGGATATTGGCGAACACAATGTCGTTCCGCCCGCCCGTGCGGATCGCTTTGTGGCCGATGCCCGCCGCCGGAACGAAGCGGGCCAGGTGCCTCACGCCGTTGCGCCGGGCGTTGACCGCTGCGACGCCAACGGTCGCCGGGTCGATGTCCGAGCCCAGCACCGGTTGATGGCTGGCCCGTGCCCACGCCAGCGCCAGCACCCCCGAGCCTGCGCCGAGGTCCAGCACCTGCGGCGCGCGCCGTCCCAGTCTCCGGCTCTGGCTCTGGCTTTGGCTCCGGGGCCGGCCCCGCAGCAGTCCGGTGATGAGTTCCAGACAGCCATGGGTGGTATCGTGATGGCCGGTGCCGAAGGCGTTCTGCGCGTCGATGAGCAGGCCGACAGCACCCGCCGGCACCGGGCTTGGGTCATGACTGCCGCGTAGGAAGAAACGCCCGGCGTGGATGGCCGTCAGCGCCGACTGGCTTTCCGCCACCCAATCGATGTCCGGCAGGGTTTCGATGTCAAAATCTATCTCGGTCAGCCCAGACAGGTGCTGCCCCATGGCGACCAGCGCTGCCACGGTTTCGGTCTGCGGCTGCTCGCTCAGATAAGCCATTACCGTCAGCTCGTCGCTGTCCCGCAGGTCGACACCGGTATCGATCAGCGGCGCCTGTCGCCCCACGACGGCTTCGGACAGACTTGCCAGCAGCCCCTCGAAAACCTCGGCATGCTCGCGCGGTACAGGGATACGGACGAGGTAGGTTTCGGCCACCTAGCTTGCCTCGGCTGCGTCGACGACGAAGGAAGCCATGACCCGCTTCTCCCCGGCGGCGTCAAAGTCGATGACCAGCTTCTCGCCCTCAACGGCAGAGATCAGTCCGTAGCCAAACTTGCGGTGAAACACCCGCTGGCCCAGCGCGAAGCCGTGGTCAGCGCCGCGGCTGGCGAAGCCGATGGGGTCAAAGCTGCCGTCGATGACCGGCGGGGAGCCTTGCTTGACCTGCTCCAGATTCTGCTTGAGGCGATTCATGCCGGGGCTGTCGATGCCGCGGAAGCTGCGCCGCTCGGCCCACTCCAGCGGGGGCAGCGCGCCCAGATCGCGGGCACCGGTTGCCCCGCCGCCGTACTGCCGGGCGAGGCCGCCGCCACTGCCAAATCCACCATCCTCGCTGCCGTCACCTCCGGTGACAGCGGCGAACATTGAGGCCCCGGAGATGTCGTCGACGTCGAGCACGTCGTCGGGCAGCTCCTCGACAAAACGGGAGGGCCGCGCGTAGTTCCATTGGCCGTGCAGAAAACGGCTGCCGACGTAGAGAATGTAGAGCTCTTCGCGCGCGCGGGTCAGGCCGACGTAGGCAAGCCTCCGTTCTTCTTCGAGGCCCTTGTCGCCGCTGTCGGTCATTGCGCGCATGTTGGGGAAGGCGCCGTCTTCCCAGCCGGGCAGGAACACGACCGGGAACTCCATGCCCTTGGCCGCGTGCAGGGTCATGAGCGATAGCTCATCCCCGCCGCTGCCCGCGTTGGTGTCGAGGACCAGCGAGATGTGCTCAAGGAAGCCAGCCAGAGACTCGAAGTTGCCCATCGAGCCGACCAGCTCGTCGAGGTTTTCCAACCGGCCTCGGGCGTCGGCGGTCTTTTCATTGCGCCACATGTCGCGGTAGCCGCTGTCGTCGAGGATCTGCTCGGCCAGCTCAGTGTGCTCGGTGGTGTTCATCAGCTCGCGCCACTGCTCGATCATCGCCTGAAACGCGACCAGCTTCTTGCGCGCTGCAGCGGGCAGCTCGTCGCTGCCGACCAGTAGGGCGACGGCACGCATGGCGCTGATCTGGTTCATGCGGGCGAAGGACAGCACGCGCTGCACCGTAGTCTGGCCAATGCCACGCTTGGGCACGTTGATAATGCGCTCGAAGGCGAGGTCGTCGTCGGGCTGGCGCACCAGCCGCAGGTAGGCGATGGCGTCGCGGATCTCCCGGCGTTCGTAGAAGCGCGGGCCGCCGAACACGCGGTAGGGCAGGCCGACGTCGATCATGCGTTCCTCGATGGCGCGCATCATCGACGACGAGCGCACGAGGATGGCAAACTCGCGATAATCCCGACCTTCGCGGTGGAGGCGCTCGATCTCGTCGGTGATGTAGCGGGCTTCTTCGTTGCCGTCGGGCAGCCCCCGCACCCGCAGCGGTGGGCCGGGCTGGTCGTCGGTGAACAGGGTCTTGCCCAGTCGCTCGCTGTTGTGAGCGATCAGCGCCGAGGCGGCCGCGAGGATATTGCCGGTCGAGCGGTAGTTCTGCTCCAGTCGGATGGTCTTGGCCGCGGGGTAGTCGGTCTCGAAGCGCAGGATATTGCCGACTTCAGCCCCGCGCCAGCCGTAGATCGACTGGTCGTCGTCGCCGACGCAGGCGATGTTCTGATGCTTGGCGGCGAGCAGGCGCAGCCACAGGTACTGGGCGACGTTGGTGTCCTGATACTCGTCGACGAGGATGAAGCGAAACCGGTGCTGGTAGGTTTCGAGGATCGCTGCGTTGGCCTGGAAGATGCTGAGGTTGTGGAGCAGCAGGTCGCCGAAGTCGGCAGCGTTCAGCTCGAGCAGGCGGTCCTGATAGGCCTGATAAATCTTGCCCAGCCGGCCCTCGCACAGCCCCTGCGGAATGTCGTCCAACGGCACCTTTGCCGGGGTCCAGCCACGGTCCTTCCAGCGGCTGATCGCCGTCAGCACGGCGCGCGGGCTGTGCGCCTTTGGGTCGATATTGGCATCAACCATCAGCGCTTTGAGCAGCCGGAGCTGGTCGTCGTCGTCGAGGATGGTGAAGTTCTGGTTGAAACTGTCCACGCCGAGCGCGCTGGCGTGGATGCGCAGGATGCGGGCCGCGAGGCTGTGGAAGGTGCCCAGCCACCAGCCCGTGGTCGGCTGGCCGATCAGCGCCTCGACCCGGTCGCGCATTTCACCGGCAGCCTTGTTGGTGAATGTGACGGCGAGCAGCTCCTGCGGTCGCGCCGTGCCGGTGATCAGCAGGTGGCCGATCCGAGTGGTCAGGGCGCGGGTCTTGCCCGTGCCGGCGCCCGCGAGCACCAGCACCGGTCCGACGAGGGTCTCCACCGCCTCGCGCTGGGGCAGGTTCAGCCCCTGCAGGTAAGCGGGGCCGGCTGGTGCCGCTGGCGCAGCGGGTACAGCCGGTGCAGCGGGCGCACGCAGGCCGTCTTGCATCAGGGGGCTGGACAAATCCTCGGACATTGGACGAATGTAGAACATCACCGCCACCCGCGCCAATGAGATTACGCGCCGCGGGACGGGGCGGGTCCACGACATCTGGGGAAAACCGAAGCATGGGTCACGTCAGCATCCAAGACATAAAACTTGAGGGCGATTTTCAGGGGACGGATTTTAACCTGCGCGTGTTCCGCTTCGGAGAGCGCCGCGCGGGCGCGCCGAAAATCTATATGCACGCTGCGCTGCACGCCGATGAGACCCCGGGCATGCTGATCCTGCACCACCTGCTGCCCCGGCTGCAGGCCGCGGCCGAAGCCGGTCAAATCCCGGGCGAAGTGGTGGTGCTGCCGCAGGCAAACCCGCTGGGCGGCGCGCAGGTTCTCTTCCGCGACAAGCACGTGGGGCGGTTCCACCTGCCCAACGGCGAGAACCACAACCGTGGCTGGGCGCTGCTGACCGAGGACGTCATCGAGACCATCGACGCGGGGCTCGGGGCCGATGCTCTGGCCAACGTGGCGCTGATCCGCCGCGTGGTCGGCGAAGCGCTGGCGGCGCGCGAGCCGGTGACAGTGCTCGACCGCTACCGCAAGGCCATCCTCGGGCTGTGCTACGACGCCGACATGGTCTGGGACCTGCACTGTGATGACGACAGCGGCCGCCATCTGTTCATCATCCCAGAGCAGTGGCCAGACTGGAAGGACATCGCCGCCGCCAGCCGCTCGATGGTGGCGCTCACGGCGGCGGACAGCGGAGGAGGCAGCTTCGACGAGTGTCTGTCGACAGTGTGGACCAGGCTTCAGGCCCGCTTTCCTGAGCATCCGATCCCGCTGGCCTGCCCGTCGGCGACCTTCGAATACGCGGGCTGGGCCGACGTCGAAGACAGCGTCGCAGCGGAGGATGCGCAGCACCTGTTCAGCATCCTGTGTTCGCGGGGCTTTGTGAATGCCGAAGCGACGCCACTGCCCAAGTTGGAGGCAGAGGGCCTGCCGCTGGAGGCGACCGAAATGCTGCGGATCAGCTCGCCGGGGATCATCGTCTATCACGTAAGGATCGGCGAGCAGGTCAGGCGGGGGCAGCACGTGGCTGACGTGGTGGACCCAACGGTGCTGGACCCGGCTGAAGCGAGAACGCCAGTGCTTGCAGGGACAGATGGCTTCGTGCTCTCGCGATTGATGCAGAAGCTGGTGTTCCCCGGCGACTGCGTGATCAAGATCGTCGGTCGGGAGATTCTCGAAGAGCGTAAAGGCGGGTACCTGCTTCAGGACTGATGTAGCGCGCTCGATTTGACGCCGCTTCGCGGCTTTCAAATCTCCCCCGCGCAATTTCTTTGCTTTGCATTCAACACGCCTTCGGCTTTGAGCGCGTTGGAGTTCTAGCTTGCAACATGGTTGCGCCGACTTGTCCCCGACCGCGCTTCGCGCGGCGGGGCCAAGCGTCGCGCATTTTCAGTGAAAATGCGAAAAGACGCCAGGCCGCGTACAGCGCGGCCTGTCCGTTTGACTACGCGAGGGAGATTTGAAAGCCGCGAAGCGGCGTCAAATCGAGCCCGCAAAACCTGACCGGCTCAAGTTGCGAAGACGCTTTCCATCGATTTGAAAGTCTTGAACTCCAGCGCATTGCCCGATGGATCGAGGCAGAACATCGTACCCTGCTCGCCTGGCTCACCCTTAAACCGTATCTTTGGCTCGATGATCCAGGGCACTCCCGCAGCCTGTAGGCGGTCCCTCAGCGCTTCCCAGTCATCCCATTCGAGGATCGCGCCGAAGTGCCGGACCGGGACCGCATCACCATCCACGCCATTGGTCCGCGCCGCCGCGCATTCATCAGGCTTAACGTGTGCTGAAATCTGGTGGCCCCACAGATCAAAGTCGATCCAGGCCTCAGCCTCCCGCCCGACCCCACAGCCCAGCACGTCGCGATAGAACTGTCGCGTCTCCTCCTTATCGAGGATCGGAAATGCTAGGTGAAAACGCGGCATGACCCGCGGTGCAACGGCCTTGTTTGTAGATGTATCGGCTTCAACGGACATAATCGCGGCTTTCCTTCACGCTAAGATCAACAAGCAAAGGGCGCGGCACCCCGTAGGTACCGCGCCCTGCTCATTTATCAGACTTCAGCAGCTCAAGGCCAGAGGTCCCGGTTTCGTCGCCACGGTCCTGAAACCGAAGGGGGAGGCCTCAGGACCAGACCTTTCGCCCTAGTCGGACTTGCTGCCGAAGTCGGGCTGCTCACCGGTCCCGGGCAGCAGTTCTTCGGTGATCGACATGGGGCGCCGGGGGGCTTCGGTCTCCGCCCCGTCTTCACCCGCAGTCACAGCATCGCCAAAGCTCAGGTCGTCGGGCAGCGCTGGCTGTTCGCCGTCGCCGAAGGACAGGTCAGGCGCGTGGCCCTTGGCCCGCTTGGCGGCGTCGAGCGCCTCCATCTCGCGGTCCTTGTCCTTCGCCACCTGGCGCATGCGGTTGACGTAGGCACCGGTCCCGGCCGGGATCAAGCGACCGACGATCACGTTCTCCTTGAGCCCCGAGAGACTATCCATCTTGCCCGAAACAGCCGCCTCGGTCAGGACGCGGGTCGTCTCCTGGAACGAAGCCGCCGAGATGAACGAGCGGGTCTGCAGCGAAGCCTTGGTGATGCCCAGCAACACCGGCTTGGCCGAAGCCAGCTTGAGTCCTTCCCGCATGGCCTTGTCGTTTTCTTCCTCGAACTCCTCGCGGTCGATCTGCTCACCGGCCAGCAGCGTGGTCTCGCCGGGGTCGACGATCTCCACCTTCTGCAGCATCTGGCGCACCATGACTTCGATGTGCTTGTCGTTGATCTTCACGCCCTGCAGTCGGTAGACGTCCTGAATCTCGTTGATCAGGTAGTTGGCCAGCGCTTCGATCCCGAGCACTTCAAGAATATCGTGCGGCACGGGGTTGCCCTCGAGCAGCAGATCGCCCTTGCGTACGAAGTCACCTTCCTGAACGGCAAGGTGCTTGCCCTTGGGGATCATGTACTCGGCCGGATCGGCGCCTTCTTCCTCGGGACGGATGACAACGCGGCGCTTGGCCTTGTAATCGCGGCCGAATTCGACGCGACCATCCATCTCGGCGATGACGGCGTGATCCTTGGGGCGACGGGCTTCGAACAGCTCGGCCACCCGTGGCAGACCACCGGTAATGTCGCGGGTCTTGGAGCCTTCCTTCGGGATACGCGCAAGCACGTCCCCGGCCTTGACCTCCTGCCCTGGCTCGACCGAAAGGATCGCGTCGACCGACAGGAAGTAACGCGCCTCCATGCCGTTGGTCAGCTCGATCACCTCGCCGACATCATCGCGGAGCGTGATGCGCGGGCGTAGGTTCTCACCCCGTGGCTGCTGCTTCCAGTCGGTGACAACCCGGCTGGCGATACCCGTGGTCTCGTCGGTAACCTCTTTCATCGAGACGCCTTCGACCAGGTCCATGTAGTTGGCCTTGCCCGGCTTCTCGGTGATGATCGGCACGGTGTAGGGATCCCACTCGGCGAGCTTGTCGCCGGCTTTGACCGCCTTGCCTTCCTTGACCAGCACGCGCGCGCCGTAGGTCAGGCGGAAGTTCGCCCGCTCGCGCCCGTCGTCGTCGACCAGCGAGAGCTCGGTGTTCCGGCCCATGACCACCAGACGCCCGTCGCGGTCGGTGACCACGTTGGGGTTGCGGATCTCGATCTTGGCATCCACGGGCGCTTCGATGGTGGACTGCTCCGAGCCACCCTGCGCCGCGCCACCGATGTGGAAGGTCCGCATGGTCAACTGCGTGCCGGGCTCGCCAATGGATTGTGCCGCGATCACGCCGACCGCCTCGCCCATGTTCACCGCTTCCCCGCGTGCAAGGTCGCGCCCGTAGCACTTGGCACAGATGCCGTTGCGGGTCTCACAGGTGAGCACCGAGCGGATCGTCACTTCGTCGATCTTGGCCTCATCGATGGCCTGCAGATGGCCCTCGACCACCATTTCGCCGTCGCCGACGAAGATCTCGCCGGTCTGCGGGTGGGTGATGTCGCCGATCGCCGTACGGCCAAGAATCTGCTCGCCCAGCGAAACCTTGACGTCACCGCCCTCGACGAAGGCGCGCTTGGCCAGGCCCTGGGTCGTGCCACAGTCGTCTTCGATGATCACGGCGTCCTGCGCCACGTCCACCAGACGGCGGGTCAGGTAGCCCGAGTTGGCGGTCTTCAGCGCGGTGTCGGTCAGGCCCTTGCGGGCGCCGTTGGCCGAGTTGAAGTATTCGAGCGCGGTCAGACCTTCCTTGAAGTTGGAAATAATCGGCGTCTCGATGATCGTCCCGTCCGACTTGGACAGCAGCCCGCGCATGGCAGCGGACTGACGCATCTGGGTAATCGACCCTCGCGCGCCGGAGTGCGCCATCATGTACACCGAGTTCATGTCCCGGCCCTTCTTGCGGGAAATGCCCTGCATCATGGCTTCGGTCACGCGCTCGGTGCACTGGGACCAGACGTCGACAACCTTGTTGTACTTCTCACCCGAGGTGATCAGGCCATCCTGGTACTGCTGCTCGAAGTCCTTGATCTGCTCCTGAGCCTCACCAACGATGTCCCACTTGTTGTCCGGGATTACCAGGTCGTCCTTGCCGAAGGAAATCCCGGCCGATGCCGCGTGCTGGAAGCCCAGCGCCATCAGCGCATCGGCAAACAACACCGTATCCTTCTGCCCGGTCGCCCGGTAGACGGCGTTGATCAGCTTGGAGGTTTCCTTCTTGGTCAGCACCTTGTTGACGGTGTCGAAAGCGACCGGCATCGGGCTGGGCAGCACGTCGGCCAGCAGCACCCGGCCCGGCGTGGTTTCACGCACGCGCAGCACCGGCTCGCCGTTCTCGTCGAGGTCCGCAACCCGTGCCCGCACCTCGGCGTGCATGGAAACGGCGCCGGCAGCCAGCGCGTGGCGGACTTCCTCGGCCGAACCGAAGACAGAACCCGTCCCGATTTCGTCTTCCTCGCCCTCGATCGACAGGTAGTAGATCCCCAGTACGATATCCTGGCTCGGAACGATGATCGGCTCGCCGTTGGACGGCGAGAGGATGTTGTTGGTCGACATCATCAGGCAGCGCGCTTCGAGCTGGGCTTCCAGCGACAGCGGCACGTGCACAGCCATCTGGTCACCGTCGAAGTCAGCGTTGAAGGCGGTACAGACCAGCGGGTGCAGGTTGATGGCCTTGCCCTCGACCAGCACCGGTTCGAAGGCCTGAATGCCCAAGCGGTGCAGGGTCGGCGCCCGATTCAGCATGACCGGGTGCTCGCGGATCACCTCCTCGAGGATATCCCACACCTCGGGGCGTTCCTTCTCCACCATGCGCTTGGCGGCCTTGATCGTCGCGGCAAGCCCGTAGAGTTCGAGCTTGGCGTAGATGAACGGCTTGAACAGCTCCAGCGCCATCTTCTTAGGGATACCGCACTGGTGCAGCTTCAGCGTCGGGCCCACCACGATCACCGAACGACCGGAGTAGTCGACGCGCTTGCCGAGTAGGTTCTGACGGAACCGGCCCTGCTTGCCCTTGAGCATGTCGGAGAGCGACTTCAGCGGACGCTTGTTGGCGCCGGTGATGACCCGGCCGCGGCGGCCGTTGTCGAACAGGGCGTCGACCGATTCCTGCAGCATCCGCTTCTCGTTGCGGATGATGATGTCCGGCGCGCGCAGTTCGATCAGCCGCTTCAGGCGGTTGTTCCGGTTGATCACGCGGCGGTAGAGGTCGTTGAGGTCGGAGGTCGCGAACCGGCCACCGTCCAGCGGCACCAGTGGGCGCAGCTCCGGGGGAATGACCGGCAGCACGTCGAGCACCATCCATTCAGGCTTGGAGCCGGACTCGATCAGGTTCTCGATCAGCTTGAGACGCTTGACCAGCTTCTTGCGCTTGGCTTCGGAGTTGGTCTCGCGCAGCTCGTGGCGCAGCGTTTCCTTCTCGAAGGGCAGGTCGAGGTCCATCAGCAGGTGCTTGAGCGCCTCAGCGCCGATCTTGGCGGTGAAGCTGTCCTCGCCGAAGTCGTCCTGCGCCTGGTAGTACTGCTCTTCGCTCAGCAGCTGGTGCATGGTCATGGAGGTCACACCTGGATCGACGACCACGAAGCTCTCGAAGTAGAGCACCCGCTCGAGATCCTTGAGCGTCATGTCGAGCATCAGGCCGATGCGGGACGGCAGCGACTTCAGGAACCAGATGTGGGCAACCGGGGCAGCGAGGTCGATGTGACCCATGCGCTCGCGGCGAACCTTGGAGAGCGTGACTTCGACGCCGCACTTCTCACAGATAATGCCCTTGTACTTCATGCGCTTGTACTTGCCGCACAGGCACTCGTAGTCCTTCACCGGGCCGAAGATCTTGGCACAGAACAGGCCGTCGCGCTCGGGCTTGAAGGTCCGGTAGTTGATCGTCTCAGGCTTCTTGACCTCGCCGAAGGACCAGGAGCGGATGCGCTCTGGGCTGGCGATGCTGATCTTCAGGCTGTCGAAGGTCTCCAGACCGGATTCCTGGCCAAAGATTTTGCTGATTTCGTTCATGTCAGGCTCCCATAAAGGGGTGAATTCTTCGGGCTGTTTCGGGGCGTTCGGAGGCGATGGCGCGATGGCCCTGCCCCCGGCTCCGGTGGCGGCTCAGAGGCCGCGGCTATTCGAACGGGTTGATGTCGTCGTGCGCCTGCTGGCTGGGCGGTCGGGCGCCCTCGCCAAAGACAGACTGCAGCGTCGGCTCCTCGCCTTGGCCCGGTCCACCGCCTTCGATCACGTTGGTCTGGCGCAGGTCGACGTTGAGACACAGCGCGCGCAGCTCCTTGATCAGGACATTGAAGGATTCCGGGATACCGGCTTCGAAGTTGTCGTCACCACGGACAATGGACTCGTAGACCTTTGTCCGGCCCGCGACGTCATCCGACTTCACCGTCAGCATTTCCTGCAGCGTGTAGGCCGCGCCGTAGGCCTGCAGTGCCCAGACCTCCATCTCGCCGAAGCGCTGGCCGCCGAACTGCGCTTTACCGCCCAGCGGCTGCTGGGTGACGAGCGAGTACGGGCCGATGGAACGGGCGTGGATTTTGTCGTCCACCAAGTGGTGCAGCTTGAGCAGGTACTTGTAGCCCACGGTCACCGGACGATCGAAGGGATCACCCGTGCGGCCGTCGTAGAGCTGCACCTGACCCGAGCCGTCCAGACCCGCGTATTCCAGCATCTTGACGATATCGGTTTCCTTGGCGCCGTCGAACACCGGCGTGGCAAAGGGCACACCGGAGCTGACGTTGGTCGCGACTTCGAGGCGATCGCCCTCTTCCAGACCTTCGAGTTCCTCGGGGTCATAGATGTCGGACAGGCGCTGGTTGATCTCAGCCATGGCACCTTCGCGGCCCAGCTTGTAGGCGCGGACGGCGTCCCCGATCTGGCGACCGATGCCGCGCGCGGCCCAGCCCAAATGGGTTTCGAGGATCTGACCGATGTTCATCCGCGATGGAACGCCCAGCGGGTTGAGCACGATATCGACCGGCGTGCCGTCCTCGAGGAACGGCATGTCTTCGGACGGGTTGATCTTGGAGATCACGCCCTTGTTGCCGTGGCGGCCGGCCATCTTGTCGCCGGGCTGCAGCTTGCGCTTCACCGCAACGTAGACCTTGACCATCTTGAGCACGCCCGGGGGTAGCTCGTCGCCACGCTGGATCTTCTCGACCTTGTCTTCGAACCACCGCTGGATCACGTCGACCTTGTCGTCGAATTCCTGGCGCAGGTTTTCCAGCACCTTCATCGCTTCGTCGTTCTCGACCGCGATCTGGCGCCACTGACCCGGGGTGAACTGCCCCAGCACGCCTTCGTCGATGGTCGCGCCTTTGTCGATGCCTTCCGGGCCGTCCTGCACGACCTGCCCCATGAGCACGTCTTTCAGGCGCGAGTAGAACGAACGCTCGATGATGGCGCGTTCGTCGTCTCGGTCCTTGGCGAGGGCTTCGATTTCCTGACGCTCGATGGCCAGCGCACGCTCGTCCTTGTCCACCCCGCGGCGGGAGAAGACGCGGACGTCGACGATGGTCCCCACGGCACCCGGGGGCAGCCGCAGCGAGCTGTCGCGTACGTCGGAGGCTTTCTCACCGAAGATCGCGCGCAGCAGTTTCTCTTCCGGTGTCATCGGGCTTTCGCCCTTTGGCGTGACCTTACCGATCAGGATATCGCCCGGCTGCACCTCGGCACCGACGTAGACGATGCCGGCCTCATCGAGGTTGCGCAGCGCGTCTTCGCCAACGTTCGGGATGTCGCGGGTGATTTCCTCGGGGCCAAGCTTGGTGTCGCGCGCCATGACTTCGTATTCGTCGATGTGGATCGAGGTGAAGACGTCGTCGCGCACGATGCGCTCGTTGATGAGGATGGAGTCCTCGAAGTTGTAGCCCTGCCACGGCATGAACGCGACCAGCACGTTCCGGCCCAGCGCCAGTTCGCCCAGATGGGTCGACGGACCGTCGGCGATGATATCGCCCTTCTCGACCCGGTCACCGACCTTCACCAGCGGGCGCTGGATGATGCAGGTGGACTGGTTCGAGCGCTGGAACTTGGACAGGCGGTAAATCTCGACCCCGGTTTCAGTGTCGGAGGCGAAGTCCATTTCCCGGATCACGATACGGCCGGCGTCGACCTGGTCGATCACGCCCGAGCGTTTGGCAATCACGGTTGCGCCGGAATCGCGGGCAACGGTGGCTTCCATGCCGGTGCCGACGAACGGCGCTTCGGCGCGGATCAGCGGAACGGCCTGCCGCATCATGTTCGAGCCCATCAGGGCGCGGTTCGCGTCGTCGTTCTGCAGGAACGGCACAAGAGACGCGGCGACGGAGACCAGCTGCTTGGGCGATACGTCGATCAGGTCGACGTCGGTGGGCAGGGCCACCACGAATTCGCCGTTAGACCGCGCGGTGACGAGGTCTTCGGTCAGCTTGCTCTTGGCGTCGATCGGGGCGTTGGCCTGAGCGACGGTGAAGCGCTGCTCCTCCATGGCCGAGAGGTAGACAACCTCATCGGTGACCTTACCCTTCTCAACCTTGCGGTACGGGGATTCAATGAAGCCGTACTGGTTGACGCGGGCGTAGGTAGCCAGCGAGTTGATCAGACCGATGTTCGGGCCTTCCGGTGTCTCAATCGGGCAGATCCGGCCGTAGTGGGTAGGGTGCACGTCGCGGACTTCGAAGCCCGCACGCTCACGGGTCAGACCACCCGGACCCAGCGCCGACAGGCGGCGCTTGTGGGTGATTTCCGAGAGCGGGTTGGTCTGGTCCATGAACTGCGAAAGCTGCGAGGACCCGAAGAATTCACGCACGGCCGCAGCAGCGGGCTTGGCGTTGATCACGTCCTGCGGCATGACGGTGTCAATATCGACCGAGGACATGCGCTCCTTGATGGCGCGCTCCATGCGCAGCAGGCCGAGGCGGTATTGGTTTTCCATCAGCTCGCCGACCGAACGCACCCGGCGGTTGCCGAGGTTGTCGATGTCGTCGATATCGCCGCGACCGTCCTTCATCTCGCTGAGCACGCGCAGGATTTCGAGCACGTCCTCCTTGCGCAGCACGTGAACGGTGTCTTCGGTCTGGAAGCGCTCGACCTCGCCCTCACGGGCGCTGGCGGCGAGGCGCATGTTCATCTTCACCCGGCCGACGGCGGACAGGTCGAAGCGTTCCTCGTCGAAGAACAGGCCCGAGAACAGCGCTTCAGCAGTTTCCAGCGTCGGCGGCTCACCCGGGCGCATGACCCGGTAGATGTCGATCAGGGCTTCTTCACGAGTCGCGTTCTTGTCGACCGCGAGCGTGTTGCGCAGGTAGGCGCCCTTGTTGAGGTGATCGATGTCGAGGGTCTCGAGCAACTTCACGCCCTTGTCGAGCAGCTCGGCGATCAGCGTTTCGTTGAGCTCGTCGCCGGCTTCGGCCCAGACCAGGCCGGTCTTCTTGTCGAAGATATCGGTGGCGAGGTAGCGGCCGATCAGGTCTTCCTGCGTAACCAGCAGCTGTTTGACCGTTTCAGCGAGCTTCTTGGCCTTGCGCGGGGTGATCTTGTCCCCGGCCTTGGCGACAACCTCACCGTCCTTGGCGTTGACCAGATCGTCGACGAGCTTCTTGCCCGAGTACTGGCTGACGTCGAAGGCCGTGCGGAACTGGCCGTCAGCGGCGGCTTCGAAGGCAACGCGGTCGTAGACCATGGCCAGGATTTCCTGGCGGCTCATGCCGGTGGCCTGGAACGGCGCCAGCGACTTGCCTTCTGCGGCTGCTTCCGCGCGCTCGCGCTCGGTGTGGGCTGAGTCCAGCGCCATTAGCAGCGTGGTTGCCGGCAGCTTCCGGCGGCGGTCGATACGGACGTAGAGCAGGTCCTTGGCGTCGAATTCGAAGTCGAGCCAGGAGCCGCGGTACGGGATGACCCGCGCGGAGAAGAGCAGCTTGCCCGAGGAGTGCGACTTGCCGCGATCGTGATCGAAGAACACCCCCGGAGAGCGGTGCATCTGCGAGACGATCACACGCTCGGTACCGTTCACGATAAAGGTACCGTGATCAGTCATCAGCGGCATGTCGCCCATGTAGACGTCCTGCTCCTTGATGTCGCGGACTGAGCGGGAGCCCGTGTCTTCATCCACGTCCCAGACCACGAGGCGCAGGGTCACCTTCAGCGGCGCTGCGAAGGTCAGGCCCCGCGACATGCACTCGTCTTCGTCGTACTTCGGCGCTTCGAGTTCGTAACGCACGAACTGCAACTCGGAACGATCGGAGAAATCCTTGATCGGGAAGACGGACTTGAAGACTTCCTCGAGGCCGGAGGCAGCGTCGTCAGGATTCTGCAGAAACCCGTCGTAGGAGGCGCGCTGGACCTCGATCAGGTTCGGCATCTGCACCGCTTCGCGGATACGGCCAAAGGACTTCCGGATGCGTTTCCGCTCGGTAAAACTCTTACCCATAAACCTAGGGCTCCCTGGTTGGGTCGTTTTCTGCCAGCGGAAAAGCACTCACAGTCGGGATGGTCGGGGGCTGTCCCTGCGTTAAAGGGTACCAAAGCCGCTTAGGACCGGGCTGAAAAGGTCGGTCTGCCTGGGTCGGAACCGGTGGCCCCGTATTTTTGTAAAGAGTGCGCGCCGACAGCCATCACTGTCGACACGAAGATTTACGCCGGTCGACTCCTTTCTTCAAGTCCTCGAAGGGCGTGGGCATGGCAGGGCTGCTGCGCGGCAGATTGCGCGACGCTTGGCCCCGTCGCGTGACGCACGGTCGGGGACAAGTCGGCGCAACCACGCTCAGGGCTTTTTCAGCGGCTTGGCCCGCGCACCCGATCGGAGCATATCGCGCAGTCGCTCTTCCGGGCGGCTGGCGCCAAGCCCTGAGCCCGAACCGCGATGGGGGCGGTCCCTCCCCGGCCCCTTGCGCCCCGGACCGGCGAAGGGCGCCAGCGGCTCCCGAGCAATGCCCACCGGGCCGATGGGACGCAGGCCGGCTTCCGAAGCGCCAAAGCGCCCATGGATGCGGTCACGCAGGCCTCGCTGCCCTGGGTCGGCCCGCCCGCGCGCACCGGGCAGGCTGAACCGCACGCCGTCGACGTACAGCGTATCGTCCTCGTTGCCCGGCAGTCCGCCGAGCACCAGCGTGCTGAAGCGGCGGCGATCGAAGACCTCCAGCGGCCGGGTCGCGACCGTCGTCGCCACCAGCCTCGGCTCCGGTTCATCGGTCAGCGGCCCCAGCACCGTCGCCCGCGTTCCTGGCACCACGCTTAGGCTCGGGTCTGCCGCCGTGCCTGCGAGGCGCACAACCTGCACCCCCGCCACACGACCGTCGCGATTGACCGGCCCGGTAACCACGGCTTCCCGACTGTCCGTACGTGCAACGTTCGCCGCCTGAATCGTGCCGCGGTGGTCACGCAGCCCGGTCACCACCACCCAGTCGCCCAGGCGCAGGCTGTTGGTAAGGGTCAACGCCGAGACCTCGATCACCTGCCCCAGTACGCGCAGCCGCAGGCGATCGCCCGCGCTTTCCGCGCCGCTGATGGGGCCAACGAGCGCAAAGGCCGCGTCGATCCGGCGGGCGACAAATCCGTCCTGCCCATCGTCTTCGGCCTCGACCGCTACGGTCTGGCCCAGCGTCAGATCCGCTTCGCGCGCAGGTCGGCCGTTTAGGGTGATGACGGCGGTCTCGGGGATTTCAATACGGACGTCGTTGACCCAGATTGACGAAAAGCCTTCGATCAGGCCGAAGATCCCGGTCCCACCAAGCCCGCCGTCGATCCCGGTACCCCCCAGACCGGCATCGATACCCGTGCCGCCAAGGCCGCTGTCGATGCCAGTACCACCAATGCCTGCGCCACTCTGCGCCCAGACAGAGCCGCCGAGGGTCAGGCTCAGGGCAGACCCCCCGAGAAGGGTCAGCAGTCGGCGGCGGTCGGGGGTGTTGGTCATGCCGGGGCGTTCTCATGGTTTAGCGGGTCAGAGAGAAATGTGTAGCGCGGGTCTTCTAATCGGACTTCGAGGCGTCTTAAGGGCCGGTGTCCAGGACCGGAGTTCAAGGCCAGTTTCAGGTGCCCGCATCAGCATCCCCACTCTCCGTGAAGCAAAAGAGACCAATACGAACCCGCTGCCCGCCGCCATCCCCGGCCTCGCGCTGCGCGCGCTCGACGCTGTCGCTGGTGGTGACCAGACCGCGGAGCAGGTCCATGCCCTCAGTGCGCAAGGTTTCCTGCAAGGTAAGGACCGTTTCCGCGCTGACATCATCGTCGAAGAACGCCCGCTCGAAAAAACGCGCATCAGCCGGCGCTGAAATGTTATGGATCGCGGCGGCAAGGTGATCACCGACGTTGGCCGCGAGAAAGCCGATGCTCTCCGTTGAATTGGCCTCCGGCAGATAGGCAGCGGCTGACAGGCTGAAGTGACCGCCTGCCTGCGCCTCGACCAGCCCGGCGGCGATCAGCCCGTCGAGCACCGAGCGCGCACGGACTTCAGGACCGATATCCTCGACCAGCTGCGCAAAGCTGGGGCCATCGGCCCGCTTCTGCATGGGCAGCGCCAGTGGCTCGCCCTGCGCGTCCGTATAGCCTGCGTTGGTGGTCCAGCGCGCGACCACCCGGGCCGAGGGGCTGTCGTTGCCCAGCGTCAGCGCCGACGCGCTGTCTCCTTTGGCCGGCGCGGCCTCGCTAGCCCCGGTTTCGCCAGCCCCGGTTTCACCGGCTGCCACCTCGTTCCGCTCGCTCAGCCAGCGGGATATCTCACGCCGATGGATCCCGGTTGCCACGTGCAGCGACGATACGGTCACCCGCCCCCCGCTGCGTTGGGACTGCAGGTAGGCTGCCTCGAGCATGGCATCGCGCAGACCCGCCTCAAGCTGGCCATGCGACAGCCCCAACCGCAGCCCACCGGCTGCCAGTTGCTGCATCAGGCGCCGCGTGGCCTGCAGATAAGCGTGCTTCGGATCGGTTCCCGTCATTGGTCCTCGTCTCTTTGTCTTGTCCGCGCGCTGGCGGTGATTGGGGCCTTGTTTAGGTCTTTTTGCCCATGCCCCCTCATGACGTAGCGACTTTCTGCGCAAAAAGCTCACATTTTCTGTTGACGTGCGCTTTTTGCTCATATATGCATTGGTGTGTGAGCACAACGCGCACACGCCAACAACAGGAAACGAATAGGAACCAACCCATGAAAACCATGATCCTCTCCAGCCTCGCCGCCGCCACCGTCCTGATCACCCTCGGTGCCACTGTCGCCCAGGCCCAGCCGCGCGACTGTGCCGGCTTCAGCAACCGGGCCGACTTCTTCTCCTCCATCGGCCTCGATGACGCAGCGGGTTTCTGGTCAACGCTGGCGACCGAGTGTGCAGCCTCCAACTGGCCAGAAGAAGACCGCCGGACCGTGAAGGAAAGTGTCCGCGCCCTTGCTGAAGAAGCCGGCTACGAGCGTCCCGAGCGTGAAGTGGTCGAGGCTGCTGCCGAAGCCGCCGGCGTCGAGCTGCCAGCCCGTCGTCCGGGTAAGGGCAAAAAGGGTAAGGGCAAAGGCATGAAGGGTGACCGCCGCGACCGCTAATTCTGCGCCTCTGACCCCTTAAACCCGGAGGCTCACCCCACAGCCTTCGGGCACCAGCTTCCTCTCCCGCGGCCGTCCACCACCGTCCGCATAGAAAAAGGGCGTGGCTCTGACCGGAACCACGCCCCTTTTTTCGTCAATTCCACTGAAACAGCGGCGCGTCTTACTTGAGTTCAACTTCTGCGCCAGCTTCTTCCAGCTTCTTCTTGATTTCTTCGGCTTCGTCCGTCGGAGCACCTTCCTTCACAGGCTTTGGCGCGCCTTCGACCAGGTCCTTGGCTTCCTTCAGGCCCAGGCCGGTGATGCCGCGGACTTCCTTGATCACGTTGATCTTCTTGTCGCCAGCGGACTTCAGGATGACGTCGAATTCGGTCTTTTCTTCTGCAGCTGCACCGCCAGCGTCACCGCCAGCTGCGCCGGCCATCATCATCATGCCAGCAGCAGGAGCAGCAGCGGAAACGCCCCACTCTTCTTCGAGTTTCTTTGAGAGTTCAGCGGCTTCCAGAATGGTCAGCTTGCCGAGTTCTTCTACGAGAGCATCAAGATCAGCCATTTTCGTATTTCCAGTCTAATCAGAGATTGTTGAGTTCAGTTTGGTTCAATTCGGGTAAGAGCCGCCGGGTCAGGCGCCTTCTTTTGCGCCGTAGGCCGCGAAAACACGCGCCAGCTTGGAAGCCGGTGCGTCCACCACGCCCACGATCTTGGATGCGGGAGCATTCAGGAGACCAATGATCTGCGCCCGCAGCTGGTCGAGCGATGGCAGTTTTGCCAGGGCATCAACTTCGCTGGCGCTCAGGGCCTTGCCGTCCATCGCACCGCCTAGGACTTCGATCTTGTCGAGGTCTTTGGCAAATTCGGACAGCGCCTTGGCCGGACCCACGGGGTCGTCGGAGTACGAAATCGAGGTCGGGCCGGTGAGCAAATCGCCAATGCCTTCAAAAGCGCCACCTTCGATGGCGATCTTGACGAGACGATTTTTCACAACCCGATGCTTCGCACCCGCCGCACGCATCCGCGCGCGGAGGTCCTGAGCTTCAGACACGGTCATACCGGACTGGCGTGACACCAGCACGATAGCGCTTTCTTCGAAGGCCGACTTGATTTCGGCGACGAGGGCTTCCTTTTCAGAACGATCCAAGGGAACGCCTCCTTCTTCAAGGTTGAGCCAACCCGCAAACCAAAAGGCGCGCAGGCGAGCCGGTTCGTTAAAAACGACTGAACAACAAGTTTCGGAGAAAAACGCGGACCACCCTCACGACGCGTGCGGGGACGCAGAGGCTGGTCGACATGGTTCTTACTCGTCTGCGCAGGCAATGATTGAGAGCCTCAAGGGCTCACCGGCGGTCTTGGACAGTCGAGAGTGGGTATAAGCCCCCACCGCCGAGACTCAACCGGTAAATCGCTTATGCGTCTGCATGGCTGTACCCGACTGGCCGAAGACCTGAGGGGCGCTGGGTCCAGCCGCAGGGGGCAGCTGCCCTTCAGTCCCCACCGTCGACCTGCGAGAAAACTCGCGCAAAAATCATATCCACGTGCTTGAGGTGGTAGCCGAGATCGAAGAACCCGCGCAGCGCCTCTTCCCTCAGCGCCTCAACCACCTGCGGGTCAGCCAGCAAACGGTCGAGCAACTGCCCACCCTCGTGCCAGACCGCCATCGCGTTGGTCTGCACCACGCGGTAGGCGTCTTCGCGGCTCATCCCCGCCTGGGTCAGGGCAAGCAGGATCCGCTGCGAGTGCACCAGTCCGCCCATGCCCTCGATGTTCACCATCATCCGCTCGGGGTAGACCACCAGCTTCTCGATCACACCAGCGAGGCGGTGCAGTGCAAAGTCCAGCGTGATGGTGACGTCGGGCGCGATCATCCGCTCGACCGAAGAGTGCGAGATATCGCGTTCGTGCCAGAGCGCGACGTTCTCCATCGCCGGCAGCGCCTGCGCCCGGACAAAGCGAGCCAGCCCGGTCAGGTTCTCGGTCAGCACCGGGTTGCGCTTATGCGGCATGGCCGACGAGAACTTCTGACCGGCGGAAAAGAACTCCTCCGCCTCCCGAACTTCTGAGCGCTGCAGGTGGCGGATTTCCACCGCGAGGTTCTCGATGGCCGACGCCATGAGCGCGCAGGCATTGAAAAAGTGCGCATGCCGGTCCCGGGGAATGACCTGCGTCGAGTGTGGCTCGACGTGCAGGCCCAGAGCATCAGCGACGTGGACCTCGACCGCCGGGTCGATATTGGCGAAGGTGCCAACAGCACCGGAAATCGCGCAAGTCGACACCTCGTCGATCGCCTGCGCCAGCCGGTCGTAACAGCGATGGATCAGCGCGTAGTGACCGGCGAGCTTGAGGCCGAATGTCGTCGGCTCGGCGTGAATGGCGTGGCTGCGCCCGATGGTCGGCACGTCCTTGAGCTCATGTGCTCGGGTCTTCAGCGCAGCGAGCAGGCGCTCGGAACCGGCGAGCAGCAGGGCCCCGGCTTCCTTGAGTTGCACGGCGAGGGTGGTGTCGAGCACGTCGGAGGAGGTCATACCCTGATGCACGAACCGGCTGTCTTCACCAACGAGGTCCGCCAGCCAGGTCAGGAACGCAATGACGTCGTGCTTCACTTCAGCTTCGATCTCATCGATGGCGGCCACGTCGATATCGCGCGCCTCCATGCGCTCACGCACCTTCCAGACCGCTTCGGCCGCGCGCTGGGGCACCGTACCGAGGTCGGCCTGTGCCTGAGTCGCATGGGCCTCGATCAGGTACCAGATGCGGAACTTGTTTGCTGGTTCCCAGACGGAAACCATGTCGGGTCTTGAATAGCGCGGGATCATCGCTGAGCAGCCTTCCAGCCAGTTAAATGTATCCCTTACTCCTTAGCGACACCTGACCCGAGCGACCAATGATCAGATGGTCATGCACCTTCACGCCCAGCGGTTGTCCGGCTTTGATCACCTGCTGCGTGATAGCGATATCGGCGCGCGAGGGCGCAGGGTCACCCGAGGGGTGATTGTGCAGCATGATTACGTTGGTCGAAGCCAGATCCAGCGCCCGGCGCAGCACTTCGCGCACGTAAACCGGGGCCTGATCGACCGTTCCAACTCCCCTGCCGTTCGTGGCGGATCAGCCGGTTCTTGGTGTCGAGAAACAACAGGTGAAACTCCTCCACCCGGCTGTGACTAAGGAGCAGGCGGCAGTATTCGAGCAGGGCATCAAAGGACGAGAGCAGCGGTTTGTCCGCAATCTGCTCCGCTGCCAGCCGCCGAGAGGCCTCGCGCACCACGGCAATCGCGGCAACGGCCGCCTGACCGACGCCCTTGACGGTGACCAGCGCCTCAGGGGGTGCGGAGAGCACGTCACCGAGGGAACCGAATTGCGCGATCAGCGATTTGGCGAGCGCCTTAGTATCACCCCGGGGCATTGCCGCGAACAGCAGGACTTCCAGCACCTCGCAGTCGGCCAGCGCTTCCGGTCCGCCCCGGATCAGGCGGTCGCGCAGGCGGTGGCGATGGCCGCCGATGTCGGTGGTTTCCAAGGCTGGGGCCTTGGCGTCGCGCAGGGTTATGGATCAGCCGCAGGTGTGACGAAATCGGGTTATCAACCTATAGGTATGATATCGTCGTTTATTTCAACCCCAGAATTTCAACGGCCGCCACGGACCGCGCGCTCAGAGGTAGGGCGGCTGCTCGAAGCCCTTCGGCGAGGTGGTGAAAATCTCGAAGCCGTCAGCCGTGACCCCGACCGAGTGCTCGAACTGTGCCGATGACTTGCGGTCACGGGTGCGGGCGGTCCAGCCGTCGCTCTCGTCGATCTCGACGCGGTAGGTGCCGACGTTGAGCATGGGCTCGATGGTAAACAGCATCCCGGGCACCAACTCCACGCCCTTACCGGGCTTGCCGAAGTGGAAGATGTTGGGCGCCATGTGGAACTGCTCGCCCAGCCCATGGCCGACGAACTGCCGGACGATGGAAAAGCCCGCCTTCTCCCCGTGCTTCTGGATCGCAGCGCCGACATCGCCCAGCGTCGCCCCCGGCCGGACGGAGTTGATGCCATGCCACATGGCCTCATAGGTCACCCGCACCAGCTTTTCCCGGGTCGGGTGCGAGGAGCCGCCGACGATGTACATGCGCGAGGTATCACCGTGCCAGCCGTCGACGATGACGGTAACGTCGATGTTCAGAATGTCCTTGTCGACCAGCTGTTCGTCGTCCGAGGGGATGCCGTGGCAGACGACTTCGTTGAGCGAAATACAGGACGCATGCTGGTAGCCGCGGTAGCCGATGGTCGCCGACACGGCGCCCCGGCCTTCGACGAAATCCTGAATCCGGCGGTCAAGCTCCCCCGTGCTGACCCCGGCAACCACGTGCTCGGTGATCATATCCAGACACTCGGATGCCAGCCGGCCGGCGGCGTGCATGCCTTCGAAGTCCTCGGCGGTGTGCAGGGTAATGGGACCACTGCTGTCCGGGTGGTCGTAGAGCTGGCGTGTGGTGGGCAGCATGGGCGGGCGTCAGTCCTTGATCGGAATCGAGTGGGTCAGGGCTATGGTCTCGGCAGAGACATGGCACACGTAGGCCAGCGCTTCCACCCCTGCGGCGCGCGCCCGCTGGAAGGCTACCGAATAGCCCGGGTCGATATCGGCGGCGACGTCGAAGTGATCACAGTCGGCCCGCTGCACGCAGAAGACCATGACTGCGCGGTGGCCGAGCGCCACCTGAGCGGCCAACTCATCGAGGTGCTTGGCGCCCCGGGTGGTGATGGAATCGGGGAATTCAGCCAACCCCGCTTCGCGGCGCAGATGGCAGTTCTTGACCTCGACGAAGGCCTGCGGCCGGCCGGGGTCTTCGAGCAGCAGGTCGATACGGCTGTTGGTGCCGTATTTCACCTCCCGGCACAGGTCGGCATAGCCCGCCAGTTCGGTGATCACCCCGGCCCGGATCGCTTCTTCGACCATGGCGTTGGGGCGGCCGGTGTTGATCCCGACCCATGTGCCCTCGTCTTCAATCAGCTCCCAGCGGTAATCGTACTTCCGTGTTGGCGAAGGCGCGTGCACTAGCCAGGTCGCGCTGCCCGGTGTGGTCAGGCCCAGCATCGTGCCGGTATTGGGACAGGATGCGGTGATCACCTCACCGCTTTCCAGCCGGTGATCGCTGAGAAACCGCTTGTAGCGTTTAACCAATGTGGCAGGCACCATCGTGGACTGGTCAAGGTGCATGGGTCATCCTCATTTGCGTACGTTGTTGGCGGGGACCAAACCTCGCTAGTGTCGCTTCTGACATACGACCGCCTAAGAGGACCAGCCCCATGGCCCCCAGCCGACCTTCTCCCCAGCCCATCCGCAAGCTACTCGTTGCCAACCGTTCTGAAATCGCCATCCGTGTGTTCCGTGGCGCAACAGAACTGGGCATCCAGACTGTCGCCGTTTACGCCCACGAAGACCGCTTTGCCCTGCACCGCTTCAAAGCCGATGAAGCCTACGAAATCGGGGTGGGGATGGAGCCGATCGCGGCCTATCTCTCGGTCGAGGAAATCATTTGCGTTGCGCAGCTCTCCGGCGCCGACGCCATCCACCCCGGCTATGGCTTTCTTTCCGAATCGCCCGAGCTGGCCGCCGCCGCAGACGCCGCTGGCATCACATTCGTCGGCCCGCGCGCCCAGACCCTGATCGATCTGGGTGACAAGGTCGCCTCGCGAAAGCTCGCGGAAGCCGCCAACGTCCCAACCGTTCCGGCGACGGACGCCCTGCCCGACGGCGACGCTGCTGCGGATGCAGCCGGCGAGAAAATCGGCCTGCCGGTGATGGTTAAGGCCAGCTGGGGCGGCGGTGGACGCGGCATGCGCCGGGTCTACGACGCCGACAAGCTCGCCGAAGAAGTCGCTATCGCCAAGCGGGAAGCGGCCGCTGCCTTCGGCAAAGATGATGTCTACCTCGAAAAGCTGATCGAGCACGCCCGCCACGTCGAGGTGCAGGTCATCGCCGACACCCACGGCAACGTCACCCATCTGTTCGAGCGCGACTGCTCGGTGCAGCGCCGCAATCAGAAGGTCGTGGAGATGGCCCCGGCCACGTGGCTCGACGAAGACACCCGGCAGGGCATGTGCCAAGCCGCCGTGCGCCTTGCCGAGACCGCCGGCTACCAGAACGCCGGTACGGTTGAATTTCTCTACGACGTCCGCGACGGTGCCTTCTACTTCATCGAGGTCAACCCGCGCATTCAGGTCGAGCACACGGTGACCGAGGAAGTCACGTCGGTCGATATCGTCAAGACCCAGCTGCTGATTGCCGGCGGTGCGACGCTGGCCGAATCCGGGGTGCCCGAGGCCGAGGAAGATCGCCGCCCGCGCGGGGTCGCGATTCAGTGCCGCGTGACCACCGAAGACCCGGAAAACGCCTTTGTCCCCGACTACGGCAAGATCGTCGCCTACCGCTCGCCCGCCGGTTTCGGCGTGCGTCTGGACGGCGGTACGGCCTTCGCTGGCGCGGTGGTAACCCCGCACTATGACTCGCTGCTGGCCAAGGTCACCGTCCACGCCCCCGACCGGGATCAGGGCATTGCCCGGATGAGCCGGGCGCTGGCCGAATTCCGCATCCGGGGCATCAAGACCAACCTGCCCTTCCTGCAGCGCGTGGTCCGGCACGATGATTTCCGCACCGGGGTTCTGACGACCCGCTTCATCGACGACACGCCTGAGCTGTTCCACTTCCCGCCCCGGCGCGACCGGGCCTCTAAGCTGCTCAAATTCCTCGGTGAGACCGTGGTCAACGGCAACCCGGAGATGGAAGGCCGTCCTGCGGTCGCCCGGGCACCACTGCAGCGCCTGCCGCTGGTCGATGCCGACACCGAGCACCGTGAGACCGCCAAGACCGTCTTCGACCGCGATGGCGCGGCTGGTCTGGTCAAATGGATCGGTGCGCAGGACCGCCTGCTGGTGACCGACACCACCTTCCGCGATGCCCACCAGTCGCTGCTGGCGACCCGGATGCGGACGGCTGACCTCGTGGCCCCTATGGCGGCGTACGAGAACGGCCTGCGCGGGCTGTTCAGCCTCGAAGTCTGGGGCGGTGCGACCTTCGACGTCGCCTATCGCTTCCTCAAGGAAGACCCATGGCAGCGCCTCGAACAGATGCGGGCCGCCGCCCCCAGCCACCTGTTCCAGATGCTGCTGCGCGGCTCCAACGCCGTGGGCTACACCAACTACCCGGACAACGTGGTCAAGGACTTCGTCGTCAAAGCCTTCGACAACGGTCGCGGGGTCGACGTCTTCCGCGTGTTCGACAGCCTCAACTGGGTCGATAACATGCGCGTCGCCATCGACGCGGTAATCGACGCCGGGGCAATCTGCGAGGCGACGATCTGCTACTCCGGCGACCTGCTCAGCCCGGACGAAGACAAATACACCCTCGCCTACTACGTCGACATGGCGCGTCAGTTCGAGGCCGCCGGCGCGCATACGCTGGCGATCAAGGACATGGCCGGGGTCGCCCGCCCCGCAGCGGCTGCCAAGCTGGTTGAAACGCTCAAGGGCGAAGTCGGGCTGCCGATCCATTTCCACACCCACGATACATCCGGCGGACAGGTCGCCACCGTGCTCGCGGCGAGCGCTGCCGAGGTCGATATCATCGATGCCGCCATGGATCCCCTCTCGGGTCTGACCTCGCAGCCCAACCTCGGCACCATCGCCGAAGCCCTGCGCGGGCTGGAGCGTGACCCGGAACTGCCCCGCGACACGCTGGACAAGATTGCCCACTACTGGGACGGCGCCCGCCGCCACTATGCGGCCTTCGAAGCCGACATGCGCGCGGGCTCCTCGGACGTGTTCGAGCACGCCATGCCCGGGGGCCAGTACACCAACCTGCGTCAACAGGCCCGGAGCCTCGGCATCGAGCACCGCTGGCCCGAGGTGGTGAAGCGTTACGCCGACGTCAATATTCTGTTCGGCAACATCGTCAAGGTGACGCCGTCCTCGAAGGTCGTTGGCGACATGGCGCTGTTCATGGTCTCCCACAACCTCAGCCCCGAGGACTTGACCAACCCGGATAAGGAGGTCGCCTTCCCCGATTCCGTGGTTTCCTTCTTCCGCGGTGATCTGGGCCAGCCCACCGGCGGCTTCCCGCAGGCGCTGCAGACCAAGGTGCTGCGCGGTGAAGCACCGCTGTCCGAGAGGCCGGGCGCTTCGCTGCCGCCAGTCGACTTTGCCGCCGTGCGGGCGGAGCTGGCTGAAACCTTCCGCCGCAAGCCCGAGAGCGTCAGCGACCAGGACATCGCCGCCTACGTGCTCTACCCCAAGGTATTCCTCGATTTTGCCAGCCACCGCCGTGACTTCGGCGATACCTCGCTGCTGCCCACGCCGGTGTTCTTCTACGGCCCCGAGGTCGGCGAAGAGCTGTCGGTCGAAATCGACGCCGGTAAGCGGCTGATCATCCGCCTGCTCGCCGTGTCTGACCCCGATGCCAAGGGGCGGCGCACGGTATTCTTCGAGCTCAACGGACAGCCGCGAAACGTCGTCATTCAGGACAAGAACGCCGCCGCCGACATCACCGCCCGCCCGGTGGCCACCGGCGCCCCCGGAGAGGTTGCCGCGCCCATGCCCGGCGCAATCGTGACCGTGAATGTCACGGTGGGCGACGAAGTGAAGAAGAGCGACGTCCTGCTGTCGCTGGAAGCCATGAAGATGGAGACCAGCGTTTACGCCGACCGCGACGGCCGCGTATCCGAAGTTTTTGTGAAGTCGGGCGACCAGGTCGACGCCAAGGATCTGCTGCTCAAGTTCGAAGGCTGATCAAACACCTAAATCCACGCGTGAATCAGCCGCTACCGACCCCTATGCCCGGACGTGTAGCGGCAGTTTCACAGGGCAACCATGACTTTGCAGCACTCTGTTTTGTCGCTACAAAACCCGCCATTCGCCGCGTGAATGCACCCCGGTCCACGCCCGACCGGAGCCACAGCCGTTGAGAGTGTCTGAATGGACCAACTCCGAATAGTGGTGGCGCAGATCAACCCGATTGCCGGGGATATTCTGTGCAACCTCGAACTGCACAAGCAGGCCTACGAAGAAGCGGCAGACGGCGCCGACCTCGTTGTCTTTGCCGAAGGGTCGCTGACCGGTTACCCCGTCGGCGATCTCGCCCTGCATGAACAGTTCATTCAGGACTGTGCGCGGGCCAATGCCGAGCTGGTTGACCTGACAAAGGCCGAGGGCGCGCCCGGGATCCTGTTCGGCACCATCGTTCAGGACCCCGCGGCTGATGTCCCCTTCTACGCCTATCAGGCGCCGCACCGACGGATGAAGGGGCAGGTCTTCAACGCCGCCATTCTTGCCGAGGGCGGCGCCATCGCCGGCCAACGCTACAAGCGCTCGCTGCCAACCTTCGGCCCCTTCGACGAAGCCCGCTGGTTCGAGCCGGGACCGCTGCAGGGGCCGATCCTGTTCCGCGGTGCCAAGATCGGCCTGCAAATTTGCGACGATGCCTGGCGCGAAGACGGGCCGGAAACGCTGGAGGAAACCGGCACCGACCTGATGATTGCGCTCAATGGCTCGGGCTTCACCGCCGATATCATGGACCAGCGCTACGCGGCCATGAGCCGGCTGAGCCAGGTCCACGGTTTTCCGCTGATCTACACCAACCTCGTCGGTGGGCAGGACAGCATGGTCTTCGACGGCGGCGGCTTCTGCATCAACCCCGGCGGGGATATGGCGGGCAGCTTCCCGCTGGCCGAGACCGGTAACTTTGCCACCCGCTGGATGAAGGTTGAGGGCAGCTGGCGCTGCGTCTCAGCACCCAAGGAAGAGCCGGAAACCAGCTGGGCGGCCTCTGCCAAGATCATCGCGCTGGGCGTCTATGACTTCGCCGCCAAGAACAAGCTGGCCGTGGAGGTCGCCGACGTTGCCCACCCGGCGATCGACATGCTGCGCCAGCTCGTGCCCACCGAGACCGACTGGAAGGCCGGGAACACACTGACCCTGCTGCCCTGGACCAAGACCGAACTGGCGCTGGGTGAGTTTGAGAACCGCCACGGCCTCGACGGCCCGCGGCTGGCCCCCTTCGGCGATGTCTACAGCTCGGACCTGTCCTCGCTCGCCGAAGCCATGGGCGAAGACGCACCGCCGGTGGGCAACACCGAAACCGACCGCCAGCTGCAGGCGCTGATCGAGGACGAGTTGTGCGTCGACGCGCTCGAAGAAGACGGCTACCGGGTTGATGCCTGCATCGACCTGTGGAAGCGCATGGCGCGCTCCGAATTCAAGCGCCGGGCCGCGCCGATGGTGCTGCGCCTGAGCCAGCGGGCGCTGATCGACGACCGCAACTATCCTGTGACCAATCGCTACCGCCTGCCGGCGGATACCTAGGAACCGCGCCTGTGACCCTTCGCGTTCGCTTTGCCCCTTCGCCCACCGGTTGGCTGCATCTGGGCAACATCCGCACCGCCGTGATCAACTGGATGCACGCCAAGCAGGCCGGGGGCGACTTCCTGCTCCGGATCGACGACACCGACCTCGAACGCAGCACGGATGAATTCCGCGCGGGCATCGAAGAAGACCTGCGCTGGCTCGGGCTGGACTGGGACGACTACGCCAAGCAGTCCGAGCGCTTCGAGGCCTATGACGCGGCGCGCGACGGACTGATTGCAGCCGGTCGGCTCTATCCCTGTTACGAAACCGGCGCCGAGCTGGAGCTGATGCGCAAGACTGCATCGATCCAGGGCAAGCCCTTCATCTACAACCGTGCGACCTACCCGCTGTCGGACGAGGACGAAGCCGCGTTCAAGGCCGAAGGCCGGACGCCACACTGGCGCTTTGCCCTCACCCCCGGCGAAATCCGCTGGGATGATCTGGCGCGCGGCGATACCAGCTTCGAGGCGGAAAACCTGTCCGACCCAGTGCTGATCCGTGGCGATGGTTCCTACCTCTACACCCTGTGTTCGGTGCTCGATGACATCGACCTGGGCATGACCGACATCATCCGCGGGGAAGACCACACCTCCAACACCGCGACCCAGATCCAGCTGTTCGAAGTGCTGGCGGCGATGAAGGGGCTGAGTGACTTCAGCGTGCCGCGCTTTGCCCACATGCCGCTGGTGACCGGCGCGGACGGCTCCAAGCTGTCCAAGTCCAACGGCGCGCTGTCGATCCGCGATCTGCGCGAAGACTGCGGACTGGAGCCGCTGACGATCGTGACCTTCCTCAGCCGACTGGGCACCCCCGATGGCCCGCAACCCGTGTCCGCCATCGACGAGCTTGCCGGGAGTTTCGACATCGCCCGCTTCGGCCGGTCGAGCCCGCGCATGGACCCCGACGAGCTGGTCCCGCTCAACGGCAAGATCGTGCGGCAGCTGCCCTACGCCGCCGTGGAAGGCCGGTTCGAGGGCCTGAACGAGACCCGCTGGGCCGTGATCCAGCCCAATCTGGAGCGCCTGGGCGACGTCGCAGACTGGCTGCGGCTGATCGAAGGCCCGGTGACGCCGGTGATCGAGGATGCGGCCTTCGTCGAAACCGCTGCCGGTTTGCTGCCCGAGGGCGCGCTCAACGCGGACAGCTGGTCGGCCTGGACCGATGCAGTCAAAGCCGAAACCGGTGCCAAGGGCCGGGGCCTGTTCATGCCGCTGCGTCAGGCACTGACCGGGCAGGAACGCGGGCCGGAAATGGCCGTACTGCTGCCCCTGCTCGACCGCGACAAGATCCTTGCGCGGCTCCGGGGTGAGGCCGCATGAGCAGCGCCATCCGCCTGACCAACACCCTGACCCGGCAGCTTGAACCCTTCGAGCCCATGGTCCCGGGCCGGGTCGGCGTCTACCTCTGCGGCCCCACGGTCTACGACCTTGCGCATCTGGGCAATGCCCGCTCGGCGGTCAACTTCGACATGCTGCATCGCCTGCTGCGCCATGATTTCGGCGTCGCGAATGTCGCCTTTGTCCGCAACATCACCGACGTCGATGACAAGATCATCGCCCGCGCGCTGGAGACCGGCGTTTCCATCGCCGACCTAACCGCCGGTTCGACGCAGGACTATCTGGATGATCTGGAGGCGCTGTGCGTACTGTCGGTGACCAACCAGCCGCGCGCCACCGAATACATCGACGAGATGATTGCCATGATCCAGACCCTGATCGACAAGGGCCACGCCTACCCCGCCGACGATGGCAACGTGCTGTTCCACGTGCCCTCCATGCCGGACTACGGCCAGCTCTCCCGCCGCAGTCAGGACGATATCATCGCCGGCGCGCGGGTCGAGGTCAGCTCGGCCAAGCGCGATCCTTCCGACTTCGTGCTGTGGAAACCGCAGAAGCCCGACGAGCCAGACCACGCCACCTTCGACAGCCCCTGGGGCCGGGGCCGCCCGGGCTGGCACATCGAATGTTCGGCCATGTCCAAGGCCATTCTGGGCGAGGTCTTCGACATCCACGCCGGCGGCAACGATCTGATCTTTCCCCACCACGAAAACGAAATCGCCCAGAGCCGCTGCGCCAACGAAACCGCGCACATGGCCCGCACCTGGCTGCACAACGGCATGCTGATGGTCGAAGGGCAGAAAATGTCCAAGTCACTGGGCAACTTTTTCACCGTGCGCGACCTGTTGGGGCAGGGCCACCGGGGAGAGACCCTGCGGCTGTCGCTGCTTTCGGGGCACTATCGTGCGCCCCTGGACTTCACGCAGGCTAAGCTGACCGAAGCCAAGAACCGGCTCGATGGCTGGTACCGCGTGTGGGACGGAGTGACCCCGGCAGACAAGGTGCCCGAAGCGGTCCTGAATGCTATCCGCGACGACCTCAACACCCCGCAGGCCATGGCTGAAATCGACACCCTACGCGGACAGTCCGACCAGCTCGCCGCTGCCGCGCAATTCCTCGGCCTGCTCCAGCTTACGCCGGACCAGTGGTTCCGAGGTGGCGGTGGCGCGGGTGAAGGCGCGGGGACGGGCGGGGATGCAGGGCTGAGCCCCAACGACATCGACGCGCTGATCGCGGAACGGGCTGAGGCCAAGAAGGCCCGCGACTTCGGCCGCGCGGACGCGATCCGGGACCAGCTGACCGAGACCGGGATCGTGCTCGAAGACGGCGCAGGCGGGACCACGTGGCGCCGGGCCTGATCCCGCCAAGCCTGATCACGGCGAGTGCGCTGGTCGGCGCGCTGTTCTGGCTATCGGGCTGTGACGCCACCGATCTGGCCCCCGGGCCGACCTTCGACGAACTACCCGCCCCCGGCACGCTGACCCGCCAGGCCCCGGTGATGGTGTTTGAGCTGGACGGGCCGACTTTTCTCGCCGTCTACGACCCCTCGGTGATTTCAGACGACGGCGTGCTCTGGCACGCGCACAAGAACTGCCCCGGCACGCCGGAGAACTACGCCTTCCCGGCATCTCAGCCGCTTCAGATCCGGGACGACTTGCGGCGGGTGACCATGGCCTGCCAGTATGGCTTCAAGTGATCTGGGACGGCCGGATCAGAAAGACAGTAAGACAGGAAAAAAGGACTTCCCATCATGCGCGCTCTGGTCTGCGAAACCCTTGGCCCCATTAATTCTCACCGGGTGCAGGAGATCCCCGACCCCTTGCCGGGCAAGCGCCAGGTCGCGGTCCGGGTCCACGCCTGCGGGGTCAATTTCGCCGACACGCTGATCATTCAGGGCAAGTATCAGGAGCGGCCCGATCTGCCCTTCGTCCCCGGCTCCGAGGTCGCGGGCGAGGTTATTGCACTGGGTGAGGGCGTGAAGGGCATCGCACTGGGCCAGCGGGTCATGGCCCTGACCTCCGTGGGCGGCTTTGCCGAAATCGCGCTGGCCGCTGCCGACACGCTGATCCCCCTGCCCGACGGGATCGACTTCACCGACGCCGCCGCCTTCACCGTCGCCTACGGCACATCGCACGTAGCGCTGGAAACCCGCGCGCAGCTCAAGGCAGGGGAAACCCTGATCATCAACGGCGCGTCGGGCGGGGTTGGCCTGACCGCGCTGGAAATCGGCAAAATGATGGGCGCCACCGTGATCGGTCTGGCCAGCACCGAAGAAAAGCGCGCACTGGTGGCCGAACACGGCGCGGATCACGTCTTCGACGTGGCCGATCCCGACCTGCGCGACAAGGTCAAGGCGCTGGGCGGGGCTGACGTCGGCTACGACGTGGTTGGCGGGGATGCCTTCAACACCATGCTCCGCTGTATGAAATTCGAAGGACGGCTACTCACCGTTGGCTTTGCCTCGGGCGAGATCCCGCAGGTGCCGGCCAACCTGCTGCTGGTCAAGAACATCTCGGTGGTAGGGGTGTACTGGGGCAGCTACGCCCGCAACAATCCCAGCGTGCTGATGAAATCACTGGTGCAGCTGACCCACTGGCTCAAGGAAGGCCAGCTTCGGCCCCACGTCTCGGCGGTCTATTCGCTGGATGAGGCGACCAAGGGCCTCGAAGCCCTCGCCAACCGTCAGTCGGTCGGCAAAGTGGTGATCAAGCCCTAGCCGCACTCGGCCGCGCTCGCAGCCGGGGCGGTCAGTCCTCGTCCTGCACCGCCATTTTCACCTGCGCCAGCTCGACTTCGAGCGAGGCGATCCGGGCATCACGGGTCGCCAGCGCCTGCGCGGTGTCCTCGTCGGGCACGGCTGAACTGGCGCCACTGCCCTGCCCCCCCGGGACGAACCACAGCATCACCGCACCTGCCAGACCGGCGACGGTCAGCGGCCAGATCAGCCAGAACGGAAAATCGTCCAGCCCGACCGCGCGCAGCAGCCCGAACTTGGCGAGCAGGCTCAGGGCCGCTGCCACCCCCAATACCAGAGCGATAATCCGTCGTGCGTTCATGTTCCCGAACCCCGTTTCCTGTTTCCTGTCCCCGGCGTCAAAGCCTCAGCCTCAGCCGCCTAGCGGAACCGCAGCTCCAGCCGACGGTTCATCGCGTAGGCTGCCTGCCTGGCTTCATCGACCAGCGGGTGATACTCGCCCAGCCCGACCGCAGCCAGCCTTTCCACCGGCACGCCGGCTTCAGCCAGCACCCGCACGGCTGCCGACGCCCGATAGGCCGACAGCTCCCAGTTTGACGGCCAGCGCGCGCCCGTGGGCCGGATATCGGCGTGGCCCTGCACCTCCAGCCGCCAATCAGCGTCCGCGGGCAGCGTTGCCATGATCGACAGGATTTCGGCGGCCAGCTCGTCGAGCAACGCCTGCCCGGTTTCGCTGATCTCGGCACTGCCGGTCAGGAAAATCGATTCAGAGCCCGAGAGCACGAGGCTGTCTCCGGGCAGGGCCAGACCCTCGACCTCCGGCCGTGCCTGACTGGCGACGGTGGACCAGGCCTGCAAGCCTTGGTTCAGGGCGGTGGCAGCCGAGGTCGCCTCAGCCGCCCCTGCATCGGCCTCAATCACCCCTTCGAGGCGCTCGATTTCAGCCTGTGCGGCGGCCAGATCACCGGCCATCTCACCCACGGCAGCAAAGTCGGTCTGTGCGGCTTCTGCCTGCGACAGCGCCTGATCAAGCAGGCTCTGCAACCGGGCAATCTCAGCCGCGCTGTCGTCGCTGGCCTGACGCGCCGCAGCCTCGGCGGCGGCGAGATCAGCCTGCAGCGCTGCGATTTTATCGCGCAGGTCGGCTTCGGTGCTGGCTTGCCCCTCCATCTCGGCCTGACAGGCTTCGACCCGCTGATCCAGCCCGGCGATTTGCGTGGTCAGGCTCTCCTGCATGGCGAGCAGGGTGTTGGTCTCGGCCTCGCGCTGATCCAGCTCGGCCTGAAGTTCATCGGCGCGGCACTGGCCCAGCGCTGTAACCTCGGCCTGCAGGGTGTCAGCGCGGGCAATCGCGCCATCGCGCTCGGCCTCCAGCGCACGATTTGCCAGCGCCATGGCGCCCAGCCGTGCCTGCTCCACCGCCAGCGCTTCACCAACGCGGCAGACGTCGTGCTTGGTGACGTAGGAGCCACCGACGAAGCGCAGCAGGCGATTGCTCTGCCCGCTGCAGCCGGTCAGCGCGCTCTCGGCCGCGCGGCTCTCCATGCTCACGTCGATCACCCGCGCATCCTGCGCAGGCGCGGTGACCCCCAACGCCAGCCCCAGCGCCATCAGGGGCGCTGCGGCGAGAACGACGAGGGACGGGGGGCGGCGGGAGCCGTCGGTTCGGGTCAGACGCTGAAAAATGCGCATGCGCTGAAGATCCTATGTTCAAAAACCAGCTCAGCTTACCGCAATTGGGCGCATAAGGCTCATAATCTATCGAGTCACTACAAGCAAAAGTCGTTCCAGACCGCTGTTTCGGGACCTCAAAGCGGTCCCAGCCCGCTAAAAATCTGCCCAGAACACCCCTAAAAACGAGATTTCACTCATTTAACCAAACCCAAAGGTGTTTTTTCACTTGATTTTGTATCGCAATTACATAATTTACTAGACTTTCCGCTACTTTAAGATTTATTGAACTGAATCAAGTTGCATCACGCCTGGTGCATTGGCGAGCACGATCAGACGTCGGCCTACACCTCCCCAACCGTCCTGAGGTCCAACTGCACGAAGGAACTCGAACCCAGCTGCCACGGGCTTCGAGCATAGCAGAGCGTCGGCGGTACCAGTCTCACCCCCATAAACAGGGCATCGCCGGCGTTTCTCTCCAAGCAAGCAGATCAGCAACTGTACCGACAGGCAGAAACGGCCTCAGGCGCGCAGCGCCGCGATGGCCGTGCCGTAGTCCTCGGCCTTGAACACGCTGGTGCCAGCAACGAGGATCGTTGCCCCGGCATTGATCAGATCGCGGGCATTGCCCTCGCCCACACCACCATCAATCTCAATATCGATCGACCAGTCACCGATCATCGACCTCAGCTGGGCGACACGCTCCAGCGTTTCGGGAATAAAGCGCTGCCCCCCGAAGCCGGGGTTCACCGACATCAGCACAACCTGATCAACCGAGTTCAGCAGCGGCATGACAGTTTCCAGCGGCGTACCGGGATTGAGCGCCAGCCCGGCGACCAGCCCCATGTCGCGGATCGCCTGCAGCGCCCGGTGCGGGTGCGGGCTAGCCTCGACGTGGACCGCGATGCGGTGCGCTCCGGCGTCTCGAAAGGCGTCGAGATAGGGCTCGTAGGGCTCGATCATCAGGTGCACATCGAGCGGGATCGACGCCGCCCGCGCAATGGCCTCGACCACCGGCAGACCAAAGGAGAGGTTGGGCACGAAGTGCCCGTCCATGATGTCGATGTGATGCATGTCGGCACCGCCGGCCTCGACGGCGCACACCTCGGCTTCGAGGTTGCCGAAGTCGCAGGCGAGCAAGGAAGGGGCGATCTGGGTCATGGTGCGTTCAGCCTTCTGCCGGGATGCCGGAGCCTCCCCCTGTGATTAGTCCTCGAACGGGTCGCGGACAAGGATGGTGTCTTCGCGCTTGGGCGAGGTCGACAGCAGCGCAATCGGCACCCCGATCAGCTCCTCGACGTGGCGCACGTACTTGACGCAGTTCGCCGGCAGGTCTGCCCACGACCGCGCGCCAAAGGTGCTTTCCGACCAGCCGGGCACAACCTCGTAGATCGGCTCGACGGCTGCCTGTTCATCCGGCGCCGTGGGGAAGTAGTCGATGCGTTCGTCGCCCAGCCGGTAGCCGACGCAGATACGCAGCTCGTCAAAGCCGTCGAGCACGTCGAGCTTGGTGAAGGCAATGCCGCTGATCCCGGAAATCTGCACCGCCTGCCGGACCATGACCGCGTCGAACCAGCCGCAGCGGCGCTTGCGCCCGGTGACGGTGCCGAATTCGCGGCCGCGCTCACCTAGACGGGTGCCAACCTCGTCGTCCAGCTCGGTCGGGAACGGGCCGGAGCCGACGCGCGTGGTGTAGGCCTTGGTAATGCCCAGCACGTAGCCGACCTGTGCCGGGCCAACGCCTGCGCCCGCCGAGGCCTGCCCGGCGACGGTGTTGGACGAGGTGACGAACGGGAAGGTACCGTGATCGATGTCGAGCATCGCGCCCTGCGCGCCCTCGAACAGCACGCGCTCCCGGCGGCGGCGGGCTTCGGCCAGCTGCTGCCAGACGCGGGCGCGGTAGGGCAGCACCATGGGTGCAACCTCCTGCAGCATCCGCAGGTGCTCATCGAAATCCGGCTCTGGCTCGCCCATGCCGCGCGCCAGCGCGCTGTGATGGCGGAACAGCTCGGTCAGCGCCCCGCGCAGGCGGTCTTCGTCGGCGAGGTCGGACAGGCGTACCGCCCGGCGGGCGACTTTGTCCTCGTAGGCGGGGCCGATGCCGCGCCCGGTGGTGCCGATTTTCTCGGCGCCGCGTGCCCGTTCCCGGGCGTGATCCAGCGCAGAATGAACGGGCAGGATCAGCGGCGTGTTCTCAGCGATGCCGAGGCGGCGCTCGTCGATCTCCAGCCCCAACTGCCGGCAGCGCTCGATCTCGTCGACCAGCGCCCAGGGGTCGAGCACGACGCCGTTACCGATCAGGGCCTGCTTGCCCTTGCGCACCACACCGGAGGGCAGCAGCGACAGCGCGTAGGTGACATCGTCGACGACCAGCGTGTGGCCGGCGTTATGCCCGCCCTGAAACCGCACCACCACGTCGGCGCGTTCGGACAGCCAGTCCACGATTTTGCCTTTTCCTTCGTCGCCCCACTGGGAGCCTACGACAGCCACGTTCGCCATGTTCAGTCTTCTCGTTGTGCAACTTCGGTGTGAGTGTTGGGCGGTTCGCGGAACCGAACTCGGGTCAGTCCAGATCCGCGACGATCACCTCGCCCGCCCCCCGGCGGCGCGCGATCTCGCCCGCATCGGCGTCGGCCGCGACCCAGACCTTCTCGGGCCGGACGGGCGCAGGCAGGGCGCGCAGGATCGTATCCATATAGAGCGTGAAGCCCGCCGCCTGCTCCTCGCCGGCGGGGTAGAGCCCACCCCGGCCGAGCTCGCCACGGATCCCCTTGGCGTAGAGCACGAACGACAGCCCGCTGTGGTAGTCAAAGCCGCGCAGTTCGGCGGGATCGAGCATGATCTCCGCCTTGGGGTGGCGATCCTGCATGGCCTCGGCCACGGCGCGCACTCCGGCAGCGGCGGCGGTCATCTGCGGGGACGGGCCTGCGGCTGCCAGCGCATCGATCGCTGTATCCCACGAGCCAAAGGCACCGATCAGGGCTGCGACTTGCTCGCCCGCCGCCCCGGCGTCTCCGGCCAGTGCCGCGTTGCGTTCGCTCAGCGCCCGGATCAGCGCACTGTCGCCACCCGCTGCCTCGCGCGCCAGATGCGGCAGGGTCAGATCCAGCGTGATGTCCTCGACCCCGATCGTTCCCAGCGCGGTCAGGCACAGGTCAGCAATCTCCACCAGCGCCCGGGTCTCAGCTCCCTCAGGCACCCCGATCAGCTCGACCCCGGCCTGGGTGAACTGCCGCTCCGGGCGCAGCTGCGACCCCTTGGCGCGCAGCACCTGCCCACCGTAGGACAGGCGCAGGGGCCGAGGTTCGTCTTTCAGGCGAGTCTGGGCGATGCGCACCACCTGCCCGGTCTTGTCCGAACGCAGGACCAGCAGGCCCTCGGCCTGTGGGTCGGCGAGCTTGAAGCCCTTGCGCAGGGCATCCGGGGCGAAGGCGGTGAGGGTGTCTTCGTATTCGAGCAAGGGCGGCTTGACCCGATCATAGCCAAAGCTACGCGCGGCGCCGAGGATAAGGCTGAGCGCTTCCGCCTCGGCTTCGGCCCAGGGCGGCAGCTGGTCTTCGAGGCCAGCGGGGAGCAAGGATGGAGCGTCGCCCATGGCGGCAGCCCTCTGCGCTGTTTATTACGACCAAGATACAGCACGCCGGACCGGGTCAGCACAACCCGGCCAGCCTAGAGGCTGCTTTGCACCAACGCGCGCTGCAGCCAGTTTAGGCGGCGGCTGGTTCCCAGTGGATGTTGATCCGGCGGTTCTGCCGTCCCTTTTTCTCGATCTTGCCGACCCGCACCCGGCCGATGTCGCTGGTGTTGGCGACGTGGGTGCCGCCGCAGGGCTGGAAATCGACGCTGTCGTCTTCTACCCCGATCTGCACCACCCGGATCAGGCCGCTGGCATCCCGGGGCGGGGCCACGGACATGGTCCGCACCAGCTCGGGCTGGGCGTCGAGTTCCTCGGCGGTGATGGTCGAGGCGCTCACGGCATGGGCGCCGGCGATCAGGGCATTGAGGCGTTCTTCCAGCGCTTCCTTGTCCGGGCTTTCTTCGAGATCAAAGTCCAGCCGCGATTTCTCCACACCGATCGAACCGCCGGTGACGCCGGCATCGACGCTGGCGCAGAGCAAATGCAGGCTGGTGTGCATGGCCATATGCGCAAAGCGGCGGTCCCAGTCAAGCACGGCCTCGACGCTGTCGTCCACGCGTAATCCGTCGATGGGCCCCTCGGCGGGGAGCAGAACCAGCGCGTCGCCCTCGCCCTTGATGCATGTGCCGATGGCGGCTTCTGCGCCGCCTGAGAGCCGCAGCCAGCCGCTGTCGCCAGGCTGCCCCCCGCCGGTGGCGTAGAACACCGACTGGTCGAGCACGACCCCGCCCTCGGCGGTGATCGCCTCCACGCGGGCGGTGCAGGAACGCTGATAGGCGTCTTCGAGGAACAGTTTACGGGTCATCTCGGCTTTCCTTGTCGTTGGTCGCGCCGTCAGGTCACGGGAGTTTCGCGGGAATGCGGTCGAACGGCTTCAAACCACGGTTTCGTCCACGGCATCGGCCGCAAACCAGTCCTCGGCCGCAGCATCGAGCGGATGCGCGTGATTGATGGGGCCGTGCCCGCCGCCGAAGCCCGGGGCGCTGGCGATGGCCCGGTCGACATAAGCGACGGCGCGCTCAACGGCGCGCTGCAGGATCATCTGCTGGGCCAGCCCGGCGGTGATGGCGCTGGCCAGCGTGCAGCCGGTGCCGTGGGTATGGGGCGTCTCGCGCCGCGCCCGGCCCAGACCGATGGCGCTCGCCCCCTCGGCCGTCACCAGCAGGTCAGTCATGGCTGCACCGGGCAGGTGCCCGCCCTTCATCAGCACCGCCTGCGGGCCCAGCGCCAGCAGGGCTTCGCCGACCCGGCGCAGGTCGGCGGCCGTCTCGATGCTCATCCCGGTCAGCGCTTCGGCCTCGGGGACATTGGGGGTCAGCACCGCCGCGCGCGGCAACAGCATTTCAGTCAGCGCAGCCTGCGCTTCGGGCTGGAGCAGGGCTGCACCGCCCTTGGCCCGCATTACCGGGTCAACGACCAGCGGCGCGTCGGTCTGCGCCAATGCCGCCACCACGGTTTCGATCACGGCCAGGCTGTGCAGCATGCCGGTCTTGACCGCATCGGCGCCCAGATCGCTCAGCACCACGTCGATCTGCTGGGTGATGAAGGCCTCTGGCACCGCGTGGATACCGTGCACCCCGCGCGTGTTCTGCGCGGTCAGCGCCGTCAGCGCCGTCATGGCAAAGCCGCCCAGCGCCGTCACTGTCTTGATGTCCGCCTGTATCCCGGCGCCGCCGCCGGAATCCGATCCGGCAACGATGAGAACCCGGCCCTTCATACCCCTGCCCCTTCAGTCAATTGGTGTTGCGCCGTCTCAGCCCGCCTGCGCCTGCACAGCCTCGCAGATGCGGTCGACCACGGCTTCGACCTGCGCAGCGTCATCGCCCTCGGCCATGATCCGGATCAGCGGTTCGGTGCCCGACTTGCGGATGACCAGCCGGCCAGCGTCACCGAATTCCTGCTCTGCGGTCGCGATCAGCGCCTGCACCGGACCGCCGTCGAGCGGGTTTGCGCCCGTGAAGCGGACGTTTTTGAGCACCTGCGGCACGGGGGTGACGAGGTTGAGCACCTCGCTCGCCCGGCGCTGCTGCCGCACCATGACGGCCAGCACCTGCAGCGCTGCGACCATGCCGTCGCCGGTGGTGGCGTAGTCGGACAGGATCATGTGCCCGGACTGCTCCCCGCCGAAATTCCAGCCCAGGTCGCGCATGCGTTCGAGCACGAAGCGGTCACCGACCCGGGTCCGCTCCATCCGCAGATCGTGGGACTGCAGGAAACGCTCGAGCCCGAGGTTGGACATGACCGTGGTCACCAGCCCCTCCCCGCGCAGGCGGCCGGATTGCTGCATATTTAGCGCAATCAGCGCCATGATCTGGTCGCCGTCGAT